>NZ_OY771647.1:719456-1361412 GCF_963674925.1 uncultured Draconibacterium sp.
TTGGGCGATGCTTTACAGCATTGCTTATTTTTTGAACTTCTCGGGCAATTTCAATACTTTCAGGATTAATTAGTGCCGTTTCAAAACGCGACCAGATATGTTTAACAGCCACCTCCGAAATGTGCAACATATCTTCGGCATAAAAACGATAATCGCGCAGCTCATCCATTACAATTTCGTACGACGGGAAATAGGCACATTTTTCAGCACCATGTTCCTGAATAAGCTGATCGACAGCCAAAATCAGCGTCGACTTACTTCGCTGGTTTTCAACAGCGCCGTCTTTCCAATGACGAATTGGGCTGATTGTAAAAACCACTTTCAAATCAGGATTTACCTGCCAGATTTTGAGCAGCAATTCACGATAAACGTCAACGATTTGTTGTACAGACAAACGTTCGCGCACAAACTCGCGGGCCGGAATTTTATGGCAGTTCGAAACCAGTTCGCCACTTTTTTTGTAGCGATAAATCCAGGCCGTACCAAAGGTGAGAAATAAAAAACCGGCCTGTTTTAAAAAAGTTGCCGAGCTTATAATACGCGTGTTGATGTCATCCAACGCCTTATTTTGCTCCGTATTTGAAAAACGACCATGATGACTAAAGCTGTGCCAAAGGCCGTTGTGTCTGATAAGATCGTTTGGAGAAAGCTGCCTCTCTTCGAGCAATAGCTGTAGCCCGTTGGCAACAGAAAGCGGGTTATACAAAATTCCAAACGGGTTAATGTCGACCGGGTATTTCAGGGCTTCCATTTTTGCCCCAACATTTTCGGTAAAACACGATCCCATAAACAGGTTTTTCTTTTTATAACCTGTTTGCCACTGAAACGACGGCACATCTACTATGGTTTGGAACTTTGTTTCGTTCATTTACTTTACTTTTGGGATATCCACTTTTTTCAATACCAGTGCCGTTCTTGCCGGAAGGTAAAGTCTCAGGTAATGCTGGCTGTCCATTCCTTTGCTTGGCATGGTATAATAACTAATCTCCTCATCAACCCGGTCGTGACCACCAAAGCGGCCGGAATCGGTATTCAATACAATTTGATATTTCCCGGCACCCAGCGGGATTCCGTAATCGGTAAACGACTGCGTTGGATTAAAATTGAAAACAAACAAAAACAGTCCACGGTGGTAGGCCAGCACTTTATCGGGTTTGTTTTCCAAAACCAGATCAACCGGAGGAATAGAAAGTATCTTATTCTGGTTGATCAGCTGAATCATTTCTTTGTCAAAATCATACAGCCAATGAAACTTCAGCTCCTGATCTTCGGCAATGCTCCAAATTCGGCGGGCATGCTGATAGGACCAATTGTTTCCAACGCGCGGGAAATCAATCCATTCGGGATGCCCGAATTCATTCCCCATAAAATTCAGGTAAGCACCGCCGGCAGTACTTGCTGTCGCCAGCCGGATCATTTTATGCAGTGCTATTCCACGGTCAACAATCAGGTTGGGCTGATCTTTTCGCATGGAAAAATACATCTCTTTATCGATCAGCCGGAAGATGATGGTTTTATCGCCCACCAGGGCCTGGTCGTGCGATTCGGCATAACTTACCACCTGCTCATCCATTCGCTTCGAGGTTAGCTGGTAAAAAATATCGCCAACCTCCCATTCGTCGTCCGACTTTTCTTTTATCATTTTTATCCAGAAGTCAGGAACGCCCATTGCCATTCTGAAATCGAATCCCAAACCGCCATCTTCAATCGCTGTTGCCAGTCCGGGCATTCCACTCATATCTTCGGCAATCGACAGTGCCCGCGGATTAATTTCTTTAATCAGCTTATTCGCCAGTTTAAAATAGGTAGTTGCCTCGTGGTCTACATTGGCATTAAAATAGTCGTCGTAAGTAGTGAATGCGATCTCCAAACCATGGTTGAAATACAACATGCTGGTTACTCCGTCGAAACGATATCCATCAAATTTATACTCCGTGAGCCAGTAGCTGATATTTGATAAAAGAAAGTGCAACACTTCATTTTTATCGTAGTTAAAACAATAGCTGTCCCATGCCGGATGCTCACCTTTTCCTCCTTCGTGGAAAAACTGGTAGCGTGTGCCATCGTAATTCCCCAAACCTTCAACTTCATTTTTTACGGCATGCGAATGCACCAAATCCATAATCACAGCAATTCCCATTCCGTGCGCCTCATCGATCAGTTGTTTTAGTTCCTCGGGCGTACCAAAACGCGACGAAGCCGCAAAAAAGCTACTTACATGATACCCAAAGCTCCCGTAATACGGGTGCTCCGGAATCGCCATCAACTGAATAACATTATAGCCGTTGGCTTTTATACGCGGCAACATCTGTTCACGAAATTCATTATAAGTATGTACCCGTTCCTCTTCGCCGGCCATACCCACATGTCCCTCATAAATAAGTGGGTGCTCGTCGGCCCGCTGGAACTCCGGATTCTTCCACTCGTATGGATTTTCGGGCGCCCAAACCTGGGCATTAAAAATGTGTGTATTTTCGTCCTGAACAACACGTGTAGCCCAGGCAGGTATTCGTTTTCCAAAGTTTATGGACCAATGCACATTTAAGGCATACAAATCGCCATGTGCTATTTGATCGGCTGCCAGATGCAATTCCCAAACACCATGATCGAGACTTGCAAAAGAGTACTCCACATTTTCATGCCAATCGTTAAAAGTGCCAACCAGATAAATATGCGTTGCATTGGGTGCCCACTCGCGAATTACCCAGCCCGATTCGGTTCGGTGCAAACCAAAATACAAATGTCCGGTAGCAAAATCGGCTAGCGACCGACCGCCGGTAATTTCTTTTTCTTTACGATCAGCAAGTATCATTCGGTCGGAAATAACTCCGGCATAAGGCTCCAGCCACTTATCATTCTGAACTAACTTTGGCAGGTAACTTTTCATCGATTTGGCTCCTTTCTTTTTAGATTTTCAATTCCGAAGAACACTTCCGAATTTGTTTTTTAAAGATAGAGATTCAGACGTGAAAATGCAGATTATTAAAAGAAAATGCACTTCAATACCTCTTCTTTTTCCCTAAAAGTCATTAACTAACTGACAAGCAGACGTCTGTTGCAACGCAGTAAACATTTATAATTATTTAACTGCGAATAATTGCCGGTGCCCCGAAATAATAAGGAGAAAATTGGAGGATAGGAAAAGTGTTTTTGGATACTTCAGAAAAAACAAAAAAAAACCATGGCGGGGGGCGCCATGGTTAGCAGTTGTTAATTAAATGCTGTTTAATTATAACTTAAAAATGCACAGATAAGTATCAAATACTGTACCAAAATGCATTGATACTTTAAAAACATTTATGTTGTAAAATTGTTTTGAGGATGTCAAATATCAGGCTTTTTCAGCTGGTATTTTGTAATAGCAGGCCAGGAAAGGAATACAAAAGATTACCTTTACGCCTTTAAAGATTGACAAATGAAGAAAACCGGATTTACTACTACAGCATTAAATGTACCATATGCCAAACAAGACCCACACAAGGCACTGCAAATGCCCTTATACGAATCGGTAGCTTACGAATTTGATTCGGCTGAACAGATTGAGGCCAATTTCAGGGGCGATTATATTGCCCATGTTTACTCGCGAACAACAAGCCCAACGGTGGAGTATTTCGAGTTAAAACTAAAGGCGCTTACCCAAAGCAGTGGTGCAATTGCAGTAAGTTCGGGCATGGCCGCCATTACAAATACGATTATGGCGCTTACCAAAACGGGCGACAATATTATTTCCGGAAATCGTTTGTTTGGGCACAGTTATGCCTTGTTTCAGAATACGCTTTCTGAATTTGGACTGGAGACACGTTTTTGCGATTTAAGCTCTGAAACAGAAATTGAAAAACGTATCGATAAAAATACCCGCGCCATTTATTTTGAAACGGTAACCAATCCGCAACTGGATATTGCTGATATTGAAATGCTGTCGCGCGTGGCAAAAAAGCACAACCTGGTTTTAGTTGCCGACAGCACAATTACTCCACCCAATGTTTTTAGTGGCGGTAAATTTGGGGTAAATATCGAAGTGATGTCGACCACAAAATACATCTCCGGCGGGGCTACTTCGTTTGGAGGGGCCATTGTCGATCATGGTAATTTCGACTGGAACCGGAACCCAAATACGGCTTCTTACACTGAAAAATTTAAGGAGAATGCCTTTCTAATTAAAGTAAGAAAGAACGTTTACCGAAATACGGGAGGAAGCATGGCGCCACAAACTGCGCGCTTTCAAATTCAGGGGCTCGACATTCTGGAGCTTCGGGTAGAAAAATGCTACCAAAACTGCCTGGCCTTGGGTGAATTTATGAAAGCACATCCCCGGATTAAAACAGTGAGTTACCCGGGATTGAAAACCGACAAGCGATACAAGCTGGCTCAAAAATACTTTAACGGTGTTCCCGGCACTATAATGAGCTTCGAGCTGGAATCGAAAGCTGCCTGTTATTCGTTTATGAATAAGCTGCAAATCATCCGCAGGGCCACCAATCTGAACGACAATAAATCGCTGATTATTCACCCACACTCAACAATTTATGCCGAGTTTACCGAAGAAGAACGTGTTGCAGCCTGCATTAACGACCGCATGATGCGCCTTTCGGTTGGTATTGAAAATGTGGCTGATATTATTGGGGATATTGAGACGGCGTTGCAATGATATTTAAACACGAAGACGTAAAGGCACTAAGTTTTTTAACCACAGTAGATACATAGGACACAGTAGTTTATGGTTACAATTATTCTATTGTTCTATTGTTAAATTGCTCCATTGTCAAATTGCAAAACTGTAACCTGCGACTGAAAACTGCCTCCTTTCCTAAAATTCTGCAATCCAAAATCGTTAATCTTCAATCGAAATTCAAATTCTCTAATCCGCGCCTCATTCACTCAATAACTCATTCACGATACTACTGTTAAATTGCTCCATTGTTAAATTGCAAAACTGTAAACTGCGACTGAAAACTGTTTTCTTTCTTTCTGGAAATCGAAAATCTTTAAACACGAAGAAGCGAAGAATTGAACCACATTAGACACATAGGACACAGTAGTTTATGGTTACAATTGTTCTATTGTTAAATTGCTCCATTGTCAAATTGCAGAACTGAAAACTGCGACTTAAAACTGCCTCCTTTCCTAAGATTCTGCAATCCAAAATCGTTAATCTTCAATCGAAATTCAAATTCTCTAATCCGCTCTCATTCACTCAATAACGCATTCACGATACTACTGTTAAATTGTTCTATTGCTAAATTGTTAAACTGAGAACTGCGACTGAAAACTGTTTTCTTTCTTTCTGAAAATCGAAAATCTTTAAACACGAAGAGGCGAAGAATTGAACCACATTAGACATATAGGGCACAGTAGTTTATGGTTACAATTGTTCTATTGTTCTATTGTCAAATTGCAGAACTGTAAACTGCGACTGAAAACTGCCTCCTTTCCTAAAATTCTGCAATCCAAAATCGTTAATCTTCAATCGAAATTCAAATTCTCTAATCCGCTCCTCATTCACTCAATAACTCATTCACTATTCTACTGTTAAATTGTTCTATTGCTAAATTGTTAAACTGAGAACTGCGACTGAAAACTGTTTACTGTATTCTAGAATCCTTAATCAATAATCCTTAATCCTTCTTAATATGCCAACATCACCGTACCATTCTTAACCGTACCTTTTCCATCGTTCAATAGCAGTACGTAGATGTAGTTACCGGCCGGTAGTCCACCTGATCGGCCAAGGGTAAGTACGTTTTCAGATGTTCCCCACCACCATGCATCCTGGTAAGTTCCCCAAACATCGAGGTTACCGTAGTGTTCTTTCTCCCAGAGTTTAACACCGGCACGGTTAAATATCATCAGTTTGGCATTCGGATATTTCTGGATACACAGAATCTGGAAGAAGTCGTGAACATCATCATCGTTTGGCGAGAATCCTTCAGGAATAAACAGCTCACAATTCAGCTCGGTATCCAGGTATTCCGGATAACCATCCAGGTCGAGGTCATCGTCGCTGTAATCGCCGTTACCATTCAGGTCTTCATTTGCTGTCATGTAATCATCATCTTCATCGTTAATATCGCGCCAGTCGCGTGTTCCGTCATCGTCGAAGTCTTGCAGCGGCGCATTACTACCGATCTCGTTACCATAATCGGCCCATCCGTAATAAGTATCATAAGCATCATCCAATCCATCGTGGTCTTCATCGGTGTACCATCTCAATACATCGGCGATACCATTGTGGTCGGCATCGTGGCCTTCAATCATATCAAATACACCGTCGTTATCCGAGTCAATATCCAGGTAATCAGGCATCGAATCGCCATCGGTATCGGTCAACTCTTCGTCGAAAGTAATTACACCACCAATAGTTACATCGTAAACATCATCCCAGCCATCGTGGTTGGCATCAACTCCCGAAGGCGGAATATAATTGTGTTCGCCCTGACCTTCAATATTATCAGGTATTCCATCGTTATCCGAGTCGATATCCATGTAATCCGGTATTCCGTCATGATCAGAATCGATCAGCCCCATTTGGTCTTCAGGCCAGTAACCACCATTCTCAATATTATCGCGTATTCCGTCGTTATCATCATCAATATCATTCGCATCGGCAACACCATCACAATCGTTATCCGGAACACGGGTGATAAATACCCAGGCGGTGTCGCACAACGAAGAAGGAATTCCATCATCACAAATTACATACTGGAAGCTATCGGTTCCGAAGAATCCATCAAACGGAATATATTCGAAGTTTCCATCGCCGTCCAACCAGTTAAACACACCACTATCCGGTGGAGTAATCAGGGTCTGGCCTACCGTAATTTTATCATCAGCATCCGGATCATAATCTTTACCATTTCCAAAATCGTCGCCATATAAAACATTACCAAATAACTCGCCACATGGCACTTCAAAGTAGTCGTCGACAGCCACAGGCGGCTCGTTGGCCGGAAGTACGGTGATAAACACAGTGGCCGTTCCCTTTTCCGGTTCACAAGGAACACCATCGTCTAAAATTTGATAGGTGAATATATCCTCACCAATAAATCCAGGATCAGGAATGTAAGTTACAATACCTGTTCTATTATCTACCACCACAGATCCATTTCCAGGATCACTGTTAACACCAAGCGTCGATATATCAATATTTGTCTTCAGGTCGAAGTCGTTATTGGTTACCGGAATATCAATCGGAACATCCATTGCTGTGATAGCCGAGTCGTTTTCAACAATTGGAGGCGTGTTACCTATAACAACAAACTCTGAAGTACAAGTACTTGAATTACCATTAATATCGTAAGCTGTTGCGGTAATTGTTGTCCGTCCAATGTTGTCGCAATCCAATAAGTACTGATCCAGCAACACCGTGTCAATTCCACATTCATCCCAGGCTGATTCCGTAACAACATCCCATGTTAGTAAGAAAGTACCATCTTCTTCGCTTAACTGTATGGTATCTCCCGGGTTACAAGTAATTTGAGGAGGAATCTCATCGATAACAGTCACGTTTGCCTCGCAGGTATCGGTATTACCATAGATATCCGTAACAATTAACTGAACAAGGTTAACACCAACATCGGTACAGTCGAAACGATCTCTGGAAATATCGATTGAAGCGATTTCACAGTTATCGGTTGAAGTATTGTTGATTTGTTCAGCCGTAATTGTTACCTCACCGTTTTCATCTAAATAAACCGTAATATCCTGACAAATTGCATCCGGCGGAACGGTATCAAGTACGGTAATGTTTGCCACACACTCTGCCGAAAGGCCTACCTCATCATAAACGATTACCCGGGCCTGTGTTCCCGACTCTATATCCTCGCAGGTTATTTCGTTCACTTCAATTACCACCCTCAGGTTTTCAGGAGCAGTACAATTATCGTATACACTGTCGACCATGGCAACAGAATCCTGTACCGAGATGTGATAAGTTCCGTTTTCATCCAGGTAAACCGTAATATCAGCACAGAATACTTCAGGTGATTCCTCGTCGAGAATAAGGAAATAAGTAGTATCGCGACCAACGTTTCCGCACATATCGGCAATACTGTAATAGTAAATTAACTCGGCACGACCGGGTTCAATATTAATTAAGGTATCGCGAACGGTAAACGACGATGGATCGATTGCACAATTATCGTAAGGCACAGGTACACCCGATGCGATAAAATCAGTATACGTTTTGTAATCCGCATAAACAGCAGAGTAACATTCCACGGTATCGCCTTCAGGAGCATTAAGCACCGGCGGAATAGTATCGTGGAAGTCGATGGTTTGTGTACACGAATACAATCTTCCGTAAATATCTTCAATGTTGTAGGTGCGCTCGATGGTTAAACAGTACTCGCTTGTAACTGTTACATCGAAACTTGTAAGGCTAGCTACTATATTGGCCGGATTGAAGTATCCGCCTATGGCAATAAACTCAGCAATGTTGGTTGACGCAGGGTACTGGGTTACGTCCGGGCATTCAAAAATAGTATCCGGCGGACAGCTGAACTCCGGCTCAAAGGTTCGCAAGGTAACCGACAAGCTATCGTAACAGCCAATGTTATCGCTTACTTCTACCCAATAATCGCCGGCGTATAAGTTGGCGATATCCTCAGATGACGCAGAATATCCGCCAGGTCCATTCCAGTTTACGGTATACGGTGCGCTACCGCCTTCAATATCAAGATCGATACTTCCCACAGGATTTGGATTGTAGCCCTGATCCACCAGCGTTGTATTCAAATCAATAGCAGGAATAATAGTAATACTTACCGTATAAGGTTGTGCATGATAGCCCGAATCGGCATAGAATACATAGTCAAATATTCCCGCAGAATCAGTATTAATTGTAGCAGGTAACCAGTAGCCCGGAGTTCCGTTTAATGCGGTATCGGGTAATTCGGGTGCCGGAGAAAACTGGCAGAATGGGCCGATGTCGGCAATAACAATTTCTTTTGTCACTTCTATTTCCTGCTCACATTCTCTCGTGTTACCACAGAAATCAGTAACCTCGTATGTTCTTGTTATCGTTTCCGGATTGGGTTTACCATCCGAGACATCGCTTACATGGCGGAAACTGTATATACCACAATTGTCATCAAAACTTCCTCCAGCGGCCAAGAATCCTGTAGAATCAAGAGGCGGCGGAACGATGCCATCAGACACCGAGAAGCCAGGTGGACAACTAATTGTTGGCTCTTCGTCATCATCAACAATTATACGGTGGGTTGCACTTAAGGTATCACCACCAAAATCCTGAATGCTATAGGTCCGTATCTCTTCGTAACAATATTCACTACCTCCAATAATTACTGAATCAACAAATATAAAGGAGCTAGTATCCAGTCCCCAATCGGAAAAGACCTCAACATCAGGATGTAATGCCAGGTATTGCTTCAATGAATCAAGAAGTGGGAAACTATTCCGGTCTTCGTAACAGATTGGTGTTTCAACCGGTGACATACGCCTTTCAGTTGCTATTGGCTCAGTAATTGTTTCAATCAATATTGCCTCACAACCATTTGCATCAGTTACCGTTAAAGTATAATCACCGGCCGGTTGGTTAATCAAGTCTTCAGCCGTTCCAACAATATCCCCTGCTTCATTAGTCCAAACATAGGTGTAACCGGGTGTTCCACCACCAATCGAAACTTCAATGCTTCCGGTTGATTCACCAATAGCAAGAACATTTGTTACCGCATCGAGTGTAATTTGTAGCTCATCAGGCTGTACTATTTCAACAGCTGTTGTATCTGAACATCCCAGAGAATCAGTAACGATTACGCTATAATTACCTGCCGGCAGCATACTCAAATCTTCAGTTGTGTCACCGGTACTCCAAAGGATAGTATATGGAGCAATACCTCCGGAAACTGTCAGATCGATGGCTCCTGTGCTATCGCCGTAACACAATACATCCAACGGATCGGCTATCAGCTCCATAGGCGGACTGATAAGCAGGTGCAAGCGTAAGGTATCGGAGCAGGTTCCTAAATCGGATATATAATCGTAAATACCTGATTCGGTATAGGTGCTGTCATTTCCTGCTATCCAGGTGAATGTTTCACAGGCTGATTCATAAATCTCGGTAAGGCCTCCATCAATGATGCTAACTGTTAATGTCAGTGTTGAATCACAACCACCTGCAGTTTGATGCTCTGAAATATAAACGCTGTCAACCAGGCTCGATATGGCTTGACCTTCCCAGTCAGGAACGGTCTGGCCGTAACATAGAACTGCGGTACTGTCATATGTAAACCCGTCGACAATACTTACTGTAAGGGTCAGTGTTGAGTCACAACCTGATACTGTTTGATATTCTGAAATATAAACACTGTCAACAAGGCTCGATATTACCTGGGTTTCCCAGTCAGGAACGGTCTGGCCGTAACATAGAACTGCGGTACTGTCATATGCGAATCCATCAACAATACTTACCGTCAGGGTTAGCGTTGAGTCACAACCGGATAATGTCTGATGTTCTGAAATATAAACACTGTCAACAAGGCTCGATATTACCTGGGTTTCCCAGTCGGAAACGGATTGACCGTAACACAGAACTGCGGTGCTGTCATATGCGAATCCATCAACAATACTTACCGTCAGGGTTAGCGTTGAGTCACAACCGGATAATGTCTGATGTTCTGAAATATAAACACTGTCAACAAGGCTCGATATTACCTGGGTTTCCCAGTCAGGAACGGTCTGGCCGTAACATAGAACTGCGGTACTGTCATATGCGAATCCATCAACAATACTTACCGTCAGGGTTAGCGTTGAGTCACAACCGGATAATGTCTGATGTTCTGAAATATAAACACTGTCAACAAGGCTCGATACTACCTGGGTTTCCCAGTCCGAAACGCTTTGTCCATAGCACAGAACTGCGGTGCTATCAATCGTTATAGAAGGACTAAGTAGGATTGTTACCGAATCCACTGCCGGAACACAGGTGCCGTTATCGGCTAAACCTTCGGCAGTGATGAAAAGCGTAACTTCCCCATTAAGAATATCATTAGGGCCAAAAGTGTAGGTTGGATGCAGACTGTATTCATCGCTAAATGTTCCATCGCCCGTTCTGCCCCAGTAAATTTGACTGTAGTTCCAGGCGGTATCGCCGAACAAAATATAATCGTCGAAGCTACAAAGCACTACATCGTCGCCGGCACGTGCTTCCGGAAGCGGGAATACCCGAACCATTCCCTGTTCCACCGTATCGCAACCATGTTCGCTGGTCACATAAACCACTATATCATAATCGCCATCCGTATCCCACAGGATAGTGCTTTCACTTCCGTAGATGGTATCGTTTCCCAGATCCTCTTCAAAAGGAACTTCCGCTACTCCGAAAGTATCATTAAGCTGCCTGTCAACAATTTCCCAATAGTACGTATAACCTGCCTCACCATCGCGACGATAGGTGCGTTCGGTCCCCACACATACCGAATCGATGACATAGCTTTCCTGGGCAGCCACCATCGTGGTCACTACCAGAAGTATCATCATCAATATGTATTTCTGCCGTTTCATTTTTACTTACTTGTTGAGCACAGCGAATTGAAAATCGGCCCAAGCCAAATCCCGACCGATAGCGTCGGGACCGCCATCAGCAGGAATAATACTATGTACATCAGTCTTTTCATTCTTTATTAGTTACGAGCTGCGAGCCGCTAGCTTCGAGTTCTTTCTTTTCTTGTTTTTTCTTCTTTTTGGTATAATTCTTAAACACAAAGACTCAAAGACACTAAATTTTTTCTCTCGCAAAGGCGCTAAGTCGCAAAGGTTTTGCCTATCGCTGGCTATCGCCTGTTATTCATTCTGCAATCTTAAATCGTTTATCATTCATTCTTTCATCAACCTACTACCTGTCTTGCTCCAAACTGCTTTCGATCACTGATCATTACTTCATCGTGGAGCGCAGTCGTATGCTGCTGTATCCCCGGCGCTAAAGCACCGGGTTATTTATATTTCGTCCCTCCGGGACTCTTAGCCAACTACTATTTGCATATTTTCTCCTCATTCACTCAGTTACTCATTTACATTTTCATCCTTTACCAATGTTCTTCGCTGCGAAGGCCATTTTCATTGGCCGGAAGCCCGCTAACGGTTGCGCGGAGCCATATTCAGGTCGCCGGAAGGCTTCTTTGTGTGACGCGCTGTCAGCTTTCAGTTGTGCGGAATACATTTTCACCTGTGCGAAAGCCTTTTGTTCCAATTCATAATCGATATATATTCCTTTTTGTTTCATTATTATTAGTTGCCAGCCGTCATTTCGATCGTAGAGAGAAATCTGTTTCATCAGAGTTCTGCTGTTACAGATCTCTCGTCGTTACACTCCCCGAGATGACAATTCATCTTTCATCACTAATCATTACTCATTCATCCTTCATCTCTAATCCTTTATCCTTAATCTACTGAGCTTTAAAAATAATCCTTTCTTTTTCCATTCGCTAATCCTCCTTTAAGTAGATCGGTTGCTGTGCCGGTTTCGGGAAAATAACGATACCTGTATTGGGTCGTTCTTCCCCGGTAAACTCGTAAGCCTTACAATTATCTTCAACCCGAATAACCCAGAAGGTTGTTTCTCCTACCGGCAATGGTTCCAAAACAGGAATTACCAACTCCGGATCTTCTTCTGTACCATTTAAGTTCACAACACTAGGCGTAACAGCATCGCCAATGATGTAGGTAACGGTATATGGCCCTCTTCCGGTAAAACGAATGTACACATTGGTTGGATCGCCAATACATACCGAGTCGGCGTAAACTTCCATATCGAGGTCGGATTCCAGCACTTCCATTAGATACATTTCAACATTATCGGTGCACGACACCTCGTCCCAAACATGAATACGAACATAATATTTGCCCGGAGCTAAACCTGTTACCTTAACCGTTCTGCCTGCATATTGCCCATCAACAAAATACAATGCCGGATCGAGCGTAGTAGCCGGATCGAGCACATCGGTTGGAGTTGGCGACGCATTATAAATTCCCCACACAAAATGTGTTTCAGGAATATTGGGCCGACTGCTCACACTAAACGTCATCGTATCGCATTCCTGAATAGCAATCTGTGCCGTAACATTTGCTACAGCCAGCACAACCAGCAGAATTGCCAGAATAAAATGGATAATATGTTGTTTCAATTGGTACATATTTTTTAGCTGCGGGTTTCGAGTCTTTTCTGTCATTCCGAACGCAGAGAGGAATCTGCTGCTTCAGAGCGCTCTTGTTACAGATCTCTCGTCGTTACTCTCCTCGAGATGACAGCTTTTATTTCTTTTTTTGTTTGTCTTTCTTTTTTACACATTCTCTTTTACAATTCTTTCCGCTTACCCGGACAGCCGATTTAAAGCTGCAAATATTTACTTATTCTTTTGGCTATTGACAAATTGTAAAATTGTTAAACTGTTAAATTGTATTTTTTGCACTTTGCCAATTGCTAATTCGATATCCCCGGCGCTAACGCAACGGCTATAAAGGTTCTCCCCCTTGGGGCTATTTTGCATATTGCCATTTGCATATTGCCTATTCATCCCAAAATTGTTATTCCTTATTCATTTTTTCTCGCAAAGGCGCTAAGACGCTAAGGATTTTCATCCCTCAAACACTTTAAGGTTTTCCACATTCACCAATTCATCCTTCATCACTAATCCTTAATCCTTAATCGCTAATCCTTAATCCTTTCAAAGTTTTCCTCCTGCAAGTCCCGACTTCTTCGGTATGCAGTGCATACGGAATGCCTTTGTTGGATTTAGCGTGTAATTCTCTGTGTTCTCTGTGTCTTCTCCGTGTTCTTTGTGTTCTTTGTGGTTTTTTCTTTTTACCACAGAGTTCACCGAGAATCCACAGAGGGGCACAGAGGATTTATTAAGCGTGACAAGCCCGTTGCCCATAGCAAACCGAATTGCCGGTGCACGGCCACGGGGCCCGTCGCGCTGCGCCTGCCGGGTAAACCCGTCGCGCATATTTAGCAATGGACTGCCGTTGGTCCTTATCATTCCGAACGCAGTGAGGAATCTGTTGCTATTCAGCTCTACTGACGCAGATTTCTCTCCGTCAGCTGACGGATCGAAATGACAGCAGGATGGGTCACCCCACAGAGGATTTCTCTCCTCTTTTGGCGGCGCATTGCCTTTCCAGATGTTGTGTATATTATAGTTCACATTTCATCATATTTTATTGTTATTAATTCTTTGCGTTCTTCAAAATGAAATGTCATTCCGAACAAAGAGAGGAATCTTTAACTCCTTTGCTTCGCTGTAGCAGATCTCTCAGTCCCCCGAAGCTTCGGGGCTCCGAAAAACTGTAATGACAAACGCTATTCAGAAACGCTGTTTATTTCGTATACCCTTTCGGGCTTTTCTCCAGAGTGCTCCGCCTGTTGCGGAAATGGTCATTGGTCACTGGTCATTCGTTAACTGGTAACTGCGACTGGTGACTTCTTATTCGTAGCTCTACGTTGCGGTTTTAATCGAACCACATAGCGCACAGCAGGACACAATAGCGGTTTTCTTTTTGCCTATTGCAATTTGCCTATTGCCTGCTTTCTTCATTCAAATATTCTAACCTTCTAATCTTCTTCATAACCTATTTAGTCATTGGTCACTGGTCATTGGTTATTGGTCATTGGTCATTGCTTAGAAAGTTCTTCCTAATGACTATTGTCTAATGACTTCCTTCTCCTCCTGCGCAACCCCCAACCCCTAAAGGGGCGATCCTTCACACTTTTCTTTGCTACAGTTTGCATTTTTCCTAATGACTATTGTCTAATGACTTCTTCTCTCCTGCTAACTGCGACTGCGACTGAAAACTGCTCACTTTCTTCTTCTCCACCCTTCGACTCCCGATGCGCTGATCGGGACAGGTGCGCTCAGGATGACTTATCAGTCCTTCAGTCCTTCCAACTTCAGTAATTCTCCAAATCAGTCCTTCAGTCCTTCTTCTCCATCGCCCAGGGCGAAGAGCAAAGGGCACGGTGCCCCTGCTCCTTGCGCGCTGCGCTATATCTTTGGTTATGAAAAAGCAAAGTTGTTCATGTTATTAGTTCTTAGGTTCAAAATCAGTTGGGTTAGGAGTATCTGGAATAGCATCGACAAGCGCTGGTCTTGGTGTAAGAGTGTAAGTCGCTACGTCAGTTACGTCATTAACACAAGCACCTGATGATGCTGGTTCATCCAAATCAGCCAATGCTGCATTTCCATATCCATCAGTTGCAGGATCATACATTACCCCATCAATAGACAATGTTACAACTTCAGCTGCGGTAGTGTTATTATGCTCTACACTGCCATGATCAACTTGTACTCTTACTACGATACATTCACCACCAGCTCCAACAGCTCCTCCAGCAACAACCGCATCTACTGGGGTTCCTGATACGTTCCAGTTAGTATTTGCTTGTGCATCTGTCGGGTAAGCCCACTCAATAGTGCCAATAGTGCTACCATTAGCAGCAACCGCAGAAAAGGTTGGCTCCCAAGAATCGACAAAGTTAGCTGCATTTACAGAAAAGAAAACCCAATTTTCACCATAATCCATTGTTAAATTTGTTCCATCATAAACTGCACTCTCAACAGGAGAAATGCACTCCTCAGCACCAAGTCCACCTGCATCTAAAAGTCCAGCAACATCCAGAGTAAATGAGAAACTAGGCTCAATACGATATACCTCTACATTATCCGAACACCCAGCTGCACCTTCTACATAAGCTACAAGCAAAACCTCATTGGAGGTATCAAATGTTTTCCAGGAAATATCAATCGTTTTTGAAGCTCCTGGAGTATCATAATGTGCCGAAGCTGTAAGGATATAATCCCCATCAACAACATCACGATTAGGTTGTAAAACGGGTGTTCCTAAAGTAGCAGACGTGATAATATCTGATTCATCTGTAACAAACCAATGAACATCTCCAACAGTAGCTGGATCTGTAGTAATTGTATAAGTATAGACCTCACCAGGCAGAGGATGCAATTCATCTGCATCACTTAAACAAGATAAAGGCACTGCAGGGGTACACGTTGGAGCCCCTGTCATGGAATTGACATACTGTCCATACGAATTCATACCGGCTAATAGAGCCGCGACAAAAACTGTTAGAAATAAAATTTGCTTTTTCATAATTTAAAATTTTAAAGTTTGCTGTTCTTTGGTTTAAATCAGGCGAAATGCAGTGGAGATATAAACCCTCTCCCGACACGTCGGGATCTCCCTTTTCAAGGGAGAACGGTTCGTGCTCCTGGCAATTCTCCTTTCAATAAACTTCAGAACGTTTTTTTGTTGTTTGTTGATTGACATTTTGGTTAATTGTTGAGTGTCAATCAGTTTTTAACTTAATGGTGATAAGCTGAATTTTTCGCTGTTTACCTACCCCTCTGTCCGTCAGCCGACGGACATCTCCTGTACTGCCCTTTGCTGCTGCACGATTCCATCGTGTGGCTTTTGTTCCGGTCAGATTACTCACGCGATAGAATCGCGCGGTAGCAAGGAAGGGGTAGGATACAATTCCAAACCCACTTATCTGGTTTTCAATACTTCAAATTTCCCTTCAACTTTTTGAAGAGGTTTGTAAATCACTCACCCTCTGTCCGTCAGAGCCGGACATCTCCCTCACAGAGGGAGAACGTACAGCTTGTTGTTTTTGCAACGTTAAGCTGGCTTTTGACCAGAAGATGTTTTCAGTACTTCAATTTAATCTTCTGCTTTTCAGAAGAAGTTTGGTTTAACCATTCAATTTCACCCCCTCCCGACACGTCGGGATCCCCATCGAGCCTGCCTGCCATCCCATTCGGGAGGTAAACCGGTAGGCAGGGGAGAACGAACTACCTGTAACTGCAGTAGTTCAGGTTGGGCCTTTTAGGCCAGAGGTTTTGGATCTTAATCAAGGGGGCATGCCACTGATGGCATTTCCCCTGATCTCCTATTACAGATGGCCGGGCCGCGGAGAAAGTGGCATTTATTTAAAGTATCGCCTAAATACTTGATGTTGTTGTAGAGAGAATAAACACCACATTTCTCTTTAGCCTCCGGCAACCGCCTGCCTCCCCTAAGGGAAAGAAACCAGTCGCCTTACAGAACCATACTTTCCGCTGCCGCACGGTTCTATCGTGTGGCTTAAACCCCACACGATAGAATCGCGCGGTAGCCCCAGCAGAAAGATTCAATCTTTAGTCATGTTTCATAGGCACTCGTTTTATTGATGTTAGCTACTATATACCCCTCCGCCCTTCGGGCACCTCCCCTTAGCAAGGGGAGGATGTTCGCATTCCAATGCGAGTCCCGTTGCTGCCGCACGATTGCATCGTGTGGCTTGTTAATCCTGTTACCCACGCGATAGAATCGCGCGGTAGCGAGGTTTGAAATCAGGAAGAATGGGAATAATTTATTATCTCCTGTGCCCATGGTTTTCAAAGTAGAAAGATGGGCGTTTTTTTCAATTAATTCTACTCCCGACCCCTTTGGCTGTAGCCATTTCCCCTTACTAAGGGGAAACAGTTTTGATCCAACAGAACTACCTGTCGGATGTGCACCGGCCCGGTTCAAAACCGGCTTCCCTTGTAAGGGAAGCTCCCGACAGGGTGAAGGGTCGAGGATAATATTACTGTTAACCACGCGATAACCCCGTAATTTTAAGGATGGGTTATTATATTTTATTGTTAATAATTCAGTTGCAAGGTGCAAGTTACAAGTCGCAAGTTTGTCTGTCATTCCGAACAAAGAAGAGCCTGCCTGCCATCCCATTCGGGAGGTAAACCGGTAGGCAGGGAATCTGTTATACTGCTGCACTATTGATACAGATCTCTCAGTCCCCCGAAGCTTCGGGGCTCCTTCGAGATGACAGCTTGTTTGATGTTCTGTTATTACAGACCTCTCCTCGTTTCCTCGTCGAGATGACAAGAAGTTGGTAACCACCGGCTTAAATTTCTCCTCCTTCCAGGAGGAGGGGACCGCGTTTACAGCGGTGAGGTGGTGCAGAACACCACAATTAATCTCCCCGGCTTTTACAGATCTTTCAGCACTACAGCTTTCAGCCATTCTTAAACCATTCTCTGTACCCCCCGACTTCCGCCAGGTCTTCTTCGAAGCCACCGGCTCCACTCGTCCCCCTACCAGTAGGGGGACAGTTGAGGCCGCAAGCTCCGTTGTACGGAGTGAGGCCGAAACGGGGGGTAAAGCAGATCCTCCAGCATCCGTTAGCTTTTCCAAAACCCCCATATCTACCGGTCCCCAGGTAGTATTAACCCGTCCCCGGGCAGTTTGAGCCGACAATTGGCAATTTAAATGCGTCAATTGGCAGTTTAAGCCGACAATTGGCAGTTTAAATGCGTCAATCGGCAAATTATTGGCGCCCCCCGGCAATTTAAACCGACAATTGGCAAAACGGTCTGTCATTCCGAACAAAGAAGAGCCTGCCTGCCATCCCATTCGGGAGGTAAACCGGTAGGCAGGGAATCTGTTACTGCTGAGCTCTGTAGTAACAGATCTCTCAGTTGTACCTCCTTCGAGATGACAGTTCATTTGTGGCTCTGTGGCAACAGATCTCTCAGTTCCCGAAAATTCGGGACAAGTTATACCTCCTTCGAGATGACAGATTGGTTGTTGCTCTGTTGTTACAGATCTCTCCTCGTGTCCTCGTCGAGATGACAATTGATTTATGGTTTCTATGTTGTTTGCTCTTCTCACTTTTAATAGTCCGTTTTAATTACTTGTGGTCGTGGTGTTATGGTAATGTCTTTTCTTAGCTCTTCTGTAATCGGATTGCCGTTACAGTCTTCAATCCAGTAGAATATGCTGTGTGTTACCGTGCTAAAGGTTACGCCATCGCCCCACAGGTAAATATCAGCAGCTACTCCGCTTACCGGATCGATATATTCTGATGGTTGGCCTTCTCCTGTAATATTTGGATGACTTACTGCAGCACCGGTAATCGGATCGGGTGTATCGGCAAACTCAATGCGCCACTGCAGGTTATTTATCATCGATAGTGAATCGCAGCAGTTATCGGTAAGCGATGTTAAATCAAGATCGGTATCACCTGCCAACAGCGTACGGTAATCGATTGGCGATTTTTCGAGGTTCGGATCAACATGACCGAATTGTGGCGTTGGATCGCTTTCATTATAAACCGCCCAATGCAACGGATCAACACAGTTTTCGTATGGATCGGCGGTAATTACAGGCGGTTCTTCGTCGGTAATTATTATAATTTGTTCGCAGGTAGCGCATCCTGAAATATTACAGGCAGTCCAGGTGATGGTGGTTACTCCTACATTAAATGTATAAGGATTAGGACTAATGGGATTGGGTGTATTGCCAGCATTTGAGCCTGATCCGGTTGTTGCTCCGGTCATTTCCCAAGTCCAGTTATCAACAGTTGGCGATCCGGGTTCAAGCACTGGTACTCCCGGATCGAGGGCTCTGGTGCATACGCCTGCATCAGTTGGTTGAAGAATATCATCGGGACAATCAATTTCGGGGATACCCGTTACGGTTACCGTAAACGAACACTCGTCGGTTAATCCCGATGAGTCGGTAATTTTATAGGTGATGGTAGTAACTCCAATGTAATACCTTCCCGGATTGGCAATAAAATTAATACCAGTAGATGCACTATGTGTTGTCGTGCCATCCGGCTCAACTCGTGTCCATTCCAAAATTGGATTCGGACAGTTATCTTCGTATGTAGGATCAGCAAGCGTTACATTGTCTTTGTAATTAACATTTTCATCGGCCAAAAAAGTATAATCTGCAGGGCAGTTTATGCTGGGAGGAATATCTTCCACAATCACTTCCTGGTTACAGGTATAAATCTTACCCGAATTGTCGGTTATCGTCCAGATTACTGTGGTTGTTCCTACCGGATACGAATCCGAGGCATCATCGGTGCCCGTAAAATCGTTAACTATGGTATAAGTAGTTGTAGCACATGGATCGTTAATGGTAGGAGGTGCCGGACTTACCGGGGCAAAACATGTGCCTGCAACAGCTGTTACAGGAGTCGGATCAGGCGGACAGTTTATTGCCGCAGGAGGAATTGAGAATCGCACAATAGTTACGGTATAAGAACATGATGCGGAACGGTTATCGGTATCGGTTACGGTGTAGGTAACAGTGGTTTCTCCAATGTTAAATACCTGATTAGCTGGTACTGTTCCTGAGCCACTACCCGTTGTAGCACCACTCAACTCGTAAGTCAATACAGGATTCGGGCAATTGTCGCTGTATGTAGGCGTTCCAAGAACTACATCTGATTTTGAACAAGCATCGGCAGCAATTATCTCACTCACATCTGAAGGACATGAGATTACTGGATCTAAATCTTCGACAACAACTTCCTGTTCACACGTATAAATTTTTCCTGAGTTGTCGGTTATGGTCCAGGTTACCGTAGTGGTTCCAACGGGGTAAGAACCTGAAGCGTCATCGGTTCCCGTAAAATCGTTAACAATTGTATAGCTTGCCGTAGCACATGGATCACTAATTACAGGTGCATCAGGATTCACCGGGGCAAAACAAGTTCCGGCAACAGCTGTTACCGAAGGCGGATCGACAGGGCAGTTAATTACTGCCGGAGGTATAGACAAGCGCTCGATGGTAACCGTAAACGAACACTCCGCGGTACGGTTATCAGTATCAGTAACCGTATAAGTAACCGTGGTAACACCAATGTTAAATACCTGGCTGGCAGGTACAACATTAATACCACTTCCTGTAGTAGCTCCACTTAAAGTGTAGGTTAGCACCGGATTAGGGCAGTTGTCGCTAAATGTTGGCGGATTAATTGTAACACCAGTTTTTGAACACTGGTCGGCTGCGATGGTTTCTGCCACAGAGGTAGGACAAGTAATAGTAGGATCTATATCTTCCACCACCACTGTTTGTGTACATTCGTAAGTTTTTCCTGAATTATCCGAGATTGTCCAGGTAACAATAGTCGTTCCTACCGGGTATGAATCCGAGGCATCGTCAGAATTATTAAAGTCATTTACAATTGTGTAAGTCGTTGTTGCACATGGATCGACAACAGTTGGTGCTGCAGGACTTACCGGAGCAAAACAAGTGCCCCCTACGGCTGTAACCTTAGCCGGATTTGGCGGACATGTTATTACTGCCGGAGGTATCGACAATCGCTCAATGGTTACGTTAAATGAGCATTGAGCTGTATTATTGTGTGCATCGGTTACGGTGTAAGTAACTGTAGTAACTCCAATATTAAACACCTGATAAGAAGGTACTTCTCCTGTGCCACTGCCGGTTGTAGCTCCCGTTAAAACATAGCTTAACACAGGATCAGGACAGTTATCATCGTAATCTGGAGGATCAATAGTAACACCGGTTTTCGAGCACTCGTTTGCAGCAACCGTTTCGATAACGTCAGCCGGACAAGTAATTTGCGGATCTAAATCATCAACAATTACGGTTACATCGCAGGTCTCGATATTGCCAGATACATCGCGAATAAACCATTGAAAGCTGGTTGAACCCACGGGGTAATCGCCACTGGCATCAGCAGGATCGCTGCTGTATGGAGAGTCGTGCCAAATGCTTTCAATTTCGTTACATTGATCATCTAAAGTAACTTGGCCGAGCGTAACATTTTTTAAACATTCGTAGTTATCAGGCGTTCCGGCATTTACTATGGGATCGGGGCAATCGTATCTGGTAGGTAATAAATTTTGATGTTTTACCCAAACCGTAAAGGAACACTCATCCTGATTCCCTGCTGTATCTTCAATTCTATAAGTAACAGTAGTAATTCCAACATTAAAATTAACCTGGCCATTTACCGAGCCTGTTCCACTTCCTGTTGTTGCTCCGCTTAATTCATAGGATAAAGTGGTTGTACAATATCCATCAAAAACCGGTTCTTCAATGTCATCTAAAACGATGGTACATGCAGCATCATCAATAATGTCCTCCATATCATCAGGGCATTGCAAACTTGGCGGAGGAGGATTAGGAATAGTTGCTGTAAAAGTAGCTGCCGAACAGCCATTGGCATCCGTTACCAAAACAGTATAGGTTCCGGCTGCCAGGTTTGAAGCAGTTGCTGTTCGCTGATCTCCGGTAGCTGCATCCCAAATAAATGAATAAGGTGGTGTACCGCCTGTAACTTCCATGGTTGCCGAGCCATCAGTAGCACCGTAGCACGATGGGGCTGATATTATTGGTGAAATAGCTGAAATCACAAAAAGATCGGGTTCGTCAACCGTAACTGTGGCTTGTGCCGTACAGCCATTGGCATCGGTTACAGTTACCGAATAAGTGCCAGCTGCTAAATCGCGGGCTGTTGGGGTAGTTTGTCCATCGCTCCATAAATAAGTGTATGGCTCAACAGTTGTTACCGAAACCGTTGCTGTTGCCGTACCGTTTGCTCCACCATGGCAGTCGGGCATTGTTGACGACGTGGTAATTTCGAGCGAATTATGAATGGTTATATAAAGTGTATCTTTGTGGGCTTCGCAAACCCCGGTTGGATCGTCGGTACTCAAAATCAATTCGGCAATACCGGCGTCAATTTCGGCCTGACTTAAAGTGTAAGTAGCATTAAGAGTATTGGCATCGGGATTAAACGTTCCTCCACCGCCTGTCCAATAACCCGACGTAGCCGAACCGTCAATTGTACCATTTAAATTTACTTCCGGATTGGCGGTACATACAAAATCGTCGGGGCCTGCGTTGGCAACTGGTGCCTCGTTGAAAGGAACAACTGTAGAATCGGGTAAGATATCGCAACCGTAAGCATCTTGCGCCTCGAGTTTGTATTTTCCGGCGTCTGCTATACTAAAATTTGGAATAATGGGATTTTGTTCGGTTGAGGTAAAACCATTGGGGCCGGTCCACGAATAAGTAATGGGTTCTTTACCATACTGCGAGTTGGAATACAAAAAGAGCGTATCACCCTCACAAACTTCATCAAAATCCACATCAATTACGAGCGGGAACGGATCGAAAGTACCAAAAGAAAGATCATCAATACCAAAATCATTTCCCGGGTCATCGGGACGAAGGTTTACTACTCGTATTCTGGCCGTTGTTATTGAAGTTCCAGTGTATGTCCAATTTCCATAAAACCTACCACTACTTAACCAGGTGTTATTGTCATTCTGAACACCGGGCTGTATTATTGCCGTACTACCAATTTGCTCAACAATTCCATCATATTCAATCTCATACACCAATTGTGCATCGTTACCAACACTATTTAAACTCATGGCCCAACCCGAAAAGTAATAGTTTGTTCCCGGGAGTAATGTAATGTCAACAGCATTTTCCCACACAACATATTGAGAGCCTTTTCCATTTATAATCATGTAGTTTCCAGACCCGGAGGTATGATCACTATCACCCCAGAAGTTTGAATGATAATCATTTGCGTCATCTCCAATGGCATACAAACCCTCTCCTCCGGTAGAACCTCCCTGACCTCCGGTAGATAAATTATTTGAGGGTAAATAATCCGTAATAAATCCAGTATCTCCAGCTTCAAAATCGCCATTGGTAACCATTTCATTCGACACCTCGAGCTGAGCTGTAGCAGAACATCCGTTTGGATTAGTAATGGTAACCTGATAACGATCTACCAAACTAACAATGTACTGTTGGTCAGTGCCAACCTGATCGCCTTCCGAATCTCGCCAATCATAGGTGGCACCTGCTGCTCCACCATAAGCTGTTAAGAGTACATTAGGTGCCACAGCACAATAATCAGGAGCAATAACCGGGTCGGGTGTTTCGCAAATGTCCACAAATACGGTATCGCGTCCCGGGCAATTGGTGTCGGGATCGATATAGGTGGCTACAAATTGCGTAGGCTCGGAAATAGTGGTTGTTGGATTAGCGGTGGTTGAAAATTCGCCTGAGGACGAAGTAAAGTCCTGATTAAATGCCTCCCAGCTTACATCGGCTGTTGTACCTGAACTTGTTCCGGTTACTGTTACATTATCTATGGCCCAGAAATAATCCTCGGTAGCATAATACCTAAAACGGATATACAATGTCGGTTGTCCAATGTATGCGGTTAAGTCTACAGTTTCGTTCCTAAAATTTGTTGAACTTCCCCTATCCGAATCATAGCGTTGTATTTCTGTCCAATTTGCCCCATCAGTAGAAACCTCAATGTTTGCATTGTCCCCACCATTATCATTATAATAATGATAAAAATCCAACTCCAAAGAATTATAACCAACTGTACTAAATGCCGGACTTTCAAGTGTAGTTCTCGTAGTACCGCCATCCTGATCGTGACTATTGGAAAGGAAAAACTGTGAGTCATCATTTGAACTAAATGTATAATTTTGAGAAACCCACCAAAACCAAAACCAGTAACCTGCATCATATGTATAACCTTCCGGCCTTAATGTCCATGCGGCATGGGATGGATCTCCCCCGGTTGATGTATTGGTTGTTGTCCAACCGCTGGCACTGCCGTTAAAATCTTCAGCTAATAGTGTTCCAGGTAATGGAGTACCACCTGAAATATCAGAAGAAGAAGTCAGGTTAACCGTTCCTCCCGGGCAAACACAACTAACATCGGCACTTGCTGTAACCTCAGGTGCAGGAGTTACCACAACAACTACTGAATAGGTAGCTTGATTTACACAATCGTTTGAGGTTAAAGTATATTCATAAGTAACTGCAACAGGATTATCCGTAGTATTAATCAACACCTCGTTAATATCACCGGTTCCCGAAGCAGCCGGATTACTTATTCCTGCCACCGCAGCCCGTGTCCATGGGAAAGTGGTTTCCGAAACATCGCTGGTAGGTGTATAGGAGAATGGATTTTCGCTACATACTCCATCGGGACTTAAGGTACTGGTTAGCGATGGCGTTGGGGTTACCATTACCACAACATCTTGAGAGTTGGTGCAACCTGCAGCTTCCAATGTATAGGTATATACAACCGGAATTGGGGCGTTTGTAGTGTTTATCAGAAACTCGTCGATTGCATCCGTTCCGGTTTCTGCAGGATTATCAATACCAGCAATGGCTGCCCTGCTCCAGGTAAATGTGGTACCGGGCGTATCACTGGTTGGTGTATAGGTAAATGCATTGTTACTACATACACCCGTTGGGGTTAAGGTACTGCTTAAATATGGTTTAGGACTTACAGTAACCGTTGCAGTTTCGTTAAACGTGTGGGTACATCCCCCCGCTTCGTAAACACTTACCAAGGTATAAACAAAATCTCCATCCGCATCGGTTGGTGCAGGTATATTAATTGAAGTCCCGGAGTTGAGCTGAACATCAATATCACTTCCTCCATTTATGTTGTACGTAAGAATATATGGGGCTGTACCACCCGTTACCTCAAAGGTAATATTAGGTGCAGGATCTTCCTGGCAAACAGTTGTAGTACCGGCTATACTTGCACTAAATGCAGGCTTTATTTTTACAACAATGTTTAATTCGGGGCCCTCGCAACCATTTGCTTTGGCTCGAATATGATAGGTTACCGTTACCTCGGTAGTTTCGTTATTAACCAATACATCGTTTATGCTTGCCGTACTTTCGTCCACTCCTGCAGTCATTCCGGTTATATTGCTACCAGCAGGTTCAACTGTTGTTGTCCAGCTCATGGTAGCCCCTGTAATGTTACTCCCAAGTGCTATATCTGTTGCCTCTCCCGAACAAATAGTTTGAAACAATGGTGCTGCCGAAACACTGGGTCTGGGTTTAACGGTAATTTCTACATCGATAGGATCACCAGGACAACCGTTGTAAACCGGAGTTATGGTAATGGTTGCTGTGTTCGCAATTGCCGTAAACGACGGTATTTCATCTACTCCATTCTGATTGAACAAACCAACATTCTGTCCTCCGCTTATATTAAATGTTGCACCCGCAAGATTACTTCCTAAGGTAACGGCAGTTGTGGTTTCGCCAGCGCAATATTCCATTGGATCAACCGGGTTAACTGTAGCAACAGCATTCACTTCAATGGTATAGATAGCTGATGCCGTATTCGTTCCACAGGCATTATTTCCTGTTACCGTTAAGGTTAAAGTTACGGTTTGTCCCGCATCGGCCAATACCGATGTGTAACTTGGTGTTAATGTGGTTTCATCACTCAAACTTCCCTGTCCGTTGTGTGTCCATTCAATTGTTCCGTTGTTTGCTGTTGCACCGCTTAGCGTATGTGTCTCATCGATACAAATTGTTGCACTTCCACCGGCCGATGCTGTAGGAGGCAGATTATCGATTACCGTTACAACTGCTGGGCAGCTTGACTGATTTCCATTGTTATCGGTTACGGTAAGCGTTACGTTATTTGTACCCAAATCGGCACAGGTAAAATCATATCTGTCTAAATCCAGGCTTGCAATACCACAGGCATCATTCGAACCATTATCGATATCAGCAGCAGTAATACTTGCATTTCCTGTAGCATCCAGCTGAACGGTATAATTTTTACAAATTGCGATAGGGTTTGTGTTATCTTCAACAGTAACAGTTCCATCGCATGTTGAAGAATTTCCGGAAGCATCGGTAACGGTTAAGGTAACCGTATTTGTTCCTATATGGGTACAGTCAAAAATTGTTTGGTTAATAGTCACCGATGCTATAGAACAATTATCCGAACTTCCGTCGTTAATGTCAGCAGCAGCAATAACAGCTGTTCCACTTGAGTTGAGTTGGATGGTAAGATCCCTACATATGGCAATTGGATTAATATTATCAATAATCTCAACATTTGCAGTACAAGAATTTGAGTTGCCATGCTCATCAGTTACCGTTAATGTAACGGTATGATCTCCAACCTCACTACAGTCGAATGAGGTTTTATCAAGAACCAATGAAGCTATACTACAGTTGTCCGAACTTCCATTGTCAATATCAGCAGCTGCAATTGTAGCTGCTCCGCTGGCATCGAGGGCAACGATAATATCCTGACACACAACTATTGGAAGGATATTGTCCTGAACGGTAACTGTTGCAGTACATTGACTCGAATTTCCATTCTGGTCTGAAACGGTTAATATTACCGTTTGTGTACCAACATCGTTGCAGTCAAAAGTTGATTGGTCAATACTCAACGTTGGCGTTCCGCAAACAACACTGCTACCATTGTCAATATCACCGGCAGTAATAGTTGCATTACCACTTGCATCGAGTTCCACAATAATATCCTTACAAAGAGCGGTAGGTAAAATAGTTTGTTCTACGGTAACTTTAGCATCGCATGTTGATGAATTACCATTTACATCGGTAATCGTTAAAGTAACGGTATTCTCACCAACATCATCACAATCAAAATTATTTTGGCTAAGCGTTCGTGAAGTAATTGCACAATTATCGGAACTGCCGTTATCAATATTGGCGGCGGTTATCGTAGCATTTCCTGTGGCATCCAGCTGTACTGTGATATCCTGGCATATTGCCACCGGATCAACATTGTCTTCTACCATTACGGTGGCGGTACATGTCGAAGTATTTCCTGCTTCATCTGTTACGGTTAATGTAACGGTGTTATCACCTACATTGGTACAATCAAAGTCGGTTTTATTAAGTGCAAATACCAAATCTCCTGCTACTGTACAATTATCGTTGCTGCCATTGTCAATTTGATCCGGTGTTATTGTGGCATTTCCGGTGGCATCTAATTGGATAGTTAGGGGCTGGCAAAGAGCAGTTGGTGGAGTTACGTCGTCAATGGTAATTGTCTGCTCTACATTTATACTATTTCCACAATCATCCGTAACTGAATAAGTTCTGGTTATTATCTCTGGATTGAATCCTCCATCTGAGACATCACTTACCCATGCAACAACCGGAGCTGCTGTACAGTTATCGGCCTCGTCCGTTACTACATTAATATCTACTGCTGGTACATCGCCAATACACTGAACTGTCACTGGGGCTGGATTACTCGCCGTCGGATTCGTATCGTCGTTGATTGTTATCGTTTGATCTACCGTTATCGAGTTACCACAGTCATCCGTAACCGAATAAGTTCTCGTGATGATTTCAGGACAAGAGCCATTGCTTACATCGCCAACATGTGTAACTACAGGTGCTGCTGTACAGTTATCGGCCTCGTCCGTTACTACATTAATATCTACTGCTGGTACATCGCCAATACACTGAACTGTCACTGGGGCTGGATTACTCGCCGTCGGATTCGTATCGTCGTTGATTGTTATCGTTTGATCTACCGTTATCGAGTTACCACAGTCATCCGTAACCGAATAAGTTCTCGTGATGATTTCAGGACAAGAGCCATTGCTTACATCGCCAACATGTGTAACTACAGGTGCTGCTGTACAGTTATCGGCCTCGTCCGTTACTACATTAATATCTACTGCTGGTACATCGCCAATACACTGAACTGTCACTGGGGCTGGATTACTCGCCGTCGGATTCGTATCGTCGTTAATGGTTATCGTTTGATCTACATTTATCGAGTTACCACAGTCATCCGTAACCGAATAAGTTCTCGTGATGATTTCAGGACAAGAGCCATTGCTTACATCGCCAACATGTGCAACTACAGGTGCTGCTGTACAGTTATCGGCCTCGTCCGTTACTACATTAATATCTACTGCTGGTACATCGCCAATACACTGAACTGTCACTGGGGCTGGATTACTCGCCGTCGGATTCGTATCGTCGTTAATGGTTATCGTTTGATCTACCGTTATCGAGTTACCACAGTCATCCGTAACCGAATAAGTTCTCGTGATGATTTCAGGACAAGAGCCATTGCTTACATCGCCAACATGTGCAACTACAGGTGCTGCTGTACAGTTATCGGCCTCGTCCGTTACTACATTAATATCTACTGCTGGTACATCGCCAATACACTGAACTGTCACTGGGGCTGGATTACTCGCCGTCGGATTCGTATCGTCGTTGATTGTTATCGTTTGATCTACCGTTATCGAGTTACCACAGTCATCCGTAACCGAATAAGTTCTCGTGATGATTTCAGGACAAGAGCCATTGCTTACATCGCCAACATGTGCAACTACAGGTGCTGCTGTACAGTTATCGGCCTCGTCCGTTACTACATTAATATCTACTGCTGGTACATCGCCAATACACTGAACTGTCACTGGGGCTGGATTACTCGCCGTCGGATTCGTATCGTCGTTAATGGTTATCGTTTGATCTACCGTTATCGAGTTACCACAGTCATCCGTAACCGAATAAGTTCTCGTGATGATTTCAGGACAAGAGCCATTGCTTACATCGCCAACATGTGCAACTACAGGTGCTGCTGTACAGTTATCGGCCTCGTCCGTTACTACATTAATATCTACTGCTGGTACATCGCCAATACACTGAACTGTCACTGGGGCTGGATTACTCGCCGTCGGATTCGTATCGTCGTTAATGGTTATCGTTTGATCTACCGTTATCGAGTTACCACAGTCATCCGTAACCGAATAAGTTCTCGTGATGATTTCAGGACAAGAGCCATTGCTTACATCGCCAACATGTGCAACTACAGGTGCTGCTGTACAGTTATCGGCCTCGTCCGTTACTACATTAATATCTACTGCTGGTACATCGCCAATACACTGAACTGTCACTGGGGCTGGATTACTCGCCGTCGGATTCGTATCGTCGTTGATTGTTATCGTTTGATCTACCGTTATCGAGTTACCACAGTCATCCGTAACCGAATAAGTTCTCGTGATGATTTCAGGACAAGAGCCATTGCTTACATCGCCAACATGTGCAACTACAGGTGCTGCTGTACAGTTATCGGCCTCGTCCGTTACTACATTAATATCTACTGCTGGTACATCGCCAATACACTGAACTGTCACTGGGGCTGGATTACTCGCCGTCGGATTCGTATCGTCGTTGATTGTTATCGTTTGATCTACCGTTATCGAGTTACCACAGTCATCCGTAACCGAATAAGTTCTCGTGATGATTTCAGGACAAGAGCCATTGCTTACATCGCCAACATGTGCAACTACAGGTGCTGCTGTACAGTTATCGGCCTCGTCCGTTACTACATTAATATCTACTGCTGGTACATCGCCAATACACTGAACTGTCACTGGGGCTGGATTACTCGCCGTCGGATTCGTATCGTCGTTAATGGTTATCGTTTGATCTACCGTTATCGAGTTACCACAGTCATCCGTAACCGAATAAGTTCTCGTGATGATTTCAGGACAAGAGCCATTGCTTACATCGCCAACATGTGCAACTACAGGTGCTGCTGTACAGTTATCGGCCTCGTCCGTTACTACATTAATATCTACTGCTGGTACATCGCCAATACACTGAACTGTCACTGGGGCTGGATTACTCGCCGTCGGATTCGTATCGTCGTTGATTGTTATCGTTTGATCTACCGTTATCGAGTTACCACAGTCATCCGTAACCGAATAAGTTCTCGTGATGATTTCAGGACAAGAGCCATTGCTTACATCGCCAACATGTGCAACTACAGGTGCTGCTGTACAGTTATCGGCCTCGTCCGTTACTACATTAATATCTACTGCTGGTACATCGCCAATACACTGAACTGTCACTGGGGCTGGATTACTCGCCGTCGGATTCGTATCGTCGTTGATTGTTATCGTTTGATCTACCGTTATCGAGTTACCACAGTCATCCGTAACCGAATAAGTTCTCGTGATGATTTCAGGACAAGAGCCATTGCTTACATCGCCAACATGTGCAACTACAGGTGCTGCTGTACAGTTATCGGCCTCGTCCGTTACTACATTAATATCTACTGCTGGTACATCGCCAATACACTGAACTGTCACTGGGGCTGGATTACTCGCCGTCGGATTCGTATCGTCGTTGATTGTTATCGTTTGATCTACCGTTATCGAGTTACCACAGTCATCCGTAACCGAATAAGTTCTCGTGATGATTTCAGGACAAGAGCCATTGCTTACATCGCCAACATGTGCAACTACAGGTGCTGCTGTACAGTTATCGGCCTCGTCCGTTACTACATTAATATCTACTGCTGGTACATCGCCAATACACTGAACTGTCACTGGGGCTGGATTACTCGCCGTCGGATTCGTATCGTCGTTGATTGTTATCGTTTGATCTACCGTTATCGAGTTACCACAGTCATCCGTAACCGAATAAGTTCTCGTGATGATTTCAGGACAAGAGCCATTGCTTACATCGCCAACATGTGCAACTACAGGTGCTGCTGTACAGTTATCGGCCTCGTCCGTTACTACATTAATATCTACTGCTGGTACATCGCCAATACACTGAACTGTCACTGGGGCTGGATTACTCGCCGTCGGATTCGTATCGTCGTTGATTGTTATCGTTTGATCTACCGTTATCGAGTTACCACAGTCATCCGTAACCGAATAAGTTCTCGTGATGATTTCAGGACAAGAGCCATTGCTTACATCGCCAACATGTGCAACTACAGGTGCTGCTGTACAGTTATCGGCCTCGTCCGTTACTACATTAATATCTACTGCTGGTACATCGCCAATACACTGAACTGTCACTGGGGCTGGATTACTCGCCGTCGGATTCGTATCGTCGTTAATGGTTATCGTTTGATCTACATTTATCGAGTTACCACAGTCATCCGTAACCGAATAAGTTCTCGTGATGATTTCAGGACAAGAGCCATTGCTTACATCGCCAACATGTGCAACTACAGGTGCTGCTGTACAGTTATCGGCCTCGTCCGTTACTACATTAATATCTACTGCTGGTACATCGCCAATACACTGAACTGTCACTGGGGCTGGATTACTCGCCGTCGGATTCGTATCGTCGTTAATGGTTATCGTTTGATCTACATTTATCGAGTTACCACAGTCATCCGTAACCGAATAAGTTCTCGTGATGATTTCAGGACAAGAGCCATTGCTTACATCGCCAACATGTGCAACTACAGGTGCTGCTGTACAGTTATCGGCCTCGTCCGTTACTACATTAATATCTACTGCTGGTACATCGCCAATACACTGAACTGTCACTGGGGCTGGATTACTCGCCGTCGGATTCGTATCGTCGTTAATGGTTATCGTTTGATCTACATTTATCGAGTTACCACAATCATCGGTAACCGAGTAAGTTCGAGTAATTGTCTTCGGACAAGTCAGCCCATTGTCTGAATCGCTAACAAATGCAACTTCCGGAGCAGCTGTACAGTTATCGGCTTCATCGGTTACTACTGTAATATCCGGTGCTGGTACATCTGCTGCACATTGTACGGTTATTGGAGCCGGGTTACTGGCAGTCGGGTTGGTATCGTCGTTAATGGTTATCGTTTGCTCTACATTTATCGAGTTACCACAATCATCGGTAACCGAGTAAGTTCGAGTAATTGTCTTCGGACAAGTCAGCCCATTGTCTGAATCGCTAACAAATGCAACTTCCGGAGCAGCTGTACAGTTATCGGCTTCATCGGTTACTACTGTAATATCCGGTGCTGGTACATCTGCTGCACATTGTACGGTTATTGGAGCCGGGTTACTGGCAGTCGGGTTGGTAACATCATCGATGGTATAGACATATACCCAGTCATGCGTACTCCCGTCGCAATCTTCATAAGTATAGGTATAAGTTACATCGCCTTCACAGCCGTCGTAGGTTGTTACTACGTAACCAGAAGGAACTGTAGGAGTAATCTCGTATCCACAGTTGTCTAGAACTACCGGAGGCGTTGGTACTGTTGCCTGATCAATACATTCAACCGAGGATGCGCCATCCGCGGGCATAGCCAGAAATAATGCACTCCCAGAATAGGTAACGATATTAGGAATTTTTATTTCACTATCAATATGAAAGATACTGCCATTTGGTGTATTCTCATTCCCAAACTGAAAAATCCCATTGGTAATAGTCTTTGCTCCATTTCCAGTTCCATCAACCAATCCCAAATCCAGAGCCGCTCCTGCCGTACTTGGATTTTCAAAAATTACGGTACCTCCAGTGAAATTAAATGCACCATTAGTAGTAACATCTAAAGATCCAGTGCCACTCTCATTATTTCCGGCGGTTGCTAATGTTATTATTCCTCCCGAAATATTTATTCCAGATGGATACCCAGACAATGTCCCTCCTGCGGTATTTTCAAGTCTACCTGCAATTTCTACCGTTCCTCCTGAGACAATAAAGGCTCCATCAACCTGGGTGTGTACCCTATTCCCACTACCTGTTCCAAAAGTTGCATTTCCTGATGTAACTTCTATTAATCCTTCATTTATAATTGAATAATAACCAGTTGTTAACGTTCCTCCTGAGACGCGTATTCCCGCTTTTGAAGGAATTGTATTATTTACATTTACAATATCTGCAATGTCTGTTGTCCCACTCTCTACATCCAGAACTCCATTACTAAACGTCAAATCTGTGATTGTAATGTCACTTTGTACAACCAGATCAGTTGTCACATCTGATCCTTTATCCAGAACAAACGCATTAAAATCTGTCGCCGAACTTCCACTGATAATAGCATCTGTCGAACCTGTAAATTCAACCGTTCCGGTTCCGGCAGTAAACGCTCCGTTATTGGTCCAGTTTCCGTAGTTGGTTATTGTTCCAGATCCTACTGTTAAGGTGCCATTGTTTATAAGGTTTCCATCTATCTGAAGATTGTTGCTTCCAATTAAAAGTGTTCCATTATTTGTAACATTAACCACGGTGCGATTATCAGTAAGCGTAATGGTTGCACCAGATACAATTTCCACATCATCCGTAGGTAACGGTACTACACCACCAACCCAAGAACTACCAAGATTCCAGTCTCCTCCTGCAGCTGTGGATGTTATTACTGCCGCCGTTCCCTGCCCCGATTTCAAATAAACCTCTTCCGCTCCAACACGAATCAAATGTTCTGCAATCCCGCGGTTCCCATTTACATCGGTAATTTCATAAACCCGGGTAATTGTATAGGGGCAACTGGGATTACTTTGCGTTTCGGAAGCCAGGCGGAATGTTGAATAATAAATTTGACAGTTGTCATGAACTGTTCCACCGGCATTTGCAAATTCAGTCCAGGTGGAATAAGCAGCGGGGATAGATTGTCCGCATTTTCGCTGAATAGTTGCAGGAGCATTGAGCACCGGTGCCTGATTATCGGATACCAAAATGCTAAAATCGAAGGCCAATAAACGAACACCATCCTCGTAAACCATTACGGTATAGTCGCCATCGCTTAGGGTAGTTTGATCTTCGGCTCCCTGCACAATTCCACTTCCGTTTTGCGTCGACCAAACAAAACTAACTATTCCGGAGGTACCATTTACGGTCAGATCAACCATTCCGGTTCTGCTGCCTTTACAACTAACATCAGTTTTTGAGAATAAGATCTCGGCCTGCGTTTCTGCTCCGGGCTCTAAAAGTACTTCCGGTTCGGTCGATTCAACTGTGGCTTCATAAGCCATTCCTTCTCCTGTTACTTCAATTACATGTTTAACTTCGGCTACGTTGCCATCATTATCCGAAATACTATAGGTACGTGTTACTGTGTAGGGGCAGGTTATACCGCTGCTGGTTTGGCCCACGTATCTAAAACTTCCGTAGTTAACCGAACAATTGTCATTTGCGCTTCCGCCTGCCCGTTCAAATTGTGCCCATGTTGTAAAGGCATCAGGTACGGATTGTCCACATTCGCTTTCCGAATCCGGTGGCGCAATCAATTCCGGTGCTTCAGCATCGGTAACGGTTACGGTAAAATTATGAACCGCCGTATTTACTCCATCGCTAATTCGATATTCAACCAGGGTTGAACCAACCGGGAACTGCTGACCAGAACTGTAATTACTGTTATAAATTAATTGATCCTGCGGCACACAATTATCGGCAGCAGATGGTTCGGTCCAACTCACATTGGCATAACATTCTCCAGGCAGGTTTCGAACCGTAATGTGTCCGGGAGAACTGATCAGGCGTGGAGCCTGGTTATCTTCAACAGTAACAGTAAAGGTGCAGTTAATTGAGTTGTTGTAAAGAGTTGCACCGCTATAAGTAATTACTGTAATTCCCTGGTTAAAGGTATAACTGCCAATTTGGTTGATGCCGGAACCATTCGACGCTGCTTCAGTTGCTCCGGTCATTTCCCAACTCAGTGTTGAAATAATGCCGTTGGGATCAGAAATATCTAAACCATTGCTGACAACTGCCACACAGGAATTCAGGTCGGTATATCTGGAGATATCTTCCGGACAAACAATGCCTGTTGTATCGTCTTGAGAAGCAGGGATGTCCGAAATTTCTGTAAGTAATTGATTTGAAATTGAGGGCGAAACAAAGCCCATTACAGAATCTTTTGCAGAAGAGAATGAGGCATAGCTCTCACTACTCACAGCATTGGGTTCTGTAAAACACAGAAAAACAGCCAGCAATAAGAATGCTGTTTTTAAAGTCTGGTTATGTTTCGATCTGGTCACTTAACAACTCTAAGGTTTTCAATTAATTTTTCTCTACATAATTTTAATTTTACTCGTTACCCAATCATTTTAGGGTTTGTAATTGTGTCCATCGTCATTAAAAGTATCTGGACCTTAAATAGCTTCGTCCAAAAAAGTCCACATCAAAACCAAAAGTAAATTCAAAAGTTCCGTTCTGATATGGGTATATTTCGTTTGTTGTAATATCCATTGCAAATCCCACTCTAAATTTGTTACTAAACATCCAGTTGCCTGTAAAACATATTGCACCCCCGGTGCGCCCCAATACACCAAGCCACAGCTTTTCGCGGATCATAAAGTTTGCAGCCAAATCAATCTGCATGGGCGCACCCCAGGTCGCCTTGACCAGCAATGTGGGTTTAAACACAAAATAATTAAATGGATCGAGTGGAATCACATATCCACCATTCAGGTAGATGGTACGCACCTCGGCACTGGAAGAATAGTTATGGAAATTCTCTTTCAAATCGTTCTCAATAAGCTTTGGAATAGAGAATCCGGCATAAAAATAATCCTGGTAAATAAATATTCCGAAACCAAAATTGGGCAGAAATGACAAATCTACATCTTCATCAAAAGCCCTGTCGTACTTGCCATCGGGATATAAAATGTATTCGGTAAGCGGGTTTTTATAATTGGTAAAACCGAATTTTACACCCATTCGCATACGTGTACGGCGCGATAGGTATACTTCGTAAGAATAATCGCCAAGTACAGTCAAGCGCTTTTCACGACCAAATGTGTCGTTCATGATATTGAATCCAACACCAACCGCTTCGTTCCGTAAAGGTGAGTGAAATGAAATGTATTCAGTCAGAGGCGAACGGTTAATCCCGGCCCACTGTTTTCTTACTAAGGTGGTAAAACCTATCTTTTCCCACATTCCTGCATAAGCCGGGTTAATGATTTGGCCATTATACATGTATGAGGTGAAAATAGGATCCTGTTGTGCACCACACCTGAGTGATATTAGCAAGACAAATATCCCTAATACAACAATTCTTTTAATGACGATACAAATTTTCTCTTTACAACTGCGGCAAACTACAACAATTTACTAACAAATGCAACCATACATTGCCTAAAAAGATATTCACAAACCCTGAACAATTCAGTACTTTCAGAATTATCTTTGTTAATTTTTCCCAAATTGGGAAATGTTAATAACTCGGACGAATACAACAATCTGTAATTCTGTCGTTAATATTGCCTATTTAATAAAAAGATAGTGCAAACCTCGTCATCAAAGAAGGGGAAAGACAGCCCCTCGAATGATATACGTTATATTAAATAGAAGGCATGTTATTGCTCAAATATAGAATATTTTTCGTTTTAATATGCTAATTAACCGAACTCTTTTTGATTACCGCTGAAAATACCCGCAGGAAATTTCCACCCCAAACTTTGGCAATCTCCTCTTCGGTATAGCCGCGTTTTAGCATTTCGTCCGTAATGTTTGGCATCTGGCTAACATCGGCACAATCGGCCAGTCCGCCTCCCCCATCAAAATCCGAGCCAATACCAACATAGTCAATACCTACCAGATTTTTTACATGGTCGATATGATCTACACAATCGGCAACGGTTGGCAATTGCTTTGGATATTTCTCATCCAGTTCGCGCCACTGTTTCCGAACTTCTGCCTGTTCTGTTTCGCTCATTTTTGCAAAGCGGGTATTAAATATTTTTCTTATTTCCTGTTCTTTTTGATAACGAACAGTGGTAGTATCCGGATCTTTAATATAGTCGTCGAGTAAACAAATCTGAATTACACCGCCATTTTTGGCCAATGCTTTTATCATATCATCCGTCATATTTCGATTATGATGTGCTATGGCGCGAACACTCGAGTGCGAAGCAAAAACCGGCACCTTGCTCAGTTCAACCACATCATAAAACGATTTATCGGAAATATGCGAAACATCGATCAACATTCCCAGGCGGTTCATTTCTTTCACAACCTCTTTTCCGAACGGGCTCAGTCCGTTGAATTCAGGTCCGTTTTTATCGGTTGAAGAATCGCAAACATCATTATTCGACGAGTGACAAAGCGTAATGTAACGAACACCTTTAGTGTAAAATTCTTCTACCCTGTCGAGCTCCTGGCCCAAAGGGAAACCATTTTCCATTCCGATGTAAATGGCACGTTTCCCTTCCTTTTTAAGGCGTACAACATCCTCGGGAGTAGTGGCCACTTCGGCCATACTGTTATATTTTTTACATACTTCGTAGGTTTTCTCAATCATCTTATTCGCCATTTCGTAGGCATTCTGCGTATTCTCTTCGGTTCGCGGGCGCTGGCTGGTAAATGCTGCAAAAAAGATCGCATCCAATCCGCCTTCTTCCATCCTCGGAAAATCAACCCGGCTTCCCGGTGCTTCGTTTGCTACCCCCACATCCAGGTCGCCTTCTAACAGCGCCATTGGCGTATCACAATGTGTATCAATTGTTATTGCACGGTTATGTACTTCCATTACTTTTCCATCTTTACCTTCACAAAATCCATTTAACCCCGCTAACAGTCCCCCAACCATTAGAAAAAAAGAATATGCCTTAATCATCATAAAATATTTTTGATTTTAAACTGAAAGCAATTATAACAAATGTATTTCATAATAGACAATATTCTGTCAAAAAGAATTTGTATTATGCTTATAAATATATTTTAGTCAATACAATTCTATTCAAAACGCTAAAAGATAATCACCCGTTTTACACCTCTAACAGCTGCGCGCAATACTGAAAGAGATAACTATCCAGAGCAACTTTAACTTTTGTCTTGTATATTTACCCGAAAAAATTGCGAATAAACACAAAATACAAATGGCTTATTCTTCCGGCATTGGCGGGAGCAGTTTTTATGCTTACACTTTTCTTCCGGCAACATCCTGGCTTTGTTGAAACCTGGTATGCGCAAAGGCTCTATCCATTTATAGCTTCACTCCTTTCAAACATTTCTTATGTTTTTCCTTTTTCGCTTGATGATATCTTTTATGCAGTACTGATCTTAATGCCGGTAGTTCTGCTGGTTCGGATTTTTACAAAACAGATAAAATGGAAAACTGCCGGAAAATTTTTGCTGAATGTTATTGCCTCAGTATATATTTTGTTTTATGTGTTTTGGGGATTCAATTATTTCCGCTCACCCTTACCCGACCGACTGGGAATAGAAGACCGGGAACCCGATACGGAGGAATTTGTGCAATTTATTCACCAGTACATTGATGAATTGAACCAGTTGTATTGCGATTTTGACACCATCGACAAATTGGAAACCGACCGTTTAATTGAAGAATCGTACCAACAACTGGCACCGGTTTTACAGTTCGGGTACCCGATGGGCAAACGCCGCGACAAAAAAATTACGTTCAGCGGATTTTATGCAAAATCAGGGATCACCGGATATTTCGGGCCATTTTTTAACGAAGTTCATGTAAACAAAAAGATTTTACCCATAGAATATCCATTTGTTCTGGCACACGAAAAAGCTCACCAACTGGGCGTAACGAGCGAGGCCGAAGCCAACTTTTACTCGTGGCTGGTTTGCACACATAGTTCGTCGCAACAAATTCAGTATTCGGCGAAACTGTTTATTTCATTCCATTTTTTCCGGCAGGCCCGCGGTTTGGAGGACTATAAAAAACTTGTTGCTGAAATCTCGCCTGAAGTACAGGCCGACATCAACACCATAAGCGAACACTGGAACAAACTGCGCAACGCAACCATGGATAAAACAGCTTCGAAACTCAACGATGCGTATTTGAAACACAACAATATAAAATCGGGGATAAAAGATTATACCGGCGTGGTTGATCATGTTATGAACTTTTCGTTAGATTCAGCTTTTCAGCAACGTTACGGTCTTGCGCCCCGTTAAATTCATTTACTTTTGCCAGGTGTAACAAAAGTTGAGAAAGAACGGCTGCGAAAACCTCGTACTCCCGACTTCCGACTTCAAACTTCTTTTATGAAACTTATTCCAGTATCTGCCGGTCATTTTCATTGCGATGGAGGCGCTTTGTTTGGCGCTATTCCAAAAGTTTTGTGGAACAAAGTTTACCCGTGCAACGACGATAATTTTACCCAGCTAACTTTGCGTTGTCTGTTGGTTGAAACCGGTGAACGTAAAATTCTGATTGAAACCGGAATTGGAAATCACTACCCCGATAAACACCTGATAAATAATGGTGTTACTTCGGTTGACGAACTGAAAAGATCATTGACAGAAAAAGCTTATTCAGCCGCTGATATTACCGATGTATTTTTTACCCACCTTCACTGGGATCACTGTACCGGAGCCGTAAAAACGGTTGACGGGAAAATGGAACTCGTTTTCCCGAATGCAACATTATGGAGCAGCAAAACGCAGTGGGAACATGCCCAAATATCGAATCCACGCGAACGGGCAGCTTTCAATCACCCGGTTCTGGATTTTATGATGGAATCTGGAAAATTAAAACTTATAGAAAACGAAGGAGAACTGCTGCCGGGCTTTGAAATAAGGCTATTTGATGGCCACACTCCCGGACAAATGCTTCCCATTCTCCACACCAAAAAACACTCGTTTGTTTATACTTCGGATCTGTTTCCAACAGCCGCCAACATCCCTTTACTGTGGATTTCGGCTTACGATCTCGATCCGGTAAAAGTGATGGAAGAGAAAGGCAGGTTTTTGAAAGAGGCAGCTGAAAATAACTACATTTTCTTTTTCGAGCACGATTATTATACAGAATGTGCTTCGGTACAGGAGACAGAAAAAGGTGTGCAGCTGAAAGAGAAATTCAGCCTGGCAGAATTACTTTAGATTCAAACTAATGGCACAATCCAAGCCCGATTGTTGCCCGTAATAATTTTAGAAAATCTGGAATATACCAATTGTAGCCACCTGCAAATTGACTACAAAACCAAATAGAGTATTAATTATTCCCTAATTTAGACAAATTAAGAAACTAAACTTCCCTAATTTTCATTTATCATTCATTTCCCGTATCTTTCTGGTACAAAAAGGAAATAGCTATGAGATCAAAATGGTATAAAAGATATCTGGAGGAACAACCCGACAAGATATTTAAAAAAGGTAAAATTTTTGTGCTTTACGGCCCCCGAAGGGTCGGAAAAACAGAACTATTGAAAAAATTTATTGCGCCATTTGAAGGCTCGGTTTATGCTGGCACCGGAGACAACATGGAATTACGCGACATATTATCATCTCAAAAACTCAGCCAAATTGAGCTTAATTTCAAGACCTATGATCTTATTTTTATTGACGAAGCACAACGAATTCCGGAAATCGGGATGGCATTAAAATTACTGGTTGACCATTTCCCTGAAAAAATTCTAATTGTTACCGGGTCCTCTTCTTTCGATCTGTCAAACAAAATAGGAGAGCCACTAACCGGAAGAAACATAACACGCATATTGTATCCGCTTTCTGTTTACGAATTATATTCACAAATTGGAGGGATGAAAATCCAGGAACAGCTGGAGAACCTTCTTATTTTCGGCAGTTACCCAGAAGCATTAAATTCAGAAAGTATAGATGAAAAAACAGAATACCTGTACTCCCTGCGTGATGCGTATCTTTTTAAAGATATTTTGGAACTTGAAAATGTAAGAAATCCGTCAAAAATTACTGACTTACTAAAACTACTGGCATTTCAAATCGGACATGAAGTATCGTTAAACGAACTGGGGAATAATCTTGGTATTGCCAAACAGAGTGTAGAGCGCTACCTTGATCTTCTGGAGAAAGCATTTGTTATTAAAAAAGTTCAAGGATTTTCACGAAACCTTCGGAAAGAAGTTGTAAAATCATCGCGATATTATTTCTGGGACAACGGTGTTCGAAATGCTATCTTAAATAATTTTTTACCGTTAGCTCAGAGAAATGACAAGGGAATGCTTTGGGAAAATTTTCTTTTTATGGAAAGAATTAAAACCAGACACTACAAACGAATTTTTGCTAACGACTATTTCTGGCGTACTTACGATCAACAGGAAATTGATCTAATTGAAGAACGGGATGGGAAACTGTATGCCTATGAATTTAAATTCTCACCTAAAAAAACCAGGATTCCAAAGGCCTGGGAAAAAGCCTATCCCGATTCAGAATTTCAAGTCATTAGCAAGGATAACTTTATAGAATTTCTGGCCTAAAAATCATTTACTACTTCACTAATTCTTTAGTAGAAAGCAAACCACAAGCCGCATAAATATCTTCACCACGCGAAGCACGAATGGTGGTTAGAATACCTTTATTATTCAGTGCATCTTTAAATCGTTGAATGGTTTTTTCTCCCGGACTTTTTAATGGCGTTCCCGGTACCGGGTGAAAACGAATCAGGTTGATGCGGCATTTCAATCCACTTAGCAATCGGGCCAGTTCATCAACATGTTTCTGCGAATCATTCAGGTCTTCAAACAAAATGTATTCGAACGACACGCGGCGCTGACGGCCAAAGTCCCAGCTTTTTATTTCCTCAACCACCTCTTCGACTGGATAAGCCACCTGAACCGGCATAATTTTCTGGCGCTCTTCGTGGAAAGGAGTGTGCAAACTCACTGCCAGGTGCGCCTCACTTTTTTCGAGGAAAGTCAGCATACCCGGAATAATACCGATGGTAGAAACGGTTATCCGCCGCGGGCTCATGGCAAATCCCCACTCCGAAGTCAATATTTCCAAACTTTTTAATACTTCTTCGAGGTTATCAAAAGGTTCGCCCATTCCCATATAAACGATGTTGCTTACCTCTTCTACCTCGTCGATACTTTTTATCTGGTTGATAATTTCTCCGGCTGAAAGTTGCCCCTGAAAACCCTGTTTGGCGGTAAAACAAAACAGGCACCCCATTTTACAACCTACCTGCGAACTCACACAAACCGTTTTACGGTCGCGTTCAGGAATCATCGCGGTTTCGATAAATTTATTCTGGATGGTCGGGAACAGATATTTCCGCGTGCCATCAATACTTGCACTTACTTTGGTATAGGGCGTTAAACCATATTCAAAACGTTCATTCAGCAGTTCGCGGGCTTTTTTCGATAGATTTGTCATCTCCTCAATCGAGCTGATCTGCTTTTTATACAACCAATCAGTGATTTGTTTAGCCGTAAATTTTGGCAGCCCCAGCTCTACCACCAACTCCTGCAATTCCCCTAATGTTTTCCCGAATAAACGCTCCTTCATACCTGTAAATTTGCTGCAAAGATAACGCAAAATTTTTTGCGAGATTTCTTTCAATGAATTCGGAACCTGTTCAAAATATTTTTTGCACCGTTCTTTAGAGCGATGGTAAAAACAAAAAGAATACCTGAGATTTTTAAGGATTCTTGCTATTTCTATTTTACAAAAATCCTTAAAAATCAGATTGACTCAACCACATTGTAACACCGCCTTAAAAGACGGTTCAAAGAATACTATTCGCTAAAATTAATTGCTGATATCTAACGCTGAATTTAAACAACAAATGATAAGAAGAGTTTTATCCCATCAACGATTTTTTAAAATCCGGAGCTTTTCGGTGTTTTGTCGCTTGCTCGAAAGCAAAGGCAATCTCAAGCAAAACAGGCTCACTCCATGCCCGGCCAAAAAATGAAAGTCCAATCGGCAGGCCTTCTACAAAACCCATAGGTACCGTAATATTCGGATAGCCGGAAATAGCAGCCGGCGAAGAACTACCACCGGTAAAACTGTCGCCATTAACCCAGTCGATACTCCATGTTGGGCCGTTGGTTGGTGCTATCAGAGCATCCAGATTGTGGGTATCCATCAAGGCATCAATTCCTTCTTTTCCTGCATAACGTTTCGAATCTTCAAGCGCTTCCAGGTATTCCTCCGAATTTAAATCACCCTTTCCCTGTGCCTCTTCAAAAATCTCCTGCCCAAACCACGGCATTTCCTTATCGGTATTGGCATTGTTAAACTCAATCAGTTCTGCCAGCGATTTTCTGGGTGCTGAAGGATGTTCCTGCAGGTATTTATTCAGGTCGGCTTTAAATTCGTAAAGCAATACTTCGTAGGATGGGTTTCCCCATTTTCGATTTGTTTCAAATTTCAGGTCCTCAACCAACTCCGCCCCACTTTTCTGCATCGCCTGGACGGCATTTTTCATTAATTCTTTTACCCTTTCATGCGACGGAATCATTTGTGCTGCAATACCAATTCGTTTCCCTTTTAACCCATCCGCTTTTAGAAAAGAAGTATAGTCATTGTAAATCTTTCCTTGTTCCAAATGCGTTTCTGCGTCATCAGCGTCAAACTCAGCCAAAGCTCCCAATAAAATAGCTGCATCGGTAACATTGCGGCACATCGGGCCCGCCGTATCCTGGCTGTGTGCAATTGGGATAATTCCCTGGCGACTCCAGGTTCCCAGTGTTGGTTTAATGCCGACTATCCCGTTAATCCCCGACGGACAAACAATCGAACCGTTGGTTTCGGTACCAATTCCTATGGTACAAAGATTACCAGAAACAGCAGCCCCTGTTCCGGAACTGGAACCACACGGGCTACGATCGAGGCAAAAAGGATTTCGTACTTGCCCGCCTCTTCCGCTCCACCCGCTCGAAGAATTGGTAGACCGGAAATTTGCCCATTCGCTGAGGTTGGTTTTCCCCAGCAGCACAGCCCCTGCTGCGCGTAATTTTTTTACGATAAATGCATCCTTTTCAACTATATTTCCTTCCAAACCCAACGATCCGGCAGTGGTTTGCATTTTATCGCCGGTATCGATATTGTCTTTAATCATTATCGGAATACCGTGCAAAGGCCCGCGAACTTTTCCGTTTTGTCGTTCCTCATCCAGCTTTCTGGCAATATCCAAAGCATCCGGATTAAGCTCAATTACTGACTTTAAATGCGGGTCGACCAAAGCAATTCGATCAAGGTATTTTTGACAAATACGCTCGGCCGTCAGCTCTCCAGATTCCATTTTTTGCTGAAGTTCCATTGCCGTTGTTTCATTCAAATCAAAGGCTTCCAAATTAACTACTGACTGAACATCCGACTCTCGCACACAAGCAGTTACACCACTTAAAGCCACAACAGAACCACCCAGGGCTGTTGTTTTAAAAAAGGAACGACGTTTCATAATTTAAGATTAACAGATTTTGAGATTTGAGTAATGAGATTGAAATATATCATATTATGAATGTATAACCACCTGTAATTTCTAAAAATTACAAATTATCCATTCAACAGCCTTTTCAATATCAATGTCTTCCATACATTTAAAATGCTTTTTGGGACATTTCTGGTGGCCCAACTTTGAACAGGGACGGCATTTCAAATCGTTTACCTGCATCATCTCCGACGACTCGCCGGGTTGGTAGGGTGTCATTCCAAACTCCGGAATGGTATTTCCCCAAAATGAATAGATCTTCTTTTTAAAAGCCGCAGCTATGTGCATTAACCCGGTGTCGTTAGCCAACACTAAACGCGAGTCGCGCACCAGCGAAGCCGACTGATTAAGCGATATCTTTCCGGCAAAATTCAGCACATTCCCTTTCGATTGCGAAAGCACCTTTTCGCCTTCATCGTATTCATTCTTCCCGCCCAGTAAAATTACAGGATACTGAATTTTCTGGCAGATTTCGCTGACCTTATGAACAGGCAGTTTTTTGGTAAAATAAGTCCCGGCAATTACAAACGCCACATAACCATTCTGAAAAGGTTCCGGTAAATCAGCCTGCTTAAACGAAGTTGTTTCATCGATGAAATAATCGAGTCCGGCGTTATCGTTTTTCACATCAAAAACCGAAAGCGTTTCAAGATACCGATCAACAATGTGAAGATCGGGTAAACGATTCATTTTAAACCGAATCATTAGAAACTTCTCCCAATTGATTTTATTTAATGCATACGACTGCATTTTTAGCCGGCGTTTTATTTTGTTGCTTCTGAAATTGTTATGAAGATCGATAATATAGTCGTAGTTCTCTTTTGCCAATTTATGGATTAGCATTCCCATATTATCCTCCAGAAAATATACCTTATCGATATGCGGATTGGAATAAACCAGGCAGGCAAACTTCTTTTTGGTAACAAAATGCACTTCTGCATTCTCCACCTGCTGCTTCAAACCACGCACAACCGGCGTTGTAAGAACAATGTCGCCAATGGAGCTAAAACGTATAACCAGAAATTTGACCTTCATTTTTTCCAAAGTACCTAAGATATTGAAATTTTGGAGAACTCGGTTTGATAACATAAAAAATCCCCGAAGAAGATTTCTACGGGGACTCTTTAACTATCTTATCTTTATCACACTATGTCGATTCAACAAGTACAATAATTTTATTTGCTTTATTTTCAATAACACCACCGTCAATTTCAAAATGCTGCTCACTGCCACTTGTTTCAATAATTTTCAGCACTCCTTTTTCGAGTGTTGAAATAATTGGAGCATGGTTTTTAAGTATTTCAAAGCCACCTTTGCTTCCGGGAAGCTGAATGAGCTTTACATCCCCCTCAAAAACTTTTTTGTCCGGTGTAATTATTTCTAAATGCATGGTTTTCCTTTCCGATTTTAGTTATCAGCTAACAATTTTTCACCTTTTTCGATGGCCTCTTCAATAGTACCAACAAGGTTAAATGCCGCTTCAGGATATTTGTCAACCTCACCGTTCATAATCATTCTGAAACCTTTAATGGTATCTTCAATCGAAACCAGTTTCCCTTCCAGTCCGGTAAATGCCGAAGCAACAAAGAAGGGCTGCGAAAGGAAACGCTGAACACGACGTGCCCGGTGTACTACCAGTTTATCTTCTTCCGAAAGTTCGTCCATACCCAGAATTGCGATAATATCCTGCAACTCGGTGTAGCGCTGTAGCAACATAATCACATCCTGTGCGCAGCTGTAATGCTCATCGCCAACAATTTCAGGAGTCAGAATCCGTGAAGAAGAATCGAGCGGGTCAACCGCAGGATAAATACCCAGCTCAGCAATTTTACGACTTAATACCGTTGTTGCATCGAGGTGGGCAAATGTTGTTGCCGGAGCAGGGTCGGTCAGGTCATCGGCGGGTACATAAACCGCCTGTACCGATGTAATCGAACCATTTTTAGTAGAAGTAATCCGTTCCTGCATAACACCCATTTCGGTGGCCAGCGTTGGTTGGTAACCTACTGCCGATGGCATACGACCGAGCAGAGCCGAAGTTTCAGCACCAGCTTGTGTAAAACGGAAAATATTGTCGACGAAGAAAAGAATATCACGCCCACCTCCGGCAGAACCGTCGCCATCGCGCAAACTTTCAGCAATTGTTAATCCTGAAAGTGCAACACGTGCACGTGCACCCGGTGGTTCGTTCATCTGACCAAATACCATGGCCAGCTTCGATTTTTTCAATCGCTCCGGATCAACCTTCGAAAGATCCCAGCTACCTTCTTCCATCGATTTCTTAAACTCTTCACCGTAATCTACGATGTTTGCTTCAATCATCTCGCGAAGCAGGTCGTTTCCTTCACGGGTACGCTCTCCAACACCGGCAAATACCGATAATCCTGAGTGTGCCAGTGCAATGTTGTTGATCAGCTCCTGGATCAGTACGGTTTTACCCACACCGGCACCACCAAACAAACCAATTTTACCACCTTTTGCATAAGGTTCAATCAGGTCGATTACCTTAATACCGGTATATAATACTTCGGTTTCAGTTGTTAAATCTTCGTATTTCGGAGGCTCGTTATGAATATTCAAACCTTCTTTTGGCAATTGCTCTAATCCGTCAACCGAATCGCCAACCACGTTCAGCAGGCGACCAAGTGCAATCTCTCCTTTTGGCATGGTAATCGGACTACCCAATGCATGCACCGCAGTACCACGTTTCAAACCATCGGTTGAATCCATTGCCACACAACGAATGGTATTTTCACCAATGTGTTGCTGACATTCTATTATTAAACTGTCTTTGCCTTCGCGGGGAATTTCCAATGCATCGTAAATTGATGGAAGTTCACTGCCTTCACTATCGAAATTAACATCTACTACAGGTCCGATAACCTGTAATATTTTTCCTATGCTCTGAGCCATATTGGATTAGATTTAAGTCCGGTTTAACCCGTTTTTCGTTAAAATTTTATAGACCCAACAAATTTAGCATTGTTTTGTTTTTATGCAAGATTGGAATTAGGTTTTGTAATTATATTTAACCTGATGAAAGCCTTCTAATGCTTTCGTATAAGCATTTTGTGCGCAAGGTTACGAAGTGGCTGTTTTACAACATCCTGCACATCCAAATCATCTAAAATGCGAATAGCTCCGTAAAAAAAGTCATTTACTTTTTCTTCGGCAATAATTTTTACTCCAATAGATTGATACAATCCGGTAACGGCAGCAATTTTTTCTTTCGGATCAAAGTTCTTTTTTTCGATCCAGTTTATTAAAGCCGCTTTTTCACTTTCCGATGCTTTTTCCAGTGCATTAATCAACAAAAACGTTTTTTTATTGGCCAGAATATCGCCACCAATTTGTTTTCCAAAAACCGCCTGGTCGCCAAAAGTATCCAACAGATCATCCTGCAACTGGAAAGCCAATCCCAGGTTAATGCCAAAATCGTAAAGCTGGTTTGCCAGGTTTACGGGAGCATTGGCTAAAAGTGCACCAACCTTTAAACTGCATGCCAGCAAAACAGCGGTTTTTAAGCGGATCATTTCCAGATACTCCTCTTCGGTCACATCCATTCGCTTTTCAAAATCCATGTCGAATTGCTGGCCTTCGCATACTTCTATAGCGGTTTTACTGAATACCTCCAGCACTTCGGGCAGCGCTTCCGACCGTTCTTCAAGAAAATACCGATACGACTGAAAAGCCATGGCATCGCCGGATAAAATGGCTGCATTTTCGCTAAACTGCTTATGCACCGTGGGGCGGCTTCTGCGCACATCCGCTTTGTCCATTATATCATCGTGAAGCAGCGTAAAGTTGTGGAAGACCTCAATACCAACTGCTGCAGGAATGGCCTGATCAACAGTTTCGGAAAACATATTGCAGGCCAGCAAAACCAACACCGGACGCAAACGTTTTCCGCCCATATCGAGCGAATATTTTATGGGCGCATACAATTCAACCGGTTGATTACTGAGCAGTTCTTTCGAGCGCTTTTCAATTTCGGCACTCACTCTGTTTTGAAGTTCTTCTACGGTATACATCAGTTTCCCAGATTTAATTCGTCATCAGGAACAATTTCCAGATCATCGAGTTCAATATCTTCTTCTTCATCGTAAATATGAAGGAGTGGTTCTTTAAAGGCTTCGGTTGTTGTAAGCCGCTCAAGACCCGACAATAACGATGGCAGCAAAATCAGGTTTGATGTTACGGCAACCAACAGTGTTAACGATACCAGGATTCCCATGGCCTGTGTTCCTCCGAAATTGGAAATGGTAAAAATTCCGAATCCAAAGAACAACACCACCGAAGTATACAACATACTAACACCGGTTTCTTTTAATGCAATTACAACCGATTTTCGAATGTCCCAGTTAGTCATATTCAGCTCCTGCCGGTACTTGGCCAAAAAGTGAATCGTATTATCAACCGAAATACCAAAAGCGATACTAAATACCAAAATGGTAGATGCCTTTATCGGTATACCTGTAAAACCCATTATCGCCGCCGTAAAAATCAGTGGGATAATGTTTGGCGTAAGCGACAGAATCACCATCCTCCACGAAGAGAACATGATAGCCATAAAAGTGGAAATCAACAAAATAGCCAATCCCAGACTCGAAAAAAGGTTCTTTAATAAATACTGGTTTCCTTTAAACGCAATGATACTTGAGCCGGTAACGGTTACATCGTATTTGTCGGAAGTAAATATCGAGTCGATATCGGCATTAAACTGGGTATACAATTCTTCCATTCGTTTGGTGCCCACATCTTTTACCCGGATGCTGATTCGGGTAGTTTGCCGGGTGCTGTCCATAAACGAATGTAACAATCCGGCATTCTCTTCGCCCGTTGCTGCATATTGCAGAATAAAGTTTTTTTCGCGGTTATTGGGCACGCTGTAATAGCGCTCGTGACCATTATAAAATGCCTGCTTGGCAAACTTAAGAAGGTTAAGCAAGGAAATTGATGCCGACAATTCAGGATATTCGGCCAGGCGTTCTTCCAACTGCTCTATTTTTTGGAAAGTGCTTAACTGCATCACACCCTGTGGTTTTTTGGTGTCGACCATAATTTCCAAAGGCATGAGGCCGTTAAAGTTGCGTTCAAAGAATTTCAGATCGACATACACCGGATCATCTTCCGGGATATCATCGAGCATATAACCCGAGCTTTTCATCAGGGTGATTCCGTAAATGCTTACCACAATAATACCGATGGTAGCAAAATAAACCACCTGCCGGTAATTTTGGGTTATGTGCATCAGTTTACGGATTATCGATGTCACCATCTTACTATCGAGGTGGCCAACGTGGCGCGATGATGGCGCTCCGATAAAACTGAATATAATTGGAATAAGCAGCAGCGAAAGAATAAAAAGCCCCAGAATATTCAAGGAGGCGATGATACCAAACTGCCGCAAAATATCACTCTTTACAATAATAAATGTAGCAAATCCAGAAGCTGTGGTAAGATTGGTTAAAAAGGTAGCGTTACCAATTTTAATAATCACACGCTGCAGCGCCTTAATTTTATTTCCGTGGCTAACGTATTCATGATGAAATTTATTCAGCATGTAAATACTGTTCGGAATTCCGATAACGATTAACAAAGGCGGGATCATCCCAGATAACAGGGTAATTTTGTAGCCAAACAGCGACAACATTCCCATGGCCCAGATAACCCCAACAATTACAATAAGCACCGGAACAAAAACAGCTTTAAACGAACGGAAGAACAGGAATAAAACCACGATACAAATTAGCAGCGCCAGCACACTGAACATATACAGCTCGCGCTTAATTTTTACCGAGTTCACTACCCTGATGTAGGGGACGCCGGAATAATGCAGTTTTACATCTTCTTTCTGCTCGAAATTATGGCAAACCTCCTGAATTCCGGCAACCAGGTCTTCGCGCTCCTTGCTTGCCATTTTATCTTTGTTTACCGTAATGGCCAGCAGGTAGGTGTTGGTTTCGTCGTTATAAACCAGTTTACGGTAGAAAGGCAGCCGCTTAAATTCTGTCACGTATTCATCCAGTTCCTCCTGACTGGTAATCGTATCCGGAAAGGTATTTACCACTTCAAACCTTTTTTCGTCCTTGTTTTTTTCAAGGTTGTAGGTATTTGATACCGAAAGCAGATTTTCAACGCCGTCCACCTTTTTCAAATCGTTGCACAGCGATTTCCATGCATTAAAATGATCGAGACGAAAAAAATTGGTGTCCTGCACTCCAACAATGATCAGGTTCCCCTCCTGACCAAATATTTTTACAAAATTCTGGTAATCTTTATAGGCTTGATCTTTCTTTGGCAGCAATGAAGCGTACTCATACGACATCTCCACTTTTCGGGCATGATATCCCAAAAAAATAGTAATAACAGCCAAAACTGAAAGAAAGAGGATTCGATTCCTAAGGATTAGTCTGGATAGTTTAATCCACATGTCTAAATTTCTAAATAAGCGACGAAAGTATACAAATTCCTGAGTTTTGAGAAATGCTTCAATCCAAGGTTAAGCGAATTTAAAACTTTTTAAAATTCATCTTTCTATTTCAGAAATAGCAATAAGACTTTCGACTGTTCGGAATAAAAGGTACCCGTCGGCAATGGCCGGTGTCGACATCACCTTCTGTTCCAATTTATTTGTCGCTAAAAGTTCATATTCCGGCCCGGCTTTTACCGAATACACATTACCATCGTTATCAGCAATATACACCACTCCATCAGCGGCCACCGGCGATGATGTATAACTGTTACCTTCCCCAACTTTTTCCGAATACATCTCCTCCCCGGTTTCAGCATTGTAGCAGGTCATCCTCCCGTTCCAACGCGCATTGTAGAGGTAACCACCATACAACAACATGGTTCCCATGTACGATCCGCCACGTAGTTTTGCCCATTTTACAAATTCATTCGAGGTCGCTCTTTCTTCTAAAGTAATATCGCCCACCGCATTTTTCTGAATGGCATAAATCGGCGAAACTTTTCCGTGGGCACTGTTAAAATAAATGTAATCGTTGCCAATTACCGGCGACGGAACCGGAATATCGCCTCCTCCGGCCATTCGCCATATTTCTTCACCGGTTTTAAAATCGTATCCTCCCCGGTGTTTATATCCATTCACCACAACAATGTCCTTTTCGCCATCAGAATAAATATTTGGAGTTGACCAGCCGGGATATTCGTCGCGATTTTGTTTCCAAAGCTCTTTACCACTTTTTATATCGTAAGCAGCTACAAAAGAATTTTCCTGAACATCGCACTGAATAATTACAACGTTTTTATGAATCAACGGTGAACTTGAAAATTCCCATTCGGCTTCCTTCACCAAAAAGAAGGACGATTTTAACACTCCAAAATCCTTCGACCACTGGAGGTTTCCATTCATATCGTAACAATACAAGCCTTCCGATCCGAAAAAGGCCACCACAAATTCTCCGTTTGTTGCCGGCGTGCAATTGGCATGCGACGACATGGGATGACGTTTTTGCTCGGGAATACCAGTATAAGAGGTTCTATCCCACTCGATCTCTCCCGAATGTTTATCCACACAATACACCCGCCAATAATGCATAGAACTATCTGGCACCGAACCTATCGAACCGTAAATGCCGGTTTTTACATCGTCCTCATCTTGTTCACTAACTGCTGTGGTTACAAAAATCTTATCGCCCCAAACAACCGGGCACGAATGCCCCAGGCCGGGAATGGCGGTTTGCCAGGCAATATTTTTATGGGTAGCGGCATCCCAGGTTTCGGGCAGGTTGACATTATCGAGATAGCCGGAAATAGAATTTCCACGGTACATACTCCACTGCCGCGAAGGATCGATTTGCTGCGCGCACACTGATAAATACAAAATTGCTGAGAATAAGGTGAGAAACGATTTGAATTTCAACATGTAAATAGATTTTGCTTTTGCTAATTTAGTGAAAGTTGATCGTTCTCAAAACTCTGATTTTTAATTTTTCAGACGTACATTTTAAATCTCTACGAACCGGGAAGCAATTTTTCATTTCCAACCGAAAAGAAAATACATAATCACTTGTGGATAATCTGCTGAAACCCATACTCTGCATTTTGGGTATAAAGACATGAAACTGAAATATAGAAAAACGAGCTACCCATTGTTTGCACGCAATTGATGAATTCTGATTTAAAACCAATCGACAACTAATAACATGCAAAAAACATTGATTTACACCATCGTTTTTTACTTTGCCGCCCACGTATCAGCAATTGCGCAAATACCCGAAGCCCAGTGGCAAAAACAATCGGGTGCCAGGGGCTGCGACTTTTATACCGATATAATTGAAGATGCCAACAAAGGTTACGCGGTTACAGGTGCAATAAAAGTTTCAGGACACTCCTTCGATTTTCAGCTGATTCGTTTTGACGAAAATGGCGATACACTTTGGACAAAAACCATTGGAACAGAAAAAAAGGAAATTCCGAAACGCCTTACACAGCTCACCGATAAAAGCTATGTTTTACTGGGGACATCTTTCGAGGGTGAAACGCAAAGTTGCCTTTTGATACGGCTGGATGAAAACGGAACAAAATTATGGGAAAAGACATTAGATGCGGAATACCTGTCGGTTGAAGATATAATTTCGCTGGCCGAAAACCGATTTGCCATTGCCGGCTCGAAAAGTGAAAACCCCGATGATCCTAAAATTTTAATGGCCATACTGAATGAAAATGGTGAGATAACTATGGAACGATTATTCATGACCAACATGTCGGGATGTGGCCGGGCGATAAAAAAACTTCCTGACAGCGATTTTGCCCTCGCAGCACAGGTTAGCGAAACCGGCAAAAACAATTGCGACATTGTTGCCATACGCATTAGTTATACAGGAAAAGCAAAATGGTATTCGTGGATTAAAACGCCCGACCAGAAAGTATGGCCCGAGTGTATTTGCTGCTCGCCCGACAGTGCTTTTATGATTGTTGGCTGGAATGGAAAATGTTTAAATGACATCAACTCCGCCGATCCTATTTTTGATTACGACCTGGTTTTAAACAAAATAGACGCAAGCGGCGAAATTTTGTGGACAAAAAGTGTAGACCGCGAAGGTTCGGAAGGCGGGAATGCCCTTACCATTCGCCCCGACGGCACTTTTATAGTTGCCGGAATAAAAGCTACATCGTTCCTTGGGAAAGTTGGTCCGTGGTTATTAAATATCGATCCGGATGGCAATGAGTTAAACGAAAAACTACTTAACCTGCATTTTAATAACGATAATGCTTCACGAATTATAAACAGCTCCGATGGTGGTTTTGTAGTTATTGGCCCTGGACCCCAAGATGAAACAAACACCAGAAGCGATGGCTGGATAATAAAATTTGGCGCTTTGTAAATAGCAACTCTCCCTCCATTATTCTGCATTTAAAATCCTTATTTTTCGTTTAAACAACGAATTACCCAGCGAGCATTGTTTTGAACAATCTCTGAGGAATCATTTTGCATACTCGTCATTTGTTTTAACACCTCCGGTTTATTCAACCGGGTCAGCGCAATGGCACTTTCAGTGCGAACCAGCCAACTTTTATTTTTTAGCGCCTCGCAAAAAAAAGGTATGTAAGCTGAGTTGAATCGCTGCGCTAACACATAAACGATTCGCCACTGTACTTCGTCATTTACTCCGGGCAAACGATAAACCGAAATCAGGGGCCCAGCTGTAAAAGATGAAGCATTAATCAGACTATCCATTGCCAAATTGGCTGTCATCCAGTCTTCTCCCTGCAATGCTTTTAGGTACCAGTGTGTTGAATTGTCAGGGCGAAGAAGCACCAACTTTTGCAAGGCATTCCGTTGTATATGTCCGTCCTGCGTATGGTAGAGCTCGTAAAAGGCTTTGTATGCCATGGCAGTGTCGGCACTCAGCAGCAGGTTGGCAATATTCGATTTGTAAAACTGATTTTCAAACCCAGTGAACAAGTCCCACAATTCATTTTTTACTTCCGATAAGTCAAAACCCGATAATCCGGCAGTCACCCGGTTTCTGATTTCCGAAGTTTCCTTTTCATCAAGTAGAATTTCAAGTGCAGGCTCCACCCATCGCTCCGAATGAATCGAATTAAGAGTTGTAATCAGAATCCTTCTGTTCCATTGACTCAGACTTGTATCTCTGGCATTTTCAATTAATTTCGGCACAGCAGGTTCTCCAATTTTTATTAACGGCTCAGCATAATTGTTCCACTCCCTTCCGGCCGTTCTCATTTTATTTACCAGCGAATCAATTTCTGATTGTTGGCTTTGCGCCTCGATATTCAGAGAAAAAATCAGTAGAACCACAGATATTATTGTTGTTATAATGTATTTCATTCTACTCGGGATTTTCGGTGAAGTGAGTAACAAAATAACTGTATAAATCACCGTTGACAATCTGGTGAAGTTCTTCAATCGATTTAAAACCAAACAGAGCTGCTACGGTTACCGGATCGACCCGGTATTCGTTGTGTCCTTCGTAAAATCCGTAACGGTTAATGTAAAACAATACCATCTCTCCGGTGTGCAAATAAGAAAGTTCTTTCTTGAGCTGTTTCATTTGGTCGGCCGGTAAGTGCATATATTTTTCTTCCAAAAACCTCTGTTCTTCAACAGAAAGTTCCCGCCATAATTCCAGATGACCTGTTCCAAGAATCTCGTCGTTAAAAATTGATTCCTGCCAGCCTCTGCTGCCCTGAACTTTAAATCGTATCTCGTATTTGTTGTAAAAAAAGGATGTCAATTGCAGACGGGAATCTTGCTCTTTTTCTGAATTATATTGTTCCAGATAGTGCATGGCATTCCAGAAATGAAAGAGAGGTCGAGCTACATCGGGATGCGTAAGCCCAAGTTTTTCCACCGTTTGGTTATCGGCCCAAATCACTGACATTATAGTTTCATCGGCTGCTACAAAACCAACACCCGACGATCCCCATGGCCGCGCATCAACGGTGATTTTTGCCACTGATAATCCGGTAATCGTTTTTGCATCTGCCAATTCTTCAGTAGTATGAACTCCGGTTCTGGCAAAGTGAGGGAAATTTTCGCCATCGGCTTTTAGCTGGTTGCCCTTTCCATATAAACCTTGTCTGTAATCAAAAATTTCTCCGTTTTCAACCGTCACATCAATCCAGGTATATTTGTTTTCAGCAGTTTTAAACAGCACAAATTCGCGGTTGCCATACGAAACAACAGGCGAAGGTAGGTCCGGCTTTTCGCTTGTACAGGCCGGGGTTTTGATCAATATTTCGGAGCTAACTACCGGAAGTTGGTGATTATAAATATCCTGGGCATGCAAAAAATAACACACCAGCAATAGTACTATGGTTAGAATGGTTTTTGGCATTTTTATAATTTAAATTTCTCCAATCAATACTTCCCTCCATCCTCATCCAGCATAGGCACAAAACGCACTGGCAACACCTCTTTTTTCCTGATCTTTCCATTCCTTTTTTGCAGCAGAACAAGCTTTTGGATGTTCCCGGCTCCAACCGGAATGATCATCCGGCCACCTTCAGCCAGCTGCTCTTGCAAAGGTTCGGGTACATGCGACGGCGAACAGCTTACAAGTATGGCATCGAAAGGCGCTTTTTCGGGCCAGCCGAGGTAACCATCGCCAACTTTACAGTAGATATTATTGTATTCCAGTTTTCGGAAAACTTTTGTTGCCGATTTGTTTAATTCTTCAAAAAGTTCGATGGTAAAAACAGAATCGCACAATTGAGCTAAAATAGCTGCCTGGTAGCCCGATCCGGTTCCAACCTCCAAAACACGGTCTGATGGTTTAAGGTCCAGAACCTCGGTCATGTAAGCTACAATATAAGGTTGCGAAATGGTTTGCCCTTCATCTATAGGTAATGGAGAGTCGGCATAAGCCCACTTTATATACTCGGGTATAACAAATTCATGCCGCGGAACCTGTTGAAATGCTGCCAAAACCGCCTCGTTGCTAATTCCCCGGTTTTTAAGCTGCAATTCCACCATTTTCCGGCGCTCGTTAAAAAATGCATCGTTTTGCGAACTACTTACCATTGGTACAAACACTAGTAGTATGGCTATTAAAATTCTGAACATATCAGTGACCTACTAAACCCTGGATTTATAACGATGATTACTCGATTAAGGTTACTCATGTCATTTCCCTTGAGAATTCGATAATTGTTTAAAAGCAAACGAGTTAAAAGATTGTAAAATAATGGCTTGCTTCTCATATTCTGCAGATGGCAAATAATGCGGTTCTAATAGTTTTCTTAACTTAGCCATCAACAAAAACCGAGAGATAAAAACCTAAGGCCTTGAAATTTAGTACAAGAACTCGATATGGGTTAAGAGCTATCCTTGAAATAGCCCAGAGCGATCCCGAAATCGGAATCTATCAGAAAGATATTTCTGCTAATCAGAACATTTCGTACAAGTACCTCGATCACATTATTAATTCGCTAAAAGTTGCAGGTTTAGTAAGCAAAGCCGGCGGAAGACGTAGTGGCTACATTTTAACCCGTAAACCCGAGGGAATTACGGTTTACGACATTCATAATGCATTTGAGCCCGGCATTTGCGTAGTCGACTGCCTCTCGCACAACTATACCTGCAAACGAAAGGAAACTTGTTCATCGCACGGATTTTGGGGTGAACTGAACAACCAAATCATTGCTTACCTGAAGGCAACAACAATTGCCGACCTGATGAACAAGCAGGCAATACTCGATGATATTGTTAGCTAAAACAAACTGCTTAAGTTCAGTCTTACTGCGGCGTTAACTTTATTACAGTTCCAGGGTTATTCAGTACCACGTAAATAGCCCCCTCCGGTCCGGTCGATACATCGCGCACACGTCCCTGATTTTTTACAATAACCTCCTCATGAATCACTTTATCACCTTCAATTTGAAGTAAACGAACCTCCTCGTATTTTAAAGCACCAACCAACAGTTTGTTTTTCCACTTACTAAAAAGATCGCCATGATAAAAATCGAGGCCACAAACAGCTATTGATGGCCGCCAGTATAAGTTTGGCTGTTCCATCCCGGGTTTATGTTTCACGTCGGTAATAATCGTCCCGTTGTAGTTTTTCCCGTAGGTAATGGTTTCCCAACCGTAATTTTTACCCCACTCAATCAGGTTCAGCTCATCGCCACCCATCGGGCCATGCTCGGTTACCCACAATTCTCCTGTTTGCGGATGAATGGCCATCCCCTGAATATTTCGGTTACCCAGCGAAAACAGCGACGGCACAGCGCCTTCCTCATTAAGAAAAGGATTATCTGCCGGAATACTTCCATCTTTATAAATACGATGTACCTTCCCGTTTGGCAGCGTAAAATCCTGCGCCTGGTATCCGGCACCGCGGTCGCCAATGGCAAAAAACAAATGTCCCCACGGATCAAAAACAATCCGGCAACCATAATGGTGGCGGGTAGTTCGGTAGCTATCGTGCGCGGCTTCAAACAATACCTCCTCGTTTGTCCAGGTGTTATTTTCAATTTTCCCGCGTACAATACGTGTCATTGCCGGAGGACGGTTTCCATCGTAGCCACTTGTTAATACATGACTGTAAGCGAGGTAGATCCATTTATTTTCATCATAATCGGGATCAACAGCAACATCCATCAAACCACCCTGCCCTTCATTCAAAACCTCGGGGGTATTTTTTACCGGCTCATCAAGTAATTTCCCATTTTCAACTACTCGAAGCCTACCCGGACGTTCGGTTATCAAAGCTGTATTTCGATCAATAAAATCGATTGCCCACGGAACTTCCAGTCCTTCAGCAAAAATTTCCACATCAATTTTATAATCCAGCGTTTCTATTTCTTTGGCAATGGGTGGTTTTTTCGCTCCCACTTTATTCTCCGATTCGCGGATATAAGACATAATCGAGCGGATTTCTCCGTCGTTAAGCGTTGCTTCGTAAGATGGCATTCCCAAATGTGTAATTCCAAATTTTATATTTCGGAAAACATAGCCGTCTTCGGCTCCAAATTGCCAAATTCCGTCGACCAGACTTGCTGCGTTTCCTCCGCCTAAATTGGCGCCATGGCAAGAGGCGCAATTCTGACCATACAATTGTGCACCATCCTGAGCGTTTACGTTACTCGAAAAAAAGAGAAATAAAAATGTAATAAATAAGATTGTTGCTTTCATTTCTGTTGATTTAGATCTTTTTAAAACTTTTATAAGTTAAGAAAAATCAACCTATTTTGTTCATTCATATTCAGCAAATTAATTTAACATTTATTAAGACATATTCTTAATATGAACAGGAATTTTTAGACCTTTATAGTTGTTATTCAGAAAAACTTTAAAGGTTCATTAAACAGAAAAAAATTAAAACAGATGAAGAATGTTGCACTTATAACCGGCTCTTCAACCGGGATTGGCCGCGAGTTGGCCCATATTCATGCCGAAAAAGGGGGCGATCTGGTAATTGTTGCCCGAAGCAAAGACAAGCTGGAAGCATTAAAAACTGAATTGGAAACGAAACACAGTATTAAGGTTTTTGTAATTGCGAAAGACTTGGGATTGCCGGAATCGCCAAAAGAAGTGTACGACGAAATTAAAAAGGCAGGCATCGAAATTGAGATTCTGATTAACAATGCCGGTTTTGGAGGTGTTGGCGTATTTCACGAGCTGGAGTACGAACAACACATGGACATGATCAATCTGAATGTTACTTCGCTAACCGCCATGACCCGCTTGTTCCTGCCCGATTTTGTTAAACGTAATTCCGGGAAAATCCTAAATAACTCATCAACGGCCAGTTTAATGCCCGGTCCGCTGCAGGCGGTTTATTTTGCCACAAAAGCCTATGTGCGTTCGTTTAGCAATGCCCTTTCGGCTGAACTTTCAGAAACAAAAATTACTGTTACCAACCTGATGCCCGGTGCCACCGAAACTGAATTTGGCGCCTCATCGGGAATGGACAAAACAGCGATGTTCAAAAAGACAGCATCGGCACGTAAAGTGGCCGAAGCCGGCTATAATGCTATGATAAAAGGAAAGATCGATGTCATTTCAGGACTAACGACTTCACAAAAAATTATGATGGCATTTATTCCATTTATGCCCAAAAAGCTATTATTAAAAACGGTTAAGAACATGCAGCAAACCGATTAAGCTTATGAGACAAATTATTCCCTGGTTATTTTTTATTGCTTTTCTGGCATTTTTGGTGGGTGCCAATATGTATCTGGCCAAACGATTTTCGTTCTATTTTGAACTTCGATCGGCGCGCTATCTTTATATAACTTTTGGCGCCTTAACAGTTTTTATGATTGCCGGCATTGCTACAACTACCAATACACAAGCGGCTTTCGGCAATATCATTTACATTGCTGCATCTATTGTAATGGGATTTCTACTTTACCTTTTGCTTTCTGTAGCGGTTGTCGATCTGCTTGGTCTTTTTATAAAATCAGTGCCCCGCTTGCTGGGAATTGCTGCACTTTCGCTGGCTGTTTTTGTTACTGCTGCGGGAATAATTAACGCGCAGTACCGAAGAATTAGCGAATTAGAAATTCCGATGAAAGGATTGACGAGCGAAATTAAGGTTGCTCATCTCTCCGATATTCATATCGGGCATTTCTGGGGGCCAAAAACGCTGCAAAAAATAGTGGATAAAACCAATGCCCAACATCCGGATGTGGTATTTATTACCGGTGACCTTTTTGATGGCAAAATCCGCTTGAATAGCAAAAGTCTGGAGCCACTAAAACAGCTAAATGCACCGGTTTATTTTGTGGAAGGAAATCACGATGGCTATTCGGGGGCCAAAGAAGTAAAACAAAACCTGCGCGAAATTGGCGTTACTGTTCTTGAAAACGAGGTGACACATTTTAACCAGATACAAATTATCGGTCTCGATCACATGCGGGCCGACAACAGCCAGCAGGAAATTCCGGAAAGAAGAAACCGACCAAGTATCCGTTCTGTTTTAGACGAACTAAACCTCTTCCCCGGAAAACCAACGGTTTTATTGCATCACAGCCCCGATGGAATTGAACTTGCCAATCAACACGGCGTTGACCTGTACCTGGCCGGTCACACGCACAACGGGCAGTTGTTTCCCTTTAACTTTGTAGTGGGAATGATTTATAAATTCAACAAAGGACTGGGCGATTATAAAGGAACACGCATCTACACTTCGCAGGGAGTGGGCACTTTTGGCCCGCCAATGCGCGTTGGAACAAAAAGCGAAATTGTACTATTAAAACTAAAACCCGAATAAGATGAAGGTAATAATTACAGGTGCTACCGGAATGGTGGGGAAAGGCGTTTTACTGGAATGTCTCGATCATGAGTCGGTTGAAAAGGTTTTGGTTATCGGAAGAAATCCGGTTGATGTTGCACACCCAAAACTGGAAGAACTCATTCACACCAATTTTGCCGATTTCTCAACTGTAAAAGCACAACTTGCCGGTTACGACGCTTTTTTTTTGTGCATGGGAATCAGTTCGGTTGGAATGAAAGAAAACGATTTCAAAAAGGTCACTTATGATTATACGCTTTCGCTTGCCCGTGAATTAGTTCCGCTAAATCCGGAAATGACAATCACTTATGTGTCGGGAGAAGGTACAGATTCCTCAGAAAAAGGCAGAGTGATGTGGGCGCGGGTAAAAGGAAAGACCGAAAACGAATTGATTAAACTGGGATTTAAGCAGGCCTTTATGTTTCGCCCGGGGTTTATCATTCCTTTGCGCGGAATAAAATCAAGAACCAAGGCCTACCAGTTTGTCTACGATTATTTTATGTGGCTGGTGCATTTATTTAAAGCGGTGGCGCCAAATGCTGTGGTAAACACTACACAAGTTGGGAAAGCAATGATCAACACGGTATTGTATGGCTACAACTCTATAATTATTAAACCAAAAGACATTATTCAACTGGCTGAAAAGTAAAAACCAATTAGCCATACCATTTTCGTGTGCGTCCCTGCAAATTATTCAGCGTATTGATGGTGATATTTACATCGTTTACCACCTGAAAATCGAACATACCCACACATATAAAATCGGCACCATTTTTAAAGGCCCAGTCAAATCCATCTTCGGGCTGAATGGCACCGGCAGCCAACACTTTAAAGCCCATTACCGGAACAGTGGCACGGTTCACAAATTCCACCGTTTTATCAGGAAACAAACAAAACAGGTTATCGTGAAAACGGTTGTGATCGGTATATTTTTTACCATCCACCTCAAAGGGCACACGGTTTTCGCGCGGGTGTGCCGACCAGTAATTATCGTGATGCATGGTTTTCATGTAATAATCCGGAATAATTCCCTGCTCTTCACAGGCAATCAGCGAATCAACGGTATGCGAAGCCAGCCCGGCAGTATAACCTTGTTGGCGAATATGATTCAACATTAAATCGATTTTATCCAGTTTGTTGTCGCGCACCAGCCAGTCACACCAGTTCCCCTGTACCTGAATAATGTCCACACCAAAATCGATAGCTTTATTAATATTCACCACGTAGTCATTGTTATCCGCATCGGGATGCACCTGCGTGATCACTTTAATCTTACTGCCGGTTAGCTTTTTATATTTCTGCATAGTGGCGTTTGTCGGAAATCCAATATTGATGGTATTAATTCCGGCTTCCTCAGCCAACATCAGCGTTTCAAAAATCTTCTTTTCAGTGTTATAAGCTCTGAACAACGAAGGTACATATTGCAGATCGCGGGAGTGCGCCCAGCCGCCAATCAGGTTTCCACCGGCCACCAATCGACTGATTTCGTGCGGCCCGATCTTTCCTTTCGGAAGTTCTCCCTTCAGTTCTTTTATATCGGCACCTCCTACTTTTATGGTCGCGCCCGAAAGGGTGTCAACTCCAAATTTTTGTGTTTCATTAAAAGCTCCCAAACCCAATACACCCAATGCAGGAATCGTTGCCAGATTTTTTAAAGCCTCGCGACGGGATTTTACAGCAGGTGATTCTTCACCCGGTTCTTTCTTCTTCGGAAAAATTAAAAGCGCATACAATCCCCAGCCTTTCTCTTTCAAAACAAGTAACACGAGTAAAGCCAGTGCTTCGATCACATTCTTATTTATGATATACAAACTTCCTTCTGTATTGGCCAATAATGAACCACCAAACGGCGGATGTGCAAAATAGTAAAGCAACAACAAAAGAATGCCCGAAACAGCAGAAACCCGAATTGCCAAACCCAATGTGAGTCCCAATCCGATGATAATTAAGGCAGCTATATTCAGCGGATCTACCACATTCATAATACCTTCGGAACCACCCATCCACTGATACAGTCCGGACAATGGCCCTGTTGAGCTCGATAAATATCCCGCCGCACTCCAGTTTCCATCTGCTAATTTTGCTATTCCTTCGTACAAAAAGTGCCAGCCTATGGCAGTTCTAAAAATTGTAATGATGAGTTTTTTCCAGTTCATATAGCAGATCTTTTAGTTACTAAAATTATAGGTCCCCGATCCAACTTCAAGTACCAGCTCGTTTTGGGATTTCGCGACAATTTTTACCTTGTCGTTCCCGTCGGCAACAAAATCGGGGCCCGGCAAAATTACTGTTGCCGTGCATCCCACAGGGACGGTGATATCAACATTCAATTTCCCCTCGTCATGCTGCCATTTTATTCCGGCCTTTCCGTAAGGTGTATTGTTATAATATTTGGCAAATTCCATTTCATCAACCGGCTGCGGATGAAAAATTATGTGACGATATCCCGGGTTATTTTCATCAGCCTGCATACCTGCCAATTGACGATATAACCACACCAAACCCCCTCCAAACATCGGGTGATTGTGCGAACCTTCTGTACTCCATTGCTCCCAGCTTGTTGTAGCTCCCAGCGTTAACCAACGGCCATAACCAGGCTCCTCTTTTTTGTTCATGGCTTCATAAGCCAGCTCGTGCATACCGTTTTCCGTCAGCACTTCAAAGAAAAACTGTGTACCAAAAATTCCGGTATCCAAATGTCCTTTATTCTTTTCAATATTTGCTTTCAGCGCTCTTATTACGCGATGATATTCAGCTTCGGGAACACCCATTTTCAAAGCAAAAATATTGGCTCCCGAGTTTCCGTAAGTTCCTTTTTCTGCATCAAAAAACCGTTTATGAAAGGCTTCTTTTGTGCTTTCGGCCAGCTTTGCATATTTTCTTGCTTTTCTGTTTTTCCCCAGAACAGCAGCAGTTTTTGCGGTAATATCGGCGCAGCGCCAAAAATAGAAGGTATGTACCAGACTATCAGGCGGAAGATCGCCGGGAGCCACCCAGTCGCCAAGATTAAACCAACGCAGCACTTTTCCATCCAAACCTGTTCGCTGCGAGTTCATGATTCCCTCATCGTCAACCCAGTTTTGCATGTAGCGTACGTATTCCGTCATCGGCTCATAAGCTTTTTCCAACATATCCACAGCACCGTACTGCACATAAAACTCCCAGGGCATAATATTTACCGCCGCTCCCCAGGCAACTCCGCCACCACAACCCGGTTGCCACGGCGCACCGTTTGGTACATAACCGGTTTCAACGTTTTGTGCACCAATAATATCCTGAATCCATTTGTAGTAAAAGTTTTGTGCATCGAAGTTATGCATTACGGTAACACAGGCCACCTGCCCATCGCCCGTGTATGGCGAACGTTCGCGGTGCGGGCAATCGCTGGCAATACCACCGTGCATGTTATCGGTCTGGCTGCGTTTCCAAATCTTATTCACCCGGTTAAAAAGCGGATTTGATGTTTCAAATTCAGCCGATTCTTCGATGTAAGTATTGATCGCTTCGGCACAAATATTCTCGGGTGCCAGCACGCCCGGCCAGTTTACTATTTCCACTTCTCGAAAAACAAACCAGTTAAAACGAGCCGCATAATTTTCTTTTCCTACGCCTTTAAAAATATAGGAATTATCTCCCGAGAACGTATTCGATAAATACTTAATCTCTATTTTATGTCCTTCAGGGCCTTCCACATTTTTTAGCCTCACCCAGCCCGAAATTTCAACACCAAAATCAACTTTATAGTTGCCGTTATACATTTTTTCAATCCGAATAGGTTCAAGCGTTTCGTAAACTTTATCGGTGTGTGCCGTATGCGCCGTCAACTTTCCTTCGGGTGCTTTTCTAGAAACAGCACTTTCCCATGCTGAGTCGTTAAAACCCGCTGTGCACCAACCCTCCTGCTCCAAACGCGCATCGTAATGTTCGCCATAATAAACCATGTCCATTAGAATCGGACTTTTTGCCGCCTTCCAGCTTTCGTCGCTTACCAGAACATCCTCAGTTCCGTCGGTGTATGTGACATGAACCTGCAACAAAAAGCGTGGCGAACCATAACCTAAAGCCCAATGTTTGGCGGGGTTATAAAAACCGTTTCCAAGAATAGCTCCGAAAGCATTCATTCCGGAATTCAGCTGATCAGAAATATCATAAGCCAGGTACATCACTTTGTATTCCCTGAAGTTATCATCAAGCGGTATGTATTGCTGAGTGAGAGCAGGTCGCTTTCCATAATTGGTTTGATTGGGAACCAACACATCGTCGCCAACTTTTTCACCATTCAGATAAAGCTCAAAATAGCCCAGTCCGGTAACGTAAGCCACAGCTCTCTTTACCTGTTTTGTGGCCTTAAATTCTTTCCGAAATAGTGGTGCCGGAGGAGGTAATTGTTCCGGCAAAGCTACTGCAGGTGAGTTAGGTTTTGGTAAAGCTTCCTCGCCCTGCCAGGGCGCGCCAATCCATTTTGCCTGCCAATCACTTTCGTTAAGTAATCCTATGTGCCAGAATGCAGGCTCGCTCCATTCCGAAACTTCATCATTTTTATCCCAAACACGAACCTGCCACCAGCAATCCTGGCGCGAAACCAGCTTGTCACCGTCGTACTGAACACGAGTTGAGGCCATACTTTCAACCTTTTTACTATTCCACAAGTCGGGATTTGAAAGTAGATTTTTGGTGGTTGCCACCCGAATCTGAAAGGCCGTTTGAACCTGTCCTCTTTCGCCTTCATCGGCCACATTTATCCATGCTAAACGAGGCTGAAGCACATCAACTACTGAAGGATTTTTAAGGTATTCGCAGGTAAGTTGAGTTGGATGAATCTTTGCTTCAGATATAAAAGTGAAACAGAAAAGAAGATACAGAAACAGGAATAGTTTGTTCACAGTATTAGGTTTTGTTGAATTGCTTAAAGTTACCAATAAGTTTATTATTCAGACTTTAAGAATTAACATTTTTCGCTTGTTTTATGTCTGCATTTTCTACATTTGTCCTTCTTAAAATAAAACAGACGTAGAATGAGCAAAGATTTTTCGCCCACAAAATACATCCTGAAATCGTTTAAAACAGGCAAGGAGTTTAAAGATGAAGGCTGGATGCTGGATGCTCCGGGTGAGGCCGAACCAACATTAATTCGTGCTATTTACGATAAAAAACAGATTGACGTAAAAGACGATTCGTGGGGCTTGTACAAATTTGCCGACTGGTTACCCATTGGCCGAATGCTTGAAGGTTCGTCGGCACCGGTAACGTACAAAAGCGAGGGGTTGGCAAAAGAACTGGGGCTTGAAAATCTTTGGATCACCTTTAGCGGCTACTGGCCCGAAAAAGGCACAAACATGAAAACAGCCTCGTTTAAAGAAACCGAAGCTTACTCGGTTTGCGGGCGTATGACCGAAGATATGAAACAAGTTCTGGTGGTTGCCTCCGCCGGAAATACATCGCGTGCGTTTGCCCGTGTTTGTTCTGAAAATAATATTCCATTATTAATCTGCGTTCCCGAAGATAATATCGGTGCACTTTGGTTTGACGCTCCGATTAACGACTGTGTAAAACTGATTTGCAGCAAATCAGGCAGCGATTATTTTGATGCTATTCACTTGTCGAACATCGTGGCCGGCATGGAAGGTTTTGTTGCTGAAGGAGGTGCAAAAAATGTTGCCCGCCGTGATGGAATGGCAACTACAATGCTTTCGGCAACTACAACCATTGGCGAAATTCCTGATTATTATTTCCAGGCCATTGGTAGCGGAACAGGGGCAATTGCAGCCTGGGAAGCCAACCTGCGTTTAATCGAGGACGGACGATTCGGCAATAAAAAAATGAAACTGATGGTTTCACAGAATACGCCATTTACGCCAATTCACGATGCATGGAAAGCTGATTCGCGCGCTATGCTGTCGTTGGATGATAACCTGGCCCGCGAGCAAGTGGAAGCAATTGTGGCCAAAGTTTTATCGAACCGTAAACCTCCGTACCCAATTGCAGGTGGATTGTATGATGCTATGAAAGACGCTGGTGGCGAAGTGCTACTGGCCTCGAATGAACATGCTGCCCATGCAGGGGAGTTGTTCCTGAAAACCGAAGGCAACGATATTCACCCGGCATCGGCCATTGCAACTGCTACATTAATTGAAGCAGTTAAAGACGGTACGGTTAAAAAAGATGACCTGATAATGCTGAATATTACCGGTGGTGGCGAAGAAAAATTCAAAGCCGAAAATGAGCTGTTCTACTTAAAACCTGAAATCGTTTTCGATATTAATCCAAACGAAGAAGAGGTAAAAGCAAAAGTGGAAAAGCTTTTTTCGAAATAAATCCAAAAACATAAACAAGCTATAAAAACAAACCCGTATATGATCAGTATACGGGTTTTCTATTCTTGTATGGAAATGGGATATATTAAAAATATCTCCCAAGAAATAGACTCTGCGAACTAGCGAATTCTGACAATTTCATCAGCGATCGCTTTCATTTGAAAAGAAACAAAGTAAAAAATATTCTTTTTCCCAATTGGTAGAACTCAAGGTATATTTAACATTAACCTATGAGTCTTAACAAACACAATTATAGCTTAATAAGTTCAAGAAATGCCGGCAGGGACATATGATTGAATTTTGGTATTTGTAGTTACGTGCAAAAAAGTGACAACCTGCTATCCAACCAATAAAATACATACAAATACTCCCTGTCGACTTATCTGCACACTTCAATTAATGATTGATCCTGATTTTTGACCGTTTTGTTATAGGTTTTTTATTGTTTTGTTATAGTAAGAAGTAGGTGCAAATTTTATATTTGTCGTCACTTTAAGTAGAAAACATTTAATTACACTACTATGATAAGAAGAACTAATTTGACACTAACCTTATTTTCTATCGCGCTGGTTGCATTGGTTTCGTGTAACAATTACACCGACTACTCCAATGTACCTTACGAAGAGCCGAGCCCAAAACCGTGGGAAGACCCGGGAATTTACCAGGTAAACAAAGCCGAGCCACACGCTCACTTTATCCCTTTTGCATCAGCAGAACAGGCTCGCACTGAAGACAAGTGGCAATCGCCACTTCTAAAATCACTAAACGGAACCTGGCAATTTCACCTGGCACAAAATCCGACGGAACGCCCGTTTTGGTTTTTTAAGAATGATTTTGACACCCGCGAATGGGAAGAAATTCAGGTACCGGCCAACTGGGAAGTTGTTGGTTTTGATTACCCGATTTATACCAACGTAAAATACCCGCACGCTCAAACTCCTCCGCTAATTCAGAAAGATTACAACCCGGTGGGTTCGTACAAACGTACTTTCGAAGTTCCAGCCGAATGGGATGGCAGCGACATCATCGCACATTTTGGTGCGGTTTCGTCGAATATGAATCTTTGGGTGAACGAACAATACGTAGGTTACAGTGAAGACAGTAAAACACCTGCCGAGTTTAACATTACCAAATATTTAGTTCCCGGAGAGAACACTATGGCCGTTGAGATTTTCCGCTGGAGCGATGCTTCGTATCTGGAAGACCAGGATTTCTGGCGTTTAAGTGGAATCACCCGCGATGTTTACCTTGTAGCTCGCGGCCAACAGGCTATAAAAGATTTCCGCGTTGGCTCATCGCTTGATGATACTTATACAAATGGTTTGTTTTCGCTTGATATTGAACTGGCCAACAATGGTAATTTAACCGTTGAAGCTGTTCTTTCGGATAACGGAAAAGCTGTTAAAGAATTCTCGGAAACTACCGACGGAACAGCAGTGAATTTTGAAGCTGAAATTCCAAACGTAAAACAGTGGTCGGCTGAAATTCCAAACCTTTACGAACTGGTAATTACGCTGAAAAACGGAGAAGATATAGTTGAAGTTATTCGCCAGGATGTTGGATTCCGACGTATTGAGATTATCGATGCAACCCTTCGTGTGAACGGAAAATACGTTTACATTAAAGGTGCCAACCTGCACGAACACAACGACAAAACCGGCCACGTTCAGGACAAAGAAACGATGTTGCTGGATATTAAAACCATGAAGGAAAACAACCTGAATGCTGTTCGAACATCGCACTATCCGCAACCGGAACTGTGGTACGAGCTGTGCAATAAATATGGTTTGTACATTGTTGACGAAGCAAATATCGAATCGCACGGAATGGGTTACGGACCTGAATCGTTAGCCAAAAATGAAGCCTGGAAAGCGGCTCATTTGTACCGTACAAAAAATATGTTTGAGCGCGACAAAAACCAACCTTGTGTGGTCATCTGGAGTTTGGGTAACGAAGCCGGAAACGGCGTGAACTTTATGGCTACCTACGATTTCCTAAAATCGGTAGACAACACGCGCCCTGTACAATATGAACAGGCACACGGCGGAGCAAACACCGATATCAACTGCCCGATGTATATGAGAATGGATGGCATGGAACGTTTTGCCAAAGAAAAAGCTGACAAGCCATTAATCCAGTGCGAATACGCGCACGCCATGGGAAACAGCGTTGGAAACCTGCAGGATTACTGGGACCTGATTGAAAAATACGATGTATTGCAAGGTGGATTTATCTGGGACTGGGTTGACCAGGGCTTGTGGACCACCAACGACGCCGGAGAAGGATTCTGGGCTTACGGTGGCGACTTTGGCCCCGACACAGTTCCATCCGATGGCAACTTCTGTAACAATGGTTTGGTTGATCCCGACCGTGCGGTAAAACCACATTTATTGGAAGTTAAAAAAGTTTACCAGCACATTGGTTTCGATGCGGTTGACCTGAAAAAAGGTATCATCTCGATTAAGAACAAATATGTATTTATGAATCTTTCGGCTTTCGACTTTGTTTGGGAAGTTACTGCCGACGGAAAAGTAGTTGACAGCGGCGACCTGGGGAGCATCGATTTAGCACCGGGTGAAAGCAAAAAAGTTACCATCGGTTTTAACGTAAAACCTGAAGCCGGTGTTGAATATTTCCTAAATGTACATGCAAAATTAAAAGAAGACTGGAGCCTTGTTAAAGCAGGTTGGATTTTGGCCGAAGAGCAGTTTAAAATTCCTTTCGTGGTACCAATGACGCTGGAATACAAAATTCCACAAATGCCGGATGTAAGTTTGGAAGAAACAGCTGAAACCGCAACCGTATCGGGCGAAGGATTTTCGGTAACTTTCGATAAGAAAGCCGGTATTATTTCAAGCCTCAAAAAAGGTGAAACTGAAATATTGATCAGCGGCCCGATTCCAAATTTCTGGCGTGCACCAATCGACAACGATTTTGGAAACAACCTGTACAAACGAAGCCGCGTTTGGCGGAAAGCAGGAGAAAACCGCGATGTTGCTGATGTTGCAGTAAAAGCGATAAATAACAACACCGTTGAGGTAGTTTTTAATTTTGATCTGGTAAACGAGGCGAAAGAAAAAATTGCTTCGTACAAATCGATTTACACCGTATACGGAACAGGAGATATTGTGGTTGAGAACAACTTTAAAATGAACGACGACGATCTGCCGGAAATCGTTCGTATGGGAATGAACCTGGTAATGCCACGCAAATTCGACCAGATGAGCTGGTTTGGCCGCGGCCCGCAGGAATCGTACTGGGACAGAAAAACCGGTGCTTTTGTTGGCTTGTACAGTGGCAGTGTTGCCGATCAGTATTGGGCATATCTTCGTCCTCAGGAAAACGGGAACAAAACCGATGTTCGCTGGGTGACCATCACCGACGAAGCCGGAAACGGCCTGTTGTTCGCGGGCATGCCATTGCTGGAAGTTAGTGCCCACCACAACATTATGGAAGACTTCGAGAGTGTTGAGCGCACCGATGGCCGCCAGGTAGAAGGCGTTGAGGTGATTAACCGCCACATTAACGATGTAAAACCACGCGACCTGACTTCGGTTAATATCGATTACAAACAAATGGGTGTTGGTGGCGACGACAGCTGGGGTGCCTGGACGCATGACGAGTACCGACTAACAGAAAAAGAATACAGTTACGCATTTAAAATGAGTTTCATTTCGCCCGAAGAAGATCCGGCGAAAAAAGCGAAAACTAAATTCTAGAAAAGTATTGTTTTACTATGATAAAAGGCGCAGCGACAAAATGGTCGTTGCGCCTTTCTTTTTTAAAGTCCGCGATGCTGTAAAAAATCATTTCCAAAATCCCTTTTTTAAACAAATCCAATACCTTTGCTCAAAATTCAGAAAAATGGAGATTCAAAAACTATCGTACCTGCTGCTTTTACTGATATACCTGGTAATTCCGGTGGCGCTCAGCTTTCAGAAAAAGGTGCGGTTTGTTTTCAGACTAAGAAACATTTTACCTGCCGTTATTTTTGCCGGAGCCATATTTATTATGTGGGATCTCCGGTTTACCCAAATGAGAATCTGGACTTTTAATCCCGATTATCTTTCCGGAATTGAACTGCTTCGGTTACCAATTGAGGAGTGGCTGGCATTTTTAATTATTCCGTTGTCATCCATTTATATTTACGAGTGGCTGAAAATTCGTTTCGAGGATTTTGAAAAGCCCAATGTTTTTGTGATTATCAGCCTTGTGCTTTTACTTGTTACAGGAGTTTTAGCCTATGTTTTCCGTACCCGGATGTTTAGCTTCTTTACTTTCTTCCTGTCGGCAATTTACCTGGGCTACACCATTTTTCGTAACCGTTTCAGAAAATATTACACTAAATTTTACCTGGCGCTGGCCATCTCATTAATACCTTTTCTAATTGTCTCGGCAATTTTAAATTCGCTTCCGGCAATCGTTTACGATTCGGCCCATACTATGGGATTAGCTATTTTTGGCATTCCTGTTGAAAAGATCGGGTACTTGTTTTTACTGTTACTCATTAACGTAACAATCTACGAATATCTGAGCAACCGAAAACAACAATAATTCAGAAATCAATGAGCTTACTATACAACCTTGGGATTTTGTTTTACGGCCTTTTTATCCGTATTGCGGCCTTGTTCAACGAAAAGGCAAAACTGTTTGTTGCCGGACGCAAAAACTGGAAAAAGAAGCTCAAATCGGCTGTCGATAAAAATACCTCGTACATTTGGTTTCATTGTGCATCGCTGGGCGAGTTTGAGCAAGGCCGGCCAGTTTTAGAGGAAATAAAAAAACAATTTCCGCAATACAAGGTCGTACTCACTTTCTTTTCGCCATCGGGATACGAGATTCGGAAAAACTACGAAGGCGCTGATATTGTGGCATATTTACCCATGGACACCAAAAAGAATGCGGAGGAGTTTATCCGTGTAATTCGCCCCGAAAAAGTATTCTTTGTGAAATACGAATTCTGGTACAACTACATTACCGAACTCAAACGTCAGCAAATTCCGCTATATATTATCTCAGCCATTTTTCGCGAGAACCAGCAGTTTTTTAAATCAACGCCCTGGGGAAAATGGTACCGGAACATGCTGCACAACTTCGAACATATTTTTATACAGAACGACACTTCGGCCCAATTGCTTGAACAGGCCGGCATCAAACATTATACTGTTTCGGGCGATACCCGTTTCGATCGGGTGGCCGAAATTGCCCGTGGTGCAAAAAAGTTCGAAATTGTGGAAAAATTCAAAGGCAAAAATGTAACCCTGATTGCCGGAAGTACCTGGAAGCCCGATGAAGAGCTGCTTGCAGCGTTTATTAACAATAGCAGCGATGTAAAGTTTATAATTGCTCCACACGAGGTTGCACCCGCAAATATCAACAGAATTCAGGAATTGTTAAAAAAACCGGCCATTTGTTTCAGCAAAGCCGATATTTCAGACATAGACAGCTACGATGTGTTAATAATTGATTCCATCGGCATTTTATCGTCGTTGTATCAGTACGGAAATATAGCGTACATAGGCGGTGGCTTTGGTGTTGGCATTCATAACATTCTGGAGGCAGCTACTTTTAAATTGCCAATTTTGTTTGGACCAAACTATTTAAAATTTAAAGAAGCCGTTGACCTGGTAAACGAAAAAGGGGCCTTCCCTATCCAAAATTTTACAGAATTGGAAGCCACGCTGAGTAAGCTTTTGAATGACAATAACAACCTGAAAAACGCCTCTGAAATCTGCAAAAAATATGTAGAAAAAAATGTGGGCTCAACAACACTTATCATAAATAAAGTTTTTAACAAAAAGTGAAAAACTGCACGCTTTTTGTTAGCAAATTATTCTTCGAAAAATTGAATTTTTACAAGTAATATTCTGTTAACAAAAATCTTCATCAGCTAATAATAATTTTCAGTTTTGGTAAACTTTTTTTAACTATCAAATATGTAACTCCCTGTTATTCTAACACATAACAAATTGAAGTTGATAACTTTTACTTAATTAACTCTCAAAATAATTCCAAATATTTGATTTCTGTTCTATATTGCATTACACAATTTGTTGTGATTGAAATCGAAAAAAATCGAATATACATTCTTATAACTTTTAATACACTTACAGGAAAAAAATGGCAGTAAACGAAGTATCTGTTAAAGCCCCGGCGGGCAAAAAAATTTACTCTCAGGAAGAAGCAGTAAATGCCTCGCTCGAGTACTTCAGAGGAGACGATTTGGCAGCAAGAGTTTGGGTGAATAAGTACGCCCTTAAAGATTCGTTCGGAAATATTTTTGAGCTAACACCGGACGACATGCACAAACGACTTGCAAAAGAAATCGCACGCATTGAAGAACGTTACCCTAATCCATTAACCGAAGATGAAATCTACAGCGTCCTTAAAGATTTCAAATACATTGTTCCGCAGGGAGGACCAATGACCGGTATTGGAAACGACTACCAAATCGCGTCACTATCCAACTGTTTTGTTGTTGGCAACGACGGTGACTCGGATTCGTATGGTGGCATTATGAAAATTGACCAGGAACAGGTGCAATTGATGAAACGCCGCGGAGGTGTGGGGCACGACTTGTCGCACATCCGCCCAAAAGGTTCTCCGGTAAAGAACTCGGCATTAACATCAACCGGTATTGTTCCGTTTATGGAGCGCTACTCTAATTCAACACGCGAAGTAGCTCAGGACGGACGCCGCGGTGCGCTTATGCTTTCAGTGTCGATTAAACACCCTGATTCGGAAAGTTTTATCGACGCCAAAATGGAACAGGGCAAAGTAACCGGCGCCAACGTATCGGTAAAAATCCAGGATGATTTTATGCAGGCTGTTGAATCGGGAACACCTTATACGCAGCAATATCCAATCAGCGGGAAAGCACAATACACCAAAGACACCGATGCCGGTAAAATCTGGAAGAAAATTGTAAAAAATGCCTGGAAATCGGCCGAACCGGGAATTCTTTTCTGGGATACCATTATTAAAGAATCGGTACCTGATTGTTACGCCGATCTGGGTTACCGCACGGTTTCTACCAACCCTTGTGGAGAAATTCCGTTATGTCCTTACGATAGCTGCCGCCTGTTAGCCATCAACTTGTATTCGTACGTAGAAAATCCATTTACCAAAGAAGCGAAGTTCAATTTCGAATTGTTTAAAGAACACATCCATTACGCACAACGTATTATGGACGACATTATCGATCTTGAGCTGGAGAAAATTGATGCCATTTTAGAAAAAGTTGAGGAAGATCCTGAAGCCGAAGAAATTAAATTTACAGAAAGAAACCTGTGGGAAAGTATTCGTCGGAAAGCAAAAGAAGGCCGCCGTACAGGTATTGGTATTACTGCTGAAGGCGATATGCTGGCTGCATTAGGATTACGCTATGGAAGCGACAATGCAACTGATTTCTCGGAAGAAATTCATAAAACAATTGCCATTGAAGCTTACCGTTCGTCGGTATACCTGGCAAAAGACCGTGGAGCATTTACCATTTACGATGCTGAGCGCGAAAAGAACAATCCGCTTATCAACCGTCTTAAAGATGCCGACGCAGCGCTTTACGAAAAAATGGTAAAATACGGCCGTAGAAACATTGCACTGTTAACCATTGCTCCAACCGGAACAACCAGCCTGATGACACAAACAACATCAGGTATCGAACCGGTTTTCCTTCCGGTATACAAACGCCGCCGCAAAGTAAATCCAAACGACAAAAATGTTCGTGTTGATTTTATTGACGAAGTTGGTGACTCATGGGAAGAGTACACCGTTTTCCACCACCATTTTAAAACATGGATGAAAGCGAATGGTTATGATACCTCTGTTGAATATTCGCAGGAAGACCTGGATAAAATGGTAATAGAATCGCCATATTACAAAGCTACATCGAACGATGTTGACTGGCTGAATAAAGTGCGTATGCAGGGAAGAATCCAGAAATGGGTTGACCACTCGATTTCGGTAACCATTAACCTGCCTGCCGATGTAAAAGAAGAGCTGGTTGGCGACTTGTATTTCGAAGCATGGAAAAGCGGCTGTAAAGGTGTTACCGTTTATCGCGACGGATCACGCTCGGGTGTGCTTATTTCGAACGACGATAACAAGAAAAAAGAGGAAGACGGCTCATTCCCACTGAAACGCCCTGAAAAACTGGAAGCCGACGTTGTACGTTTCCAAAACAACAAAGAGAAGTGGATTGCTTTTATCGGTTTAACAGATGGCAAACCTTACGAGATTTTCACCGGTTTGCACGACGACGAAGACGGAATTCTGCTGCCTCGCTCTGTAACAAAAGGTTACATTATTAAAAGCTGGGAAGGCGAAGATTCGCGTTACGATTTCCAATACGCGAACAAACGTGGCTACAAAACCACTATTGAAGGGCTGTCGCACAAATTTAACCCGGTATACTGGAACTACGCCAAGTTAATTTCGGGAACCTTGCGCCACGGAATGCCAATTCATAAAATTGTTGAGCTGGTAACCAGTCTGCAACTGGATAACGAAACCATTAACTCGTGGAAAGCGGGTGTGGCACGTGCACTAAAGAAATACATTCCGGACGGAACAGTTGCCGATGATGCAAAATGCGGCGAATGTGGATCTGACGATGTAGTATACCAGGAAGGCTGCTTAACCTGCCTCTCTTGCGGATGCTCGAAATGCGGATAATACCAATTGTTTTCAGCATGAGCCTTAAGCGAAAGGCTGAAATTACAATGGTTAATGCCGATTGAAAAGTTTAATTTGAATTCACATCGGTATAATTAATTCGATAAACAATATAAAGAGCCGGGATCATTTTGATTCCGGCTTTTTTATGCAAAACAACAAACTAACATCGTGTGAAGATTTATTAATAGCCCACTTTTTGCTTGCGTATGACACAAACATTTGATAATGCCTGAAAATGACAGCAGAAGTTCATCAAACAATGGCACAAAAAATGCCCCACCGAAAAACGATGAGGCATTTACGTATGCTTTAAAATTTCCTAAGCTTCAATCATTGCTTTGTAAGCGTCAGCGTCCATCAGGTCGTTTAACTCCGATGCATCGGCAATATTCACTTTAATCATCCACCCTTTTCCGTATGGGTCTTTGTTTACCAACTCCGGATCGTCGGCCAGATCTTCGTTAAACTCGGCAACTTCACCTCCAACTGGCATAAACAGGTCAGATACGGTTTTTACTGCCTCAACTGTACCAAAAGTTTCACCTTTGTCCAGTGTTTCACCTTCAGTCTCAATTTCAACAAACACAACATCACCCAGTTCTCCCTGAGCAAAATCGGTAACACCAACAACAGCTACATCTCCCTCAACGCGCACCCATTCGTGGTCTTGCGTATATTTCAAATCAGCTGGAATATTCATATTTTTAGTTTTAAATTATTTAAATCGAATCGGTTGAAAGCCGCCCTTAAAATCTATCGCTATACAAATTCGCCGGGTGCATTTCACTTTAAGATATTTGCCAAAATTAAAACATTTTAATGAAAAACAACCTCCTTATACCCATGCATTTCCCTGATTTTTATCGCATTTTATTTCATGAGGTGCAAAATATGTGGTGCTTTTTGTATAATTGCAAAAATTGTTGGAAGAAATGTATTCAAAAAAGATCAATTCGCTCGACGAGCTTGAAATTGCTGCAAAGGAGTTAATTACAGCATTTAGCGATAACCGCGTTTTTGCATTTTACGGCAAAATGGGTGCAGGCAAAACAACTTTTATCCAGTCGATTTGCCGTGCTTTGGGATCGGACGACAACGTTACCAGTCCTACTTTTGCGCTGATAAACGAATACAACACTGCTGATCTTGATTCGATTTTCCATTTTGATTTTTACCGGATAAAAGACATTGAAGAGGCTTACGACCTGGGCTACGAAGACTACATATACAGCGGAAGCTATTGCCTGATTGAATGGCCGGAAATGATCGAATCGCTTCTGCCCGAAAAAATGGTAGAGGTAAAAATCGAAGTTCAGCACGACAATACCCGCCTGATTACCGCACAGGAAATATAGCCTGCCAACACTGCTTTCTACTTCCCGGTTAATTTTCTTTGAAAACTCCCCTTTTGCTTGTAAATTGCTACTGTTGATTTCGTCAGATAAATTCATTAAGTTCAACTATGGAAAAAGCAAGAGAAAAGGTATCGATACCAAAGAATATGCTTCTGCCCAAAGAGGAGATGTTGGAGGTAAAAAAGAAGGGCAAGAAGATAAAAATTGGCGTTCCTTCCGATTTATCGAAAGTTGAATACCGGGTACCTTTATCGCCGCAAGCCGTTGACCTGCTGGTTTCTTACGGGCACGAAATTCTGATTGAACGCGATGCCGGAAAAGCGGCCAGCTACAGCAACGAAGATTATCAAAAAGCCGGCGCTACCATTGTTGAAACCAAAGAAGAAACTTTTCAGTGCGACATAATTTTACGCATTGCTCCTTTTGATTGCGACGAAATCGATGCTTTGCGCGGCAACCAGTTCATCATTTCAAACATGCAGATTCAGGCACATTGCACTGAATCCATTCAGAAATTGATGCAAAAAAAGGTAACAACCATTGCCTTTGAATACCTCGAAAACGAAGAGGGCTTTCTTCCTTTCGTTCATCAAATGAGCCAGATTGCAGGAGTTACTTCCATCACCATAGCCAGCGAATACCTGAGTAATTCGCGCAACGGGAAAGGCGTTTTGTTTGGCGAAGTCACCGGTGTTACACCTGCAGAGCTGGTGATTATCGGTACCAGCACAGCTGCCGAATATGCAGCGCGTGCAGCAGTCGGACTGGGTATTTTCGTGAAGGTTTTTGATACTTCGGTTTACGAACTCAGCAAACTGGAAGAGAAATTGGGACGACGTATTTTTACTTCGGTATTCTATCCCAAAGTGTTACGCAAAGCCCTTATTTCGGCCGATGCCGTTATTGGAGCAACAGCTTTTAATACCCCGCCTAAATTTAAAGTTTCGGAGAGCCTGGTAAAACAAATGAAAGAAGGATCGGTAATTATCGATCTGAACGTAAGCCAGGGGGGCTGTTTCGAAACGTCGAAGTGCACCGATTTTAACAACCCAACATACACCAAACACGGAGTGGTACACTACTGCGTACCGAATACTCCGGCCATGGTAGCCCGAACGGCTTCCATTTCGTTGAGCAATATTTTAATTCCTATTTTGCTTGCCATTGGCGACAATGGCGGGGTTGAAAACTATATAAAAGTATCGAAAGGATTCCGGAAAGGCGTGTACATCTACCATGGCATTCTCACCAATCACGATGTGGGCCGCATGTTCAACATCCCTTCGAAAGACATTGATTTATTGCTCGCTGTTTTTTAACCAAGAAAAAAGTTCCAATGCTGAACTCGCTATACAAAAAATATCCGTTTAACGACAACCTCAAGGTTAATGCTCGCTCCATCTCATCGGTGAGCCTGGGTATCTTTTTGTTTCTTTTGTTCTTTCAGCCTTTCCAGGTTCAAAATCCCGATTTTAATAACCGCCTCATTATCCTTGCAACATTTGGCGCTATAACGCTGGTTTTACTCAGTATATTTCGGGTAATAATTCCTTCCATTTTCATCACTGCTTTTTCCGAACAGCGCTGGACCATTTTAAAAGAGATCATTATCGATCTGCTTTTCGTCATTTGCAACTCCGTTGCCTTTGCATTTTTTGCACGTTATGTTGGACGCATCCCAATGACCTTTCCAATTGTCATCAATATTGTCATCATTTCAATAACGGCGGCGGTAGTTGTGGTGCTTACCAATCAGTTTTACTTGTTGAAAAAGAAAGTGCAAAAGCTGGAACTTACCCCTGAAGAAGTCATTAAAAATGAATCGACGGAAACTCCGGCTGAAATTGAGTTTGAATCGGAAAATAAAACCGAATATTTCACGCTTTTTCTCGAGCAGCTTATCCTCATAAAATCAGCAAACAATTACATTGAAGTGATTTATAAACAAAACGACGAGATGAAGAAAAAGCTGATACGAAACACCATGAAAACCACGGAAAATCTACTTAAAAAATATCCGGAGATCATTCGTTGTCATCGTTCGTGTATGGTAAATAAAAACTACATTAAAAAAGTATCGCGTGGCTCTGATGGTTTGGAACTGAATCTCTTCGATTACCCGCAGGTAATTCACGTTTCAAGACAATATGTGCTTCAATTAAAAGAAGCGTTAAAAGCATCCTGAGCCAATTTGTTCTCCCCCTGCTTTCCTTAAAGAAGTTATAAAATCCCTTCTAAATCACTTTCCAACACTGCAAAGTGGGATTAACGTCGCTTATCCCTGACAAATGGCAAAAATCCCAAAAACACGCAAGTCATCACTATTATAAGCCAAAAATCCCAAAGACTTTTTTTTCGAATAAAATGTCTGTTTATTTGAATTTTCGAAAACAATGTAAAATTTATTGCCATGAACATATTACTTATTTATCCTGAAAAAGAGAACCACTCAAAAGGATTTGAGGCCTTCTTTCAGAAGCTTTTTAACAAATCAACAGAAGATCCGCTTGAGCTGATCGAGATTTCTATTCAACTACCCATTACCTGGGAAAGAAAGTTGCGCGATTTGAACCAGGAGAAGTTAAATACTAAAGATTTGGAGTGGGCTGATTATGTAATCGTTAAAGCCGGTCTGCAACAACGAACTTCAACAGTAAAACTTATCGAGAAGTGCAAAGTTGCAGGGAAAAAGATAATAGCTGAAGGCGAATTATTTGATTCTCAGCCGGCCGATTTTGACAATGTAGATCACCTGATTTTGAACCAGGCAACATTTGATCCTTTTGTGCGGGATATGGAAGCCAACACTACTCAACGTATTTACAGCTCTGAATTCAGAAAAGAAAAATTACGCCAAACTGCGTATTCGTTGCTGGGATTTTCGGATGACTTTTCGCGAAACATTCATCCGTTTTCGGCGTGAACAAGGATTTTTAGCGAAACAGGTTCTACCACAACAGTGTCTTCCACATGCTCTATTCCCTCTTCGTTAATGCTGTTGCCATCGGCTACAACTTTGTACTTACCTTCGGGTAAGGGGAATTCAACTTCCTCTTCGTTCCCATTAAAAATGAGGAATATCTTCGACCAGTTGTCGCCAACCGTTTTTCCGTCTAAACAATAAGAAACTACCCCGATTTTATACTCCGCACAAAAATTCAAATTTTTTCTGATTGCTTCGGCAGAGGTTATACGGAATGCCGGATGATCTTTCCGTAGCTGAATCAGTTTCCGGAAATATTCAAAAACATCGATGTATTCATTTTTGCGGCTCCAGTCGATCTGGTTCACCGGGTCGGGCGATTTATAGGAATTACCGTTACCACCTTTTGTTCGGCAAAAATCAACACCGGCATGTAACAGTGGCACGCCTTGAGAGGTTAAAACCAGTGCCCCGGCCAGCTTTACCCGTTTGCGTAATTCCTCATCATTTGCTTTTGGTAAACTCTGTTTTAGTTTGTCCCAAAGCGTGTAATTATCGTGGCACGACACGTAATTGATACACTGATCGGGCTCGGCAGCCCAAGCCATTTCAACCGTATCGATATATCCGTAATTCACCTGCGGATGATAAACTGCTGCAGTAATTCCAAACTTAATAGCTTCTTCGCGCAGGTTAAGCCCACTTACAAAACCTTTCGACTTTTTATCGCCATGGTTTCCTTTTAGCGCATCGCGAAAATCGTCGTTAAAGCTGGCTATTCTTCGCATTGCCGAGGTATTCTTTTTAACTGCCCGCTTTGATTCCGGCATCGGACTTTGGTCGGCAGCCCAGCCTTCGCCATAAAGAAACAACCCACGGTCGATCTTATCCAACGACTTCCGGATTTCCTGCATGGTTTTCAGATCGTGAATACCCATCAGGTCAAAACGGAATCCGTCAACGTGAAATTCCTCCACCCAGTAGTTAAGTGTATCGATAATGTATTTACGCACCATTTCGCGCTCCGACGCCAGTTCGTTTCCACAACCCGATGCATTTGAGAACGAACCATCCTCTTTCTGTCGGTAAAAATACCCCGGAACGATTTGGTTAAAAACCGACTCTTTGGCGTAATAGGTATGATTAAAAACCACATCCAGAATGACGCCAATTCCGTTGGCATGCAGTGCTTTTACCAACTCCTTAAATTCTACAATTCGTTTGCGCCCGTCGTAAGGATCGGTTGCATACGAACCTTCCAGTGCGTTGTAATGCATAGGGTCGTAACCCCAGTTATATTTTTCAAGTGGTTTTTCTTCGTCAACCGTTACATAATCGTTCACCGGCAACAGATGAACATGCGTAACGCCCAGTTCTTTCAAATGATCGATACCGGTTTTTATACCTTCCGGCGAACGTGTTTCTTCTTCGGTAAATCCCAGAAACTTGCCTTTGTTTTCAATTCCTGAATTTTCTGCAATGGAGAAATCGCGCACGTGCGTTTCGTAAATCACCGCATCGGTAAAACTTTTGTAACGCGGACCATTGTCGTAAACCCACTCTTCAGGATTTGTTGAGTTCGGATTATAGATCATTCCGCGCAATCCATTGGCGCCAACACAGCGGGCATAAATTCCGGCTACCTCATCCAACCATTCGCCATCGTTTACTCGGAAAGTATAGAATTTCCCTTCGTAATCGCCGGTAAGAATTGTTCCCCAAGTGCCGTTCTCCTTCTTCTGCAGATTGGTTTTATGGTAAGCTTCTCCACGCACGCCATCTTTATACAAACGTAATTCCACCATTTGAGCGGTAGGTGCCCAAATTTTTATCGTAGTTTTTTCTGGCGACCAAAACACACCCAGATCCTTACCCGAATAACCGGGATAAGTAGAAAAATCGATATGGTTAAATTTCCAGTTTCGCATTAAAATTTAACTAATGTTTTGCGTAAAAATACAGCTTTACTTCCCAGCCTTTTTCCTTTTACATCTTTCAGGTAGATCTTCGTCTTCGGAAACTTTTTCAATTTTTTATCGTGCGAATAAAACCGATTCAGATCAATTTTTAACTGATGTGTTTTCCCTCTTTCCAGGTACAAAGGATAAAAATTGTAGTTATCCATACCTTTAATCTTAAACTTACGTTTCAGCCAGAAATTATCGAAAACTAAAAGCGGCTTATCCAAATCAACAGCCGTTGAGCCGGTGTTTTTTACGGTAAGAATTAAATTATCAGGATAGAAATTTGCATCCTTCTCCAATTTGATACTTAGCTTTTTAAGTTGTAAAAACGGCCTGCGCTCTTTTTTCGACTTCTTATTAAAAGAACGGCCACTTACAATAAAAGCCACGGTAACCGCAGCCAGAAATAGAAATACCCATAGCAGTTTATGTCCTTCGGGGCCTACCTCGTTTTGGGCAAAAAGCCACAACGAATTCAATAATAAAACCGCAAGAATACTTCCCTTCTTCATTGTTGCTAATTTGGGGTAAAAATAGAGTTTTTATTGATTTAAGGTCGCTACTGCTTACAGGTTTCACGGCAATACGTTTTATACTTAACATGAAACCTGTAGGCATCAACATTTTATCATCGTAAAGCTTCTACATCTTCAATGGTTTTTGGCTTTGGTTTGCCAAGTAGCTGCACGCCATTTTCGGTCATTACAAAATCTTCTTCGTTTCGTATTCCGCCAAAATTCCGGTAGCTGTCCACCTTTTCCCAGTTAATAAAATCGTTGAATTTGCCTTGTCCGCGCCACAGGTCGATCAATTCAGGAATAAAGTAAATCCCCGGCTCGATGGTAAATACATGTCCGGCTCTAAGTGGTTTTGCCAAACGAAGCGATTTTAAACCAAACTGTGTACTTTTGGGCTGTCCGTCGTAACCTACCCAAACTTCACCAAGATCTTCCATATCGTGTACATCCATTCCCATCATGTGGCCGGTTCCGCATGGGAAAAACAAAGCGTGCGCGCCGGCCTCAAATGCATCCATCGCATTTCCCCTGGTTAAACCCATCGATTTTAGCCCATCGAAAATGGTTGTGGCAGCTGCTATGTGGGCGTTTTTATAAGGCTTGTTCAATTCGAGCGCGCTAATGGCAGCTTCATGTCCGGCCAGCGAAATCTCATAGATTTCCTTTTGCTCGGGAGTAAATTTTTTGCTCACCGGAAAAGTACTTGACAAATCTCCGGAGTAGCATAATTCGTTTTCGTAACCGGCATCAACCAAAAACAGGTCGCCATCTTTTATTGTATTTCCATGATAATGATTGTGCAAGGTTTGCCCGTTTTTTGTGGCAATTATCGGGAAAGCAATATTACCACCCGCTGCCAGTGCAACTTTATGGATTTCGGCAGTCACCTGTGCTTCCGTCATTCCCGGACGCGCAAATTCCATGGCTGCAACGTGCATATCAACCGAAACGTTAACCGCCTGATGCAGTTGCTCGATCTCTTCTGCCGATTTTATCTCGCGCTGGCTAACCACAGCTTTTACCAACTCCAACGAGTAAGTATTCGCTACATCTCTTGGTACCACATCAATCAGCTCCATCAACTTTATTTTATTCTCGGGGCGGTAAAGCGGTAGAAAATGAATCTTCTTGCTTTTCTCCACAACCGAAGCCAGTTCTTTCATCGGAAAAACCGTTGACACGCCACACAACGCAGCACGGTCGGCAATGGTTGGCTGTGGCCCCATCCACACAATATCGTCGATGGTGTAATCATTTCCAAAAACAATCTCCTTGTCGTTATCAATATCGATTACCGCAGTCAGGCCCGGATGCTGAATTCCAAAATAATACAAAAAGGTGCTGTCTTGCCTGAAATGATAGGTATTATCAGCATAATTCATCGATGATTCGTCGTTACCAAACAACAAAATCAATCCTTCCCCAACTTTTTCCTTTAGAACTTTTCTCCGTTCGATGTAAATCTCTTTCTGAAACATTTATGCAGTTTTTTTATGAGAACGTGAATGTAATAAATTCTCAAATTCACAGTATGACAAATGTTCTCATTGCTTTCACAAAAATTCATTCGCAATACATTAAGCACGCAACCTTTATTGAATATAATCCATCTGTTTACTAAACAAAAGATAATGCGAGCTAATTATTTTTTCCTGCTAAGCCTGATACTACTTGCTTTTGTTTCGTGCAATAACAGTTCTGACGACGAATTTGAAATGCCGGAACGCAGTTATACCAGTCTGATAGAACGAAATTCGGATAACATTTTTGAAGCCGAATTGATAACAAAAGCCGAATCGTACTATCCTCCGCGAGAAGATGTTGTTGATGCCACCGAATGGTCGGGCATGGAAGTACCTGAAACAGCCTATTGGTATTATAATTCTTTTGATGGCGTACTGATTCCTTATTGTATTACCACCGAAGCCATTGATTATTATTCGGATTTAATTGACCAATACAACGCAAACAGAGACGAAGTTTTCTTTATCGTCGCAGAGTTTACCTACACGGCAAATGTTGAATTTCAGCAGAATTACACTTCACCGAACACCAATTCTCACGGTGAAACTGTAGAGTCTCAAAATTTTGAGTCGGTTTATGTTGTCACACTCGATTTACACTGGACAGATTACTGCGGACCACTTTGTGCCATGTGGATCGAAAAACAACGAATTGTTGTTTTTAATGAATCGGGCGAATTACTTGAAATTTTCTTGGACGGGACGATATCAGTTCCCGTTTCCTAACCAATTCGAATATAAAAAGAGCCTTGCTTGTCTGAAAAGATCAATGTAAGGCTCTTTTACTTTTTATAAATCTACCACCTGAAAACCGGCTACATAAAAGTCTTTATCCACTTCTACCTTTTTTACTTTCTCATCAGAGTCGAAAAATTTCCAACGTCTGGAAGGATTCAACCAGTGAGGCTCTCCATTGATGTATACTTTCAGTGGCAATTTAAAATTGTTGACACAATTTGCCCACCGAAATTGCAGCTTACCATCAATCATTGCATACTCAAAAGTCGGAATTCGTGTATCTCGCAAATACTGGTTAAAAAAGCCATTTAGATCAAGCCCGGTGTGTTCGATTAAATAACCTTCAATTTGTTCAGCTTTCACCGTTTGGTGATAGAACTCTTCGTTTAAACCACGAAGAATTCCACGCCATTTCTCATCGTCATCCACAACTTGTCGCAGTGTATGCAACATGTTGGCTCCTTTGGGGTACATATCGCCCGATCCCGGATAATTTACACCGTAGACCCCAATAACAGGGCGGTCGTTGAGAATTCCCAGGCGGCTGCCCCGGATATATTCCGAGCCGGCTTTTTTACCCCAGAAATACTCCACAAAAAGGTTTTCCGAATAATTGGTAAAACTTTCGTGAATCCACATATCGGCCTCATCCCAATTGGTAATGTTATTGGCAAACCACTCGTGCCCCGACTCATGAATAATGATAAAATCGAATTTAAATCCCCAGCCCGAATAGCTTATATCGCGGCCACCATAGCCATTCCGGTAACCATTTCCGTAAGTCACCGAACTTTGGTGCTCCATGCCCGGATAGGGCACTTCCACCAGTTTGTATCCGTCTTCGTAAAACGGATAAGGTCCAAACCAGTGCTCGAATGCTTCCAGCATCATTGGCGCCTGTTTAAAATGCTCTTTTGCCTTTTCCAGGTTTTGTTTCAGTACCCAGTAATCGCAATCCAAATCGCCCTTTTCGCCTTTAAAAACTTCGTGCCAGTGGGCATAATTCCCAATGTTAATGTTTACTCCATAGTTGTTTATCGGGTTGTTTACAAACCAGTGCGCCGTTTTTGTGCCATCAGCATTTTGCTCCACACCGCGTAAACGGCCGTTCGATACATCCATTAAATGATCAGGGAACGTAACGCTTATCAACATGCTGTCGGGCTCATCGAACGGATGGTCTTTGCATGGCCACCACAAACTACCACCGTCGCCCTGGTTGGTATTTACAATAAAATCGTTGCCATTCTCATCTTTCTGCCAGCTAATACCTCCATCCCATGGAGGTCTCTTACTTATCTTTGGTTTCCCTGAATACTCTACCAACAGTTCGTTAACATCATTTGGGTGTTGTTCTTTCTCCAATGTCACAAACCAGGCATTGCCATCTCGTGTATAATCGAGCGACTTGCCATTTTGAGAAATTCGGGAAATAGTCATTGGCGGCTGCAGATCGATCTGCATCAGCTGATTCGATTCTAAAACCCTGTATTGAATCAGGTTGCTACCGGAAATTGTGCTGTCAGCCGGATCTACTTTTACATTCAAATGATAATAAGTGAGATCCCACCAAACTCGTTCCGGAGTGATACTTCCACGCAACGAATCCTGATGTGTAAAATTTGTTTTTTGTGCAGCTGCATTCAATCCCAAAACAACCAACAATGTTGCAATAAATAATCTGTGTCTCATCAAACTACAATTTAGAAATCCGTGTTATTGAATTGCTTTGTTGTAAGCTTCTGCTCCGCCAACAACCGGAATTTCGATGCTGGTTCCATTCAAATCAACCGTTAATTCGGTTCCGGGTTTTGGATGAAGCGTAAAATCTTTATCACTTGAAAAAATCATCAAGCCAATTTGCTGCCCGGCTTTAATCACCTGATCATCGGGTTGCAGTTCGAATGTCATTTCGTAGAATTTACCCGGTTTTAAAGGCTCACTTTCACGCAGTGATTTATAGTTCTGCAAGTCGGCCCAACCACGGGTGATCAGATTATCAGTAATTTTTGGACGGCGCCACTGCGAATTGTTCCAAGGTAACGAAACCAGGTAAACCGAAAGGTTGACTGCCGGTTTGTTACTGGCCGCTTTAATCGTAATTTTTGGTTTTCCCGAAATATGTACGTCTTCCTTTAATTCCGGGCTAACATAAATTAACCGGTGCTCGGTAATTTCAGCCTGTGCCAACGCCTCGCTCGAAAATGAATAGTTATCGACCAATGTTTCTTCTGTTTGTTTCATTGGTTTTTCAACAACAAGGGCACCTTTCTCCGGCGCTCCCGAAGTTAGAAAGAAAGTTACCGGGTTGGCATCCGGATTTGGATAATCAGCATAAGAAGTAGGGTGATCGTGATCAGCGTCTTCGCGCACAATCCATGCTTTTGGATCGTTTTCCACACCATTTTCGATACCAAATAAATAGCGTGTAAACCAACGGTTCATCATACTAAGTGGTGGTGGTCCACCATGACCATCCTGATGGTAATAAATCTGGCAGGGAATACCTTTTGCCTTCGCTGCTTCGTAAATGCGCAAACTATGCTCGGGCACCACATTCCAGTCGTTAAAACCATGCGACATCAGCATGGCAGCTTTCATCGGCTCCATATCATTCAGGTAATCGCGGCCGGCCCAAAAATCGTTGTAGTCGCCGGTTACTCGATCTTGTCCGTTTTTCATTTCATCATCACGAATATGCTCACGTGCATAAGCTCTTTTATCGAGGTCGCCGCTGTGAATAAAATCAAAAAGCACATCTACATCCTCACCCAAATAACCACCGGGAGAGCGCACCAAACCATTCGAGCGGTAATAATGATAATACGAAGTGTTGGGAGCAATCGGAATAATAGCCTCCAGTCCTTCAACACCTGTAGTTGCGGCGGCCAAAGGCAAAGTTCCTTCATACGAAGTTCCGGTCATTCCCACTTTTCCTGTACACCAGTAAGCTTCAACTTCTTCATTTCCCCGTCGTGTTTTGTAGCCTTTTGCGCGCCCGCAAAGCCAATCGATTACCGCTTTTGGAGCCAGCGATTCATTGTCGCCACCTACTGTTGGTGAGCCATCAGACAATCCGGTTCCCGGAGACGACGAATGCACCACAACAAAACCACGGGGAACCCAGGTTTTTATCTGCGCCTTCGAAATAATCGGCCGTTCTCCACGGCGCTTAATTTCGGGAGGATGCACGTGTTGTTTTGGCCTTTCACCCAATTCCTGTTTAACATCCCAAAAGAACTCAGGATTGTTTCCGGCAACACCGGCAAAATACGGGCTTGAGTTATAAATAACAGGAAGTTTTAAACCTTCACTTTCGGTTTGCCGCGGACGTGTAACATCAACATGCATACGATCCAACAGGCCATCGCCATCCGAATCAAATTCGGTTTCCACCCACAGGTCTTCGCGAATCCAGTAATCCGGATCTTCAAACGCTTTTACAATTTGTGCCTCTCCATCTTTAAAAAAAGGCTTTGCCGGTTCGTTTTGTTGTGCGCGGCTATCAACCACCCACAACTGAACAAGCACCAAACAGACAACACTTAAACTCAGCTTTTTAATAATCTTCATTCGTTCAAAATTTTTACACAGTCCTTAACCAGCGATATCAAAAATTGGCCCCGGACTGTTTATATTACAGTTTTTTATGATTTCCCTCCCAAAAAACAGGGGTGACAAGCTTATTTTTTTGAAAAGCTAAATATAGCCACACTCAACTTTTATTTGATGACGAATGACAGACTTTGTTAATTATTTGTAAGGAATTAAAGTGTGATTCATCCTTTTTTCTATTTAAAGAGCTTTTTGTATTTTATTTGCATCAATTATTAACACGACAGCTATGATTGTAGCAGGCATGCTGGTATTTTTTGCATCGCTCGAATTTGCCTTGGGTATTTGTATGGGCTGCATTATATACACTAATAACGTACTACCATTTTATAAATAATTCTACTTAATACAATTTATCAGTTTTAAGGCTTCTGTCAACAGACAGTGGCCTTTTTTATTTCCTCTTCTCCGAAAAACTAAATATTGAATGCAGTTGAATTAATATTCCCCCCACGAGCTTGTACAAAATAATTATACTATTTTCGATCCTCAATCTTAAACCATAACAACCGCCGATGATAAAAACAAAAAATAAAGTCGCCAATCCGGCAATGTGGGTTCCAACGGCCTATTTTGCAATGGGCTTACCTTTTATGGTGCTGGCACAGTCAACGGCTATCATGTATAAAAACATGGGGATCTCCGATTCCAAAATCGCCTTCTGGACCTCGCTGATTATGCTTCCGTGGACCTTAAAACCACTATGGAGCCCGGTTTTGGAGATGTTCAAATCGAAGAAGTTTTTTGTTGTAACCAGTCAGTTTATTACGGCAATAACTTTTGCATTAATTGCTTTTGCGCTTCCCCTACCCAACTTTTTTGCCTACACCATTGCTTTGCTTGGAGTTATTGGATTTAGCGGGGCCACCACCGACATTGCAACCGACGGCGTTTATCTCAGTGTCCTCTCATCAAAAGATCAGGCAAAATACATTGGCTGGCAGGGAGCGTCGTACAATGTGGGAAAATTTTTGGCCTACGGAGGTTTTGTTACCATAGCCGGAATTCTTGAAAAACAGCTGGGCGTGGTAAATGCCTGGGTAGCTGTGATGCTTGGAATTGGCGGTGTAATGAGTTTGGTAGGTCTTTATCACTCGCGTATGTTGCCTGGCGGCGAAGCCTCGACATCAGAAGTAAAAAGCCTGAAAGAAGGGTTTGACACACTTTGGGATGTGCTAAAAACTTTCTTTCAGAAAAAATACATTTACTGGTACATTGCTTTTATTGTGCTATACCGGTTTGCCGAAGGATTTGCCATTAAAATTGCGCCGTTGTTTTTTAAAGCTGCCGTTGCTGATGGCGGATTGGGTTTAACAACCACCGAAATTGGCGTTGTTTACGGAACATTCGGAACCGCTGCTTTTGTTGTCGGATCGTTATTGGCCGGTTATTTTATTGCACGACGCGGATTAAAACGAGCTTTGCTTATTTTAGTCAGCACTTTTAATATTCCCTTTTTGGTTTACGCCATACTGGCACATTATCAACCTTCGAGCCTATACCTGATTGGAGGTGCCGTAGTTCTGGAGTATTTTGGCTATGGTTTTGGTTTTGTTGGACTGATGCTGTTTATGATGCAGCAGGTAGCTCCCGGAAAATACAAAATGGCACACTACGCTTTTGCCACCGGAATTATGAATCTTGGATTTATGGTGCCCTCAATGCTAAGTGGCTATTTTAGTGATTGGCTGGGCTACAAATTGTTTTTTGCCTGGGTGTTGGTGGCTACCATTCCAATATTTATTGCCGCACGATTTGTGCCTTTCGGACACCCCGAGAATGTAGATGAACAAACAAAAGAAACAGAGAATAATGTCTAAAAAAGTAAACATACCTTTTGAAGAACGCCCGCAAGGCTGCACCGACGTAATGTGGCGCTATTCGAAGAATCCCGTAATTGGTCGGTACGAAATTCCTACATCGAACAGTATTTTTAATAGTGCCGTTGTTCCTTTTGAAGATGGTTTTGCCGGCGTTTTTCGCTGCGACAACAAAGCTGTGCAGATGAATATTTTTGCCGGTTTCAGTAAAGACGGGATCAACTGGGAGATCAATCAAGACCCAATTGAAATGGTTGCCGGAAATACCGAAATGATCGAGTCGGATTATAAATACGACCCGCGTGTTACCTGGATTGAAGACCGCTACTGGGTAACCTGGTGTAACGGCTACCACGGACCAACAATCGGCATTGCCTACACTTTCGATTTTAAAACCTTTCACCAGTGCGAAAACGCCTTTTTGCCTTTTAACCGAAACGGGGTGCTTTTCCCTGAAAAAATTAATGGGAAATATGCCATGTTAAGCCGCCCGAGCGATAATGGACATACACCGTTTGGCGATATTTACATTAGTTACAGCCCCGATATGAAATACTGGGGCGAGCACCGCTGTGTAATGAAAGTAACTCCTTTTGAGCTAAGTGCGTGGCAGTGTACGAAAATTGGTGCCGGATCGGTTCCGATTAAAACTGAAGAAGGTTGGCTGGAGTTCTATCACGGTGTAATTAACACCTGCAACGGATTTCGTTATTCGATGGGTGCTGCGATTCTCGATCTGGAAGATCCATCGAAAGTATTGTACCGCACACAGCCATATTTACTGGCTCCTGCAGCTCCGTACGAACTGGCCGGTGATGTGCCAAATGTTGTGTTCCCTTGTGCCGCACTTAGCGACGGTGAAAAGATTGCCGTTTATTACGGTGCTGCTGATACGGTTGTGGGAATGGCTTTTGCTTACCAACAGGAATTGATTGATTTTATTAAGGAAAATTCGATATAAAAAAGAAGTTCACGCAAAGACGCAGAAATTTCGCGAAGTGCGCTGAGAAAAAATGTGAATAGTGATACTCTCACCTGAAGTGAGGGTATCACTACTTCCTGAGATTACCTTTAAAACGTTTTTCTTTTATAAAATATACATTGCTGGAATCGGGTACTGCAACCGGCATGTTCCAGTAATTACCTGAAGGTTTTACAACCGGCATATTATCACCCAAAGCCATAAATACTTCTGTTGTTGATTTCAGATATGAATTATCAATCGTGCTTTCTGATTTATCATCGAATACCAAGGACTTGGTTAAAGGGGTATCTAATTTCAACTGAGGTGAGATGGTTAAATAATCGGATTGCTGCTGTTTGTAAAAATCATCAAATTCAATACGCGGAAGTGGTTTTATAGCATACTCATTCTGACTGAATGAAGTAAAACTCAAACAACAAACAAACATCAAAAAAACAATTGTCTTCATAACTCTAAATTTGTTTTAGCAAGTTAATAAAGTGCACTTTAATTAGCTAGGCAATTGCGGTTTTTAACATTTTTAGCACCTCATCCTTTCGTCGTCTTGATATCAAAATCCGGTCGCCATTCGAAAGTTCAAGTGTTCCTCCATCGGTTTTCGAATACGCCACTACATGTTTTAAGCTTACAAGATGTGATTTATGCGTTCTTACAAAAGCATATTCCTTTAACAGGTCCTCAAATTCAACCAGGGTTTTTGCTACCAGCAAATGCTTTTTTTCTTGCAGATAAATATGTGTGTAATTGCTTTCTCCCTTGCAATGAACGATATTTTTTACTTCCACAAATTCAATACGATCGTTTGTTGGCAATCCAATTCTCGGATTTTCGGGCTGCAAAATATTATGATTCAATTCACGAATTTGCCGGTTTTCTTCCCGCTTATCGATGCGATGAACTACCTTTTCAACCGCTGCTTTTAGCTCGTTGTAGTTTATGGGTTTAAGAATATAATCGGCAGCCGAAAAGCGGATGGCTTTAATTGCGTAGTTGTCGTAAGCCGTTACAAAAATGACCTCGAAGTTAATATCAGCAAAATGCTCAAGCAACTGAAAACCATTTTCTCCGGGCATTTCAATATCGAGAAATACCAATTGCGGCTTTTCATTTTTAATAAGCTGGATAGCAGACTTCACTGAATTTGCAAATCCCACCAAGATTACTTCCGGGCAATGTGACTCAAGCAGCCCAGCCAAATTTTCGCGGCCGTTTTTTTCGTCGTCTACTATAATTGATTTTATCTGCATTTTATACCTGGAGATAATGTGTGGTTTTGTTAAACCACTAAGTTAAACAAAGTCAGTTCAAAGGCTCATAAAGGATTTAATTTTCTTCCGGCAAAATAATTTCCACGCGCGTTCCTTCCTCCAAGTCGGTGGTGGTAAGCGCATATTTCTCACCTTGTTTTTGCTGAAGAATCTCCAGCCGTTCTTTCATCAGTTTTGTGCCTTTCCCATTCTTTTGTTGCTGTATTTCTTTTGCGGCTTTACGGCCAATTCCGTTGTCGGTGATTGTGATTAATACAAATGCGTCTTTCTTCGTAACATCAATTTTTAGATGTTTCTCACCTCTTTTATTCTGAAGACCATGAACGATGGCATTTTCAACAAAAGGCTGCAAAAGTAGCGATGGCACCTGCGTATTGTGCTCATCAATTGTTTCGTCAACAAGAACCTCAAATTCAAAATCAAAACGCAGTTTTTCAAGGTTTAAATACTGCCTAATCATTTCCAGCTCTTCGGCCAGCGACACTTCTTCTTTTTCAGAATTATTCAGCACTTTTCGAATCAATCCGGCAAAATCGCTTAAATACAAATGGGCCTCGCGGCCCTTGTTTTGCTGAACCAGGTTTTGCACCGAATTCAAACTGTTAAAAAGAAAATGGGGGTTCATCTGACTCCGGATAGCCGTAAGCTCCAACTCCCGGAGTCGCCTTTTTTGCTCCTCCTTTCGGAATTGCTGCCGAACCCGCCATTTCCATAGTAGTAAACTTATTATTAAAATGGTTAGGATGCTGAGTAATACTACTATTATAATTTGCAACTGCGATTTATTCAGTTCTTTTTTTTTAGGCTGCAGGCTTTGTTTGGCGTAATTCTTTGCATCCAGAGGATCATCGGCAAAAGCAAAACGCACACCATCCTTATCGTAAATAATAAAGTACCCGCTTTGTCTTTCAAAAATGTCTCTGAAATCGGTTTCAGTATTTTCTAAAAACAGTTGATGAGCAATCGGTTCGGCACGTGTCATGTAATCCTGCCACTCCTCAAAAATACTTCCTTCCATTACCATCACAAAGTTGATATCAGGATTCTCGTCGGCGAGCTCATCAAAGTAATAGCGTTCATTTCCCCAGCGTTGCGTGATATAAAAAACAGTTGGTTTATCGCCCAGAAAATCATTGAAGGAAACTTCTTTGCCTTCAGGATTTAGAAATTTATTCGAGGGCACATAAGTAGCATCTTCCCAAACTTTGTTCTTTTGATACAAAATTGCTAAAGTCGATTTCAAATCGTTGTTGTTACATAAACGTTGGAATAAATCGTAATACTCATCAATCTGCATTTGTTTTATTTCATCATTCTTCGAAACCTCATTATCCGTATCTGCTTTTATTCGCAGCAAAACATCTGCGGCACAAGAATAATAAGCATGCCCACTTAATACGACCTTGGCAAGCTCAAGCACCAACGGAAAACTATGACGATATGAATAATTTAGGGCAATAATGAATGGATCTAAAGCCACACTAGACAGTTCTTGCACCTTAGTAGCTTTTGCCATTTGGAAATTCACATATTGGTAAGCTGCAAGGCGCGAAAATATTCCAGATTCATTGTAATATTTATTAAAGGGATTACCTGCAATATAATTTTCATAGGGTTCTGCATTTAACGGCTCATCATCTAAAAAAAATAAAGCTTGTGTTCTTTCATCGCTTCTTGCATAAAACATTGCACCTGTTAGCAGATTCATCTTAACCTCGTGAGTAATAAATTCAAAAGCTGTTTCATCAATCTTCTTTTTGTAAGTATTCAAAAATGAATCGTGGTTAGTTAATGCTGTCCGAAAATTATTTTCTCCTATTTTACTGCTCACCGAAAACCAAAACATATTTTCGAGATTGTATTTCTCATTAAAGTCAAACTTTTTCTGATATTCGTGCAACATCTGAGCAGCCTTACTGAAATCTCCGGTAAATTCAACATTTTCCAGAAACTGTTCGCCATTATCGTTTAGCTGAATTTTGCTTCCGGGTTCAGCATAAATCCAAAATATTGGCAATTGCCGCGACTGGTTGGTATTCCCAAATTGCAATAATACAATTCCCTGATGATTTAATTCGGTTTCAATGCTGAAGCTGTTGTTTTCATCCAAAAAGACTGAATATTCCTTTAGTTCATATCCAAAAGGATCTTGCAAAACTGCCAGTGTTACTTTTTTGTATCTCGGTTTTTTTATATGCCCTGATATAACAAACCTGTTTTCTGAAATATCTTTCCGACGCAACAAACGAATATTTTTCTCACGATAGTATCGACGATCCGGATTTCTTCGATACCAAGTGCTTTCTTCTACTGAATCAATTTTTATGCTATTATAGCTTTTCAGAAAATTTTCATTTTGGTTGTAAACGATATCCACTGAATTTAAACCAGCTTCTCTTTCCAATCGTTTTGCAGAAATTACAGCTAACTCATTAACGGTACTTACTGAGGTTTTAAACTTTTCTGCTTCATTTATTTCCTGCAGAGAATCCTGCGAAATGCTGTAAATGGAGTTCAGGTGTTTTGTAAGCTCCGGTATTCCTTTTTCGTTAAATCCTTCGGTATAGCGATTAATATCATTTTCGCTAAATTCCTTTCGTTGCAAGTTCTTACGCACTTTTAAAAGTACATCGGGTCGGTTGTATAGTTTTACTTCACTGGTTATAAAGTCAAATTCATACTGAAATTCAATGTCACATAACAGTTCTTCATAAAGATTCTCGTATCGTTTTCCGAAATAATTGTTTTCAAAATACGGATACATATAATCGTTAACCTGCCTTGGACTCTCCAACGGTTTTTCCGCTTTATTTTGAATAACTTTTACCTGAAGAAGATCTTTATTTTCGGACTGAACAGTTGAAAACTTAATATGCAATGTTTTTTGTTCGACCAGCTCTGTAAGTTTTTCGCCACTCTTGCCGGCAATATATTCCGAATCGGTAAACCGATAAAAATATTCCTTCCCGGTTTCAGGGCGTAAAAGAATAACTTCGTTTTGGGCGAAAGAGGAAAAACAAATAAGAAGGAGAACCAGCGTTATAAACGGGATTGTTTTCATAGCCATAAATTTAAAAATTATGTTATTCAAATTTGGCTGCTATTATTGAAATTTAAAAGGGCAACTTATCGAACGGTTGGATTGATTTATTTAACGGTAGGAAAAAGGATAAAAGATGATTGATGAAAGGTTAATTTCACGCAAAGGCGCAGAGGTTTCGCAAACTACACTAAATGATTTCTTTGCGATCTTCACGCTTCTCCTAGTCTTTGCGTGAACGAATTAAATCTATTCCCCTTTTATCGCCGCCAAAACCAAAGGTGTTAAATCTTCACTTTCAGGCGAGATATAGGCCACGTTTCCGGCACTTACATCAAGCACATAAGTATAGTTTTGCGCCCCGGCAATGTTGCTGATTTCCTGATTAATCTCCTTATAAATGGGCTGTATGAGTTCCATGTTGCGGTTTTGCAACTGTTGCTGTGCGGTTTGGTTGTATGCTTGTATTTTTTGCGACTGCTCCAAAATTTCCTTTTGTCGGGTCTGTTTTACAAAATCTGAATACGTACTGCTTTCGGCTTCAAATTTTTCAATGGCAGCTTCATGTTCGGCAACCATTTCATCGTAAATCTCCTGCATATCTTTTGATTCCTTTTCGATAACTGTTTGAAGACTATCAAGCATCGGGTGTTTTTGCACCAGCTCCTGAATATTTACATGTCCTATTTTTAAAGGATTTTGTGCGTTTGCAACTGCAGCACCACAAAGGATAACCGCCGTAGCTAAAAGAAATTTTATTTTCATCTCATTAAAATTGTTTAGTTCATTTGTATTCGATGTAACTCCCAATGAATTTTAATTCTTCTTGTTTTTGAATTTGAAGAATAAAAATTCATGTTCGTTTCATAGTTTATAATTTAAGATTTTGAGCAAAGATGATGTAATTATTGCCCCAATACAGCTAAAAGAAGTTAAACCTGCCTGTATTAATCGTTAACAAACTCAAAGGAGCCAGAGCTTATTCTTAAATTATGTTTCTAATCTTAAAATTTGTGCACAAAAAAGGGCGGAAAACCGCCCTTCAAAATTTTTTATGTGGTTAAAACTTATTCCGTTGGTTTTTCAAACAGGCTGTCATCAATTGGCTCATCAATTTTTATTTCTTCCATCACCACCGATTGTTTGCCCATTGACATATCCATTTCTATTTTGGTTGCCATTTTAATTCCTTTAATATCTTTATATTCCAGCATTTTTGTTACCACATCCATACTCTGTCCCATGGCTTCAACTCTCGATTCAACTTTTGAAACCATATAGTCGTCAGCATTAATATAGTAGGTCTGAACAACACCGTCCTTATCAGTTAGTTTCAGCTTGTATGCTTCAGCGCCATCAACATCAACTTTACCCAGCATTTCAATGTTACTGCCTTTTGCTTTGTAGTTGTACAATGCTCCTTCCATATCGGCTTGCCCCATTGCTTGTTTTAACTGTGCTCCTTCCAGTTCCTGAACTCCGGCTCCCGCCATTGGGTTAATCATCCATCCATTTTCGCCATCAAAGGCACTGGTGGTTTTTTGCCCCATCATGTCAATGTCGACACGAAATTTGTTGGGTTTTTTTACTTTAATTTCCATGGGCATTTCCATTCCCATTACACTAACTTTTGCTTTTACGTTGAATGTTTTTACATCGGCTATTTTATCCAAACCGTTGGCTTTGTAATAACTATCCAATACATTGTCGAGTGATTGTGCTTGTGTGCTGATGAGTGCAAAAAGCATTAAGGCGGTTAATAAAAAGGTACGTTTCATCCGTTTTTGATTTTAAATTTTTAAAGGTAACTCATGGAACTCGCTTAAACTACTCACTCTTCAAACGATGTGAATCGTAAGCTCGTTTCATCTTGATTATGTTTTATAAAATTAAGTGCCAAGAATTAGTACCACTAAAGTACAAATATTACACTCAGATTCAAATAGGGGTATTAAAAATAAATTTCGGCTATTATATTGGCATAATCCACACCTCTTTCAATCAGCATATCGCGCACTTCAACAACCATTAGCGCCTTTCCGCAGAGGTAATATTTTACATCGGGCAAATCGGTCAGTCCCTCCAGATAATTGGTCACCCGTCCCGGAAAAACATCGCACGATTGTTCCTGCGAGCAACAGCGAACATAATTTTTTCCCATCGACCACTCCAGCTCATCCTCGAAATAAAACTGGTTTAAATGCCGCACTCCGTGAATTAAAGTTTTATTCTCCGACATACCCGACCGGTACATGGCATAAAAAGGAGCAATCCCGGTTCCGGTGGCTATCCACCAGGCCGGCTCGTTTGTTCCCAGAAAACTACCGTAGGGTTCCGACACGTATAACGTATCTCCCGGAATCATGGCAGCCATTTTGGGAGTTAAAAAACCATCGTCTTTAATGTTGAACAGGACCCGGATTTCGTCTTCCTGGTTACCACTGCAAATGCTGTAAATACGCGGAGGATGATCGGTGTCGACTCCGATTTTCACCACCTGACCGGGCAAAAATTCAGTATTCCGCTGAAAAGATAGCACATGCACACCAGGCGAAATCTCTTCGTTATTGGTTATTACCTGCTTAACTAATTGAGGTTCTTTTTTTGTTTTTGCTGACATTTAAATCCAAATAGAAAACTACAGCATCCTAACAAAACTTCCGGTTAATTGTTTCGGAAGGTGAAAGTTACGATAAGCGGATCATCGACACCTGTAAGCATATTCTTCACCCGGTAGTACACATCCAGACTTCCGGTATTTGCCACCTCATCCGAATTACCACTTAAACTCAACGCCGAAACATGATGTGCTTCTAATGTAATCGTTTCCGGAGCATCAAAACCCACGCCGGGCTGAACGAGCTCCAGTTCGTAATCTACATCCGAATTATTCGTGATTTTTACCACTTTCGATTCTTTGTTTTTTAGTTTTAGTGGCGTGTTTTTATATTCCAACGACTCGAAGAAAAGCGGTTCCAGAAACTCGGAACGTCCTGCAATGGTATTGTCAAAATAAACGGCAGTTCGCCCGTCGAACAATGCTTCTTTAATTCCACCAATGGTGCGGCTTTTAGCAAAAACAAGTGTCAGTGGCCGGTGTCCGTCGTTAACGTCCATTGGCCCATGCACGTCGGAATTTCCCAGCATGGTCAGGTTTTTTTCGTTGGCCCAATCCATGGCTTCCGGGCAAAACTCCCAGTTATAAACTTCAATTCCGTGCAACATATCATTCTCGAAAAAGTAGGAATGTTCGTCCCACCACAAAACGGAATCGGGTTGCTGTGCATCCCAGCACGGGTGATTCCACATAAGAAAAGCACCCTGGTCGCGCGCCTCTTTTACAGCGGCATGCACATCTTCCAGTTCCAGTAAATTGGCGTTGGTTATAAACAAAGCATTTAAGTGCCCGGGAGGCATGCTGCGCGTAATCTCAGCTCCTTTAATCAGTAAAATTTCTGATTGATCGGCCAATGGTTTTGCCAAATCGTACGAACGATTGTGATCGGCCACCACATCAATCGAATGCGGACGATATTCGATATGATCGGTAATTGAAATGGCATCCAAACCTTCGTTCCAGGCCTCTTCTATACGAACGGTTGGCCAAACGGTACCATCAGAAAATACGGTGTGCATGTGCAAATCGCACTTTAGTGTTTGGTAACCATTAATATTCGGAATATTAATTATTCGTCGTGCCTGTGCATAAATTAACCCGCTGCTAACTACGAGCAATACAATTATAAACCCAAATTTTTTCATCATGCCGGAAGATTTTATGTAAATATATCCGATTGTAAATATCACCGAAAGTAATTAACATTAGAATATTATCATATTAATTTTTTATGAATTGTAAATGAATGGTTAAATTTAGGAGAATTAACACATTCTTTTTAATATTTTTAAAAAGAAGCTTGTTTCATATTTAAAATATTCTGATTTTTGCAACCACAGTTATGGAAAAACTATTTAAAACCACAGGAAATCAAAGTCAGGCAGTTGAGCAAAAAAAAATTGCCCAGAAAAAACAGATTCTTCGTTCAATCTATTTTAACGGCCCGCTTTCAAATTCCGACCTTGCCCGCCAAATTAAATTAAGTACACCAAAGATTAACAGCTTATTACTCGAGCTAATCGAAGACCAACTGGTAACCGAGTTGGGACGTGGCGATTCGAGTGGTGGCCGGCGCCCCAATATTTACGGACTTGTTGAAAACGGTTTTTACGTGGTTGGAATTACCATAAATGTGGCCCGAACTATTATTTCCATTTTCAACAGCTGCAACCAGGAGGTTAGTGGCCCGCATTATTTCCCTATAAAAATGTCGTCGGACATTAACATTTTTAACCAGGTAAATGCCGAGCTTGAAAAAGTGATCAAAGACAGTAATATCGACCGCGAAAAGATTTTGGTGGCCGGACTTGAATTACCAGGTTTGATCAACCAAAAAGAAGGCATTAACCAAACCTATTTCCCGGAAGAAAAAGACCTGTTTTCGAACCTGCAAAATATATTTGGAATACCGGTTTTTATTAGCCACGATGCCAAATTGCGCACCTTTGCCGAACAGTATTTTGGACTGGCAAAAGGCAAGAAAAACGTGTTGATGCTGCAAGCCGACTGGGGTTTGGGACTGGGTATTATTATTAACGGGAAATTGTATACCGGAAAATCGGGTTATTCCGGTGAATTCGGGCACATACCATTGGCCGATAACGGCGTACTTTGTGTGTGTGGGAAACAGGGTTGTTTGGAAACCATTGTTTCGGCCAATGCTATTGCACGCCAGGCACGCGAAGGAATTGAGCAAGGCCATTCTTCGTTGATAAAAGAACTGGTAAAAGACGATTTAAGTAAAATAGATATTTCAACAGTTATTCAGGCAGCCAACTCCGGCGACCAGTTTGCCATTTCACTTTTTTCTGAAGTAGGAAAATGGCTGGGACGAGGGATGGCTTACCTGATTCAGATTTTTAATCCTGAGTTGATCATTATCGGTGGACAAGTTGCTGTGGCCAGTCAGTTTATTCTGGCGCCAATACAACAGGCCATTCATACATTTAGTAACCGCGACATAAGCAACGAAACCCAAATTTTGTTTTCGGAACTTGGAACCAAAGCCGGAACGATGGGGGCTGCAGCTTATGCGCTGGAGAGAATTTCAAAAAAATAAAATATGACAGTCAATTTTACAAAGGTTGAAGAAGCATTTTTCGAAGAAACAAAGTCAAAGAAAATTTCGACCAGAATTCCTTATATCACTACAGAAAGTTTCCCAAAACTGGGGCTGCTTTCGGCATTAAGCTTTTTAGAGTGGGCAAGTAAAAACCCGAATGGAGTGGTAAGTTTACCTACCGGGAAAACGGCACAGTATTTTCTGGATTTTACCCATCTTTTACTTGACAATTGGAATAACAAGAAAGGAAAAGACTTTTTGGAGAAATATGGTTTAGCCGATGTAAAAAAGCCTGATCTGAGCGAACTCTCCTTTGTCCAAATGGGCGAGTTTTTCCCTATCAACCCGGAGCAACACAACAGCCTTTACAACTACGCACAAAAGCAATATATTGAAGGTTTAGGTTTTAAAAAAGAAAATGCCCTGCTTATTAATTCAGAAGAAATTAAACTGGCAGAAGGCAAACATTATTCCGAGATATTCCCGGATTTTAAGATCGACCTCTCGTTGCGTTACCGCGAAGCAAAAACACACCAGGAGCAATTGCAAAAAGAATCGATTTTTAATATCGATAACTGGTGTACAGCCTACGAAAATAAAATTCGTGAAAAAGGTGGAATCGGATTCTTCCTCAGTGGTATTGGCCCTGATGGACTGATCGCTTTTAACACTCGCGGATCTGATCATTTCTCATCAACACGTTTAACCGAAACAAATTTTGAAACGCAAGCCATAACTGCTGCCGATTTGGGTGGAATTGAGGTATCGAAAAATCGCCTGGTTGTTACCATTGGTTTGGGTACGCTTACTTTTAATCCCGATAACAAAGCAATTGTTTATGCGGCCGGTGAAGCCATTGCCGACACCATAAAAGCGTCGCTGGAAAAAGAACCTTGTGTAACCTATCCGGCAACGGCACTGCAAAAACTCAAAAATGCCCGTTTTTACCTTACTGAAGGTGCAGCGGTTGCACTTGAAGATAGCATTGAGAGCTATTACACCTGCACGCCGTGGAACCACCAGAAAACAGAAAGAGCGGTAATTGAGCTCTGCAAAAAGATAAACAAGTTTGGCTCGAAACTGGATTTGGAAGACCTGAAAGCCGATAAATACTGCAGGATGATTCCCGATTTGAATGAAAACACCGTTCAGTCGGTTATCGATTCAATTTTGGCGAAACTGCAAAAAGGTATGCAAAAAGAGGTGAACCAGGTGTATTACCACACCGGTCCGCACCACGACGATATCATGCTTGGCATTATGCCATCAACCAACCGCCAGTCGCGAGATGCAAGCAACGAACTCCATTTTTCGGTAGCAACTTCGGGTTTTACAGCGGTAACAAATACTTTTTTGTACAACCTGTTGGTTGATACCAAAGACCTGATCAACCAGGGCAAAATTGAAATGATCAACTTCCCCGACTTCTTTAAAGACGGGCACAAATACAAGTGGGACAAAGACATTTACCACTACCTCGATAATATTGCCGCACAGGATGAAGAAGAAAAACGCCGTGGAGTTTGCCACCGTGTAGTGCGTGCGCTGGTTTTAATATGGGGAATTAAAAACGAAGAAGAACTTCGTGAGACGATTTTCGAGATTCTCACCAGTCTGAAAAATACTTACGATGGTGGGAAAAATCCTCCAAAGATTCAGAAGCTGAAAGGAATGATTCGCGAGTTTGAAGAAGAACTGGTTTGGGCACACTACGGCATTATGGTGAAAAATGTTCACCACCTGCGTTTGGGCTTTTACTCGGGCGAATCGAACTACGACAAAGACATTCTTCCGATTCTGGAAGACTTCAGAAAATACAAACCAACAGTTATTAGTTTGGCCATGGATCCGCAGGGAAGCGGTCCCGATACGCACTACAAAGTGCTGATGGCAATTGCAAAAGCTGTTGAAGACTGGAGCAAGGAAGAAGACCTGAGCAATCTGCGAATTGTTGGCTACCGTAATGTGTGGTTTAAATACAACCCCTGGGATGTTGAAGTGATCGTTCCGGTATCGTTGAACTCGCTGGCCACACTGGGTAAATCATTCTCGGAGTGTTACATTACACAGGTTAATGCTTCGTTCCCGAGTTACCAGTTGGATGGCAAATTCAGCGACCTGACACAACGCGTTTGGTTCGATCAGCACAAACAAATACAGCTGCTGTTGGGTAAAAACTTCTTCTACCAAAACGAATCGCCGCTGCTACGCGCCACTCACGGTGTAATTTACCACCGCGAATTAACGGTTGAGCAATTCCTTGAAGAAGCCCAGAAACTGGGAAAAGCAATGGAAAATATACTTTAAGAACCAGAAACAACAAATAATAATAAACAGATGAAACTAGTAATTCATAATAACTACGATGGATTAAGCATTTGGGCTGCCAACCATATCGCCGAAAGAATTAGCGACTTTGAGCCAACAGCAGAAAAACCATTTGTACTTGGGTTACCAACCGGATCAACGCCGCTGGGAACCTACACAGCACTGATAGATTTATATAAACAAGGAAAAGTAACGTTTAAAAACGTGGTTACTTTTAACATGGACGAATACGTTGGCATTGCCGAAGATCATCCGGAAAGTTATCACAGTTTTATGTTCGAAAACTTTTTTAACCACATCGATATTCCAAAGGAAAACATCAATATTCTTGACGGAAACGCCGCCGACCTTGATGCCGAATGCGAGCGTTACGAAGCCAAAATTAAATCGTACGGAGGTATTGAGTTGTTTATGGGCGGAATGGGCGCCGATGGTCACCTGGCATTTAATATTCCGGGATCATCGATTCAGTCGCGCACCCGTTTGGTAGATCTGAATTACGACACGATTGTTGCCAACTCGCGTTTCTTCGATAACGATTTAAAGCAGGTACCAAAACAGGCTTTAACGGTTGGTGTGCAAACGGTACTCGACTCGAATGAAGTGTTGGTTTTGGTAAACGGATACAAAAAAGCCCGCGCACTGCAAAATGTAGTGGAAAACGGGATTAACCACATGTGGACATTATCGGCGCTGCAAATGCACCCGAATGGCATTATCGTTTGCGACGAAGATGCTACAATGGAACTAAAAGTTGGAACCGTAAAGTATTTCAAAGAATCAGTTTAAAACTGAATCTCCACAAAATAAAACTGCCCGCCTGATGATTCAGAGCGGGCAGTTGTTTTATATTTTTATTGTGGATAGTTTCCAGAATCCTCGACTCTACTCACTTGCAGATCTTTTTCGCACGGGCTTAATAACCACCTCCCGTTCGCATTGTGGACATATATAAATCTCGCATCCGGTGCAGGCAAAACAATTACTGCACGTACGCGGAACATCGAGATTGGAAAACTGAAAATCACAGTTTGAACAGGTGTATATTTTCTCCTTTTTCTGCGGAAACATTACACAAACGTTTTAACCAAACGAAGTATTCCGAAGATAATAACCAGCGTAAAAATGATAGCGGCTCCCGAAGGAATATTCAGGAAATAGGAAATAAACAAACCGGCTATTGTACCCACAAAAGCAAATAACGACGAATACACCAGCAGGCGTTTAAAATCGTTGGTGAATAAATTGGCTGTTGCCTGCGGTATGGTCAGCAACGACAGAATAAGAATGATACCCACTACCCTGATGTTTAAAACAACGGTTAGCGCAATAAGTACAATTATGAGATAGTTGAACAAACCCACCGGTAAACCTGCAGTTCGCGCAAATTCTTCGTCGAAAGCGATGTAAAGGATTTTACGCAGAAATACGGCAAAGAAAACCACGATAACCATGTTGAGTATAAACATCCACCAAAGCTCGGAAGTGGTTACCGTAAGAATATTTCCGAACAGGTAACTCATCAGGTTTGGTGTGTATCCGGGCGTGAGGAATACAAATATAATCCCCAGTGCCATTCCCAGCGACCACCAAATTGCAATGGATGAATCCTCCCTTATTTCCGCTACTTTGGTAAAAAACTGAATACCCAAAGCCGACAAAACAGCAAAAAGCACGGCTCCCAACAGTGGGTTAAATCCAAGGAAAAATGCCAATCCTATTCCTCCAAATGAAGCGTGTGTTATTCCGCCACTAATAAACACAATACGCCTCGAAACAATGTATGCCCCAATTATCCCACACGAGATACTGGCAAACACTGCAGCCAAAAAAGCTTTCTGAAAAAAATCGTATGAAAATAATTCTATTATCGCGTTCATATTAATGATGATGGTGCTTTAAAACGGTATGCGGTATTTCGCCATGCGAGATGATTTGAATCGGGCAATTATAATTGGCCAGCTGCTCTTGCGAAATTACATTACTTGCATGATAGTGCAGGTACTTATTTACGCAGGCAATAGATTTTACGCAGCTGGTAATAGTGCCCACATCGTGCGAAACCAAAAGAATAGCAAGCTCTTCATTTAGCTTCTCCAACTTTTCATAAAGCTCGCCTTCAAAACGGTTATCCACAAAAGTATCCGGCTCGTCGAGGATAAGTAATTTGGGATCGCTTAACAAGGCACGGCATAAGAACACACGTTGCATTTGCCCGCCCGACAGTTCGCCAATGGCTTTATTTCGAATACCGGCAACACCCATTTCTTCCAGCAATGCTTCGGCTTTATCTTTTGCTACGCTCTTTGCGTTTTGGCGATTTTGCATTATACCGCCCGAAAGTACCACATCAAAAACAGTGATCGGGAATTTCCGGTCGATATGCCGTACCTGTGGTAAATAACCAATTGGTTTTTTCCGGCCGCTCATTTCTTTCGAGAAATGAATTTTCCCCGATTCCGGTTTCTTCAATCCCAAAATGGCTTTTAAGAGGGTTGTTTTGCCTCCTCCGTTGGGGCCAATAACTCCCAGAAAATCATTCTCAAAAATTTCGAGATCGACATTTTCCAGCACCGGTACCTTATCGTAAGCAACCGTCAGATTTTCTATTTTAATTAACGGATCCATTAAAAATTATCAATCAGAATTTGGGTCATTGTTCTTAAGTTTTCTTCCCACTCCGGACTAAGCGGCCACACCTGAATGATTTCACCTCCAATTTCATCGGCAAAAACACGAGCATGTTCCCGGTCGAATTCACTTTGAATATAAATAACTTTTATGCCTTCTGACTTTGCAATGTCAACCACCTCGCGCAAATGTTGTGGCGTTGGCTCTTTTCCACCGGTTTCAAGCGAGTACTGTTCCAAACCATATTCGCGGGCATAATACGAAAGACTCGGGTGAAAAACGATAAACTTTCGCCCGGCGAAATCTTTTAGTTGATTTTTAAGATCGATATTCAACTGATCGCATTCTTTTACAAAACGCATGTAATTGGCCTTGTAGTCGCCTGCTTTTTCGGGTTTTAGCGCCGAAAGTTCGTCGAGAATTACCTTTGCCATTTGTTTTACCATAACCGGCGAAAGCCACACATGCGGGTCAACACCATCGATATGTACATGGTCGCCGTGTTGTTCCATTTTGTCGGCAATCAAATCCAGTCCTTCCGAAATGTTAACCACCTTCATTTTGGTATTGGCCTGCTCAATTTTATCCGCCCACGAGTGTTCGAAACCAATGTAACCAATACGGAACCAAATGGCCGAACGTGTAATATCTTTTAACTGCGAGGGTAAAAGTGTATAGGCTGCCGGGCTCGATCCGGGCGGGATTAGCAGGTTTACTTCAAAATCGTCGCCCGCAATTTTTTCTACAAACGTTTTTTGTGGTAAAATACTCACGGTTACAACGTCGGCCGCGGCACTTTTATCTGCTTTCTTTTGGTTCCCGCACGATGCAAACAAAGTAGCCACAACCAATAAAAGGATTATTCTCTTCATCAATGTATTTTTTAGTGTCTCATTTTAACAATGTTCCACAAATTTAGTTTTATGTTTTGGAATAAATAAATTGAAATCAGCTTAATGCTTTTTAACCCGTTATTCTTTTGGCGGAACGGGGTCGTAACCATGCGTTCCCCACGGGTGACATTTTGAAAGGCGCCTGACTGTCAGCAAAAATCCTTTAAACGGACCGTGAATCTTTATCGCCTTTACAGCATACTCCGAACACGTGGGAATATGCCGGCACGATGCAGGAGTAAGTGGCGAAATTCCGTATTTGTAAATATAAATCGGAATTAAAAGTATCCACCCTAAAAATTTCAAGATTGCCTTTCCAATTGCTTTCATAATATCAGGCAACAAATGTACGATTAAAATTTATCGTTGTTTTGTGATGTGCATTTCCCATTCCTCTTAAAAAACGTTAAAGCTTAACTGAATTCAAAATAAATAGCCATAAACCACGGCACGTTTCTCTGTCAATTGCATAATATTTTTAATTTTGCTAACACACAGAATATACAGATAAAATCTAAATTAATAAGCTTAATAAAAAATGAAGAAAGTAGCAATTGGAGTTGATATTGGCGGAACAAATACTGCCATTGGCGTAGTTGACGCAGAAGGACATGTGATGGTAAAAGACAATATTTCTACACCAGCGCATGGCGATATCGACCAATACATCTCAGATTTGGCAGCTGCCATAAAAGAACTGATTAAATCGGTTAAGTTATTGAATGAGAATTTAGAAGTTTTTGGAATAGGAATCGGCGCTCCAAATGGTAATTACTACAGTGGAACAATTGAATATGCTCCAAACCTGTCGTTTAAAGGAGTGGTTCGTTTGGTAGAACTACTTCGCTCACACTTCCCTGATATGGAAGCACTTGCACTAACAAACGACGCAAATGCAGCAGCCATTGGCGAAATGATTTACGGTGGTGCCAAAGACATGCAAAACTTTGTAATGTTCACGTTGGGAACCGGTGTTGGTAGTGGTATTGTTGTAAATGGCGACCTGGTTTACGGACACGATGGTTTTGCCGGCGAGTGCGGTCACACTACACTAATTCCCGGTGGACGTTTGTGCGGATGTACTGCGCTGGGCCACCTAGAGGCATATTGCTCGGCACCCGGAATGAAACGTACTGCTTTTGAAATTATGGTTCAGAAAAATGCCACTGATAGTTTACTGGCCGACAAATCGTTTAATGAGCTCGACTCGAAAATGATTTACGAAGCTGCTGAAAAAGGCGATAAAGTTGCATTAGAAGTTTTTGAGAAAACCGGTGCGTGGCTCGGACAAGGTTTGGCGGACACCATTCACCACCTGAGCCCTCAGGCAGTATTCCTGTTTGGAGGACCAACCGCTGCCGGCGATTACATTTTTGAGCCAACAAAAAAACACATGGAAAAACACTTACTCCCTATCTTTAAAGATAAGATCAAGATTCTTCCATCGGAATTGAAGCCCGGCGACGCTGCTATTGTTGGAGCAAGTGCACTTGCCTGGAAAGAGCTGGAAAAATAAAAAGCATATCCTTATAAAATCAGAAGCGGACCATTATGGTCCGCTTTTTTTATGCTTTAAATCTTCATTCGGAATTGTATCTTTAAGCAATGATACGATTCGTCCATATCCTTCTTTTTTTCTGTCTCGTCCTAAATGTTATTGCCCAGGAGAATGAACTTTTCATTTCAGACAAAATAGCACTGGAAGAAAGCCGGAATTTTCAGCTGAAATCCACTTTTATTGAAAGCCAAAACAATAGCCTTACCGACTTTATTTATCAGCGAATGGAATGGCAGGTCGATCCGGCAGTCCATTACATTTCCGGAAAAGTTACCACCCATTTTAAAAGCAAAACCGAATTGCTGAATACGATTGAGTTTGATCTTTCCGATTCATTAACGGTTGACTCTGTTGTTATCGGAAACAATAGTGCCCCCTTCACCCATCAGAACAATAAAATCGAAATTAATCTGCCGGAACCACTTTCCCTCAATCAGCTTGATTCTGCATCGGTTTTTTACCACGGAGTTCCTCCTGCAACAGGTCTCGGTTCGTTTGAAACTACCTTTCATGGCAGCGAATTTACACCGGTTTTATGGACGCTGTCGGAACCATACGGTGCTTTGGAATGGTGGCCCTGCAAGCAGTCGCTGGCCGATAAAATCGACTCGATTGATGTGATTGTTACTACACCGGAAAAGTATAAAACAGCAAGTAACGGGATATTGGTTTCTGAACAATTGAACGACACTACCAGAACCATGCACTGGAAACATCGTTTCCCGATTGCCACGTACCTGGTTGCTATTGCCGTAACCAATTATGAGCGCTATTCTGATTACCTGAAAACGGAAAATGGCGACTCCATTGAAATCCTGAATTACGTTTATCCAGAGAATCTTGAAGATGCAAAAGGCAAAACTCCGGTAACGGCCGAGATTATACAATTGTACCAAAATCTTGTTGGCGATTATCCTTTTGCGGCGGAAAAATATGGCCATGCGCAATTTGGCTGGGGCGGTGGAATGGAGCATCAAACCATGAGTTTTATGGGGAATTTTGGCTATGGGCTAATTGCCCACGAGCTGGCCCACCAGTGGTTTGGCGATTATATAACACTGGGTTCGTGGCAGGATATCTGGCTGAACGAAGGTTTTGCCACGTACTTAACCGGCCTTTCCTACGAGAACATTGAAACCGATTGGTGGCCGGTGTGGAAACAAGTGTATTCCGACCAGGTGAAAGAAGAACCCGATGGCTCTGTTTATGTTACTGATACCACATCAGTTGCCCGCATTTTTAGCAGCCGCTTATCGTATGCAAAAGGCGGCTATTTATTGCACATGCTGCGATGGGTGATTGGTGATGATGCCTTTTTTCAGGGCCTTAAAAATTATTTCAACGATCCGGCAGTTTCCAATGGTTTTGCCCGCTCGGAAGATGTGATAAACCATTTTGAACAGGTAGCCGATACCAGCCTTACCGAGTTCTTTAACGACTGGCTCTACGGCGAAGGTTATCCGGTTTATTCTGCCAGTTTTAAATCGGGTGACGAAGGAAAAACTTTGATAACACTGAGTCAAACCACCAGTCACGAATCAGTTGATTTTTTCGAAATGCCGGTGCCTGTACGTTTATACAATACCAACCGAACGGATTCGCTGGATGTGAGACTGAATCATACTAACAATCAGCAACAATTTATCGTCAGTACCGATTTCCATGTTGCCGAACTGGTAATCGATCCGGATCTCTGGCTTATTTCTGAAACGCAGGAGGTTGTTGGGGTACCAAGCGACCTTAATACTCAAACCATAGAGATCTTCCCCAATCCGGCTACCACTGAAATTAGCTTGCGAATTCCTTCGTCAGAACAAATCACCGGCATCCGGATTTTTGATCTGAACGGTGCGGAAGTTATACATCTTACCGTTCAACCGGAAAGAATAAATATCTCCGGACTCGTTCCCGGAGTTTATCTGCTAAAAGCCGAACTGGCTGACGAAACTTTTCAAGGTCGTTTTATTAAACGATAAACCTACCAGTTAAATTTAATAGTTTGACCAAGATCAGGGTGTAAACTCAAAGGCACCGGACTAACGCCGGCAACACTTTCAACCAGCTGTTTTTCTTCGTCGGTGTAATTTTTTGCAGGAAAGGTAAATTCCACAATTACTTCTGCCACACGTCGCGGATCGGAAGCCATTATTTTTGTTACATCAACCTGAGTTCCTTCAATATCAATCCCGTTATCGCGGGCTTTTATTCCCATTATCGTCATTATGCAACTTCCCAAAGCTGTTGCCAACAGATCGGTTGGTGAGAAATACTCTCCTTTTCCACGGTTGTCGGTCGGCGCATCGGTTATTACTCTATTTCCCGATTGCAGGTGCTCATTTTCGGTGCGTAATTCGCCCAGGTAAATGGTTTTTATCGTTGTCATACCCAATCAATTTGTTTGGTTTAAAGATAAAGCATTTTCAACTATCCTGATTTTGCTGCTTCATATTCGAGTGATTTTCATACATTCGTGTTACGAATATTAAAATTAGTATTACCATGGCCGTTTCCAGGTTTGGCGTTTCGTTAGATGAAGAACTCCTTGAAGCTCTCGACAAGTATGTTGAAGACAATGCTTTTGCCAACCGTTCGCGTGCTATCCGTCACCTTATCGAGAAGAACCTGGTGGAGGAAAAGTGGAAATGCGATAACATTGTGGCCGGAGCCGTTATCATCGTTTTCAACCACGAGAAAAAAGATATATTAAAGAAGTCGGCAGAGATTCAATACGAACACAAGGAGTTTATTCTTTCGTCGCAGGGCTTTTATTTAAACGAATTGAATTACATGGAAATTATTGCTGTTAAAGGTCCCTCGCGAAAACTAACAGAAATCTCAGAGCAGCTCATCAGCTTGAAAGGAATCCAGCACGGAAAATTGGTGATGAGCAAAGCCGAATAAATTTTTTTGACCAAATAGTAACACGATTATATTAATACGTAACACAATTAATTATTATAATGCGAATATTTATCTTCACCTTTTTCATCATTCTCATAGCTCAGGGAATTGCCAGTGCACAAATGCACTTTGAAACCAACGACACCATTAAAATTAACGAAGTGGTGGTTACCGGAACACAGGTTCAGGTAAACCGCAACAATGTTCCGATGGCCGTTTCGGTTGTTAACCGCGCTCAAATTGAGGAAAGCGACGAGTCGGCACTACTGCCCATTTTAAATGGCCGGGTGCCGGGTTTATTTGTAACCGAACGTGGTGTAACCGGTTTTGGCGTCGCAGCCGGATCGGCAGGCCAGATTTCAATTCGCGGAATTGGCGGCAGTCCAACTACCGGCGTTTTAATGCTTATCGACGGTCACCCCCAGTTCATGGGAATTATGGGGCATCCACTGCCCGATTCGTACGTAGCTTCAGATGTTGAGCGCGTGGAGGTAATTCGTGGACCTGCATCGATTCTTTACGGATCGAATGCTATGGGAGGGGTAATCAACATTATCACAAAAAAACAGGATACGGAAGGTTTTAATGGCAACGCCCGCATTTCATACGGATCGTATAATACGCAAAAATATATGGGTTCGCTTGGATTTAAAAAGAATAAGTTCAGCGTATTTATTTCAGGAAATCACGATCAGACCGATGGCCACCGCCCTAATTCTGATTTTAAAATAACCAACGGATACCTGAAACTGGGTTACCAGATCAGCGACCATTTTGATGCGTTAGCCGATTTAAGTGTGGCTGCTTTTGATGCTTCTGATCCGGGACCTGATACACTAAATGCATCACCCGGAGAAACAATCGATATTTTGCGCGGTTACGGATCGTTCTCGCTGCGCAATAACTTTGAAAAAGCTTCGGGCGCACTGAAGCTTTTTTATAATTTTGGTGAGCACGAAATTACCGATGGGTTCCATTCCAACGACCACAATTACGGATTAAACCTGTACGAAACCTTTCAGCTTTTTGAGGGAAACAACCTTACCGCCGGAATCGATTTGATGAATTACGGAGGAGTAGCTGAAAACACCTTTGCCATGGGCGGCAAGGGTCTGACTTTTGCCGATACCACGATTACAGAAATGGGCACCTACTTATTCTCGCAACAAAATATTGGAGAGAAACTGACCATCAATGCGGGTCTTCGTTACCATCATCACAGTCAGTTTGGTTCGGTTTGGATTCCTTCAGTAGGTTTTGCAAATTCATTCTCGTCCTCTACCACCTGGAAGGGAACCATTTCAAAAGGCTTTAGAAGCCCTACAATGCGCGAACTGTTTATGTGGGGGCCCAATCCAAATCTCGACCCGGAATCCATCTGGAATTACGAAACAGGCATTATGCAGGCTTTTTTCGATGGTACGATGCGGGCTGAACTTACCGCCTTTGTAGTGAAAGGCGATAACCTGATAGTAAACACCGGCCAACCAAACGGTTATCAAAATACCGGGGAGGTTTCGAATAAGGGAATTGAGTTTTCGCTGGATGTAACACCAACAAAACAACTAGCGCTTAATGCTACATACAGTTATACGAACATGAAAAATCCGGTTTACGCCACGCCGGAACATCACCTTTTTATCAATGCATCTTACCGCATAAAGAAACTGTTGTTGGTGGCCAACGTACAGCATGTATCGGGACTGGATAATGACCCAACGCCAGTTACCAACCTGGAAAGCTATTCTTTATTAAATGCCAAGGCCAGCTACAACCTTACAAGAAATGTAAAACTTTATGTTAGTGGAGAAAATCTGCTAAGCGCCAACTACGCGGTTAACCGCTTTTATACCATGCCTGAAATTACCGTATTTGGCGGATTGAGTTTGATGTTCTAAAAAGATAATTTGAGCTTACCTTAGGAGTAAGCTTATTCCTGAATACTGCGGCGGCCACCCAAATCATCGCGGAAAGAAGTTCGTACGCATCGGAATCCGACATATGATTTTGCAGTGTCCTGGTACTCAAACGTTCGCGTTCCCGACTGTATGTAATATGCGATGTCTTTCCACGATCCTCCACGAACAACTTTACGTTTCATTACCGGCGGATCATCGGGGCGTGCATTGTACTGAATTTCCGGATTATAATCATCGATAGCATCATAGCCCGCTTCAAAAAAAGCTGTAGAGGTCCATTCGGCCACATTACCGGCCATATCGTAAACCCCGTAAGGATTAGGATCGAATTGGCCCACTTTCATGGCTGTTGTGGTAGTTGGACTATCGGCAACATAATTTCCGCGCAAGGGCTTAAAATTGGCTACAAAACACCCGCTTACACTTCGGGTATAATAACTTCCCCACGGGTACATGGTGTTATGCATGCCACCACGTGCTGCAATCTCCCACTCGCTTTCAGTTGGCAGGCGGTATTCATGTGCCGGCGCTTCATCAGAACGAGTAAAGGCAAAATCTTGCAATTGATTACGCCAGTTACAAAATGCCCTCGCCTGATTCCACGTTACTCCAACAACCGGATAGTTATCGAATCCAACGTGTGAAAAATATTTGATTGTAAAAGGCTCATTGTAAGTATAGGCAAAATCCCTTATCCAACACAGCGTGTCGGGATAAACAGGTACCGATTCGTGCATCAAAAAAGAACTGCGGTTTTGAATAGGAACCACCTCACCATCTGAATTTACAACAGAACCTTCATAACGTTGCGTTTCGTAATTATAGGCATTGCTGCGTTTTGCGGCTTGTTTATAGTCTACCCAATAATATTCGTACACCAGTTTACGGGTATCAATTTCCTTCTTGTAATTAAAACGTTCGTATTCCGGGAGATACAATTCATCCATGGCCATTTGATACTCCGGGTCGTCCCATTCAATTCGTTCTTCCCAGTTTATTTTTGGCTCTTCCAAAGGGGCACCGTATTTATCTTCTGTTATCAGGAAATCGGTGTAGGTTTGCCCAAGGAGTTCGCGTGCTTTTTTATCGCGTACCCAATATACAAACTGCCTGTATTCATCATTTGTAATTTCGGTATCGTCAATCCAAAACGCTTCTGTTGATACTGTTCGGCTTTGTGTTACGGCATATAGCTGATCATCGTTTGGCCCGAGGTTGTACGCACCTCTTGGCACATAAACCATCCCGTAAGGTGTTGGCTCAAACCATTTTTCACTTGTTCCTTTACCCAATTTAAGGTACTTGTTGCTTTCGTTTCTGCACGAGGCAAGAAAAAGCGTCAGTATGAACAAGTATGTTATGGTTTTTCTCATCAATAGATATTCGATGCTACATTTCTAAACGCCCTATTAATTTTAAAATAGTTTCAAAAAAAAGCCTTATGTCAACATAAGGCCTTTTTTATGCTGATTATCGCATTAATATTCCCAAAGATCTTGTTCGTAATCAAAGATCTCGTCTTCAATTCGTTTTGATTCCAACATCGCATCTTTACCCACCAGATATGAGCTGATTTCGCGATTGTTGTAAATATTCGACTCCTGCACGATATAACTGTTGAACATACGTTTGATGAACAAGTCGTCGAAAGATTGCTGACGTGCTTCGTTATAAGGATTCTGAACCAAATTGGTAGCCAGCAACGGACGTGCTTCAGGATAATAAATCCAGAATACTTTTTGCCGCTGTGGTAGTCCTGAGGTATCGCCTTCGCGCATGTATTCGCGAATCGGGCAAATACCAAGAATACGCACATTTAAGGTAGATGTTTGTTTATCGAAATACCACTGTTCTTTAACCATGTACTGTTTGATCTCGGTTGGACGAATTTCACCCTGAACCTGAACTTGTGTCCGTTCACCAGTATCAAAGTCAATTTTCTCCTCAGTCCGGGCTTCTGCTCCAAATCTTGCTTTTACCTGTGCATAACTCATCGGAATTTTAAAGTCATCATCGGCCTGTGCATCATACGGAGTAATCTGCCCACTTTCAATTCCCTTAAGCAGCAAAGAGATCAGGTTGGTACGATCGGCAATGGGTATTGTTGGATAATACAGCGGAATGTTCATTTTTTCGCGCAAGTCGATAACGCGCCACAGCGTTTTCTGCCAGAATACATCTGCCTCGCGAACCGGAACCAACGGCATTGGTTTTTTCTCGTAAATATCGTTTTGTTTATAGGCTCCATTTACAATTTGGGCATCAGCACTTTTATGCGTAATGCCTAACGCAAAAACAACTATTCCTATAAAAACAACTATCTTCTTCATAACTACCTATTTTATTTTGAAGGATATCGGTTTGAGATCCCTGGTTGATCCATCATCTCCTACAGCCTTAATATCTCCGATATAAACTATACTATTTACATTAATGTTCTTCAGTGCATTTTTTTGTTCTGCGGTAAAACGATTCGAATTGGCCGGATAACGATTGGTGTAACCTCCACCTGTCGTTTCCATGGTAAACTGGGTAACTTTGTAACCAAATTCAAAATCGAAATCTTCAAGAACTGCTAAGATACCATCCTGTATCTGTAATGTTTCTTTACGGATATCTCCTCCCGACTGACCATTAATTTGTGCTACCGGATCGGGCACACGTTTCACGCGCCATTCGGTAGTACCTATCAAACGTCGAGTCCCATTTATTGTTGCATAAACGCTCACTTTAGTTTTGCGCCCCATTTCGTCCAACTCTGTTGGCTCAATCAGGTAATCATCACCATTCTTTGTAACTTTACCATTGGTCATCTGAACTTCCAGGTCTTCATTCGGGATCGCTCCTCCCCCCACATCAAACGGGTTTTTCAGACCTCGGTAGAACACGTTCATTTTTGTAGCCGACATCGTTACTGTAGGCTCCGAAACCTGATATTCCTGCTCAAACGGATAGCTTTTAATAATTCCACCCGGAGTTTTATATTTTATTAAACCGCTCCAGGTAAACTTACCTGCCTGGCTGGTACTCCCAATATAGGTTGCTTTGCCATCTTTAACTTCAACCTCATTCCCATTTATCATGATGACAGGTTGTTGGGTAGTATCTTCTGCAGCAAGGAAAACTTCGGCTTTATATTCGTCGCCCATCAAAACTACATTTGAATTGGCAATAACGCGTGCTGCCAAACTGTTAAATTTAAATGAGCCTTCATCAATTTCAGCATACAAATATTTTGCTACTGATGCTTCAGAGTTTTTAACATCGATCTGAATTTTAGAAAGCAAGGTCATTATGGCAATTAACGGCTTATCCTCAAAATGCTCCGATTCCCATGTTTTGTAGTTGCCTTCTCCTTTCGAACCTTTTTCGGGGTCTGCAGTTTTAAGCTCGCTCATAATCAACTCGCGAAGTTCGCTGTCATCCTCGTTCACCAATGAAGAAAGAAACTCACGATATTCGATAACGGCGTTTTTAAGATCGTTTGCCCTTTTCTGGGTGATCAGTAATTCCGACGGGCCGTTCATGTCATCTTTCTTAGCAACCTCTACAACAGTTCCGTCTACTTTTGTATGGTAATAACCCTCTTCATACATCGGGTTATCTTCATCTACCGGCTTTTCTCCGGAGTAAGCAACAACTTCGTCTTTTAATGCCCCAACGTAGTTTATCATTTCTTCCGATCTACTCTGTAGCTGATCTGCTTTATCTTTCCATTCCTGAACTTTGGTTGGATTTTCAATATAAGCTTGTTCAAACGAAGAATAGATCTGTGCGTTCTGCATGTCCACTGCCTCGAGCGTTTGCAGCAAACTACTGTCTACCACACGAAACGCTTCAAGTACCTCAGCCGCAACGTTAAGTGCTAACATTGCGGTAAGTACAATGTACATCAGATTTATCATTTTTTGCCTCGGTGTTTCCGGACAATACTTTGCACCCATACGCTAGGACTTTATTTTTTATAGCTCATTGCACCCAACATGTTGCCGTAAATGGTATTTAAGGCTTCAAGATTTTTGTTGAGTGATTCAGCATTTTCTTTATACTTTTTCAATTCATCAACCGAAGAGGTCAGGATGCTGTTCATTTCAGCAAGATCCTGGTTAAACTTCTGATTGGCTTTGAACTGATCATGAGTATCTTTCAGTTGGTTTTCGAAATTGCTGTTCAGGCTATCTAAATTTTTATTTAGTCTTTCCAGGTTTCCGGAATATTGTTTTGAACTACTTCCAATATTCTCCAATTCACCCGATATAATCTCTGATGATTTTTGATAAACGGCAGAAAGATTTTTTCCGGTTTCAGTAAGTTGAGTTGCTGCAACAGAATAGGAATCAACTAAGGTACTCACTGAACTGTTGATCGATTCGTTTGCCTTGTTGTTAATTTGGGCAAAAGAGTTCATCGATTCTGAAGCCGATCCCAGGTTTTTAACGTACATATCGGTGGCAAGTGTAGCCGAAGATATGTCGCTTATTCCTTTGGCAGTATTACTTAACTCGGATAATCCTTTTCCAACACGGTCCATCAGTTCCGGAGTAAGCTCTGAGCTGCCAAAAAGTGTTTCCAAACCATTACTTTTGTTATTGGTTCTCAACTCTTTTACTTCCTCAAGCTCATAGTCTTCATTTAATTCCGGATACACCTTATCCCATTCAGGAATACTGATTGGAGGCTCAAATGCTGAGAGGAAAAAGATAAATGCCTCTGTAAGCAATCCTACTGTTAATAACTCGCTGGAGCCTTTCCAGTGTTCAAGTTTGAACAAGGCACCAACCATAACGACTGCTGCCCCCCATCCATAAACATAACCCATGAATGTCTTCCAGCGCTTAGTTTTAAAAAGTTCTCCCAGATTCATATCGTTTGGTATAAAGTTTTTGTTTTAAGTACTAAAATTCTTCGCCAAATGTAGAGCGAACGCATCGGAAACCTACGTAAGATTTTGTCGTATCCTGATATTCATAATTACGTGTTGAAACCTGCACAAATTGCGAGATATCTTTCCACGAACCTCCTCTTATCACTTTACGTTTCATTACGGCAGGATCATCCTTGCGGGCATTGTATGTAAAAGTCGGGTTTAAATCACTAAAGTAATTGTAGCCGGCTTCGTCGTATGCAGTGCTTGTCCATTCTGCTACGTTACCGGCCATATCGTATAATCCGAATTCATTCGGATCGTAACTTCCTACTTTTATAGTTGCAATCGAGCCATCTTCCACATAATTTCCTCGCAGAGGCTTAAAGTTGGCAAGGAATACTCCTTTTTCGTCCCGGGTATAATAACCTCCCCAGGGGTACATCGAGAAATCTTTACCACCACGGGCGGCATATTCCCACTCTACTTCGGTTGGCAAACGATAAGCCATCAATGTTGGTTCCCCTTTTTCTGACAAGTAATCCGACTGAATTTTAGTACGCCAGTTACAGAATGCATTTACCTGTTTCCAGGTAACACCTACAACCGGGTATTCATCAAAACCGGGATGCCAGAAATAGCGTGTTGCCAATGGCTCGTTGTACGAATAGGTAAAGTCTCTGATCCAGCAAAGTGTATCAGGGTAAACATGCACCTGATCCTGCATCATAAATGAAGAACGGTTCTCGATTGGAACAAGATCGCCTTCCTCGTTGTAAACATTACCTTCGTATCGCTGTGTTTCGTAGTTATAACTGTTACTTCTTTTGGCTGCCTGATCCAGGTCAACCCACCAGTATTCGTAAACCAGTTTACGGGTATCTATTTCTTTTTTACCAAAGAAACGCTCGTTTTCTGGCAAGTAAAGATCTTCCATTGCCATTTGCATATCAGGGTCTTCCCAATCAATCTTTTCATTCCAGTTGATTTGTGGAGGATCGATGATATTCCCTTTCCTGTCTTCAGTAATCATGAATTCGGGATACTGGTCGCCTAACATTTGACGTGCCATCGATTCTTTTACCCATTCTACAAACTGGCGATATTCGTTATTGGTAATTTCGGTGTCGTCCATCCAAAATGGTTCTTGCGATACCGTTTTTGTTGGTACACCGGCCCTACTTGCGTCCTCATCGCTAGGCCCGATATTGAAACTTCCTCTACGAACGTATACCATTCCCAGGGGCTGGGTTTCTTTAAATCGCTGCCTTCTTTGTACTCCTGTAAGCTCTCCGTTTCCTCCCCCGCCACCACCAAAGCAGCCGGCAAAACTAAGTGCAATCAAGAATAAGGTTGCAATAGAAAGTAGTTTTTTCATAATGTGTCTTTTATACTTTACGAGCTCTGATTAGTCGCTAAAAATAAGTAGAAACAATGAAATAATAAAATATTAAATTCCGTTCCTTTTCTTATTTACATTAATCATATTTTACAAAAATCTAATACTCTTATACTTTTGGTTACGATTTCTCTCTAAATCAAGAGAATAACTTACAAAAAATTCGTTCGATGCAAAACCGTTACTTTTTAGTGTTGATGTTACTAAATCGAACGAATATCCTATTCGCATTCCATTAAACAGTTCCATTCCCATAAGAAGTGCTATCGCGTCCTGCACTCTGTAGGATATTCCTCCCCAGAATTTATCGTTATACACCACGTTAGCATTCAAATCTATTTGCCACGAAGCCACATCCGACTTCAGCAAGAACGACGGCTGCACCTCAAATAACGGATCAGATAACTTAATATTGTATCCGCCAGTTAAATAATAGTGCCTTGTAAGAAAATCAACCGCTACATCATCGTATTTTACTTCTCCCTGGTTGATGTGCGTTACCGAAAATCCGGCATAATATTTATTGTTGTATAAATAAGCACCAAAACCTACATCGAATGTAATCTGGCTGGCCTCCTCATTCGGAATTGCCCCATCATTTTCTGCCGGAATATAGATATCAAATCCTGATCTGTTTTCAGGAACAAACCAATCGGGGTTAATATTGAAATTATAAATCCCGGGAGAAATACCAAGCCCCAACGTACCCAATGCTGTTGTTACTTTATATGAATAATTAAAATTCACCCAGGTATTCTGGTAAAATCCATATTCATCGCTAATTACATTCACTCCAATTCCACCGGCAGAGCCAAAAGCATTAATTGCTGCATCAACGCTAAAAACCAGTGTTTTCGGAGCTCCTTCGAATCCCGCCCACTGATAGCGATTTAATAAAATGCCGCTAATTGTGTTTTCTGCACCTGCATAACCCGGGTTTACACCTAACTTGTAAAACATATTGTTGGTGTACTGAGGATCTTGCTGACCGTACGTAACTAGTGTAATCGACATTATAATAAATAAAAAAGATACAGCCTTTCTCATACTTCTCTTTTCATAGGGCAATTTAGTCTTTTCTCTACTGCAGCAAAGAAACAATTTTTAGTTGTTTGTAACAATCAACTGTTAACAAGGTATGCAAAGAACGGTTATAAAGAGCTATTATTTTACTATTTCGTCGGTTTTTTGAACATATTTCAACCAAAGCTCAGGGATTTCGTTCCCACTGGCCACTTCGTAATCTTTTTCTGAACAGGCAAAATATCTGGTTTCGTTGTTAATGGCTTGCACTTGCACCCACCATTGCCCGCTATTGTCGTTTTTGTAAAATACAAGCGGTGCTGAAAGTTCAGGTATTTCGACACTAAACGTGGAGAATCCATCGCCTTGCTCCGGTTTTCGCTTGTCTCTGATAAGGTAGCCCTGCACAAAATACCAAACCAGTTGTGCCGCCAGGTTCAAAGACAATTCTCGCGGCTCCTCCCCAATATTTAAACCGAACAAACCAAATACCTTCATACGATTACTTGCTCCGGCATATTTCATTAACTGGCAAGCTTCGTCGGCATATAAACCATTCGGAAGATTCAGACTATTCGGTGCTTCCGAGGACTTAAATGCAGCCATATCGAAAGTTAAAAAGTCGCTGTTTCGGAGAACAGGCTCAGCGTCGCTAATATTATCACGGAGTTTCCCTAATCGTAAATGTGCTCCAATACCTTTGGTTTTTTCGAAATAAATATCGGGCACATAATGACTTTGATAGGCCAGCAAATTAAACTGAAATAGATCGGGAAGGGTTTTAAAAACCTGCGACAAGTAGTTTGTAGAGCTTAGTGATTCTACACCTTTTTTCACATCCAAAAAGGCATCGATGGCACTAAACGAGAAAAAGGGGTTCGACCGGAAAGCCTGGCAAACACCGTAACTGTAATCCTGACTGCCGCCAAATACAATGGTTACAATATCCAGTTCGCTCAAATAATCTACCACATCGCGTAATGCCAGGTAATTCCCTTTGTGGCTGGTTGAAGCTTTCAGGTTGCCCAGATCGATAATGTTGAGTTTCCCAACTCCGGCCAAACCGTAAAATGCTTTACGCAATTTATCGGGCGTTGCTGTTCGTTTAAAATCATCGTGTTTGCTGTTAAACGGAACTCCAACAATGGCCAACTCAATGTTTGTCAAACGGCCTTCCTGCAATTTAACTGTATTCTTTTCAATGGTAGCACCCATCGAATATTTCCAGGCGAAAGGCACATCATCGACATACTGCGAAAAATCAACCGCATCGAAATAGGGAAACAAATTCATTTTTTTTGTTTTTAAAAATAAAGGCAAATGATCAAATCACCTGCCTTTATTCTTTATTTTTTTCTACCGCGTCGGCTTTTAGGTTCCGGAGCCGTCTCGATGATCTTCATACAATCTTCGAAAGTCAGCTCCTCGGCCTTAGTCGTTTTTGGTATTTTGTAATTTTTCTTTCCATGTTTAATGTAAGGCCCCCACCTGCCGTTAAGCACCTGCAGTTCTGCATCTTCTTCAAATATTTTAACAACAGCATTACGGTCCTTTTCACGTTTTGCTTCAATCAGTTCAATGGCTCGGTCGAGTTGAACCGAATACGGATCGTCTTCTTTTCCGAGCGAAACAAATTTATTGTCGTGGCGCACATACGGACCAAAACGGCCAATAGCAACAGTAACCTTTTTGCCTTCGTACTCGCCTAATTCGCGTGGAAGTTTAAACAGCTCGAGCGCTTCTTCGAGAGTAATTGTTTCGATATGCTGACCGGTTCGCAAACTTGAAAACTGTGGTTTTTCGGCTCCTTCTTCCTGCGACACTTCACCCAATTGTGCCAACGGCCCAAAACGACCAATCTTAACCGACACCTCTTTACCTGTTTTCGGGTCAACACCCAAAATACGCTCACCTTTCGATCGTTCGGCATTTTCAAGGGCATGTTCCACTTTGCCATGAAACGGCTGATAAAACTTATCAATCATTTTGTTCCAAACCATCTTCCCGTCGGCAATATCATCAAATTCCTTTTCAACATTTGCGGTAAAGTTGTAGTCCATGATCTCATCGAAATTGTCCATCAGAAAATCATTCACAACAATACCTATATCGGTTGGGAACAGTTTATTTTTTTCAGCCCCGGTGATCTCGGTCTTTTCTTCCTCTTCAATTTTTCCGTCTTTCAGGGTAAGAACAGTAAAGTTCCGCTCCACACCCGGACGCTCTTCTTTTACAACATAGTTTCGGTTTTGAACCGTTGTAATGGTTGGCGCATAAGTTGACGGACGACCAATTCCCAGCTCCTCCAAACGTTTAACCAGCGACGCTTCCGTATATCGTGGAGGACGTTGTGAAAAACGTTGTGTTGAAACAACAGAAGTCATCTCAAGTGAATCGTTTACATGCACAGGCGGAATTAAAGTCTGGCCATTTGCATTTGTATTCTCATCGTCGGTCGACTCAATATATACTTTCAGGAAACCATCAAAAACAATTACTTCGCCGGTTGCCTGGAATTTCTCCGTTGCATTCGACACATCGATGGTTACATTGGTGCGCTCCAAAATAGCATCGGCCATTTGCGAAGCGATAGTACGTTTCCAGATCAATTCGTACAAACGTTGTTCCTGCGAAGATCCGCTAACCGTTTGGTTTTCCATGTAGGTAGGACGAATGGCCTCGTGAGCCTCCTGTGCTCCTTTCGATTTAGTCTTGAATTTCCTGATCTTCACATAATTTTCCCCATGAAGTTCAGTGATCTTTTGTTTCGAAGTATTTATAGCAAGACTCGACAGGTTCACCGAGTCGGTACGCATATAGGTAATCTTACCACTTTCGTACAAACGCTGTGCAACTGACATGGTTTGCGACACCGAGAATCCCAGTTTTCTACTGGCTTCCTGTTGTAATGTTGAGGTAGTAAATGGTTGTGCCGGCGATCGTTTCCCCGGTTTTTTCACCACATCGCTAACTTTAAATTCTGCAGTTTTGCACTTTTCAAGAAAAGCGTTAGCCTCATCGCGGGTACTAAAACGTTTTGAAAGTTCTGCTTTTAGTTCGGTGCTATTTCCGCCTTCATCGGGCACCAGAAAGTATCCGTTTACACGAAACCAGGTTTCCGTTTTAAAATCGCGAATCTCGCGTTCGCGTTCAACAATTAAACGAACTGCTACCGACTGCACACGACCGGCACTTAACGATGGTTTTACTTTTTTCCACAAAACCGGCGATACCTCGAATCCCACAATACGGTCTAATACCCGGCGGGCTTGCTGTGCATTTACCAAATGCACGTCAATATCACGTGGATTTTTAACGGCCCGTGTAATGGCATCCTTGGTAATTTCGTGAAAAACAATTCGTTTTATTTTATCATCTTTCAGCTTCAGCACCTCTTTCAGGTGCCAGGCAATAGCCTCTCCCTCGCGGTCTTCATCGGAAGCGAGCCAAACCGTTTCGGCCTCCTTCGCTAACTTTTTCAGTTCTGTTACTATTTTCTTCTTATCCGAAGAAACTTTGTATCTGGGCTGATAATTGTTCTCAATATCAATCCCGAAGTCTTTCTTTTCCAAGTCTCTAACGTGCCCCATACTTGAGGTTACCACGTAGTCTTTTCCAAGAAATCCTTCAATTGTTTTCGCCTTTGCAGGGGACTCGACTATAACCAGGTTTTTGTGCATATACTTTCTAATCCGTTCTAAAAATTCTGCAAATTAAAGAAAATGATGGGCTAAGTTCAAAATTTAATGAGCTATTTTTTTATTTTCTATTTAATTGAAAATGACGATTTTATTTTTTAAAAAATAAAATATTCTCCAATTTCAAGGCGTTATTTAGGTGGTTCCCATAACAGAATCGTATATATTTGTTGCCACATTAAAATGAGCGAAATTCATGAGCGAAACAAAAAAAAGCTTTAAAAAATACATCTTGATTTTCTGGTCGATCGTTGCACTGGGAATCGTTTCCGTTTTTCTTCTTTTCTTTCTGATAGCCAAGGGAAAGCTGGGCTTTATGCCCAGTTTCGAAGAGCTGGAAAACCCACAAAATATTCTGGCATCGGAAATCTATTTTGAAGATGGACCGACGATTGATAAATATTTCAACCAGGAGAACCGTACTTATGTAAATTTCGAGAATTTACCACCAAATTTAATAAATGCCCTGGTTGCCACAGAAGATGTTCGTTTTTACGATCATTCGGGAATTGATTTTCGTGGACTAATCCGCGTTTTTAAAGGAATTGTTACCGGCGATACCAGTTCAGGAGGTGGAAGTACTTTAAGTCAGCAGCTGGCAAAAATGCTTTTCCCACGCGATGGTTTTTCAAGTAGCATGGAGTTGGTACTGCGAAAATTTAAAGAGTGGGTAATTGCCGTAAAACTCGAACGCAGTTATACCAAGGAAGAGATTATTCTGATGTATCTGAATAAATACGACTACCTGAACAACGCCGTTGGAATTCGTTCGGCAGCCGATGTTTATTTTAATACACAACCCGATTCGCTGAAGCTTCACCAGGCGGCCATGTTGGTTGGTATGGCCAAAAACTCATCGCTTTTTAACCCGGTTCGCCGCCCCGAAATCGTGCTGCAACGCCGGAATGTTGTGCTGAGCCAGATGGAAAAATACGGCTACATTACTCCCGAAGTTGCCGATTCGGCCAAAAAACTTCCGCTTGATCTGGAATATAAAAAAGTGGATTACAAACTCGGCCCGGCACCCTATTTCCGCGAATACCTTCGTTTAACGCTTACCGCCAAAAAACCGGAGCGCGAGAATTATGCCTCATGGCAGGAGCAAAAATATATTGAAGACCTGGATGAATGGGAAAACAATCCGCTGTTTGGCTGGTGTAACAAAAACACCAAACCCAATGGCGAACCTTACGATATTTATGCCGATGGTTTAAAAATATACACCACGCTCGACTCGCGCATGCAAAAATATGCGGTTCAGGCCGTTGAACAACATTTACGCTACGACTTGCAACCTTTATTCGATGAAAGTTTGTCGGATTTGCGAAATCCCCCTTTTGCCAATAACATGAGTGCGAACGAAGTTGACGACCTGCTAAACCGCGAAATCAGAAAGAGCGAACGCTACCGTGTAATGAACCGGGCCGGAAAAAGCTTTAAAGAAATTAAGAAGGAATTTAATAAGCCCGTTGACATGACCATTTTTAAATGGAGTGGCGAAGTAGATACACTGATGACTCCGATGGATTCGATCAAATATTATCTAAAGTTTTTCCGCTCATCGTTTATGGCCATGGATACTGAATCGGGAAAAGTTAAAGCATACGTTGGCGGCCCTAATTACCAACATTTTATGTACGATATGGTGAAAGGCGGAAAACGCCAGATCGGATCTACCGTTAAGCCATTCCTGTACACACTGGCCATGCAAAACGGACTTACTCCATGTACCAAAGTTCCGTATGTAAGTCAGCAGTTTATTCAGTGGGACGGTAGTATTTACGAACCAAAAGATGCCGATGTTGATCCGGAAATGGATGGACAAATGGTCACCTTAAAATGGGGTCTGGCCAACTCAAAAAACCGCATTTCGGCGTGGGTACTAAAACAATACAACCCACAGGCAGTGGTTGACGTAATGAAACACATGGGAATTTACAGCCCCATCGATCCGGTAAACTCGATGTTCCTTGGTGTTTCGGATGTTACACTATATGAAATGGTTGGTGCTTTTAACACCTTCACGAATCTGGGCGTGTTTATCAAACCTTATTTTGTAACCAAAATTGAAGACCGTCATGGTAACGTAATTGCACGTTTTGTTCCCGAGCGCCACGAGGCCATTGATGAACAAACGGCTTACCTGATGCTCAACTTATTACAAGGTGTAATTGATGAAGGAACCGGAATTCGATTACGCTTTTCGAACCTGTTTCGCGACAGGGTAACAACCGACTATGGAAGTTTTAGTATGCCAATTGCCGGAAAAACCGGAACTACACAGAACCACTCCGATGGTTGGTTTATTGGTACAACACCAAAACTTACTGCCGGGGTTTGGACCGGTGCCGATTTACGAAGCATTCACTTTAGAACGATCACATCCGGGCAGGGTGCAAATATGGCGCTGCCAATCTGGGGCTACTTTTATAAGAAAGTATTGGCCGACGAATCGATCGGCTACAAAGAAGAAGAGATGGAGTTTAAAAAACCTGCCGGCTTTAATCTCAATCTCGATTGCGATGATTTGGAGCAAAAGAATTCGACTCCGGAAGAATTCGACGACTTTTTCTAGAAAGATATCTAGTCATGCTCTCACTCAAAGTGAGAGTATGACTACTCACTTTCTTTTTACATTTCAGTTACTTTTTTTCTATACTCAACAGGTATTCACTTTTCGGAGCATAATTAAAAATCAACTGATCACCCTCGGTGCAATGCTCAAACAGTTCTTTATCAACATCGAACTTTATACCATCAACAACAAATTCAAACTTTTCAGTGTATGCTTTAGACATACCGCTGTTCAGTGCGGAAGCATTATAAATATCGTTTTGTGATTTGCTAATCAATGTTTTTTGAACCTGAACTTTTTCATTGAATTGCAAATCGCGATAGTATTTATTACATATCAGAAAGTTAAGGAGCACTGAAGAACTCAATGTTCCGATTGTAATCAAACCTGCTATTTTGAGATTCAATTCATTGGGATTCGAATCAAAGAATAACTCGTAAATCGTTACTCCAATAATTGTTGCAAGAACAAATACCAGGCAATGATAAAATCAATCCCATTTTACATTGCTCTCTCAAATTCTTTCTGTCGGTTTTTGTAAGGCCCCGGTGCATTTGTTTGTTTTTGGCTTTCATCGTTTGTATTGGTTAATGATATGCATAAAGATATAAATTTCGAATCTTTATCATAACTATAATTTTCTGTTGCTGAGCACCATTTCCGGTAATAGCCGTTCAAGAATGTTTCCATAAAAAAAATGGCACCTCATTACGAAATGCCATTTTCAATATTATTTAGTGATAGGCTCACTTTAAGTGAGACCATCACTCTTCAAGACTTTTACAATAATCCACTTCGTTTTAACAGTGCATCAACGCTTGGTTCCTGTCCACGGAAACGTTTGTAAAGAATCATCGGGTGCTCAGTTCCACCTTTTTCCAAAATATTCTCGCGGAACGAAGCAGCCACATCTTTGTTGAACAGGCCTTTTTCTTTAAATACGCTAAATGCATCGGCATCCAGCACTTCGGCCCATTTGTAACCGTAATATCCGGCTGCATAACCACCCGCAAACAAGTGTCCGAACTGTGTACTCATACAAACACCGTCGATAGCCGGGAAGATCTGCATTTTCTTCCAAGCTGTTTCTTCAAAATCTTTCACATCGCCTTCGAAAGGTTTTTCAAGCGTGTGCCAGGCCATATCTAAATAACCAAAACTCAACTGGCGAACTGAAAGGTATCCGGCCAAGTAATTTTGCGAATCAACAATTTTCTGAACCAGCTCGGCCGGAATTGGCTCACCGGTTTCATAATGTTTTGCAAAACGATCGAGGAAGTCTTTTTCAACCGCCCAGTTTTCCATTATCTGCGATGGAAGCTCAACAAAATCGCGATAAACATTGGTTCCCGACAGGCTTGAATAAGTTGATTTTGCCAGCATTCCGTGCAAGGCGTGGCCAAATTCGTGCATAAATGTTTCCACCTCGCTAAAGGTTAACAGTGCCGGTTTGCTTGAAGTTGGGCGGGTAAAGTTCATTACAATGGTGACGTGCGGACGCGAATCAACGCCATTGTCCATCCACTGACCTTTAAAATCGTTCATCCAGGCACCACCACGTTTCCCGGGACGCGGGTGAAAATCGGTGTAAAATACCGAAAGGAAAGTTCCGTCGGCATCAAAAACCTCGTATGCAGTCACCTCTTCGTTGTATACCGGAATGTCTTTATTCTCTTTAAAAGTTATGCCGTAAAGTTCGGTTGCCAGGCCAAAAACGCCGTCAACAACGCTGCTTAATTCGAAATAAGGCTTTAACATTTCGTCGTTCAGATCGAACTTCTCCACCTTTAGTTTTTCGCTGTAGTAGCTCCAGTCCCAAGGCATCAAATCGCCTTCGAAACCGTTTTTGCGGGCATATTCTTCAATCTCAGCTTTTTCTTCTTTTGCCACTTTATAAGATGCAGCATACAAATCATTAAGTAAACCGTAAACACCATCAGCATTCATTGCCATTCGGCGTTCCAGAACGTAATCGGCATAGTTTTTATAGCCTAACAATTTGGCCATTTCAAGGCGCAACTCAGCAATACGTTTTACATTCTCCTGGTTATCCAGCTCATCGCCTTTAAACGATTTCGAGCCGTACGCCATATACAATTCTTTACGCAAATCGCGGTTATCGGCATATTGCAAAACGGGCAGGTAGCTTGGCATCGAAATATCGAAAGTCCAACCTTCCTGATCTTTTTCTCTTGCCTTTCCGGCAGCTGCTTCCAAAGCACCTTCAGGCAATCCGGCCAACTTACTTTTGTCGGTAATGTTTAACTCGTATTTATTGGTTTCTTTTAATACGTTCTCACCAAAATCGAGGCTTAATTTCGACAACTCGGTGCTGTACTCACGGAACTTCTCTTTATCGGCATCCGACAAATTTGCACCGCTACGCACAAAACCAATGTAGTTGTTCTCCAGAAGCGTTTGTTGCTCAGTGGTTAAATCCAGCTCGTCTTTTTTGTTGTACACGGCTTTTACGCGTTCAAAAAGCACGGGATCTAACGAAATATCGTTCTGAAAAGCAGTAAGCATTGGCGATACTTCTTGCGCAATGCCTTGCAATTCGTCGTTAGTTTCCGAACTCAGCAGGTTAAAAAATATACCCGATGTACGTGCCAACGAACGGCCAACCTCGTCTAAAGCAACGATGGTGTTTTCGAATGTTGGTGCCTCCGGATTATTCTTGATTTTTTCAACCTCGGCCTTGCCCTGTTTTATTCCTTCCTCGAAAGCCGGCATAAAATGCTCGTTTTTAATCTTATCGAAAGGTGCCGCATTGTGCGGTGTATTAAAATCTCCAAGTAATGGATTTGTTTGTGCTGTTACCATTCCTAAATTCATTAAAAAGATTGATGCTAATAAATAGATACTCTTCATTTTTCTCACAATTAAATATTATTCTGACTAGTCTTCAGAAAGTTTAAAGGATTACAAAAAAAGAGCGGAAATTGTTTAAAAAGAATGATTTATTTCATTCTCATATAGTGAATAAAACTCCTGCATATAAGTTAATGGACTAATTATTTTTACGTTTCTTTTTTGTCTTCTTCTTTTCAACCGACCAGCCAAATTTGCCAATTCGTTTTCCCATGCCGAAATAGTGGCCATGACTGTAAACCAAAGGATTGGCTTTCGAAAAACTGAAAGCCTGTTCTTCATTCATATAAGTATCGTCGACCGAAACGCTCACTACCTCTGAAATAAACATGTGGTGCGAGCCCAGCTCAACAATATCTTTTACGCGGCACTCGATATTTACCGGTGATTCCTCGATAATGGGCGCTTTAACCATTTTGGCGGGTGCAGGAGTCAGGTTCATTTCTTTCCATTTGTTGTACTTGCGACCCGAGCGGCAACCACACCAGTCGGTTGCTTTTGCCAGTTTTTCGGTGGTGAGGTTGATAACAAATTCGCTGGTGCGCTTAATAATGTCGTATGAATGACGCCCCGGACGAACCGAAATATAACACATGGGTGGGTCGCTGTTGATGGTGCCGGTCCAGGCAATGGTTATAATGTTGTATTCTTCAGGATTTTCGCCACAACTTACCATTACTGCAGGCAAGGGATAAACAATTGTTCCGGGTTTCCAGTACGTTCGTGCCATATTCTTTTGTTTTTCTAGTTTCATTCAAAGATAGGAAATACAGGGCTTCTGCAATAATAAAGCCGGCGCAACCTTTTTTCAATTTCAATCATCTATTTGAAAACAACCTCTAAGGATTGAAAATCCAAGGGTTAAGAGACGAATGAAATTCGCAATAAAACCACAGAGTCACAAAGGACACAAAGAGAAATACTGAAATTATTTGTTCAACTTTGTGTCTTGGTGTTCTTAGTGGTTAGGAGTTTCAGAAGTACGATTATACTAACGAAAGTTGCTGCAATAATCCCGAAATTTCGGAGTAAGATTTTAACCATTAATTTGAAAAACAAAGGCATGAAAAAACTACTTCTCCTGTTTCTTTTACTCTCTCTTTTCTCGTGTAACGACGATCCCGACAATCCTGCTATTCTTATTGAATATGGAACAGAATGCGGATGGGGACTTGGCGAAATTATAAGCATTAGCGAGAATAAAATCGATTATAGCAAATCACATATGGGAGTGGAAGGCCCGGAAATAGAATCAAAAAACAGATCGATAAGCGCTGCAGAATGGGACGAACTATCCAATTTATATGACTATGGTTTCTTCCAAACGCTGGACTACAACTCTATGAATGTCAGCTTTGATGGCTGCGACGAGATTATTCGAATAAGCAATCTCGACAATCAACATGAAATCCGCTATGATCCATCAACAGAAATTGAGGGTTTGGAATCGTTTCAGGAACGATTGAATGAGCTTCTTATCGAAATGCGCGAATATTAATCGTTTCCCCGTTCGCAACTTTTGGCAATTGTTATGATGACATTGCTCCCTTTATTAGTCTTTCCTCCAACGTCATGGTGACATTCCTTCTCCGATGCATCTTTCTTCAAACCTCATATTGACGTTGCTTCCCCTACCAATAGTTTTCCAAATGTCAACTTGATATTACTTCCCCTAAAGGTTTTTCACCAAATGTACTGAGGACATTGCTTCATCTAGCGGTTTTCTGAAGATTGTAGTGAGTATGATACCCATAAAATGAAAAAGGACCCGATCATTAAAAATCGAATCCTTCCTCACTATATTATAAATGTAAACATTAATCTTCAGGATCTTTCCAGTCGCCATTCTCGCGAATCAGCTGCTCCAGTTCTTCCACCGCATTTTCGTAAGGAATATGGCGTTTAATGGGCTTCAAACCTTTATACAGGTTTACCTTGTTATTGCCGGCTCCAACGAAACCATAATCCACATCGCCCATCTCGCCGGGACCGTTTACCACACAACCCATAATACCAATTTTCAGGTGGTCGAGATGTTTAAAATGTGCTTTTACAGCGCGGGTGGTTTCCTGTAGGTTAAACAGGGTTCGTCCGCAACCGGGACACGAAACAAATTCGGTTTTGGTAACACGCATGCGGCTGGCCTGCAGTATGCCAAAACTCAAGTCTTTCAACTCGGTGAAAGTAATATTTTCGTTGTCGTTCGAAAGGCAAATTCCATCGCCGTAACCATCAATAAGCAAACCTCCAAGATCGGCCGAAGCAGTGATCTGTAGATCATCCAAACGACTTTCGTTGTAGCGGCGGTAAAGTATAACAGGCACTTTCCAAATGTGGGTTTCAAGCGACATAAAGAATGCTCTCAACTCAGCCATCGGATTAGCGTTGTAACTTTCAAGAATCAATACCGTTTTCCGGGTCTGCTTCAATTTCATGATGATCTCGGGGTGCATATCCATAAATCGGTCGAATTCCGCTTTGTTGGTACGAATAAATTTCATTCGTCCCCAGCGGGTACTTTCAAACAAGTACTCCTCAAGCGTAATTACCGGATATTCTTCGCCTTGTATATCGAGTATTTTATTTCCCGAAATAAAGTAGTCAGGAACCAGTTTCCCACGGATCGGGATCATTTCGCGTAAGCTTCTGTCGCCCAAATCGGCAATTACCACCGGAAGTTCTTTTCCTCCCATGTTCAGTACCGGGCGGGTATCGCGGCGCTCGTATTCAAACGGGTTGGTTTGTGCGATCATTGGTGCCGAAATCGGCTCGTGATTCTGGTAACGTTTAAAATGATTTACCAGTTTCAGGGCCACCGGAATTTCGTTTTTCGGTGCTTCGGTTAACGAAATGCGCACGGTGTCGCCAATTCCATCACTCAACAAAGCTCCAACTCCAACGGCAGATTTTATACGTCCGTCTTCGCCTTCGCCGGCCTCGGTAACTCCCAAATGAATGGGGAATTTCATATTCTCGAGGCGCATTTTAAAGTTCAGCAAACGAACGGTGTAAACCATTACGCGTGTATTGCTCGACTTAATCGACACCACAACGTTGTTAAAATCTTCCTTCTTACAAATGCGCAGAAATTCCATCACCGATTCGGCAATTCCTGCCGGAGTATCGCCATAGCGGCTCATTACCCTGTCGGAAAGCGATCCGTGATTGGCACCAATTCGCATAGCGGTTTTGGTTTCTTTCAGCATTTTTATAAACGGTACAAACTGCTTTTCAATAATATCAAGCTCTTGTTTGTATTCTTCGTCGGTGTAGATTTTATTTTTAAACTGTGCACGTTTATCATAGAAATTTCCCGGATTGATACGCACTTTCGATACGTACTGAGCAGCAACTTCTGCCAGTTTCGGATTGAAATGTATATCAGCAATTAAAGGTGTATTATACCCTCTGTCGACCAATTCCTTCTTGATAACCTTAAGGCTTTCCGCATCCGACATGCCTTTTACAGTTACCCGAACATAGTCGGCTCCGGCCTTTACCACACGAATTACCTGCTCAACGGTAGCCTCGGTATCCGTAGTATTGGTATCGGTCATTGTTTGAATCCGGATAGGCTGATTACTACCAACGGGAACTCCTCCAATGTTCACTTCTATTGTTTCTTGACGTTGATAGCGGGTTAAATCTTTAATATAGTTGAAATTACGATCCTTCATCAATTAATCTGTTAAGCTGAACTGCAAATTTAAAGTAATGCTTCTAAAATAAAAAGAATCCTCTATTTTTGTTTTTGCATTCTTTAATTATGATTGTTGAAACAAGGAATATCACAAAATTGTTTGGGAAACAGAAAGCACTCGATTCGATTAGTTTTACTGTAAACAAAGGCGAACTGGTTGGTTTTCTGGGACCTAACGGAGCCGGCAAATCTACTACCATGAAAATTATTACCGGTTATCTTCCGCAAGATGAAGGTGATATTTTGATTGACGGACAAAAGATTTCGGGGCAAAACCTCGAATACAAGAAGCAAATTGGCTACTTACCCGAGCATAATCCGCTTTATACCGACCTTTATGTGAAGGAATTTCTGGAGATAACCGCCGGTTTTTACCACCTGAAGAATAAAAAACAACGTATTGCAGAAATGATCGAGCTCACGGGCCTGGGAATTGAGCAGCACAAAAAGATACGTGCCCTTTCGAAAGGTTACCGCCAGCGTGTGGGTTTGGCACAGGCTTTAATTCACGATCCGTCGATATTGATTTTGGATGAACCTACAACCGGCCTCGATCCGAACCAGCTGGAAGAAATCAGGACACTGATCCGAGAGATCAGCAAAGAGAAAACGGTTATTCTGTCGTCGCACATCATGCAGGAAGTGGAAGCGGTGTGCAACCGCGTGTTGATAATCAACAAGGGAAAGATTGTTGCCGATGGCGATATCAATGATGTAAAAGCCGGAATTAATATCCAGAATCAAGTTGTGGTTGCCGGATTTAAAGAAAATGTTTCGGAAGATCAGCTTTTACAAATCCTCGGTGTTAGCAGCGTTGCCAAAAATGAGTTGGGTTGGGAAATTGAAGCAAAAAATGAAGCCGACATACGGCAGCACATTTTTCAGTTTGCCGTTGCTAATAAACTAACACTGCTTACGCTTTTTGAAAAGCAACAAAATCTTGAGAATGTTTTTCATCAGCTCACCCAAAATCAGACTTGAGATCAGAGTAATGAGTAGTGAGACAAATCCCAAAGTGTCTGTTATTCTCCCGTTTTACAATGCTGAAAAGACATTGAAGACCGCAGCTGAAAGCATTTTAAATCAAACATTCCACGGTATTGAATTGCTGCTGATCAATAACAATTCAACAGATGCAAGCCTGAAAATTGTCAGTGCGCTGGCCAAAACAGACAAACGTATCCGACTGCTTAACGAAACCACAACAGGAGTCGCCAATGCCATGAACTGCGGATTAAAAAACGCCCGTGGCCGGTTTATTTCCCGCATGGATGCTGATGATGTTGCCCATCCGGAAAAACTACAAAAACAATACAACTACCTCGAAAATAATCCATCAATTGATTTTTTGGGCAGCGAAGTTGAATATGTTCCGCACATCGCAGAAAATAAAGGCTTCCGAAGATTTGTAGATTGGGCAAACTCGTTTCACACGCCTGAAGAAATTGCTTTGAAACAGTTTATTGAGATTCCGGTAATTAACCCAACGATCTTTTTTCGTCGCGAGCTATATGAAAAGTATGGGGGCTGCCGCGACGGCAATTTCCCCGAAGACTACGAAATGCAACTGCGCTACCTGAGCCAAGGAGCCCAAATGGCTAAACTACCCGAAAAGCTGCTGGAGTGGCACGACTACTCCACTCGCCTAACCCGCACCGATGAGCGATATTCGACCGAAGCTTTTTTTCAGACCAAAGCCTTTTATTTTAAACAGTGGTCGGAGCAACACAATCCGTTTCACCCCAATATTTGGATATGGGGAGCCGGCCGTAAAACCCGCCAACGAAGTGCTTTTCTTCAAGAACAGGGGCTGAATATTGAGGGGTATATCGACATAAAAAAAACAAAACCCGATGCCATTTTCTACCAGGACCTTCCCCAATCCGGGCAGCTGTTTATTGTGTCGATGGTAACAAATGCCGGTGCCGGAGAAAAAATCAGGGAGTTTTTAATTCAACGCAATTATGCAGAAGGAAAGGATTTTATCCTGATGGGATAGTAAGGTATGCCGATAAATGTAGAATATTCCCTAAATTCAGCACTTCATCGGAAAAAGCTGAATTACCAAATGATAACACTGTTTATTTGACCAAAATTAAAATCATCTAATTATGAAACAGTTGTTATTTTTTCTGATAGTCATTTTTGTTGCGCACAATCCATCAAAAGCACAACCAAGCAACAGTCCTTTCGAAGGAACTACCTGGAATGTAATCCGGGAAAGATTATTTAACGGCGAAAATGCACAGGCTTATCGCTTTGAAGATGATATCCGTTTTCAGTTAGTCGGAGCAGAAACTCATCAGGATTCGGCCATTGTTACGCAATTGATTGACGAATTAAACGAACTGTTTGAAACCGTTCAAATAAAAATGGTAGACACCGAACCCAACTTCAAACTAACCATAACACAGGAAGCTGGAGGCCAATCAGTCAATTCCATACAGTTAACTTCAGGTTACAGTATAATATCGGTAAATCTGGAACTTGGAATTTCAGGAGCTTTGAGCGATAAAGAATCAGTAAAACAAATTTATTACCATACCATTCGCCAATTCACAAAGCTTTCCGCACCGCAGTCTGGAAGCTCCGTTTACGGCGGTATTTTTGATTCACCAGCAGCCTCTGATGCTGAATTTAAGGAAATAGATAAAGATCTTCTTAAGAAGCTATATTCTCCCGATTTCCATAAGAATCTTAAAGAAAGCACGGTTAGAAAACACGGCCATCAACAATATTTAGATTTGAGGTACCACAATCTGATTAAATACTTGTCGTACTCATTTAAAGCAATTTTAATACTATTTGGATTCCTTTTTTTCCTTTCTAAAGAACCTAAAAGAAAACAAAATCCCGGTTTACTTTTGTATATAAAACAAAGGACAATAATCCTGTTAATACTTCCTTTTATCTACTCGTTCATCACAACAACCGGCGATCTTTCATCCTTATTGATAGCCAGTCCGGCTTCTTTTGCAATCAACTTTCTGGCAACAACTATTTACGCAGTGCTGGTGCTCATTATTATCTATTATTCCGAGCCTTTTTTTCTGAAAAAGATAAATAGTTTTGCAGGAAAACAGGCTTTCATATTTCTAAGTACAAATTTTGCAGCCTTTATTGTTCCTTCGTTAACGATCTTTCCTTTTTTTATGTTATCAGGCAAACTAATGTATTCTGGGTTTAATCCTGTTTCTTTCTGGTCGCAAGGTTCACAGACATTTACAATTGTTTTTGTGGCGGCATTAAGGGTGTTCTACAATTTCATTCAATATCGCACTCAAAGCATGGTAAATGAAAAAGACGTTGAATTGGCCAAAATGAAAGAGCTAAAAAACCAGGCCGAGTTAAATGCGCTGCATTCGCGAATCAACCCGCACTTTTTATACAACTCTTTGAATTCAATTGCCAGCCTGGCTCACACCGATGCCGACAAAACCGAGAACATGGCCACCGGACTTTCCGATTTGTTCAGGTACTCGATCAACAAAGAAAACAAAACCTATGTGTCGGTTGCCGAAGAACTGGAAATGGTAAAAAAATATCTTGAAATAGAAAAAACGCGTTTTGGCGACCGGCTGACATACGAAATAAATGCTGAAGAAAGTGCCATGGAAAAACAAATTCCAAAATTCCTGATTCAACCACTGGTAGAAAATGCGGTAAAACACGGGCTTTCGAAAATGAAAGGCACGGGGAAAATCAGGGTGGAAGTTAAACAACTGGAAAAAGATATGTCAATTTCTATTTTTGACAACGGCCCCGATTTCCCGGATGAACCGGTTAGTGGTTACGGCCTGCAAAACCTGCACGATAAGCTCGATATAATTTATGGAAAGCAGGCGCTTATTAACTGGGAAAACGGTGCACACAAAAATTTTACTATTATGCTGAAAAATCAGTTTGAATTATGAATACCGGACAGGCTTATAAAACAATAGTAGTTGACGACGAACCTTTGGCACGTTTGCGATTGCAGACATTGCTTGGCGAATATCCGGAGAAATTTGAATTGGTTGCCGAAGCCGAAAACGGCGATGAAGCCATTGAAAAAATCAATCGTTTAAAACCGGAGTTTGTTTTTCTCGACATTCAGATGCCCGAAACCAATGGTTTTGAAGTGCTTAAAAAGCTTAACTTCCTGCCTAAAGTAATTTTTTGCACGGCTTACGACGAGTTTGCCCTGCGGGCATTCGATACCAATTGTATCGATTACCTCGTAAAACCACTCACCAGGGAACGTTTTGCAAAAACCATCGAAAAAATTGAGCAAATGAATGGAGGCACTCCGGAAATTAACCTCGATAATCTGATCGCCCAATTCAGCAGAGGATACAAAAAAAACGATGCCACCTCCATTCCGGTTAAGGTTGGCGACCGCGTAATTTTTGTGCGACTCGACGAGGTATCCTTCTTTCAGGCCGATGAGAAGTATGTTACCGTTGTTACCAAACACTCGAAATCGTATACTTTGGATTCGAGCTTAAAAAAGCTGGAAGAAAAACTTCCCGACAATTTTATTCGTGTTCATAAATCGTATCTCATCAATAAAAATCTTTTAAAAGAAGTTAGAAAGCACTTTAACAATCGTTTTGTGCTGATTATCGACGATTACAGCCAAAGTAAAATTACAAGCGGAAGAAGTTATTATCAGGAAATAAAAGCACTTTTTGAAATGTAACCACGTAATTGTTTTTATTCAGAACCATCTCGCTATTCAGAATAATTTCAAATAAGCTTTTTTATTCAAAATAAACCTATTACATTTGTTCTTGCTACGTGGAAAGATTTGAGATTGATTGCAACCACATGAAAAAAACGCTAAAACAATCGCATTTTTCAATATCAATCGAATATCCCGCAGTTTAAAATTTAATTATTAATGTACTGATTAACTTCAGTTTAAAAAGGGATTTTATGAATTATTTATTTACAAGCGAATCAGTATCGGAAGGCCACCCGGATAAGGTAGCCGACCAGATTTCAGATGCATTACTCGACCAGATTCTGGCTTTTGATTCGAACTCGAAAGTAGCCATTGAAACACTGGTTACAACCGGACAGGTAGTTGTTGCCGGCGAGGTAAAATCGCAGGCCTATGTTGATGTGCAGGAAGTTACGCGAAACGTAATTAACCAGATTGGTTATACCAAAGCGGCCTACCGTTTTGATGGCGATTCGTGTGGTGTTTTAACTGCCATTCACGAACAAAGTGATGACATTAACCGCGGTGTTGACCGTGAAGAAAAAACCGAACAAGGTGCGGGCGACCAGGGAATGATGTTTGGATATGCCTGCAAAGACACTGAAAACTATATGCCGTTAACGCTCGATCTGTCGCACAAAATTTTGCAGGAGCTTGCAGTTATCCGTCGCGAAGGTAAGGTGATGACTTATTTGCGCCCGGACTCAAAATCGCAGGTAACTGTTGAGTACAACGACTCGAATGAGCCCGTGAAAGTGCATACCATTGTGGTATCGACACAACACGATGAGTTTGATGCCGACGAGCCCATGCTGGCAAAAATTAAGGATGATGTGATCAACATTCTTATTCCACGCGTAAAAGCGCAATTGTCGGAAGAAGTGCAGGATTTATTTGGCAACGACATTATTTACCACGTAAACCCAACCGGTAAATTTGTTATAGGCGGGCCACACGGCGATACCGGATTAACCGGACGAAAAATTATCGTTGACACCTACGGCGGCCGCGGAGCTCATGGCGGTGGTGCTTTCTCGGGAAAAGATCCGTCGAAAGTTGACCGCTCGGCTGCTTATGCATCGCGCCACATTGCCAAAAACCTGGTGGCAGCAGGTGTTGCCGACGAAATTTTGGTACAACTGGCTTATGCCATTGGTGTTGCCCAGCCGGTGGGTGTTTTTGTAAATAGCTACGGCCGTTCGAATGTAGGTATTACCGACGGAGAAATTGCAGAAAAAGTAAAAGCTATTTTCGATCTTCGCCCGGCAGCTATTGAAGAACGCCTGAAACTGCGTAACCCGATTTATTTGGAGTCGGCAGCTTATGGTCACATGGGCCGCGAGCCAAAAACCATTACAAAAACTTTCGAGTCGCCATATAGTGGTAAGGTTACCAAAGAGTTGGAACTCTTTACCTGGGAAAAACTCGACTTTGTTGACACGATTAAAGAGACTTTCGGACTCTAGTTCCGAGGGTGAGTATTAATATACGCCGAAAGGACGGTACTTGTGCCGTCCTTTTTTTATTCATTTTTTTTGAGAGAAGTTGCAGTTTAAAAAAAAGGTATTATATTTGCACCCGCGTTCAAGAAGACATTTCAAAAGAAATAAAGATATATTGCGGGATGGAGCAGTTGGTAGCTCGTTGGGCTCATAACCCAAAGGTCGTAGGTTCGAGTCCTGCTCCCGCTACTCAGATAAGCCAGAGGAATTTTTCTTCTGGCTTTTTTTTTCGGAAAGTCCCCATCTTTTTATATGTGTATTGCCGTTTGAGTTTCGTCCGGGAGAACCATCTGGCTTCGATCTGCTTTCTTTGCCGGACGATTTCCCTTTGGTCATTTCATCCCGGCGCTACGCACCGGGTTATTCACATTAGACGCTTCCAGCGTCATAAAAACTTGCAATTGCGACATTGCAGGTCAATAAACTCGTCTTAACTTTGTAATTCAGCTCAATATCCCGAAGGGATAAAATGTGACTAACCCCGGGTTTCACCCGGGGTTGATGTGCGGTAATTTGAAGGCGCAATCAGTAAGCTGTTCAACGCACAATTGTTGTGTGCGCCTTGTAATCCGGACATTTTTATGAAATGCAGTTAACATACTTTACTTTCATTCCTGTTGGTGATACCCGGGAATCAAGATTTTTTTGTTTTATTACTTCCCGAACCCCTTGAATCTCTTGATCTTATACACATCATTACTATTATTGGTTAGCTATTCTCTTTTTACTGGAAAACTTCGATTGCTGTTTGCGGACTCGACTTTTACCGTGGGAACCTTTTTTGAAAAATTCAGGCCGTGTGCGCAATGTAAGTACAGGACCGGAAGGTGCAACTTATGTCGTTTTAAACAAACACGGTAAAATAATTCGTTTAACTCCTAAAGTGGATTGATAATTTTATTTCGTTAAACTTAAACACCGCTATTGAGTCAAAAAAACTCAACATAAAAAAATTCGTGTGGATAAAACGACCGCAATAATTGGATTTGTACAATCACTTTTTGGGATTTTGATTTTCTCAACAAAACGTCCAGGGCATTTAAGTTTTGTGTTTTTAACCGTTTGGATGGCTGTAATAGCAATATTTTTAGGAGCAAGTCTTCTCCCTTTCCAGGTGGTGGAATATTTTAAACCCGGTATTTTCCCCATTATGTTTTTAATTGGGCCCCTACTTTATTTTTATGTGAGTTCACTGGCTATAGAAAATTTTAAATTAAAACCGATCCAGCTATTACATTTCATTCCATTTTTGCTGGTGGTCATTCATCGTTCCACAATTCAGGTTGTGCCCATTGCAGGTCCGCCGGAGTTAACTGATAATCCAAATTATTTATATAATAAAATATACTATTCATTTCTAATCGTTTCAGTTGTTGTTTATTGGTTTTTGGGTTTGGACCTCATTCTGAAACACCGAAAAAAAATCCCGTTATATTTTTCAAATTATTCTAGTAGAAATACCCTTAACTGGTTGATTCTTGTTATATCGTTGTTCCTGGTTTTGTTTATCGCTAATTTTTCGATGTTTTTTGTTCAAAATGTCTTGGAGCTTGGAATTATCAGATTTACAACACTTTCGTTTAATCTTACTCTTTTTACTTTTATTATGATTTATTTTGGAATGAATCAATCGGCTATTTATCAAACGGAGAAAGGGCAATCAGAAGTGCATGGACAATTAGCTCATTCAAATAGTCAGGAAAATAAATATGTTGGTTCTGCTTTAAATAACGACCAGATGGCAGAATTAAATGACGCGGTTCTGATTTATTTGAATAGTAAAAAACCATACCTCAATCCGGATTTCAACCTGCAAATGATGGTCGACGATTTAAATGTTTCGAGACATAAACTATCGCAGGTTATCAACAGAAGTCAGAATAAGAATTTTTATAAACTTATGAATGAATACAGGGTAAAAGAGGTAAAAGAGAAACTGGCAAATAAGAAATATAAAAACTTAACTGTTTTGGGAATTGCTTATGAAAGTGGGTTTAATTCTAAAACTACATTCAATCGGATTTTCAAGGAGGAAACCGGAATGACCCCAACTGAGTACATTAAAACTTTGTAGATTATTTATACATACAACTGTTTGCCCATTTTAAATTCATTCCTCAAATTAATTTCATTAAAACAGTAAAATTATGAATGTCCGTATGGTATCATATTTTTTTTTGCACGTCATGCTGAACTTGTTTCAGCAGCTCATAATTATAATAACCCGTAAATTACCAAAGAGCCCCTGAAACAAGTTCAGGGTGACGTTCGCTTTATGATGCATAACGGATATTCAGTTTTAAATTCTTTTTGTTTTCATTCATATGCTTGATAATATAGATCTCGAATGGGAGATGAAGTTGAATCAATAATATCCCAAAAGAGTGCCAATTAATCAGTTGGTACGTTTATATTTTAGTGTTGATTATATTTGTTTTAGTTATACCAATTAATCTACACCTAATGAAAACTTTTCTTTCCCTATCTGTTTCACTCCTGCTTATTTTTCAATCGTGCACAAAAAAGCCGGAATATGTTCAACCGGAGTTGGGCTTACGTTCTGTGGAGTTATTAAAAGTTGACGGTTTTCAGTTTAAAGATCTCAACAAAAATGGCGAACTCGATAAGTATGAAGACTGGCGACTGTCGGTAGATGAGCGAAGTGCAGATCTTCTTTCAAAAATGTCGGTGGAAGAAAAAGCCGGTTTTATGTTGATTAACTCACTCAATATGGTTGGTACACGTGCAGCGGAAGCTTCTGAAGGTAAACTTGTTGCCAGTGATCTTTCTGAAACCGAAAGTAGTGGTAGTTTCGGCGGCTTCGGACAGAACAGAAGACAGGCTTCGGCTGACAGTACAAGACAAGGTACCCGTGGAGCCAGCGGAGGTTCACAAAACATCGAGGGAGCTTTTATTGCCAATATGAGCAGATCGGGTGGAACCACCGATCGGGTTATAAAATATCATAACCGCCATTTTATTCTCCGATCCAATGAAAGTGTAAATGTTACGACTGAATGGGCGAATAAACTGCAGGCACTTTGTGAAAGCGAGCCGCTTGGAATTCCTGCGATAATTGCATCCAATCCCAGAAATCATATAACCACAAATCCATCATTGGGAACCAGTGTGGGAACTACTGTTTTTACGGCGTGGCCAGGTGAACTAGGATTGTCGGCTATGCGCGATTTGAATTTGGTGCGAGAGTTTGCCGAAGATTCCCGACAGGAGTGGGCAGCAGTAGGTTTGCGAAAAGGTTATATGTACATGGCAGATCTTGCAACAGAACCACGGTGGTCGAGAGTTAACGGAACATTTGGAGAAAATTCGGAATGGGTGGCAAAAATGACCCGGGAAATCGTACTTGGGTTTCAGGGAGAAAAACTTCATTCCAAATCTGTGGCGCTTACAACCAAACACTTCCCAGGTGGAGGATCCGGGAAAGACGGTCAGGACTCGCACTTTGAATGGGGAAAAGCAGAAGTTTATCCGGGAGGAATGTTCAAGAATAACCTGATTCCGTTTCAGGCAGCAATTGATGCAGGTACATCTGCAATTATGCCCTACTATTCGTTACCAGAAGGAACCGAATACGAAGAAGTTGGCTTTGCTTATAATAAGGGAATAATAAATGATGTTCTCAGAAACCGCATGGGATTTAAAGGTATCATAAACTCTGACACGGGAATTCTAACCCGCATGTCCTGGGGAGTTGAGGAGTTATCGAAACCTGAACGTTATAAAAAAGCAATCGAAGCAGGCACCAATCTTTTTTCCGGTGAATCGGATCCGGAAATGCTTATTGAAGTGATAAATAGCGGAATGGTGGATATGGCTTTAATCGACAGCTCAGTTGTACGTATGTTAAAAGAAAAATTTGAACTTGGTTTGTTCGAAAATCCTTATGTTGACGTGGACGAAGCAGAAAAAATCGTCAACAATGAAAAATTCAGGGAAAGTGCAGCCACAGCCATGCGCAAATCAATTGTTTTATTAAGAAACGAGAATAATGCATTGCCTGTAAAACCAAAAACAAAGGTTTATTTTGAATCTTATCCAAAAACGTCCGGTGGGAGAAACAGGGAGCCGCAACCAGATGTCCCCAACGTTTATACTTTGAATAACAATCAATACGAGATTGAATTCGTTAAAACTCCGGAAGAGGCAGAAATGGTTTTGCTTTGGTTACAGCCCGGCGGAAACTCTTTATTCAGATCTACGGGGGAACCAGTTTCTATTTCCCTTTCCAAATGTGGTGTAGATGTTGATTATGTTAATGGGATTTCAGCAAAGAAGACAACTGTTCTGGTTATTAACTATACCAACCCGTGGGTAATAAATGAGGTTTATAACGAGGGAACAAAAAATGTGGTTGGGGTTCTTGCCACCTTTGGCACAACTCCCGATGCGCTTCTGGATGTAATAACAGGGAAATATAATCCGACAGGCAAAATGCCATTTTCAACACCAATATCAAATGAGGCAGTTGAAAATCAAAAGGAAGATGTACCGGGTTATTTGGAAGGAGAAGGATATTCACTTTTCAATTATGATGAAGGAATAAGTTACGGAAATTAAATAAGCGAATACCAAAAATAAATCTAAATAGTATGAAAAAATTAGGTCTGAAAACAATCTTGATTTTATGTTTTGCGGTATTAATTTTTACGCACAATTCAAATGCCCGCGAAGTAATTTCAATAAATAAAAACTGGAGTTACAAAGATGGCGTTGAACTTCCCAGGGGACTCGGTTGGGGATTTGGGCGAACCACATCCGATACCGTTAACTTACCTCACACGTGGAACAGTGCCGATTTTATGTCGGAAGCAGGCTACCGAAGAGGTTACGGCTCGTACCGCAAGAATTTGGAAATTCCAAAGGAATACGAAGGAAAACGTTTGTTTCTGAAATTTGAAGGAGCCGGGACAGTGGCAAATGTGTTTGTCAATTCAAATCATATGGGAGAACACAAGGGAGCTTACAATGCCTTTACCTACGAAATTACCGATGTGGTAAATTATGGAGGGAGAAACAGTGTAAGTGTAATTTGCGACAACTCGCAACGATTCGATCTGGCTCCGCAAGGTGGAGATTTCAACATGTATGGCGGTTTATACCGGGATGCCTGGTTAATTGTAACCGAAGACGATGCCTGTATTTCACCTTTGTATTTCAGTTCCAACGGTGTGTTAATTCATCAGTTGTACGCATCCGAAAAAAGAGCAGAACTACGCGCAGAAATTCATCTTTCAACCAAATCGGATTATGAAAATTGCACTGTAGAATTTTCGGTTCTCGATGCCGATGATAAACCAATTTTTTCTGAAGTCGACTCCATTCTTGAAAACGATGGCGCAGTTATTAATGTGGGAATCAATAATCCGCATTTATGGAACGGAAAGAAAGATCCGTATTTATACAAAACCGTAATCGTTTTATCGCGAAATGGAGAAGAGATCGATCGCGTTGAGGAAACTATCGGGATTCGTTATTTTTATGTAGATGCTGACAAAGGATTTTTCCTAAACGGAGAACACTTAAAACTGAATGGTGTTTGTCGTCACCAGGATTGGGCCGGAGTTGCATCGGCCTTAACCGAAGAGAATCATCTTGTTGATTATGCATTTTTTGATGAGATTGGAGCAAATTCGTTGCGTTTAGCGCATTATCCGCAGGCAAAATTTATGTTTCAGGAAGCCGATCGCCGGGGATATGTTGTTTGGGAAGAAATTCCTTTTGTTGGAGGGTACATCAATTCAGAAGCTTTTGAAGACAACCTTAAATTACAATTAAAGGAACTGATCATTCAAAATTATAATCATCCATCCATTTGTTTCTGGGGTTTGTTTAATGAAATCAGGGGAGATTTTGATGCCATAACAGCAGAACTGAATGACCTGGCACACAAACTTGATCCAACCCGGTTAACTGTCGCAGCCAGTTATCAACCCGGCAGTTTTAACCACATTACCGATGCCATTGCCTGGAACAAATACTTTGGCTGGTACTACGATCAAATTGAAGATTTCGGGCCATTTTACGATGATTTTCATGCCCAATATCCACATGCAAAAGTTGGCTTGAGCGAATATGGTGCAGGTGGAAGTATCAATCAGCATGTATCACAATTTATTCCGGAAGAAAATCCACGGCCAACTTCGCGCGGCCCATGGCATCCGGAAGAAAAACAAACAGCCAATCATATTGGCCATATAAAAATGATTACCGAACGGGATTTTATCTGGGGCTCATATATCTGGAATATGTTTAATTTCGGATCAAACCACCGACAGGAAGGCGATACTCCCCACGAAAATGATAAAGGACTGGTTACGATGGATCGTAAAATCCGAAAGGATGCATTTTTCCTTTACAAAGCCAATTGGAACAAGAACGAAAAAACAGTTCATTTCTGTTCCAAAAGATTCACCGAAAGAAAAGAAGATATTACAGATGTGGTCGTATTTACAACAGCCCCATCGGCAAGACTCTTCATAAACAGTAAGCAAATTGGGAAATTGAATACGAATGATTATGCCACGGTTATCTGGAAGGATGTGAAACTCAATCCGGGTAAAAATCTTGTGGAAATCAAAACGGTTGACGGAAATGACACGGCTGAATGGACTGTCGAATAAATAGGCATTAGAAGGCAACGAAACTCATTCGGAATTGTCCGGATGTGACAAATGGTTAAAACAATGCGAATTCTTTTAGACTGTTATAAAGATTTACGATCAGGTAGAAGTGATCAGGGAAGTTAGATAGTTGTTCAATTCCCGCTACTCAGATAAGCCAGAGGAATATTTCTTCTGGCTTTTTTATATGCAAATCTTAATCAAAACCAGCCCCGGTTTGAACAATTAGATTTTAATTTGTTTCATAGGTAAACGAAAAACTGTTCAACGCATCATGATCAAATCAGAATACCACATCGCAAAAATGGACTGTCCTTCCGAAGAGAATATGATTCGGATGAAACTGGACGGAATTCAGGCCATAAAAAAACTGGAATTTGATATTGAAAACCGCAACCTTACGGTTTTTCACTCCGAAGAAAATGAGGAAATTCTGTCGCGACTGGAAGCCCTGAATTTTGGCGCAAAACTTTCGGCCACCCGCGAGGTAGATGAAAACGAGTTTGCAACGGAAAGTTCCGACGTACAATCGAAACTACTTTGGTCGGTACTTTTAATCAATTTTGGCTTTTTTATTATTGAAATGACCACAGGATTGATATCACGATCAATGGGATTGGTAGCCGACTCACTCGATATGCTTGCCGATTCCTTTGTTTACGGGCTTAGTCTTTGGGCCGTTGGGTCAACAGTTATGCGAAAAAAGAAAGTTGCACGCCTGAGTGGTTACTTTCAGCTTACGCTAGCTTTACTGGGTATTATTGAAGTGGTGAGGCGCTTTATACAATTTGAAGCCATGCCCGATTACCGCATAATGATTGGCATTTCGGTTCTGGCACTTATTGCTAATGCTGTTTGTTTGCTGCTGCTTCAAAAATCAAAAAGTAAAGAAGCACATATGAAAGCCAGCATGATATTCACCTCCAACGATGTAATAATAAACAGCGGCGTGATTTTGGCCGGTGTTTTGGTATTGGTAACGCAATCGAAATATCCCGATTTAATAATTGGTTCCATCGTATTTCTGATTGTTGTAAGAGGGGCGATACGAATATTAAAACTTGGAAAATAATCCCAGCTTATTTTACCACATAATCAATTAAATCCCACAGTTCAACACGATCGATGATGCGTGCGTCGTTTGTTTTTTTCATCATTTCGCTAAAATCCTCGCCCGGATGAATCGCTTTAAACGGTTCCGCAAAACTAAGTTCGAACACATAGGAATAATCCGAAAAAGTATTCATGGTAATATACTGATATGGCCTGCCGGCACCACGCGGAAATATTACCGCCCAAAGCCCCCAGCCAATAGTTCTCCCCGAGCGTATCGACTCCTGGTGAATCGGCATCCAAACATCCTTCTCCAGCGCTTCATATTCCGAACCTTTTCCGGGCTCCACTTTCATATAATTCACCTGAATGTAATGCGCCGGATCTTCAAAAGGAATTGGCGGAATAGCCGCCACACTTTTATACAGCTCCGACCGAACAATTTCGCATGCCTTATTGGTGCGATCCATTATTTCGCCCAAACTCATATTGCTATGAACCTTGGCCGGAATTTCAAGATTCCACGGGTTTTCCAGTTTTTCCGGATCGTTATAAGTGGTAATCGCCACATAGTTGTAACTATTTGCCGAACCGGTAAATTCAACCGCATATAAACTCCAGCTGGCAATTATTCCCTGCTTTATTCTTTCCTGGTGCATGGGTTTCCATATTTTCTGCTCCACCTCGAGGTATTTCAGGTGATTTTCAGGTTTCACCTTAAAATATTCAACCACCACATATACCTGATCAGCAGCCTTTACCGACGCCGATGCAAAAACAAATACGCTACAGAAAACAATCGCCGAAATTAAAGATGTAAGCCTGGCGAAATGTGATGATTGTTTAATTTTCATTCGTTTATATTTTTAATTTTTAATGGTAACTCATGTAACTCGCCTGGAATATAACGATGCTCTCAGTTACTATTTTTTGCCAGGCTCGTTTTATGGTAGTACGTTTTTTGTTAAAGATTAATCCAGTACGACATTTTTAATATCAGTCCCCTGTTCTTAGAAACCATTCCTTCGGGCAAAAAGTTCTCGGTGTAAACAAGGAATAAATCAGAAACGGGAGCAAACCGCCACTGTAACCTCGAATTGATGTTTACATTATTGCCCTGTTCGTTATACTGAATAAAATTGGTCCAGAAGATCTTCTCTGTGAATGTTAAATCAATTCGTGGACCAACCAGCCAAAAATCTCCGCTTGGATAGGGATCGGGCAAATCGATTTTGTTATACGAATAATTCATTGCTAAACTGAAAATGGGTTTGATCCGGTAACGAAAAGTTCCCGATACATTTGTTGCATTTCCATTGTAAAAACCTCCATATCCCGCGCGGATATCGAACGAAAAATCCTTTCTGCTATTGGAGGAATAACTGGCATTCATCGCATTCCAGGTATATTCCGTACCGGATGGCAAAGGTTCCGTTCCCTCCTCAAATTGCCAGGTCGGGTCAAAATCATCAAACAACTTCACGTAAGTGTTTTGCCACTCAACATTTATACGGCTGGAATTCAAAAAGTTTATACCATAGCCCGTTTCCATTTCTTTATCGGTAAATTCCCAGTTCGTGTCGAGGTAGTAATTCGACCGGAAACTTGGGCCGTGTGTACTAATTGTTTTACTGTCGGGGTAAAAATTGTAGCGCACAAAGGGGCCAAAGGTAAAGTAACCGGTACGCGGGAAAAAGCCCATTTCGGCATTAAAGTTTTCGGCAACATATTCATGCGTCCAAAATGCCATAATTTTTCGGGTATTATACCGAACACTTGTTCCGTGCGCCCAGTGTTTTGAGGTATGAACAGGATCATCAGAATTAAAATAGTAGAAACTGCCATCCCATTTATCGTCGGCCGACATTAAATTGTATTGCAGGCCATAAACGCGGTTGTACTCGTTCTGTGTTCCGAAATCAAATCCGTCATCCTGGTCTTTTGAGAAATTAATGCCCTGTTTCATGGCAACAATAGCGGATATATTGGATCGCCCGAAAACCTGCTTTTTAAACGAAGCAACCGTAAAATTATAAGCCGGTGTATCATCAAATCCATCATTCATTTGGTGTTTGGTTTGGGCATTTAAAAATCCCACGCGCAATCCGTCTCCCACCTGGCCGCTTAAACGTGCTCCAAAAATCATAGGAGATGACAAACCTATACGACGCGAGAAAAACACCTGCGACTGGCGGAATCCAAAATCGCTGAAAAGGTCGCTGTTTTCCATAAAGAACTGGCGCCGCTCGGGATAAAACAGCTCGAAACGGGTAACATTGGTTTGCTGGCGGTCGACTTCAACGGTGGAAAAATCGGGATTTAATGTCAGATCGAGATTTAAAGAAGTTGACAAGGCGACTTTTCCGTCGAAACCGGCATTCCAGTCCCAGCCAATTTTGTTATCTACCGAAAGATCCTGCTGAGTTGCAGAACCCGAAACATAAGGAATAATACTAATGTTTGAGCCGGCTTCAGGAGGAGTTCCATCCCATTTCAATTCTCCTGAATAGGTTAGTGATGTTGGCTGATATTGCCGTTTAACGGTGGTCCAGGTCGAGCGTTCGTTTCTTTTCAAATCATTTCGCACAAACTGGATATTCCAGTTACTGATATCATCTGCATACCGAATTGATTTAAAAGGAATTTTGATTTCGGCCGTCCACCCCTCATCGGTTTTTTTTGTTTTCGAGTACCACACGTTATCCCACGAATCGGAAACAGCCATAAAACCACCGCCGCCACCGGTAATTAAACCTTCCATTTGTACACCCAAAGGCGTAATGGTAAATGCGTAACCATTTGTAAGGTCGTCGAAAGGATCGATAACCAACATTAAATAGTCGTTGTTTCGTTCCCTGTAATCCCTTCTCAACGATTCAACAATGTAGTTTCCCGGTAACTCATCGAAACAGGTTACTCCCACATACAAGTTATTATCATCGTAAAGTATACTGGCTTCGGTTTTCGAAAAAGCGGTTGTATCGTCCATGGGGTACTGCCGGTGAAAATCTTTTGCTTTATCGGCTGTTTGCCACACCGCTTCATCAAGTACCCCGTCAATGGTAATATTCGCTTCGGTTTTTTTGATTTCCAGGGTCTTCTCCGGAATCCGTTTTCCCTTTGTTCGTGAAATTAGTGATAGTTCAAATCGGTCTTGTGCACTTCCCTCGAAAATCGAAATCATCCCCATTAATAGAATAAGTACTCCGCCTAATCCATAATTCTTAGTTCGGCTCATTTGGTTTTTTTAAATAGGAAGTTTTTATTTTACTCCCTTCCTGTTTATCAATATATTGTTGCGATTTATCAGTTGTCCATTTATATAAGCAATACATGAACAATGCAGTTAGATGGTCAAAGTATCAGAAGGTTTAATTAAATCATAATTGAAACGCTGAATAAAAGATTCAACGGGATGAATCGTTCGTTTTAATACCACTGAGCAATCAAACCAGTGTTCTTTATAATACAAAACCACAGTTGATTACGCCAATTCTTCAGAATTCCTGGCTGTTATAAATCTGACAAAATTCCAATCCGTCGATAAAATCGCCCGGTTCTTCTATTTCATTTTAACAGCTACAGCTTTGCGCTTAGATTTGAATCAAATTAATAAAGCAAAAGTCATGAAACGAGCATGAAAAAGATTTTCAATTATTGGCGAATAATTACAATCATGCGAGTTCCATCTTATACCTTAATAACAAACAATTTTAATAAGATGAAAACAAAAATTAAACAAGTTACAGCAGCAACATTAATCGTTCTTTCTTTAATGGGTATCGGAATAAATGCCTCGGCAACAGAACTTACGGGTTGCAGAGTCGTTGAATCATCGCTTGAGTTGGAAGACTGGATGACCGATGAAACATTTTGGAGCACTGCAAATATATTTGCACAGGAAACGGATGAAAATTTGCTTATTGAAGACTGGATGACCAGTGAAAATACCTGGTTCGTGGTTGAAAAAGCAATTGAACCAGAATTGGCACTTGAAAACTGGATGATCGATACAGAAAACTGGAATGTGGATGAGCCGGTATTGGCATTGGAAGTGCTAACGAAATAGTAGTATACATTATAAAAGTATCCCGGCCTCTTACCGGGCCGGAACACTCTCCCTAACCAAACAGGGTTTACTATGAAAAAAATTGCCTACAAAGCCATTGCCATGTAGCTCTTGTTATACGAGTTAAGTTGGTATAAAGTTGTCGCTCTCCTTTCGTTTAAAACGAAAAAGCGGGCCCTGGAAATCCAGAGCCCGCTTTTATATTTAGCGTAAATTTGTTTACTGTTTTACACGCTCGCTATATGAACGGTCGGCAGTGCTTACGCGAATTACATCGCCTTCGTTAATAAACATTGGCACCATAACCTCAGCACCTGTTTCAACAGTTGCCGGTTTTAAGGCTGTTGAGCTGGCTGTGTTACCTTTTTCGCCAACAATTGTCTGAGTTACAGTCAACTCAACTTTGTCTGGCATTTCTGCTGTTAAAGGCAATTCTTCTTCGGCATGAAACTGAATTTCAATCAGTTGTCCCTCTTTCATCAGGTCGTTGTTTTCAACCATCGAATCAGGAATGGAAATCTGCTCGTAAGTTTCAGTATTCATTACATTTAATCCCATCTCATCGCGATACAGGAACTGGTACTGACGACGCTCAACACGAACGTCATCAACTTTAACACCTGAGTTAAATGTATTTTCAATTACCCTTCCGGTTTTTACATTTTTAAGTTTTGTACGTACGAAAGCGGGACCTTTACCCGGTTTTACGTGAAGGAATGATACAATGGTGTAAATATCACCTTTGAACAAAAAGCACATTCCATTTTTAAAATCTGCTGTAGAAGCCATGATAAATTAATTTCTTTTTATATGCGGTGCAAAAATAATTAAATCCGTTAAAAATCAAGCATTTCTAAACGCTTTTACTCAAAAGTCGAAAATCTACTTTAAACTTTGTTCTACGCCATTAATTTTATAATGTTTTATAACGGCCTTAAGCGAACCGACCTGCATGTCGAATTCAATGTAAACCGGCACTTTTTCATCTTTTGCCAGGTAAAACCGCACTCCGTCTGATTTTTCAAGTACTTTCCCTTTCTGTACCGTTGGTGTTAACACGTGGCAATCCACCGTTCCAACATCGGTTTTAACCTTTTCGTCGCGCAAATACTGTATCGATATATCCGATATTTTATCGGCATTAATAGTAGGATAAACAACTGCATCGCCGGGCTGAAGATTCTCGAATGGATTTTTGTGCACAAAATAAAAGAACACCGAAACCAGATCAAGCAAATCATCGGGAACGGCACGCCAGCCACTTCGGCTGCTGTTTATCGAATCAACATCGTGGTAAAAAAGTGTTTCCGTGTAACGACGGTAGTTTCCTTCTTTTACATTTCGGATTGTTTTTACCGGAAGGCGCGTTTCTGCATCTACATATGTTTCGTAAATATCATAAACGCCATAAAGTTTATTGGCCAAACCCGTTGTTTTTCCCATTACGTGGTAATGAATGGCGGGCCGGTCGTTAAAAACCGTATCACTGATCGTCATTTCGGCTTCGCCACCTTTTACGAAACTAAATTTCAGGTTGAATTTTATTGAGATATCTTCGGCACTTGTTGTTTGAGTTGCCAGGAAGAAAATGATCAGTATGGAGAATAACTTGTTCATTTTAATACTTTGTTTTTTGGAATGGTTGCAACAAAATCCTTTAAATAAAAAGGCTCGAAATAAGCAACGTCTTCAAATTCATTTTTGTTGTACTTAATTTCTGCCAGATTTTGCATAAATCGTGCCGTTGTTTTGTCGGGCCCGTTAAACAAGGCATTTGCGTGCGTTATTTTTTCGCGGCATTTATCCGCGCCATTTCCAAAAAACAATATTTTTTTTGTTTGAAGATGATCAGCAAAAGAGTTTTCATCGATAATTTCAGCGGTAACATCGCTAACTGCCTTTCCTCCGTTTTCGAACAGAGCGGTATAAACTTCCATACGGCGGGCGTCAATCATCGGACAAAACAACAGTTCTTCCCCATCAGCAGCCTTGTAAAATTCGCCGGCATTTTCGGCCACGTAATACCCCATTGCTTCTATCGAACCAATACCAATAAGTGGTTTCCCTAATCCGTAACACAGACCTTTTGCTACCGACACTCCAATGCGCAAACCGGTGTACGATCCCGGACCTTTACTTACCGCTACCGCATCAATATTATGAATGTCGAAATTATTTTCGCTAAAAAGATCCTCTATAAAAACGGTGAGTAACTTCGAGTGATTTAACCCCTCGGTGCTTTCTTTTTGGTAAAGCGTTTTACCGTTTTCTGCCAATGAAACCGAACATACTTCGGTTGATGTTTCGATATTTAGAATAATTGCCATTTGAATCTTTTTAACAAAGTTCTGCAAAAATAGTTATACCAATTGTACTTTTAAATGCTGCATGGCAATAAAAAGTTTACAATGGTTAATGCCGATAATACAACAAAGGGGCAGATTAAACAAAGTGAATTGAAAATCAGCGAAGGCATTATGGTTTTATGTTACTGAGCTAAAATATGCGACATTTTGTTGTTAAATCGGTATTAAAGCTGAAGAAACTTTCCGTTTAAAACCACGCCGTCGAGTTTCATTTTTTTTGCCGTTTGCAATGCATCCTCTTCCGTATGAACGATGGGTTCGCCACCAGAGTTAAACGAAGTATTTATAAGTGCTTTTATACCGTACTTTTCATCCAGTTGTTTCAGCAATGCAAACAAAAACGGGTTATCCGATTCCTCTGAAATGGCTTGAAAGCGTGCAGTCCCGTCGGCATGAATAGCTCCGGAGATTTCTTGTTGCTTTTCGGGTAACACAGCAAAGTCTAGCAACATAAATTTCGACAACAAATGAACTTCCGGTTGGCCGGTAAAGTATTTCACATTTTCTTTTAAAGCCACCGGTGCCAGCGGACGATACCATTCGCGGCCTTTCTTCTCCATGCTCAGTTTTTTCGACAGTTCTTTCGATCCGGCAAAAGCTAAAATACTGCGATTTCCCAAAGCACGCGGCCCGGCTTCTCCATAATTATTACAAATCCCAATCAGCTTTTTATCAGCCAGTTGTTTGGCCACTTCGTTTATGGTTTCTTCCAAGAAAGCAGCTTTATAATTCTCAACTCCCCAGTTGTTTAAATAAGCTGAATTAACCTCAACTTTCCCGTGTTTTTCCCACTCGGCAAAAGCAGCAGCCCCCAACGCCAGACCTGAATCCTCGGTACACGGAGGGATATAAATCTCCCTGAACATCCCGCTATTAACAATCCGTGTATTAGCCACAATATTTAAAGCCGATCCGCCGGTGTAGCACAAATTTTCTGCACCGGTTTTTTGCTGCAACATTTGCAGCTTATTCAATATTTTCTGAACGAAAAGTTCCTGCAGAGTAGCCGCAACATCCTGAATAAAGGGATCTTTTTGGTTAAACGATTTCAGATCGACTCCCCAGTCATTTTTGGCAGCTTCGAAAAACACTGATGTTTTTCCCCAAATATCCTGAAAGAAATTGTTGCTCTTCAGCCAATCGCCCAACTCGGGACGGTAATTTCCAAGCCCCGAAAATCCCATAAATTTTCCGGGAACGGCATTTTGCTCAGGCAGCTTTGCCCCGATAATGGCAAACACCAGTGCATTGGCATTAAACAGTGTTGAGTAGGGTTTTAAATCCCAATGATATTCGAGCCACCCCAACTGGCCGTTTTTATATACTGCAGCCGAAAAATTGCTTAAACTGGCACCTCCGTCAAAATGAACCAGCAAGCTGTTATCCTGCAGGTTTCCGTAAAATGGCAGGCACGAGAACATATGCGCCAACTCGTGGTTCAGCACCCACGCTTCTTTTTCTTCGCCAAACCACCAGCATTTACCTTTTTCCAAACCGGTGGCTAATTCGTAGTTTATTGGCGCTTCAAAACGTACTTCGCCACTTTGCAGCAAAAAGGTGCGCCCTACCACATTATCGACAAAAACCAGGTCGTAATCTTTGCCCAGAAGTTTCTTTTCCTTTAAAATCGATTTCAGGTGAATATGAAGCGAATTATCTCGTTTGCGGCGCGAAATCCTTTCCTGCTGCAGGAACCACTCCACTTTCCCGTTGTGCATCAAAGCCAGATTATGGTCGTGCACATAAAACGGGTGTTCATAATCAAACCGATCCTGAATACCATAAATCGCTAGAGTTGGTTTGTTCCTGTTCATTAGAATAAATCGAAAGAGAACTGCATGGAAACAACAATAAGCAACAAAAGAATAAAAAGTAACTCGCCCCAAAAGCGGCTTTTCATAAATACAAAATAGTTAGCAATGAGGAAAGTAACGGGAATTGCTGTAATAACCAGCATTTCCTGCGAGGTTACCGGGTTTAAAGCAAATCCGGCCAGCGAAAAGATAAAAAACCAGAAAAATACAGTGAAGTATTTTCGCGAGCTGATCTTTTTCGTATCGTATTGCCCAAACATTCCAATACTTCCGGCAATTGTAAACAAGATTAGCGCTCCCAGGTACACCTGCAAGGGAATATTTGAGCGGAAATGATTAACGGGCGTAACAATACTTTCTTTCATCATATTCAGCACCTCGGGCAAGCTTTCAGTTAACACAGCATAAGCGGCTGAAAAAGCAAATGGAAGCACAAATCCCAGGAGCAAGGTGGAAAATTCGCGCCACCCAACTTCGCGGCCCAGCAAGGCTATTCCAACAATAAATGCAGGTAGCAGCACCGTAACATCCAGGTAGAAAAGTGCTCCTACACCCAGCAAAAAACCGACATCGAAAATGGAAGCATAGGCCTTTTTCGTTTCAAAAATGGCAAACAGCCGGTAAACGGCAAGCAGCATAAATAAAGCGCCAAAATATACCGGGTGCAAAGTATGCATCGGCACAAAACCACCTACAATAACTACAAACAGCAAAGCGGGCAGCTTACTTTTTATACGGATGAACATGTACCGGTCGTTTACCAACTGCATGGTGTAAGCCAGCAATATGGCCATAACGATTCCGATAATAACCTGCACCAGCGGTTTGTCGTCAACCAGCCTGTAAATAAAATTAAAAAGTATGTTTTGATCTTCGCCCGGAAAATAGTTATAAGCAAACGGGTGCTGCAAACTCTTTATCCATAGTACAATTGTTACCAAAGGCACCAGGAACAAACTTACAGAACCGTTCGACTTTAACTTTTTTAATATCATGCCATTTTGCTTCTCAACAATTCAGGGTTTCCGGGACTCCGAACTTTGGCGCTCCCTTAAAAAACGACCAAAGTCCGGGATCCTTTTTCAGAAATGATTACAGATCGAATCCCAGGTCTTTACGATAATATTTTCCTTCGAATTCGATATGTGCGGCATTTTTAAATGACGTAGCCAGTGCATCGTTCATATTCGTTCCGTACGAACTTACCGAAATCACACGGCCTCCGGCTGTAACCACATCGTCGCCTGCTTGTTTTGTTCCTGCATGAAAAACGATACTGTCGCTTACTTTTTCAGTTCCGGTAATCACTTTTCCTTTTTCGTAATCTCCCGGATATCCGCCTGAAACCAGCATTACAGTTACAGCAGCACGCTCGTCGAATTCAATCTCTTTCTCTCCCAATGTTCCGGTGGCAGCTCCGTCGAGCAGCTCCACAAAATCAGATTTTACACGCAACATAACCGCTTCCGTTTCCGGATCGCCCATACGCACGTTGTATTCGATTACATACGGCTCGTTGTTTACATTTATCAGTCCGAAGAAGATAAAACCACAGTAGTCGATTCCATCTTTTGCCAAACCCGAAACCGTTGGTTCTATAATTTGTTTTTCTACCTTTTCCATAAAAACAGCATCGGCAAACGGCACTGGAGTAATAGCTCCCATTCCCCCGGTATTTAAGCCGGTATCGCCTTCGCCAATTCGTTTATAATCTTTTGCTTCCGGAAGAATTTTATAGTCTTTTCCATCGGTAATCACAAAAACCGAAACTTCCACTCCACTCAGAAATTCTTCGATAACCACTTTGCTACTCGCCTCACCAAACTGCCCGTCGAGCATTTCTTTCAGCGAATTTTGTGCTTCTTCCAACGAGTCGATAATTAACACACCTTTTCCCGCGGCCAAACCATCGGCTTTCAGTACGTACGGCGATTTCATGGTTTTCAGGAAATCAACTCCTTTTTCCACATTGTCAGCAGTTACAGTAAAATATTTTGCGGTAGGAATTTCGTGTCGCGCCATAAAAGCTTTCGAAAAATCTTTGCTTCCTTCGAGTTCGGCACCGGCTTTTTTCGGGCCAACTACTTTTACCGATGCCAGTTCAGGATCGGCAGCAAAAAAATCGTGTAACCCTTCAACCAGAGGCACTTCCGGACCAACTAACATCAGGTCGATATTGTTTTCGAGCACCAATGTTTTTATTTTCTGAAAATCAGAAACACTTGCATCCAGGTTGGTTCCCAATTCAGATGTACCGGCATTTCCCGGTGCAAAAAATAAATTATCTACTTTTTCGCTTTGTTTAATTTTCCATCCCAAAGCGTGCTCTCTTCCTCCCGAGCCTACAATCAAAATATTCATCAGTATGTTGCTTTTAATTTTTTACTACTATACCGATTTAATATCGAAATGAGCCTTTAATACGCAAACTCCTAAAGTCTCTTTCGATTATTATCGGCATTAATCATTGTAATCTCAACGTATCGCTTAACGCTCACGTTGAAATACAATACTATTACATGTTGCCATATCGTTCGAAATAGCTTTGCAGGCTTCCGCCAATTTGTTCTGCTAATTCGCTATTCCCGGCAGTTGCTGCCGTACGTTGCAGTTGCTGCATATAGAACAGCTTGCGCTGAATCTCTTCAACAATACCAGCCATATACTTAGGCTGTAAGGAGAAATAATAATTCAGTTCGTCGTTGAATACGCCATAAGCGGTTTCAACCATTCCAAGACCTTTATCGTTTGCACCGGCCTTGATATAACAGTCGGCCAGTTCCAACGCAAAATATTCGTAAGGAATAATGCTGTTTGGTAACAACTCGTTGCACCGGTCGATAACCGCTATGGCCGAATCCTTTTTCCCTTCCTCAACCAAAGCCGAAGCCAGGCGGTTAAAACTGTTCCGGATATTGGTCATCATGCGGGTATTGGTTTCGTCGAGGTACACTTCAGGGTCGTTCATGTTACCCCACTTAAAGTTGTTCATCAGGTTATCGTACATGATGGATGTATTTACCCTGCCGAACTGCAATTGTTGTGGGTTACTCTGCGTTTTTATCGGCACCAAACGATAGGCAAAACCTTCCACCTGGAAATAATCGCTAAGATTCAGATATTTGCTGCGGCCAACGGTAATCGACCAGTAAATAGGACGTTCCCAATTGTTGGTTGCCAGCATATCGAGCACCATCATTTCGTCTTTCGATAACATACTTTTGCCCGACAAATCGATAACGATCTCGTCAACAATTTTGTCGTAATCTTCCGGAGCAACCACTTTATTTCTGATCACTGCTTCTTTATCCACTTTAAAGTGTAGTTTCTTTTTCGGAAGATAAGCTGCATTGTCGGCCTGCTGCAGTTTGGTAGCCGGATTATCGTTGGCAATAAAATCAATCCCTTCTTTTAATCCGATGTAATCGCGTTTTATGCGCGAATCGTCGAGCAAATAAACTGCATCGCGGGTTCCCAACAGGTATTGATCGGGCTTCAAAGTAAAATCGATCGGCTCCGAATCGTAAGCTTGTCGACGCATCTGATCGATATACCAATCGGTTTGCAGATAGCTCAAGTTACACACACGAACATCGGTTCTAACACCTTCCACCTCCTGGTTGTACCATAGCGGGAAAGTATCGTTATCGCCATTGGTAAAAATCACCGCATTTGGTTCGCATGTTTTCAGGTAATTGGCACCAAAATCGCGGGCAGTATAACGTCCCGAACGATCGTGGTCGTCCCAGTTTTGAGCCCCCATAATTCCGGGAACCAAAATCAAGGTAACCAGTCCGGCAATTCCTCCGGCAAGTGTTTCAGGAATGTATTTTTTCAATGTTTCGGAAATAGCCAGCACTCCCAAACCAATCCAGATTGCAAAGGCATAGAACGAACCGGCATAGGCATAATCGCGTTCGCGCGGCTGGTGCGGATACTGGTTCAGATAAATTACAATCGCCAAACCGGTTAATACAAACAGCAGGAATACCACCCAAAGTCCTTTCCGGCCCTCTTTACCACGGTTATACTGGAAAAATATACCCAGTATTCCGAGAAGTAAGGGCAGGAAGAAATAGGTGTTTCTGGCTTTGTTATTGGCCAGTTCAACAGGCAAATTATCCTGATTGCCCAAACGTGCTTCATCAATAAATTTTATACCGCTCAGCCAGTTTCCGTAAAGTATATCTCCGTGCCCCTGGATGTCGTTTTGGCGCCCCACAAAGTTCCACATAAAGTAGCGCCAGTACATGTGATTTACCTGGTAACGAAAGAAAAACCGCAGGTTCTCGCCCATCGTAGGTTTTACAATGGTTTCCACCTCGCCACGATCGTTTCGGTGCTGAATACGTGTACCTTTTATTTGTGCCCACTGCTGATAATCCTGTTCGTGTTGCGGGTCCATATTACTCCACATACGTGGGAAAACGGTGGTAAACTTCTCGTCGTAATTCGGATTAAAACGATGGTAAGTAATTTCATATCTTCCGTCGACCTGCGAATAAACCGGACTGCCTTCGGTAAAACGATCGCCCACTTTGTAAGGCGAATTGTAGTATTGTCCGCTAAACAACGGACGCGATCCGTATTGTTCGCGGTTAAGGTAGCCCAACAGCGAGAAAGTATCGTTCGGACTATTCTGATCCATTGGCGGTTGTGCCGATGAACGAATAATAATTATAGCAAACGATGAGTAACCGATAAGAATTACGGCAACACCCAATAACAGCGTGTTCCACACCACTTTTTGCTTTTTATGTGTGTAGTAAATACCAAACGCAAGAGCAGCAATTACCAGCACAACATAAAAGAAAACTCCCGAGTGATAAGGCAAGCCAAAGCCATTAACAAACATCAGCTCGAACCAGGAAGCGATCTCTACAAATCCCGGAATTATACCGTACATAATGCCGCCCAACAATACCACCGAAGCTACCAAAGCCCAGATAATACCGTTGCGGGTTACTTCATATTTTCTGAAATAATAAACAAAAACAATGGCCGGAATTGCCAGCAGGTTCAGCAAGTGAACCCCTATTGACAAGCCAACTACGTAGGCAATAAATATCAGCCAGCGGTTGGCATATTTTTCGTCGGCAACGTTTTCCCATTTTAATATGGCCCAGAATACCACAGCTGTTAACAACGACGAACTCGCGTAAACTTCGCCTTCAACAGCCGAGAACCAAAAGGTATCGGAGAAAGTGTACGCCAGTGCTCCCACCAAACCTGCGGCGGTAATAGAAATGGTTTGGCCCAGTGAAATATCTTCGGCTTTTATCATTATCTTTTTTGCCAGGTGGGTGATGGTCCAAAACAGAAACATAATTGTTCCGGCACTGGCCAGTGCTGAAAGCACATTCACCATTTTTGCGGCGCCTTCAGGGCCGGCAAACAGCGTGAAGAACCGGCCAACGATCATAAAAATCGGGGCCCCCGGCGGGTGGCCTACTTCAAATTTAAAAGCTGTTGTAATAAATTCGCCACAGTCCCAAAAACTTACAGTGGGTTCAATGGTCATTAAATAAACAATGGCTGCAATTAAAAAACTAACCCAGCCAAAAACGATATTAAACAATCTGTATTGCTTCATTTTCAAGTGATTTCTGAAAGCGTAAAAGTTCGAAATTTTTAATCCTTGCGAAGATAAGGCTTTTGCTGAAAACTCAGAGAGTTAAAGGGCAATTTAAAGCTTATTAAGATTTTAGCATAATACCTGAAACCATTCGCCCGGTATCAACCCCATCGCGGCGTGCCGAGTAATATTTTTCAGCTTCGGAAAAGGAGCAGGCGCCCAGTACCTGAATATTTTGTTGCACCACTCCTGATTTCAACAGCAACTGCCGGTTGGCTTCCCAAAGATTAAAATGATAGTTGCCCGTACCGTTTTTATGCAGGGTTGTTTCTACATTGGGAATCGATTTTCGGGCAGCAGCCACCACCTCATCGCCCACTTCGTATATTTCAGGACTTATTGACGGGCCTATTGCTGCCACAATATTTGTAGCAGAAGCGCCGTAAATCGTTGTCATTTTACCAATCGCCTTTTCAACTATCCCGCCAACGGTTCCGCGCCATCCGGCGTGTATAGCAGCGATTACTTTTGCCTTCGGATCGAACAACAACACCGGAACACAATCAGCCGTTTGCACACATAAACACAACCCGGGTTGATTGGTAACCAGAGCATCAGTTTCCGAAATTACAACATCGGGAATCTCATGAATAGCAGCAACACAGCTGCTGTGAGTTTGATCGGGATAAACCATTTGCCCAACTTCCAACGACAGCGCCTCCGCCAGTTTTGCCTTATTTTCGGGCACATTGCTGTAGCGCACCCGCTCAACCGGCAAGGTACTTTTGGTGGTGGTAAAAGCACAAAGTTTATCGAAAGGTTGAAATATATCGTAACGGATCAAATTCCGGTTTCTATCCATTTTTTAATAAGCTGTTTAATTCCTCTTTATCAAGCAGGGTAACGGTTTTCTTTTCAATTTTTATCAGCCCTTCGTTTTGCATGTCGCCAAGAACACGCGCCAACGATGGTCGGGTAACTCCAAACATTTCGGCCAGTTGTTGTTGTGTATTCTTTAGTTCGAAAGAATGAAACTTGTCGCCCGCCTGCTGAAGCAGAAAATGTGCAACCTTTTCTTTAATGGTTTTAAAACTCAGAAAATGTAGTTTTTGCGAAAGAAACTGTGCCCGCGTTGAAATGCTATTTAAATAGTTACGCAACAATCGTGTATTTAGCTGTAACAATTTCAGGAATTCAACAACGGGAATAGCCAGCAACTCCGCCTTTTTATTGGCAGTTACGGTAACCGGAAATTTATTCTCTTTACCAAACAAAAAAGCAGCTGCCAACGGACGCGGCGCTTCAATGTCCTCTATTTTTACCGTTTTTCCCGAGTAATCGATCATCTCGCCCCTAACACTCCCGGAAAGCACAATAAACAAATTAGCCACTTCCTCGCCTCCCTGCACAACAATTGCATCTTTTTCGAATTTGCGAACCTGGTAATGGATTTTTGAGAATAAGGTCCGGCACTCCTCATCAGGAATACCATTAAACAACGGACTTTTAACAAGAATTGAATAATCTATCATTTTGTAACAATTGATACATTTTGCCTAACACCGGCGATCTACTTTTGTTGCGTAAACTTAAAGAAAAGAACAAGAAAGATGATACGAGAGATAATTAAAATTGACGAGGATTTGTGCAACGGATGCGGTAACTGTGTTCCGAACTGCCACGAAGGAGCCTTACAAATAATCGAAGGCAAAGCACGACTGATAAGTGAATTAATGTGCGACGGACTGGGAGCATGTATTGGTCATTGCCCGGAAGGAGCGATTACCATTGAAGAGCGCGAAGCCGATGCTTACGATGAAATTACAACCATTTCGCAAATGGTAAAACAAGGAAAAGCCACGATGTTCGCTCACCTGAAACATTTGCAGGATCATAACGAAACCGGCTATTTGCAGCAGGCATTGGGTTTTATAAAAGCCAATCGCGAGGCTATGCCTTTCGAAATCAGCGAAGTGCACGAATTGCTTCACGGAGCTAAAGAAGAACAAGCATCGGGTGGTGGTTGTGCTACCGGCGGATGTCCGGGCTCGGCACCAATGGCTTTTGATGCAGGTGGTTTAAAAATGGCTGCTCCTGCTACAGAAATGCCATCGGAACTTACCCAGTGGCCGGTACAAATGCATTTGATTAACCCGGCGGCAAGTTATTTTCAGGGCGCCGATTTGTTGGTAGCTGCCGACTGTGCCGGTTTTGCATACGGTAATTTCCATAACGACTTTATTAAAGGCCGCAAAATGGTAATCGCCTGCCCAAAACTCGACCAGGGAAAGGATATCTATGTTCAGAAACTGGTGAGTTTAATTGACGAATCAAGAGTAAACACAATAACCGTAGTAATTATGGAAGTTCCGTGTTGCGGAGGATTGTCGCAAATGGTAAAAATGGCCACCCAAATGGCGTCGCGAAAGGTACCCGTTAAAGAAGTTGTGATAGGTATTAAGGGCGATATATTAAGTGATGAGTGGATGTAAACCACAAAAAATACCCAATTAAGTTGTGATAAAATCAGCCCCTTTTCACAAAAAAAATCAAAAGAATAATCTAAAAAAAGAATAGTAGAAATGAGTATGTTTTGTTTTCAATGTCAGGAAGCAGCCAAAGGAACCGGCTGTACTATTGCAGGAGTATGTGGAAAAACCAGTGATGTAGCTAATTTACAAGATACTTTACTTTACGTATTAAAAGGTATTTGCTGGTATAACGAGAAATTAAGAGCAGTTGGCGCCAACCCAAATAAAGTTGACAAGTTTGTTTTCGATGGTTTGTTCAGCACCATTACCAATGCCAATTTTGATGCAGCGGTATTTACCAAACGAATCATAAAAGCACTTCAGTTAAGAAACGAATTGCATGTATTAAGCAAAGAAGCTGGTGTGGTTTTGCCCGAAGAACTTCCGGCCATTGCAACATGGACAGGAAATACTACCGAAGAATTTGAAGCCAAAGCGGAAGAAGTTGGTGTATTGAGCACTGAAAATGAAGATATCCGCTCGTTACGCGAGTTAATTATTTACGGCGTAAAAGGTTTGGCAGCCTATGCCGAGCACGCTTACAACCTGGGAAGCCAGAAAGATGAGATTTTTGCTTTTATGCAACGTGCACTGGTTGCCACCACCGAAGATTTAAGTGTTGACGAACTGGTTGCCTTAACCTTGGAAACCGGAAAATTTGGTGTTGATGTAATGGCATTACTGGATGCTGCCAACACCGGTTCATACGGAAATCCTGAGGCTACAAAAGTAAATATCGGGGTGCGTAATAATCCGGCAATCCTGATTTCGGGTCACGATATGAAAGATATGGAAGAGTTGCTGAAGCAGACAGAAGGAACCGGCGTTGATGTATACACCCATAGCGAAATGTTGCCGGCACACTACTATCCGGCGTTCAAAAAATACGAACACCTGGTGGGTAACTACGGAAATGCATGGTGGAAACAAAATACTGAATTCGAGAGTTTTAACGGACCGATTCTGTTTACCACCAACTGTATTGTTCCGCCAAAAGCATCGGCAACCTACACCGACCGGATTTATACAACCGGTGCATCAGGTCTTAACGGAGCCATCCATATTCCGGATCGCAAAGATGGCAACATGAAAGATTTCAGCGCCATTATCGAGCATGCCAAAAAATGTGCTGCACCACAGGAAATTGAAACCGGAGAAATTGTTGGTGGATTTGCACACGCACAGGTTTTCGCGCTGGCCGACAAAATTGTTGACGCTGTAAAATCAGGAGCTATCAAGAAATTCTTTGTAATGGCCGGCTGCGACGGACGTATGAAAAGCCGCGATTACTACACTCAATTTGCTGAGCAATTACCACAAGACACCGTGATTCTTACAGCAGGTTGTGCAAAATACCGTTACAACAAATTACCATTGGGTGATATTGGCGGAATTCCACGCGTTATCGATGCCGGACAATGTAACGACTCGTATTCGCTGGCAGTTATTGCCTTAAAACTGAAAGAGGTATTTGAGCTGAACGATATTAACGAACTACCAATTGCATACAACATTGCCTGGTACGAGCAAAAAGCAGTAATTGTGTTACTGGCTCTGTTGCACCTGGGCGTAAAAAACATACACCTTGGGCCAACACTTCCGGCTTTCCTTTCGCCAAACGTAGCTAATGTATTGGTTGAAAATTTCGGAATCGGCGGTATTACCGAGGTTGAACAAGATTTGGAATTATTTATGAGCGCAGTTTAGAAGTTGAAGTGAGAGAGGGACAAACCTTAAATTGAGGGACAGTTTGTTTGAGGTTTTACAATGGCATCTGCTGAGAAGCGGGTGCCATTTTTTGTGTAACTGCATTTTTCAAATAACCATTGAGAATTTAAATTCTTGAAAAAGAATCCACAAAAAACAAACTACAAGTCCACGAAATAACATCTTACACTTGTCTTTTCAGACAAAAAATCCTTTTTCCTATAGCTGAAAAAGGATTCAAAAAAGCCACCGCTGACGATAAAAAACTAAAAATAAATTCCTTTCACTAAAATCAAGAAACTCCTCCTTTTAGCCCTTCATTCTTCAGGGCTAACGAGCGTCAAACAAACTTGATTTTTTGACGTTCTTTCCATTTATTTTCTTAACGTTTTTTCTCGAAGGCGGACTTGAGGGCAAATTTTGTGCGGGCTCGTCACCCCGAAGCTTCGGGGCCGTCAGTCGGGCAAATTGGTCACATTGAAAAAACGCAAAGGTTATTTTTTGACAAGATTCCCGCCTACCGCCGGCAGGTTTGCTTTCTTTTCATCGAATGGAAAAGAAAAAGCCCGTCTGGCTTGAAGACAAAAGTTAACTTAACACCCAGATTTTCAGCAAATCCGAAAGAGCTACAAATGATCGAAGACTTTGTCGTTTAACGGCACCGTAATCCAAAAAACAGAACCTTTGCCCAACGAACTTTCCACCCAAATTTTACCCTTATGCCTTTCAATAAACTCTTTGCAAAGCATTAAGCCCAGCCCGCTTCCTTTTTCGCCTTTGGTTCCCGGCATTGTTTGCTGTTCCTTCGAGTGAAATAAATCCTTCATTCTATCGGGCTCCATTCCAATACCTTCATCGCGAATTCCCAGTGTTATAAAACGATCATCCGAATTCCCTTTTACAATGTAAACCGAACTGTTGGGATTGCTGAATTTTATCGCATTGGTAAGCAAATTCCTGAAAATGAGCAGAAGCATATTATTATCGGCAAACACATCTATTGATTTATCCACAATCCGGTTTTCAATCGCAACTCCCTTTTTCTTTGCTACTGCCTCAATCTCGAAAAGAGCCAGTTCTATAAAATCAGCAAGAACAATTGATTTTGGAGAAAACTCAATCATTCCCCGCTGCGACCTCGACCAGTTCATCAGATTCTCGAGCAAAGCAAAAGCACCGTCACCTGCCGCCTTTAGGTTCTCAAGAATCTGCTCCATCATTTTCTTGTCGAATTTTTGATACCCCTCGATTAACACATCGGTATACCCCAGAATTACATTAAACGGGTTTCGAAGGTCGTGGGCAATAACCGAAAATAATTTATCCTTGGTGGCATTTATTTCTGCAAGTTCGCTGGTTCGCCTGGCAACAGCCCTTTCCAGTTTCTGTTTTTGCTGCTCGAGCGACCTGACTCTTATGTGATTGACAAACCAGAAAATACAAACAAAAAATACGAACAGAATTAAAATAAACCACCAGCTTTTCCACCACGGAGGTACAATTATAATCTTCAATGCAATTCCTTCTTCGTTCCAAAGTCCATCACCGTTGGCACCTTTTACCCGCAAAATATAGGTTCCCGGATCGAGATTGGTGTAAGTTGTCTGGTGCCTTGTTCCGCAATAAATCCAATCTTTATCGAAATTTCCGAGCATGTAAGCATGTTGATTTTTTGCGGGGCTGGCAAAATCCAAAACACTAAAATGAAAGGTTAAAACCGATTGTTTTTCAGGAATCTTAATCTCATCAACTTCTGAAATTACTCTTTTCAGTGGCGATCCCGGCTCATTCGGATAAACTACTTTGTTAAAGATCTCCAGTTCTGTCAATTTTACAACCGGCACATGTTCATTCTTTTTCAGCTTCCCGGGATTGATAATGCTAAAGCCGTTGATACCTCCAAAATACAAATTGTTATCCGAATCAATCAACGCGCTTCTCGGCCTGAATTCATTGCTCTGTAAACCGTCGTCGCTGTAATAACATTCAAATACATTCTGATTATCATTGTAGCGACACAATCCGTCAGATGTTGAAAACCACAAATAACCGTCGGCATCCTTTACAATACCATTCACGGTATTATTGGGCAAGCCGTCATTTACCGTGAAAGTGTGTACATCTCCGGTTTTAGGGTTAAAATGATATAAACCCGACAAGCTCCCCACCCATACCGAAGCAGGACTTTCAACAAAAATATCGTAGATATGAGCCGCACTCAGCGTTTCCATTTCTTTCGTAAGCAAGCAATTGGTAAACGAATTATTTTCGGGAAAGTACCGTGCCAAACCCGAGTTCGTTCCTATAAAAAAGGATTCATCATCAGCCCTGCGGATTACGTTTACATAGTTTGCCGGAAGATCGCTGTTTTCAGCATTAAACACTTCCCACCTGTTTTCTTTTGGAAAATACCGTACAACCCCCGAATTGAATGTGGCAATTAACAAGTCGGAATTGTTGCCAGGGCAAACATGAAACAGGTTATCATCCGGAATTGGAGAGTTCTCCGTATCAAACCGGGTAAACACTTCGCTTTTACCATCAAAACGCACCAGGCCCGATCCCCAGGTCGCCAACCAGCCGTTGCCATCCTCATCTTCAATTATCGACAACACATAATCGTTGGGTAAATCAGAATTTGAAGTATTCAGATTGGTAAAAAACCCGGTATTCTTATTCATAAAATTCACTCCACCCCCATCGGTAGTTATGGCAATGGTGCTGTCGTTAAGCTCAAAAAAAGCATTTACCATATTGTTGGTATTGCTCAGGTCTCCACCTTTAAACTTGCTGTACGACACGATCGCCTCCCCATTTTCAGGAGCTATCTGTACTCCGTTTGCATAAGTTCCTATCCATAAATTGTCGCCGCTATCGATAAAAAGACATTCGCCTGAATAGGTTTGAGCAACCAGTGGATCGGATTTAGCAGACAAAAATTGTTTAAAATGTTGCCGATTTTTGTCGAGGCAATAAATCCCGTCGTTTTCGGCCCCTACCCAAATATTATTGTCCTTGTCGGTTACAAGGCTTAACAAACGGTTTTCAGAAATAGTGCCCGGCTGGTTCGGATCGTGCATGAAATTTTTTAAACGCGTTTCACCTTCGTCATTCCTTACCACCATAAACAGCCCGTGCGCATAACTTGCGGCCCAAATTGTTCCCGAGCGGTCTTCAATAATTTTACCCATTCTTGTTCCGGAGTAATCTTCATTACCAACACCTTCTTCTACCCATTCTGTTTCCTTCGTTTCGGGATTTAGCACGGCCAGTCCATTGGCCGAGCCGAACCAAAGCCGTCCGTCGGAGGTAAGAAACACATCATCAATTACAGAAATGCCTAAATTATTTATATGCTCAACGGTATTTTTCTGCGGGTCGAAATAATAGATTCCGTTGGAACTGGCAATATATACCAAACCATTTTTGTCCACTTGTATGGCTCTTGCCTGAATGGGAAGATTGTATAAACAAGACAATGAATCGTGTTTAAAACTGTGCAACTTATCCCGTTCCGGATCATAAAAACTTAAGCCGGAATTGGACCCCACATACAAATTGTTATTATCATCGATGCACATGGAAAGAATCAGATTGTCAGGCATGGCGTTATTCACCAGTTCTTTTTCATCATACCCGTAGGTTTTAAAATGGTAACCATCAAAACGATTAAGGCCTTTACGGGTTCCAATCCACATAAAACCGTTTTGATCCTGAACAATACATGTAACAGATGATGAAGATAAACCCTCATCAGTTCCTAAATGATTTAAAGGAAGAAATTCGGGTTGCGCAACAACACGATTTATCTGAAAAGAAAAGATCAGAAGAATTCCGAGAATACCTATATGTCCTTGTTTAACTATCATTACACAACTTATAAAAGCCAATTTGCAGCAATGCTTTTACTTTACAAGGACGTAAAAAATGGTTGAAAAGGAATTCACTACCTATTATGCGTCAGGGGTTTCGAGAAATCAAACTTAAGAAATATATTTCTATCAACAAGGTGTTAAACCAACTTATTTCGCCAAAAAAATAGCAAAATGTCAGTTTTTAGGAATCGAATACTCATGTTTTAGAAAGCTCCAACAGAATAAAAGTTATCCGACACCCTTTTTTTTGCTCCGCCTCAGAAGGGGTATTTTTCTTAAATCGTTGGTAATATCCGGCAATCCTCTTTTCAAGGAAGTGGCTAACGATGGAGGCCGGAGAACAAATTTAATGGATGTGGTTAACGAGTCAGGCTTTCATAAAAAAAGGACGGTGAAATCACCGTCCTTTTCTATATAGTGGAATTACTTTCCTAAGCTTTTCCTGCCGAACCCAAAACGTTTTCGTTTTTGTGCTTGTACAACTCTTTCAATGAGTCGCGAGCTGGTCCTAAATATTTACGAGGATCAAATTCACCCGGTTTTTCATTCATTGTTTTGCGGATAGCAGCAGTCATAGCCAAACGACCATCAGAGTCGATGTTAATTTTACATACTGCAGAAGAAGCCGCTTTACGCAATTGCTCTTCAGGAATACCTACAGCAGCTTTCAAATCGCCACCGTTTGCATTAATAATTTCTACCTGATCCATTGGAACAGAAGAAGAACCGTGAAGAACGATTGGGAAACCAGGAATACGTTTTTCAATTTCTTCCAGGATATCGAATTTTAATGGAGGAGGAACCAAAACACCGTCTTCGTTTTTAGTACACTGCTCAGGAGTAAATTTGTGTGCTCCGTGAGAAGTACCAATTGAAATAGCCAGTGAATCAACACCGGTACGTTTAACAAAATCTTCAACCTCTTCCGGTCTTGTATAAGTCGATTCTTCAGCAACTACGTCGTCTTCAACACCTGCTAAAACACCCAGCTCACCTTCTACAGATACACCGTTTGCATGTGCGTATTCAACAACTTTTTTAGTTAATGACACGTTTTCTTCGTACGAATGGTGCGAACCATCGATCATTACTGAAGAGAAACCATTATCAATACAGTCTTTACACAATTCAAAAGTATCGCCATGATCCAGGTGAAGAACAACAGGAATTTCGCAACCCAGTTCTTTTACATACTCAACTGCACCTCGCGCCATGTTACGCAACAAAGTAGCGTTAGCATAATTACGTGCACCTGATGATACCTGAAGAATTACCGGTGATTTTGTTTCAACACAAGCCTGAAGAATAGCCTGCATTTGCTCAAGGTTATTAAAGTTGTAAGCCGGAACAGCATATCCGCCTTCAACTGCTTTTGCGAACATTTCTTTCGTGTTCGTCAAGCCTAAGTCTTTGTAACTTACTGCCATTTTTATTCGAATTAATCTTTGGTTTTTAATTTTTTTTGCGCCGTGAAAGTAAATAAAAATCAGAGAATGAAGAGGTTTAGCTAAATCCCCTAACCGATATTTAACGTTAAATACAATAATGTTACAGCGTTAATTTTCAGATAATTTTGTCCGATTTTTACGATCATTAACAAGGAAAAATTGCTTAACCTAAACTCAAATCGTAATTTTGTGTTCTTATTCTATTTGATATAAAAGTAAAACGATTTAATTATGGGAAAAATAGCCGAAAACGTTAAGCCGGGAGTTGTTACCGGTGCTGACGTTCAATTTATTTTCGAAGAAGCTAAAGCGAATCAATTTGCTATGCCTGCAATCAATGTTGTAGGTTCTTCTTCAGTTAATGCAATTATGGAAGTTGCCAAACAGGTAAATGCTCCTGTTATGATTCAGTTTTCGAATGGTGGTGCTGCATTTAACGCCGGTAAAGGTTTAAAACTTGAAGGCCATGAAGCAGCTGTTTTAGGTGCTGTTGCAGGTGCAAAACACATTCACACTTTAGCTGAAGCATACGGTGTACGTGTTATCCTGCACACCGATCACGCTGCAAAAAAATTGTTGCCATGGATTGATGGTTTGTTAGATGCCAGCGAAAAACACTTCGCCGAAACCGGTAAACCACTTTTCAGCTCGCACATGCTTGACCTTAGTGAAGAGCCATTGGAAGAGAACATCGAGATCAGCAAAAAATACCTGGAGCGCATGGCCAAAATGGGCATGACACTGGAAATTGAATTGGGTATTACCGGTGGTGAAGAAGATGGTGTTGACAACAGCGATGTTGATGCATCGAAATTGTACACGCAACCGGAAGAAGTTTGCTACGCTTACGAAGAGTTGAGCAAAGTATCGCCAAACTTCACCATTGCGGCATCATTTGGTAACGTGCACGGTGTATACAAACCGGGTAACGTTAAACTGACTCCAAAAATTCTTGATAACTCGCAGAAGTACATTCAGGAGAAACTTGGAACTAAAGAAAAGCCGGTGAACTTTGTATTCCACGGTGGATCAGGTTCTACACACGAAGAAATTCGCGAAGCTATTTCGTACGGTGTTGTTAAAATGAACATCGATACCGATACGCAGTGGGCATACTGGGATGGCGTTCGTGCTTTTGAAGCGGCAAACCGCGACTACCTGCAAGGACAGATTGGCAACCCTGAGGGTGACGAAAAACCAAACAAAAAATACTACGACCCACGTGTTTGGTTACGTAAAGCAGAAGAATCAATGATTGCCCGTTTAAAGCAGGCTTTTGAAGATTTGAATGCTATCGACGTTCAGTAAGAACAAATTTCGATATAAATAGTAAAACCGTTTCTCGTTTGGGAAGCGGTTTTTTTTTCTGAAAGGCCCTCAACACTCTTCTTTTTTTGTAACCCCTACATAAAAGCTTTTTTCCCTTTTTAAGGGAACCTGCCTGCCGGTAGGCAGGAATGTCGACAGACAAAAGGGTAAAGGAAATACCTTACCCTGATATTGCTACATTTGATCGGACAGTAGGTTAAGATATGATTGTAATAAAATTGTATCTTAGAATTATGAGTAGAGAAAGACGAACATTTACACGAGAGTTTAAGCTCAACGCAGTAGAATTGAGTTACTCCAGAGAAAACATTGTTGAATTGGCACATGAGCTAAAAATACGTCCGGCATTACTTTACAGATGGAGGAGCGAATTTGCCAGCTCACAAGGGGCAAGTTTTCCAGGTAATGGCAATCCAAAAATGACGGATGAAGAAAAAGAAATAGCACGTTTGAAAAAAGAGCTTGCCGATATGCAAATGGAAAGGGATATTCTAAAAAAGGCAGTAGGCATCTTTTCCAAGAGCGATGGAAAATATACCGGTTTATAACCGATAACAGCTCCATGTTTCCCATTGAAATGATGTGTAAAGTATTAGGAGTAAGCAGAAGTGGATTTTATTTCTGGTTAAAAAGGAAGCCCTCAAAACGGGCACTTGAAAATGACGATTTAATGGAACAGATACGAGTGATACATAAAAAGAGCAAAGGAACTTACGGAAGTCCACGCATCTGCGAGGAACTTAAGAAAGGTTATGTTCATGTATCACGACGCCGTATCGCCAGGTTGATGAAAAAAGCTAATATCCGCAGCACCACAAAAAAACGTTTTAAATGCACTACCGAATCCAGACACCAGTTCCCAGTTGCACCGAACCTGTTGAACCGGGAGTTCAAAGTGGATCAGCAAGGAAAAGTATGGGTTTCTGACATTACTTATATCCGAACCACCGAAGGCTGGTTATACCTGACTGTTATTATAGATCTATGTGATCGAAAGGTAATTGGATGGTCTACAAGCAATACGCTTAAAACCAATGAAACAGTTGTTCCTGCATGGAAAATGGCAGTTACAAACCGACCAATAACTGATAATCTGATTTTTCATTCTGACAGGGGAATACAATACGCCTGTACAGAGTTTAAAGAACTTCTGGCAACAAATCCATGTGTAAAACAAAGTATGAGCAGAAAAGCAGATTGTTGGGATAATGCAGTTGCTGAAAGCTTTTTTAAAACCTTAAAAACAGAATGGATTTACAGAAATAAGTATGCCACGAAAAAGCATGCGAGAGTTTCTGTTTTTGAATATATAGAAACCTGGTACAATACGCAGAGAAGCCATTCTTCTTTGAATTATTTGTCACCGGAAGAATTTGGAGAATTAATGAACAAACAAAAATTGGCAGCATAGCTTAACTGATTGTCCACTTTTTTGTTGCAAGTTCACCCCTCACCCTATCGGGAGCACCCCTCAAAAGGGGAGCCAGTTAAGGAAACTGTATTATGTAACAAGACTATTTTCGTATATTTCTGTTGGTGATTTCCAGAAATCATGAATGTTTTATTCCAGCAACTGGGTATAATGCTCGTAGCGGCTAAAAATCTGTTTCACATAACTCACCGGTTCAATTCCGCGCACATAACCATATTTTACAAAAGGCTTATTGTAATTCTCCGGATAACTAAGTTTTAACATCGACTCCTCCACGCATTCATCCCACCGATAACTGTCGATTCCTTCCTCTTCGGCCAGTGTTCGTGCATCTATCACATGACTGTAACCACAATTATAGGCGGCCATTGTAAATTTTATACGCTGCACCGAATCCGGGATATCAATAAAACGGTCCCACAACACTTTTAACACTTTGGTTGCACCATCAAGGTTGTCCTCAGGATCGGTTCTGTCCTCAACTCCATAACGCTCGGCAGTTTGCGGCATCATTTGCATAAGCCCTTTGGCACCCGCCCACGATTCAGACACCGGATTAAACCTCGATTCCTGGTAGATCATCGACGCCATTAAGCGCCAGTCCCACCCCATAGTATCTGCGTAAGTTTGTATCAAATCGTCGTATTCACTTATCCGGTTGTGGTTTATACTGTAAAAAACACTGTTTTCGCGCTGCCTGTACGAACGTTCGTTTTTAAAGTACTTGTTATAAATAACGTAATACGTCGCCCCGTTTTTCATCGAGTCGATCCAGCCGTTTAGCTCTGTTAGCAATTCATCCGAATTGGGACGGAGCGCCCAGGCCATACGTTGCGAAAAACTAACCGGTACACGAATATCAAGATTGGGATAATACGATGCATTAATGCTGGCAATATTATTATCGGCAAAGGTGTACTTGATTTCACCGTTCGACACCATTTCAATAATTTTATCGGTCGACAAATCGCCGGGCAGTGTATCAACATAAATTTTACCGCCCATCTCGTCCATCAGGTTTTCTACCCTGTTTAAATACGACGAGCTGGCGCGCACCGAAACGGTATCGTCAATCAACTCAATGGCATCGTGAATTAAAGAATTTTGCACTGCACTCCATTTCATTTTTCGCCAGTTGTCGGGTTTTTTTTGCACCAAAACCTGGTGAGTGAGATACAAATAATCGGAAAACTGCACCAATTCCTTACGTTTTCCGGTAATTGTTAATCCATACGCAATAAGGTCAACTTTTCCGCTCATCAGCATTTCATACATGGTCTCAAAATCATTCGATACCTCAAGTTTGTATTCAACTCCAAGGTGCTCGGCGAAACGCTTAAGTAGCTCATACTCATAACCCATGGGTTGCCCCCGGTACAAAAAGTAACTGGTACTGCTATAAGTGGTAACAACGTTCAAAACGCCATCATCCAAAATCTCAGATAAGTCACGATCGATAATTGGGTGCTCCTTTTTCTTTTTGTCTTCCAGGTTTTTGTTTGAGGTGCATGCAGCCAACATAAAAAGCAAGACGATGCTAATAATACCAAAGCAATGTTTTACCATAGTATACGGTTTATAATCTCTGATCTTACGCTGGCAAGGTATAAAAAGAATTAGAAATATGAAATTTATCAGTTTTTACACTCACTTCATTTACATTTTAATTACAATAGCCACATAACATAAATAATTTCTTTAAAAATAAACCAACCAACTCACATTCTCTATTGTATATATTTGATTTAATTATATTTGCAGACCTGTGCAAGCTTATGAGAAATCGGAGTAAACATATTTTACTGAGTTTATTGTTCGCAATTATTGTTGGTGTTTTACCTGTTCTTGGAAACGATACCATACAGATCGATTCGCTAAAAACCGCTGTTACAACGGAAACAAATGCGGAAAAGATCGTCGAAATTTACATCGATCTGTCCAGTTTATACGACTACATAAATCCGGATAGTTCGTTAGCTTATGCACAAAAAGCACTGGAGCTTTCGAAAAAAATAAACTACAAATACGGCGAAGGAACGGCACTTTTTCTTATCAGTTATGTTTACGACCAAACAGGCGACTGGCTTCCTGCCATTTCCAACCTCGAACAAGCCATAACGATATTTACCGAAACCAAAGATTCGGTTTCATTACTTGCATGTTACCTCAACCTGGGCGTGATGTATTCTTACGGAAAAGATCAGGTACAAGCACTTAATTATATCATTAAAGCAAAAAATATTTGCGAAGAGACAAACAAAACTTACGGGCTTTCTGAAGCGTATGGTAATATTGCCACGTATTACGAATATTTGAAAGAATACCGAAGCTGCCAACTCTACTACCAAAAAGCTCTTGATGTTGATATAAAAACCGAAAACATCCGAAACCAGTGCCTGAACCATATTTCGCTGAGCTATACAAACTTAAAACTTAACCAGCAGGAACAAGCCCTTCTTCATTTGAATAAGGCATTGGAACTGTTGCCACAAATAAATGACAAACAGCGGGAAATTGAAGTCCTCATTGGCTTCATTACCTATTACCTTGAAAATGAAGACCTCCCGACGGCAGAAACCTATATTAAACGGGTTATTAATCTGAAAAACCAAAATAATCTCACCAAGTATGAAGTTGAAATTAATTACTTGCAGGGTAAATATTACCTTAAAAAGAAAGATTTCAATACAGCTATTAACTTCTACAGCAAAGCCATATCGAAAAGCCAGGAATTAGAAAAACTTGACTACCTCTCCGACTATTTTACCGAAGCAGCAGAAGCCTATGCCGGCCTGGGCCAATACGAAAAAGCGTATCAAATGAATTCGGAAGGCAAAAAGGCATTTCAACTGTTAAAGCCCGACGAGATCATAGAAGCATTGGGCAAGTTCGAAGCCGGCGAAGCAAGTAAGGCCGAAAGAAATAAGATTTTACTTGAGCAGCAGCTGGCTTCGGCAAAAATCGAAAGCGATCAATTTAAATTTCGGGTAAAAGCGGCCTTTGCCATTGTTGCCTTATTAATTATTTTGGCAACACTCAGCTTTTTCCTCTTCCTCCGAAAAAAGCACACCGATGAGCTCAAAGCCAACTACAATACCATAAACCACCAGAAATTATTGTTGGAAGAAAACCTGGTAAAACTTGCTGAAGACGAACAAAATCTTAAAAAACTAAATGCTACAAAAGACAAATTCTTTTCGATTATTGCACACGATTTAAAAAATCCGTTTAATGTATTAATTGGCATTTCCGATTTACTGCGCAATGAAAAGAAAGCCTATAAATCGGATGATTTTGATGTGCTTATCAATGGTATGTACCAGGCAGCCACGAGCGGCTACGAGTTGTTGGAAAACCTGTTGGAATGGTCGCGTACTCAAACCGGAACCATTAAATTCGAGCCACAGTCTTTCTTTATTCATAAAGTTTTCGAAATCAACAAAGACCTCAATCTTGAGGTGGCCAAAACCAAAGGAATAACCATCAACATCTCGGAAAAGAAAGCCATGGTTTATGCTGATTTTGATATGGTAAACTTTATTGTCCGCAACCTGCTGAACAACGCTATAAAATTTTCGAATAAAAACGGCAACATTGAACTGCTGGTCAAAAAGGATGGTGAAATGCTGATTGTTACGGTAAAAGACGATGGCATTGGATTGACTCCGGAAATGATAGAAAACCTGTTTAAAATTGAAAAATCGGTGCAACGTGAAGGCACTGCCCACGAAAAAGGAACCGGATTAGGTTTAATTCTTTGCCAGGAGTTTGTCAAAAAAAATGGCGGCAATATCTGGGTCGACAGCGAAATAGACCAGGGCAGCAGCTTTCACTTCAGTCTTCCGCTTTCGTTGTCGTAATCGCTCTTTTCCTAACCAAACGTGTTGCAGGATAGGTTCCGTAATCATTTGAATTATCGTATTTCTTTGCATATTTGCACCATACCAGTACCTACCAGTGAAAGTACAATTTGCAGCAACAAATATTTTACTGAGCGCGTATGTATGTTTATTAAAAATGCGTCTTAGCATATAAGAACCTTATTTGAAATTCGATTGCAATGAAACAGAAAAAACAAACTTTAATTCGAAAAACAACTTTTAGAATGCAAGTTCGTGCCTTGTAATGCTCCGGCGTATTTATCCGTTAAAATCATACAATTCTAATAATATGAAACTCTTATTTCCTTTCATCATCATTTTAGTTCTTTTCTCAGGCTGTGTTAAAACAACCAGCGAAACACGAAGTGTACAAACACTGCAGAAAGACTGGAAATTTATTAACCAGGAAGTTGCCGATGCCCAGCTGCCACAAACCGATGCAGCAAATTGGGAAACCGTTGAGGTTCCGCATGACTGGGCTATTAAAGGACCTTTTGATAAACAAATTGATGCCCAGAAAGTACGTGTTACACAGGATATGGAAGAAGAGGCTCGCCTGCGTACGGGACGCACCGGGGCACTGCCCCACATTGGCATTGGCTGGTACCGCAAAACATTCGAATTGCCGGATTTTGGCCCCGGCAAAAAAGCACTGCTTGTTTTCGATGGCGCCATGAGCAACGCCCAGGTATACATCAATGGGAAAAAAGTTGGTAACCGCCCATACGGCTACAGCTATTTTTATTTTGATATCAGCGACTATGTAAATATTGGTGAAGAAAACTTGTTGGCTGTTCATCTTGAAAATAAAGAATCATCATCGCGCTGGTACCCCGGTGCAGGAATTTACCGCAAAGTGCAGGTTATAGTAAAAGACGAAGTGAATTTTAAACAGTGGGGAACTTTTATTACCACACCCTTTGTTTCGGAAGAAGAAGCACAGGTAAACCTGAAAGCCGAAGTTAACGGAAGCAACATTAAAGTGGTTACCGAAATAAAAGATGCTGAAGGAAACGTTGTGGCAACAAACACCACCGAAGAAGTTTTTGGCACCAAAACGGAACAAAATATAGCCATTCCCAACCCAAAAATTTGGGATACCCAATCGCCCTATTTATACACGGCAAACATGAAGTTGTACGATGGTAACACGCTAAAAGACGAGCAAAACATTCGTTTTGGAGTACGAAGTGTGGTATACGAACGAGGCAAAGGATTGGTGCTAAATGGCAAAGTTACCAAGTTTAAAGGGGTGTGTCTGCACCACGATTTAGGGCCGCTTGGGGCTGCTGTAAACAAAGCTGCATTAAAACGCCAGTTGACCATTTTAAAGGATATGGGCTGTAATGCTATCCGTTCGTCGCACAATATGCCATCGATGGAGCAGCTCGAACTTTGCGATGAAATGGGCTTCCTTTTCCTTGCCGAAAGTTTTGATGAATGGGCCAAACCAAAAGTTGAGAATGGCTACAACCTCTATTTTAACGATTGGGCTGAAAAAGATGTCGTAAATCTGGTTCGCGCTACACGTAATCACCCGTGCATTGTTATGTGGAGCTCGGGCAACGAAGTACCCGATCAGTGGGGAAACGAGGGTGTAAAACTGGCAAAATGGCTGCAGGATATCTTTCATCGTGAAGATGGAACGCGACCGGTTACTGTTGGAATGGACCAGGTAGGCAACACTCTGAAAAACGGATTTGGTGCCATTATGGATATCCCCGGTTTAAATTACCGCTTGCAGTTGTACGACGAGGCTTACGAGCGTTTTCCTCAGGGATTTATCCTAGGTTCGGAAACCGCTTCAACAGTAAGTTCGCGTGGAATTTACAAGTTTCCGGTAAAGGAGGGAAAGATGGTTCGATACGATGATTTCCAAAGTTCATCATACGACCTGGAAGCTTGTTCGTGGTCGAACATTCCTGACGAAGATTTTTACTGGCAGGATGATTTTGACTGGGTAATTGGTGAGTTCGTCTGGACAGGTTTTGATTACCTCGGCGAACCAACACCATACAACGAAGCGTGGCCATCGCGTAGTTCGTATTTTGGGATCTGCGACCTGGCTGGCTTGCCAAAAGACCGCTACTACCTGTACCGCAGCCGCTGGAACACTAAAGACGAAACGCTTCACATTCTTCCGCACTGGAACTGGGAAGGCCGTGAAGGAGAAACAACGCCTGTTTTTGTATACACCAATTACAACAGTGCTGAATTGTTTGTAAACGGCAAAAGTCAGGGTGTTCAAAAGAAAAGTAAAGAAACCTTGCTGAACAGAAACCGCCTGATGTGGATGGATGTAAAATACGAACCCGGAACCGTAAAAGTAGTAGCTTTCGATGATGACGGAAATGCAGTGGCAGAGCAGGAAATACACACTGCCGGATCGCCTCATCACCTGCAATTATCTGCCGATCGCGATCAGATTTCTGCCGACGGAAACGACCTCAGTTACATCACCGTTTCTGTGGTTGACAAAGACGGCAACTTTTGCCCTACCGCCACCAACCAACTGAATTTTAAAGTTAGCGGTACCGGAAAATACAAAGCCGTTTGTAATGGCGATGCCACCTCTCTTGAAATGTTCCACCTACCAACAATGAAGGCCTTTAGCGGGAAATTAGTGGTAACCGTTCAATCACTTGAAGAGGCCGGAGAAATTCAATTGGAAGTAAGCGGCGAAGGACTTGAACCGGCAACAATTTCGATTCAAACAAAAAAGATTTAATACGACTAACTAAATTATGAGAAAACTAATTTTACCAACTATTTTTAGCTTACTGCTGCTGGCTTGTCAGCAAAACACAAAAACGAGTGATACGCAGCCAACAAGGCCAAATATTATTTACATTCTGGCCGACGACCTGGGTTATGGCGACCTGAGTTGTTATGGACAAACGCATTTTTCAACACCAAATATCGATAAACTGGCCGAAAACGGCATGCAGTTTACCCAGCACTATTCGGGCTCAACGGTTTGTGCTCCTTCGCGCTCGGCCTTAATGACCGGGCAACACACCGGGCACACTCCCGTTAGAGGCAACAAAGAGTGGCAGCCCGAAGGACAATATCCCATGGCAGCCAGTGCAATTACCATTGCAGAAGCGCTAAAAGAAGCCGGCTACACAACCGGTGCTTTTGGCAAGTGGGGATTGGGTTATCCGGGTTCGGAAGGCGACCCAAACATGCAGGGATTCGATGAATTTTTTGGATACAACTGCCAGCGAATGGGACACAATTATTACCCTTATCATCTGTGGCATAACCAGGAAAAAATTGTTCTTGAAGGTAATTCAGGTAAAAAAACGGAAGCTTACGGACCGGAACTGATCCACAACGAAGCGATTCGTTTTATCGAAAACAACAAAGACCAACCGTTTTTCATGTACTATCCGTCAATTATTCCGCATGCCGAGTTGTTTGCTCCTGAAGAGTACATTGCCAAATACCGCGGAAAATTTGAGCCCGAAAAAGCTTACAAAGGAGTTGATGATGGTGAACGCTATAAACAAGGCGGATACGGTTCGCAAGCAGAGGCACACGCAGCATTTGCAGCAATGGTTGACTACCTGGACATGCAGGTTGGCGAAATCGTTGCCAAACTGAAAGAACTGGGAATTTACGAAAACACCTTGATCATATTTACGTCGGATAACGGTCCGCATTTGGAAGGTGGAGCCGATCCGGATTATTTCAACTCAAACGGACCGTTAAAAGGTTATAAACGCGACTTATACGAAGGTGGAATCAGGACACCAATGATTGCGGTATGGGACGGAAAAATTGCAGCCAGCAGTTCGTCTGATCACATTTCTGCTTTTTGGGATGTATTTCCCACCGTGGCTGAACTTACCAACATTTCTACTCCCGATTCAATTGACGGAATTTCGTTTTTACCCACGCTGCTTGGCGAAGAACAATCGGCTCAGCACGATTATTTATACTGGGAATTCCATGAATTGAAAGGCCGACAAGCAGTTCGAAAAGGCGACTGGAAACTGGTGCGCTACAACGTTTTCACACCCGAAAAAACAACAACCGAATTATACAACCTGGCCACGGATGTGGGTGAAGAGAACAATGTGGCCGGCGACCATCCTGAATTGGTTGAGGAGCTAAGTGCTCTAATCGAAAAATCACATACTAAATCTGATCTTTTCAAATTCGGAAATGAAGAATAAGCGGAATGTTATGAGCAACAAGATCATATTTCTGTTACTAATTACGATTACATTGTTTTCGTGTGGGCCAAAAAAACAAGAGGTTTCAAAACCCAATGTTCTTTTTATTCTGGTTGACGATTATGGCTACACCGATTGCAGTGTAATGGGCAGTAAGTATTACGAAACGCCCAACATCGATCGGATTGCTAACGAAGGGATGCTGTTTACCGACGGCTATGCAGCTTGCCAGGTTTGCAGCCCTTCGCGGGCCAGTATTTTAAGCGGAAAATTCCCGGCCCGGCATGGAATTACCGACTGGATTGGCGCAAAAACAGGTGAAGAATGGAGTAATACAGGCCGGGCCACAAAACTGCTCCCACCGGAGTATGTCCATCATCTTCAGCACAGCTACACCACATTGCCCGAAGCATTGAAGGAAGCAGGCTATACCACTTTTTTTGCCGGCAAATGGCATTTGGGCGAAAAAGGATCGTGGCCAGAAGATCATGGTTTCGACATCAACAAAGGCGGCTGGGATGCTGGAAGTCCAAATGGCGGATACTATGCTCCATGGATAAATCCAAATTTGGAAAGTGGCCCCGATGGCGAGAACCTCACCATGCGTTTGGCAAAAGAAACCGTCCACTTTATACAAGAAAATAAAGACACAACATTCTTTGCCTACCTATCGTTTTATGCCGTTCACGGTCCCATACAAACCACACAGGAGAAATGGGCAAAATACCGCGATAAAGCTGAAGAAATAGGAATAGCAGAAACCGGATTTGAAATGGGCCATTTTCTGCCGATCCGCCAACATCAGGACAACCCGGTTTATGCCGGCCTGGTTGAAAGCACCGACGATGCAGTTGGTTATGTACTGGATGCCCTGGACGAATTGGGCCTGGCAGATAATACCATAATCTGTTTTACCGGCGATAATGGTGGCGTGGCGGCCGGTGATGCTTTTGCCACCTCGAATAAACCTTTGCGTGGCGGTAAAGGTTATCAGTTTGAAGGTGGAATTCGCGAACCTTTTTTTATCAAAGTTCCAGAACTGGGGAACGGACAAACGTGCAACACTCCAGTTACCGGAACCGATTTCTACCCAACAATTCTCGAACTTTGTGGCGCCGAATTAAAACCGGAAGAACACAAAGATGGAGTGAGTCTTGTTCCGCTTTTAAAAGGCGAATCACTTGCCGAACGCCCCTTAATCTGGCATTACCCGCATTACGGGAACCAGGGTGGCGAACCATCATCAATTATCCGGTTGGGCGACTGGAAACTTATTCATTATTACGAAGACGGCCATGAGGAACTGTACAATTTGAAAAATGATTTAAGCGAAACGAATGATCTGGCAGCTGAAAATTCTGAAAAGGTGGAGGCATTGAGTAAGCAACTTTTTGACATGCTGGACGAAATGGGCGCTCGATATCCAACGCAAGATCCAACATGGACAGCAGAGCGCGAAAAAGCACACCTACAAAATGTTATCGACAAAAGATGGCCGGCACTGGAAAAAGAACGGCTTTGGATGCTCTCAGAAGATTTTGATCCGGGAAACGACTGGTGGGGAAGTAAAATCACTATTGACTAAGCAAAATATAGTCATATTTCATATCTTTTACGTCTTATTAAAACAGTACATTTTTTGGATGTCCAGTACAACAGACAATACAACACATAATTTAAACCACATAACCATGGAAAGACGAAATTTTATTCGAAACACAGTAGCGGGCAGCCTGGCATTTAGCGGTATTTCCGGAATTGCAAGTGCAGCAACACCAGATTCAAAAGTGTCAAATTCCGCTAAATTTAAGCTGAAATACGCGCCGGGGCTTGGAACCTTCCGCGAGCATGTAGGCGAAGATCCGATTGAAAACCTGAAATTTATTGCCGACCAGGGTTTCACTGCATTTTTTGACAATGGACTGATGTGGAAACCTGCTGAAATGCAGGAAAAGATTGGTAACGAAGCAGCGCGGCTAGGCCTCGATATTGGCCCGTTTATCGTTTATGCCGATCACGGTGCCAAATACGGTGTTACTGACGATCCTGAAGTAACTAAAATGTTGGTAGATAAAACCGAAGAAGCACTTAATGTACAAAAAAGAACAGGTGCAAAAACAGGATTGATAACGTTCGGTATATACGACGAAAAAATGGATTGGGATTATCAAACCATTAATGTAATTAATCATATGCGCGCTTGTTGTGTTGTTGCCGGAAAAAGCGGACTGGATTTGGTTATGGAACCACTAAATCACCAGGTCGACCATCCGAAATTATTCCTTACAAAAATGGCACAGGCAAAAATGATTTGTGTTGCCGTTAATCATCCAAGCTGCAAAATTGTTGACGATCTGTATCACCAGCAAATTACCGAGGGCAACCTCATTATGAATATGGATATCTGCTGGGATTATATTGGCGCGTTTCACTGTGGCGACAACCCCGGACGTAAAGAACCCGGAACCGGAGAGATTAACTTTGTCAATATCTTCAAACATATGTACGACAAAGGCTACAACGGAACAATTTGTGCCGAACATGGTAAAAGTATTCCCGGAAAAGAAGGCGAAACAGCTTTTATTGAAGCGTACCGGAAGGCCGATTCTTTTGACGTTTAAAAGGAAAATCAATAAATAACTGAAAAAGGTGGTTGCTAGCAAACCACCTTTTTTCATTTATGTTTAAACTTAGAGGAGGTGGGCAGTTTTCGACAACAAACATCACCGAAGAACTACCAAATATTTTGTACTCATTGTATATATGTACTTCTTTGAACGTTTTGCAAAGATCGTTCGTCATTCGATAAACGCATCTTCAAATCGTAAAAATTAAGCTCCATATTGTAAAAAGCATGTTCGTAGAGCAATATTTTGTATTTTTATATCTCAATTTAATTCGCAAATGATTCACACTATTGCTCTATTATCTCCTATTTACATTACCTTATTTTGGGGCATAATATTTTTAACAAAGAAAAAATCAGATAACGCTCCACGTTGGATACTTGGCCTGTTTTTAATTTTTGCTTGCTTTTTATATATATGTCATGCCATATTCTTTTCGAAATTGTATCACCTTTATGCTTTTTTCGAAGGTATTTATCTGTATACCGGCCTTTCGCTCTACCCTCTTTTTTACACTTATATTTTAAAACTAACCACCCAGCGTTTTAAATCACCGTGGTATTTATTTCACTTTATACCCGGCATTCTTTTTGGGGTAGTTTCGCTGATACTAACGCTTACACTATCGCCCGAACAACGCATATACTACGTTAAGCACATTCTCATCGAAACAAACCTGAAAGCCATAAATTTTAGTACTTTACCCGGTATAAAAGGATGGATTTTTCTGGTAAGCCGAATCGTTTTTATTGTTCAAACAATCGTTTATCTGATCCTGATTATTCAGCTGTCTAATAAACACAACAAAACCATTAACCAATATTTTTCGAATACCGAAGGTAAAAACATGAACTGGGTACGTAACCTGAGTATCATTGCCTTTGCCGTATCGATTGCAGCTATTGTTTTTGCGTTAATGGGAAGGAGTTATTTTATACACCATAACCTTTCGCTTCTAATTCCTTCCGTTTTTTTTACCATCATATTTTTTCTGGTCGGATACAAAGGAAATATGCAGCGAGAGATCTTCGAGCGACTGTACGAACCAGAGGAAAACAATTCGAATGAAGAGATTGCGGACTCCACTGAAAATGATTTAAAAACACGCCTTATAAAACTATTCGAACACGACAAAATCCACCAGGTTAACAATTTGAGAATAAGCACTGTTTGCGAATCACTACTTACCAACCGCACCTACATTTCGAAATTGATTAACGAAGAATTTGAGATGAATTTTAACGAGTTTGTAAACAAATACCGGGTGGAAGAGGCCAAACAACTGTTACTTTCCCATGAAAACGACAAATTCACCATGGAATATATTGCCCAGCAAGCCGGTTTTGGTTCGGTTGCATCATTTTCGCGGGTGTTTAAAGAAATTGAAGGAATAACTCCGGGTAAATATCGCGAAAAACATAGTACACACGCTAAGTAAACAAACCGGTTATTTGTTGGCCAGTATTAAGTGACTAATAATTGGTTTCACATCAAAATCATTCGGCAACAGAATTCTAATTTCGTGTGTATGTTTCCAGGATAAATCGTATAATAGTATACCAAATGAAGTCCGTAAAATGGTTTTTTTATTAGTTTTATTTTTCTAAGGCCTGATAACGGATAATCCCAGTTATGAAAATAACCATTGAAATAAGCACATTTTTCACCAATGATTATCTGCTTGTCTCCCTTTAGATTTTTCCTGTAGAAATACCATGGAAAAAATTTCGATACAAATCATCGGCTCTTCATATTGAAACTTTGGAAAAGAAAGCTTCTCTATTGAAAAAGATCTGGCAGAATATGGTTCGTGCCGGGTTATTTGAGAGTGTTGATGCCGTGAACTGATGAACATCTCGACCAACTTCCTTCGCTAGCACCTTTTCTACACCCATCCTATGCAATACGTGATTACCGAGGGTGGCAAAACTCCAAACGTTGTTCCCGATAAAGCAAGTGATGGTGCTTTATCATAAATACGGGAACGAATTGAAGATATGTACAACAGGCTTCTGAAGTGTGCCAAAGGTGTTGCAATGGCTTTTGGAACTGAGCTCTAAAAGGAGCGTGTTATGGCAGCAGCTCACCAACAACACGAAAACCAGTCGCTCGCAGAACTAATGGATGCCAAAATACAAGAAATAGGAATGCCGGCTGAACCGGAGGAAATAATTTATCAGAAGACGCCGCTCCTCCACTGGATATTAATGAAAGTTTGATGAATAAATAAGGTCTGCTCATGGAGAAAATAATAAAACGAAAACACGTATTTCAACATCACAAATACATAAAATTCAATCTATTTATTATTACTTTTATTCAGTCATGGCCTGACTCTAAGTCATAGGAAAAGGAACCTATATTATTCCAATAGATTAGAACCGATTGAAAGCTCGCAATAAAACTACTTACGAACAATAACCTTTAGAATTAAACCAATGAAAAAGAAAAAGAAACAATCATTCGCAGGAAAAATAATTATTGGAAGTATAGCACTAATTTTTTTCGCTTACGGATGCTTTTTGAGCCTGTTGTGGCTGGGAGGAACAAAAACCCAAGCCAGTGTGCAAAATTTCAGGAGAGAAATGGGCGAACGCAACGAAACCATTCGCAACCAATATACTTATACTTATGATTATGAATTTACCGTTTCCGGTAAAACATATTCTGGTAACTCAAAAAAAGTAAAAGGCCCTCTCTTTTTGAAAGACCAAGGCAATATTGCTATTACCGTTCATTATTTACCCTGTTGCCCGATGCTTAATGCTCCAACTGACGATTTTAGTCCCTGGTATAAAATACTGATTTATTTTGCTGTAACCTTGATTTTGGGCTATTTCTTAAAAAGGATGAGATAAACGCACGACCAGTTTCTCTAATTTAGAGATTTGTTGATTGCCATTTTCTTAATTGGCTGATCTGATTACCTTTTTCGACTGCAAATGTTTTATTTTTAAATCGACCAAACGATCTGAGAGCTGCCTTCCCTCCGGAGAAACAACGGCATACCTGTCTTTTTCATTCAACAAATTATAAGCAGTTTCACATGCTTCAACCGCTGCTTCGTAATCTTCTTTTTGTTCCATAACCCTACTCAAAAGATCGTAAGCTTCCGGTAACTTTTTCGAAAGTTGTATCGCTTTTTGGGCATCATCTTCAGCATTTTCCACCTGATTTAATGCCAAATATGCAAGTCCCCGCTTCGAAAGAGCATAGGCTACTGAGTTATCAGAAATCTTTTCTTGAGCAAGCTCAAGCCCTCTATTCATATCTTGTAGTGCATTTGTATTATCTCCCAGTTCAACCTCAATTTCTCCTCGAAATAATAATCCACTGACATGATCGGGTTGCAGGCTCAACAATTCATCAAGATAATCTTTCGATTTCTCTGTCCAGTTCATTTGGTTAGCTGCTTTAGCCTGTACATAAAAAGCACTTACCTTTCTTTGCTCATCAGAAAATGCCCGGTTTGCTCGCCTTGCTTTCCGCATTGCCTGATCCATATCGCCGCTTTGATAAGCTAATTGGGCATCGGTAAGTTCCTTCTCCGAGTCGATCAGGAAAATACTAAAGACAGTAATTACTACTGCAATAAAAAAAGATGCTATGCGTACAAATTTTATCATGATTTTCTATTTGAAGTGGGCAATGGTAAAGTTATCAGTATAAAAAAGAACATAAAAAACAGGTCGATGCCCGATAGCAGCAACCAAAAGCCTCCGCTCAAACCTTCGGAAAAAGTATGATGCGTTACTCCGGCCCTTGAAAATATGGCAAAAACCGATTCAGTAGTATCGCCTGACCAAACCCTGCCAAGCCAGTTAAAGGGGTCAAAAACAGGTTGTGCCAATCCAAATCCAATTGACTGAGCGCACATAAAAACAAGGAACAGAACTATGGCCATTTTCGATCTCACATTAGCAAGGGCTTCAGTTTGTTGTCCGGCTATTGATTTAACTATACCTGAAATAAGAAATCCAACTATTACTCCCTGTATTAGTACATAGTACCCTATCCAGTATCGTACCCAGCCAATAACAACACCGATTACAACAGTAACTAAAACCCATTTCAGAATGCTATCTCCTGTAATTTTTTCTGAAACCACGGATTTTGATTTTTTTGTAACCGGTGCTTCATTTTCAATGAGCGCTCCACAGTGTTGACAGAATTTGTCGTCAGGTGAAACAGGTTTGCCACATTTATTACAATATTTCATTTTATATTTTTATTTAGTCAGCGGATTATGCCCAAAATTTATCATTAAATCGTTTATCACATCATTAATGGTTTTTCCCCCGGTTTCCATATAAACCTCTTTTTCTGCCTGCATTAACTTCATCGGGTTTACCTCTTCCGTGCCAATTCGTTTAAATCGGTTATTCATGTTAGTCCAATAATCTATCCTCTCCTGTGTTTGTTTGTATTCGAAAGAACCGGGTTTTTGTGTTTTTAGTTCTGCGTCCAGTTTTTTCAATAACATGTTGTCGACCTCTTTGTAGCTTTCGCGGCATTTGGCTTGCAGTTTAGCAGTGTTGGTCATGGTTTTGTTGTTCTGAATGTTATTCATTTTAACCTCGAGAACTTTACCTACACTAGCTACATCTTCAGCTGTGAGCTGGTTAAAATCAACATCCTTATCCAAGAGTTTCAGGGCGGCATAAGCTTCTTCGTGTTTCGAAGTTACCAGGTTCATGTCCGACATTGGTGCATTAACACCAAACAAATCCTTATACTCAATATTCATCGAGCCTTGAGCATCGTTCATAAAAACCTCAATATCTACCTCTTTTCCGTTTTTCAAAATCCGGGTAGGTTCTCTCCCTGTCGTTTTGCTAACTGGCCCCAAATCGAGATCCATGCTTGATGTACCACCGCTACTGGCATTTCTGAACTGTTTAAAATCAATATCGTCCATGTTATAACCTTGCTCTTCGAGGCGTTTTACCATCGCGGGTGTCATTTTTTTGTAATTAGCCTGAACCAGGTTGTCAAACTCCATTCGCGAGGAAGGACTAGCTTTGTATTTAAACAACCACTTGGCATGATAGTCGGCATTCATTGACGCACTTAGCTGCCCCAGTTCTCCTTCAAGTTGTGAAATCTTTGAAGCATTGGCCGCTGGATTCGTTTTTAGATTCCGCAGTTCAACATTCATATTGTCGAACGCTTTCATAATATCTTTGGCTTCTTCCATTTTTTGCGTAGTACGCATGGCCTGCAATATTTCGTTTGAGCGCTGAGCCGAAGTTTTTGCAATAGGTTTAAAAAGCCTGCTGTTAGGCCCGCGGGTAATTAAGGCAACTTTTGTTATTCCCTGCGAACTCAGATGAACGGCCTGATTAATAAGAATTTCTGTTCCGGTTTGTTTTGCGGCCTCCCAAAGCCTTTCGCTGGTTGAAAGCTGCGGATTTTTTGCTGCAGTTTGGTAACCATCGTAAAACGATACAGCTGCACCGGTATACGGCGACCAAAAGTTTAACGATTGTTTTAGCGCTTCTTCGGGGCCGCCATAAATCATTCCGGTTACACCCCCATAAATCGCCCCCAGAGCTTTCCCTCCATAGATTGTTGTTGCTGCCTCTGCACCATAGGTTCCTGCAAGTTCGGCGCTACCTAAACCAATAACAGCTGACCCGGCTGCGGCAATAGTCGATTTTGCCCAAAATTCATTTTCTTCCGAATTTACTATTTCCAACTGTGCCTGAGCATAATCCTGCCCGGCATAACCAACAATCATTTGGTTGATATTATTTCTCACTTTAAGTGCCTGCTCCAAATCGCCTGAAGCAACAGTTTTTGGATCGAGGGCTTTCAAGATATATTCTCGTGCCTTTTCACGAACCTTGTATGGAAGAAGTTTTACCTGCCGAAATGTACCATCGAAAATACGGCTTGTAGCATCCCTGTCCGCAGCCTTTTGTTTGGTATCCTGAATAAATTTATTCCTTGCATAATCATCAAAAACCTGGCGAGTACGCGTATAATCGCCTGTTTCAAGGTATTTAATATTGTCGTAATACGAGGTTCGGGTTGATTGATAGCCCATAATCCTCACCTGGCAATCATTTATCTGGTCGGTTAAATTTTTACGGTCGGCAGGAGTTTTTGCACCAGATAACTTTCCTCTTAAATCACTGATAATTGAGCGTTCGCGTTCGATCTGTTTATCTAACGACTGAATATTTTCCCGGTACGAAGCAAGCGATTCCTGCCGGCTTTGTTCGGCAAGGGCAACCGAGTCTTTTGCTGAAATACGGCCAGACTCTTGTTGTGCAGTCACATCATACTTTTCATCCAGCTCTTTTTTTCTCTCGCGGCGTTGTTTCCCTTTTAGTTTTTCGGCTTCAAGGTATTCCATCATCTCTGTGCGCATATCATCCTCAAAGTCGGAAAGTGCCTCGGCTGATAATAAACCGTTTTGGTCTGGCTCGTAATTGTCCCATTTGTTAAAATAAGACCACAACATTGCATGTTTGAAAAAGAAACCTGCAGTTTGCATGCGACTCAAATAGCGCTTACAGGTATTGCTGAAATAATGCATTTCAGCATATTCTTCGTGTTCTTCGCCAACATTCGACTGTTCCGAAAGCATCATCAGTTTCATGTATGAAGTATTGGGGAAACGCCTAATCATGGGGTATGTAAACCTTTCAAATGTTCCATCGTCTTCTTCCATTCCGGCCGTAGGTGAATAACTTTCGTTTACCTGTTCAATTCTAATATGCGCTAACCAGTCTTCATCAGATCCCAGATTTTCAATATGCCCATCTTCAACAAGTTCAATAATCTGGTAGTTTCCTTTTACCTGAGCTACATGCCTGAGAAGTGGTTCGTAAAGCTCGTCCAGGCTGGTGGTTTGCACATTGCTTCTTCGGTAGCCCGCCCAGCATTCACCCAGGGTTCCCTTTTCCTTTTCGGGAAACATATTTTTATAGTGTTTGGCCGCTTCGCATTTTGCTTCGAGTGGATTTGGCGGATTACCCAGTTCCGAAATTTTGTTAGCCAATACTTTCATCGTATTTTCCAGTGCAGCCATTGTATTGGCATGAAAGGCACCTTCGCTCATAATTTGTTCCCAGGCTTCACGGTCGTCATCTTCTACAGCAACAGCAGCATCAATAAGAATCATTTGCTGAGCCGATAAACGGTGCATATACGCTTCGCGCACACCAAGAAATTCAGCAATTAATGGATTAAGTGCGTTCAAATAATCAATTATCTCCTGCGAGGGATAGTCGAACAGGGGCTGCCAGTTGGATTCGAATTTTTGATATTCCTCTTGTGACATTACTCCGTAAATAAGTTTCATTCCTTCAAATGCCACCGAAACAGCAGAATTGTAACTAAACATTGAAAGTTGCTGATAATCGGGTAAAGCAGATGGAATTTCGGTATCAAAACCTTCAGAAAGTTCAAACATCGGGTTGGAAGAAACTTCCCAGGGAAATCCTTCCAAATTTGAATTCTGTGGAGAACACGGATCACCCAGTTCTAATTTGATTGTTGGAATTTTTCCTTTATCTATCTCGGGGGCAGAAATATTAAATTGAGGAAAAACAGTATCGCCTTTTAATTCCAAAATATGCCCGAAGCGATTGCATGTAATAGCGTGCGTAAAATTTGCCACGAAACAAATACAAATAAACAAAAATGCTTTTGAAATAAGTAACCTCATATTCTACAATTCATTAATCGACATGACTTTATTTTAACAAGGGGCAACCGCAATTTCGGCATACGTTTTCTCCTATATCATGTAAAAATGCACAGGCGTTACAAAAAATTATCGTATCGCCTGTTTTATCAAACTTCTCGTATGATTTTAGCCGCTCGTGCCGCCTGACTTTGTCGCCAATTTTATAATAATTAAAAACGGTATCATCGTTTTCGGTGCGTATTTCGTGTACTTTCCCAGTTTCGCTTTTGATGTAAACCGTGCAAACCATACATTCTGCTTTCGATCCCTGATAGCCAATGTCTTTCATTATGATATTTATCTTTTTGTTTACCACCGCTCCATCCCAATTACGCTTTTGTTTTGATCGGCCGGAGAAAAATCCAATTACAACAAAGACTAAACCAATACCCAGCCCAATCTGCAAGGCCTCCGGATTGTCCATTTTATCGCTTAATGCGCCATATAGGAAAAATCCGAATATTGCCATGAAAGCAATAATCAACGAAAACTGAAACTTCCAGTTTTTAGTGTTTCTTAAGTACTTGTCAAACGATTGGTCGTCTATTTTATCTGAATACGGCACGTGCTTATTGCGTTATTGCTGACTGTAAAAATTTTAGTTCATTCTATTTTCTCAAAATGTGATCTTATACAAAACGACTATTCATATAAGGCACCTAACTTTTTTATCTCCTTTTTACAGTTTTGTTCCATTCCATTTTGAAGCAGGGGCACTATCGTTGTATCCCCATTTACCCTGGAAAGAGCTAAAATCATCAGAAAAAACAAACTGCAAGCGTCCTTTCCCGTTCGATTGCGTCCAGGTTCCGGTTAATGTTTGGCCATTTAAAGTGCCTTCAACCCTGCCGTTCTTGTATTTGTAAGTTCCTGTAACCCGGTTTCCACTAATATGCAAAGTTAGTTCGTTAAAGTCTGATTTGTATGTTCCCTCGATTTTAGTATTAGCATTATTTTGCCCCCCATTACTATTGCTGCCTTTGTTCGCTCCGAATAACGGAAATAGCCCATCATAATTCTCCGTAACTTTTACTCCATCCCACTTTTTAGTTGGAGTTTCATCGTTATATCCCCATTTACCTTTAAATGCAGAATAATTTGAGTTAAAATGGAACTCCATCTTCCCTTTTCCGTTGGTTTGAGACCATGTCCCTGTAAGGATATGATCCCCTATTTTTCCTGCAATTCTTCCTTCCTTATGTTTGTATTCTCCAAAAAAGTCTTTTCCATTTACGTAGATTACCATTTTATCAAAATCGGTATTGAAAACGCCAAGAATACCTTCGTATGGAGGAGAACTTTGAACGTTCCCCGAGGATTCATCTTTTTTAGGTTGATTTGTACTGGCTAGTTCTACAGGATTGTAACTATCTGTACTTGCACTATTACTCACAACAAAACTTACCGATGCAACCTCTTTCCCATTACTATCCGTATCGTGCATTCTAAGGTCATAGTTTCCGTCTTTCATAGGAGCTGTAAACGTTAAACTTCCTGATGTCCTTTTTTTCAGGTACTGATAACTCAAATCATATTTATCGTTTACTCCCTCATTTCCGTGTGGAATATTTGAAGGAATAATACCAATCCATGCATTATCGGCATAAGATGCTAAAGCTGTAAAGTTAACGCTTATTGATGCTCCGGGCTTAAACTGAAAGTTTGCCAATTGAAGTGTTTGTCCGTAAACTGCTAAACAGAAAACAGAAAGTAACAGCGTGTTAATTGTTCTTTTCATGATCGTAATTTTTTATCCTTTATTAAGGCTTTGAATTTTATAATCAATATTTCGAATGGTATGAATTAAGGTATTGAAATAATTATCAACCGGAGCAATCAGAACCTTACCTGTTCCGGAGAAGGTATTAACCAGACCCTCGCCGGATAGTACGGTAGAAAAAATTCCACGTGTAGCTTTGGTAACTTTTAAATCGACTCCGGAGGTTCGGGCAACCGCAAAACGTCCATCAACAACCAGTTTATCGTTGTTTAATGTTATTTCTTCGAGGGGACCTGCAGATGTAATGACAACTTTTCCGGTACCAGCCACAACTGTTTGGAACCATTTTTCACCCGAAAACATGGCGCTAATAGCACGGTTGGTGTAAGCTCCCATTTCAACATTCATTTCAGAGGCATAATAAGCGCCCTGATCGAGTATCCACTCATCGTTATCCAATTCCAATATGGTAAACTCACCAAACGATGGAGTAAGAAAAACCTTGCCGGTACCGCTGATTACGGGTTTTATAATTTTTTCTTTGGTAATCATCGATTTAAACATTTTGCCTACACCCGGCACATTTGTCTCCAGCTCCAGATTTCCCTGCATATAATGCATTGCACCGGCCTCGTAACGAAATGCTGCGTTTTCGAGTTCTACTTTTACCATGTTTAAACGCTCGCGGTTTAAAACATCAAAAGTTACTTTTCCTGCCTGTGGAGGAACAGGTTGTGATGCCGCTGCACCAATGCTATTTCCGCAGTTGCCGCAAAATGCTACTCCGGGTTTAATTTCATTTCCACAGTTTGAACAGAATGCCATAGTTGTATTTATTTAATTTTCGTTCCTTTTAAATCCATATAATTAAACCAATAAAATGTACCTTTTGAAGTCGTGAACTCCTGACTACCAATAAATTTACCTTCAAAGTTTTTATCGTCTATCAATCTAAAAATGTAGGTAATTCGATATTTATCACTCTTCTGTTTTGGAGTAATAATAAAGAGGTTGTTCTTTTTTGTAAATGAGTAATTTTCAGGCGTTAATTTTAAAGTAACTTCATCTTCTATATATTTCGAAGGATGGCTTGAAAAAACAGGATTACTAAGCGTTTCTGCTATTTTTTTCTTGAAATAGCTATCTGTTTCAGATTTAGTATCAAAATTGAGTACATCTCCCTCAACAGTATTTTGTGGTACATTCATCGTAGACCATTCACCGTATGGAAAATTTCCCAAATCCTCTTTAATAACAACTTCAATTTCTTTTGATTTTGAGGTGGTATTGCCCAAACAATCCTGTACTTTAATATTCACACGTTTCTTGCCCGGTTTCTCCGGTGCTTCCCAATAGACGGTTACAATATCATCTGAGATATTCCCTGATAACTCGCCAATAGTTTTGTAATAAGGTATTCCTCCGTGCACCGATACAGAGATTTCAATTGCCTGCCCGATATAAACCTTTACCGGGGCACTAACGGAAGTAATGGATAAGGCTGATGCATTGGTAATTCTTGCATTAATTGCTTTTAAAAGCTGCTGCGTTATTTGAATTGCTTTTAACTCTTTTATCTCGGGATAGGTTTTCGCTTCATTTTTCAGAATGTTTAGTGCTTCTGCCGCATATTTTTTTGCCTGGTTTAATTCAACACCTTTCGTATAATAATTTAAGGCATCGCGATAAGGGTATCGTGCTGAATTAATGATCTGGTTTATTTTTTCATTACGTTCAGCCTCCTTTGCTCTTTGTTCCAACTCGTTATGTAATTTCAGAAGCATTTCAACATTGTCGAAGTTATGGCCAACAATAAACTGTCGGAGCTTGTTTAACAGGAAATTGGCTTTGTTCAGGTTTCCTGATTGAATAAGGTGGCTAATGTTTACCAGCTGGCGGCGAGCCAAAATTGAATTATTAATTTTTTCGTTTAATTCGGCATTCGCAGCAGCTTCTTTTTCTTTTTCAAGCATCGCAATTTCGGTATATAGCGTTGAAACACGATTGGCGGTAAAGGCAATTACCAACCCCGGCCCCAGGCCACCACCCAGTGCTGCACTTGCTGCTCCTGCCCCGGTGCTAACACCATAATCAATAATTTTCCCGGTAGCATTTATAGCTTTAACCTCGGGTTCATCATCGCTGTAATAAATATCATAGGCATCGCTTAACACAAAAACGCCATCAACAACGGTTCCAACATACTTTCCAATACCATCGGTGGCTTTATCCAGGTTTTTGATGTCCTTCCAGTCGCTGGATACTTTGTCTTTAACCAGATCATAAAAAGCCCTGGCCTGGTTCGGATCCAATCCGCTTGCTTCGCTTCTGAGCTTCAGCAACAAATCTTTCGACATGTTACCGGTTCTGGCCAAAACATCGTCAATTTCCTGTAATGTTTTTAAGGTAGCATTTCCTGCTTTGTCGCCCGCTCCATACACAATTTGTTTTAAGGTTTTTGCATCAACTTTTAGGCTTCCCGAGACTTCGCGGGCATAATTTTTTAACTGACTGGTTGACAAGGTTGAAAGTTTCTGTAAGTTCGTTTTGGAAGCCGACACAAATCGATTAGCTAAAGCTTCTACCTGTTTATGGTTTAAGCCTTTGGCCGACTCCCAGAATTTTGTCATGGCATTAGTAACAGCCGCACTGTTTCTCTCAGCTTCAAGGGCTTTTATCAAATTGGCTTCAATAGCTTTAACTGTTTCTGCTTTTACAAATGATTGTGCTGTTGCTGCTGCTTCTTCAGTTTGCGATTTTTGCTTTTGTGCATTACAAACACTAAAACTAAGCAAGCATACGATAATCAAACTATAATGACATAAAATCCTCATGATGCTGTTCTGTTAATTTTTCCTGTTTTTCCTTAAGTACTCCAGTTCCCAATCTGCTTGAACAGAACCGTATTCAGCTGCTCTTTTCAGCAACTCTGTTGCTTTTTTTGTGTTCTTTTCTACCCAAATTCCCTGTTCATAGTAGTCGGCCAACTGAACCATTGCATTCGGATCTCCTTTAGAAACCAAATGTTCGTAATAGTCAAGAGCTTTGTAAGGATCTGGATCGACATCAATTCCATAGCGGTATTTATCGGCACTGCTATTGTCGTTTGGATCTAATACAATCTTTTTCGTGCCTGTGGCATCCTTTTGGGCTGTTTTGTTTCTGTTTTCAGGAAGATGACTTACATCTCCTTTCTTAAAATCTACTATTCCGGGAATATTTGTATCCGACAAGCCGTCATTAACCTCCTTCTCAACACGCATCTCACTATTAACATCTGCTCCATCTTCATCAACAAATAGTACGTTTACAACAATTATTAGCAGGGCCGCACCAAAAACTATGGCAATAAGAATAAAAAATGTACGAAAAAAACACCCCAGCGGACTTCGTTTTTTCTTTTTGATTGTATTCTTTGGTGCTTGTTTCGCAGGAGCTTTTTTAGGCTGCACCGCTTTGGGTCCACCGGTTATTATTTTCCGGCCTTCTTTGGTAAATTTTTCTTCTTTCGGTTGTTGGTTTGCAGGTTTTTTAGTTTCTTTTTCGGGCTTATTTTTTGCGGTAATAGGAATTCCACAACCCGAGCAGAATTTTTCAAATTCATCCAGTTCTTTTCCGCATTTGGAACACTGGGTTTTATCTGCTACTTGTTCCTTTCCGCATGTGCCGCAAAAACGGGCTCCGGCGGCAAGTTCATTTCCGCAATTTGTACAGAATGACATAAAGTATTTTTTTAATTAATAAACATTGTAACTAACACCAATCCGGATAAATGGCCTTGGTTGCTGCATTCCGTTAAAAGATATAAGTTGTTCGTGGGTACGAACCTGGCTTTTTGTAAAATCAATTTGCTTTAAAACTGCCTTTTCCTTTGATGGGTAAAAAATCATTTCATGTTCCAGTTTTTTCAGGCATTTTTCAAATTGTGGATTTGGTCTCTCTTTATCAAAATCCCATCCTTCCAGGTAGTAACTTTTTCCGTAGGAATGGTCTCCTCCAACATCAACCGGATCAAGTGGAATATTAACAAGTTCTGCATTCCACCATTCTTCCCTGGTAAGAGTACTGCTACCAAAGCTTCCTTTTTCCCATTCTTCGTGCCACTTAATTTTCAGCCAAACGATTTCATCCTCGTTCATTTCTCCCTCAATTTCGCCATATTTATTACTCCCTTTAAATTTCGGAGCCCGGGTAACAGTAAATTCCTGCCAATCGCCGATTGCCTCCCACGCGTGATAAGTATTATTGATGAATGTTTGCTGATCATCTTTGAAGCCACGGTCGTAATTAGCAAATGCATAAATTACGACTGATATTTTCATCTTGTCAGCTTTTTTCTTTTCCGGAGGAAGTGATTTTGATTTTCTTGTTTTTATATCGGAGCGAATGTTAATCCCTCCAAATTCGATTTCGGCAAACACTTTCGTGTCTGCACCACTTATCTTTCCTTCGAATTTCCCCTCTGAAGCATTTAACGTTACCAGCTTTTTTGTACCTGAGTTTTTTATCTCAACCGGGCCATTATAGTAAATCTGGTTTTTGTACTCTTGGTCTGTTTTGTGCACTATGTTACCTGAAATATTACCATCCTCGTCTAAATTAGTTATGGTTAATATAAATTCCGGAATATAAATTCGCATAACATTTATACCTGCCTCTTTTATGGTTGGAATTAAAACGCCGGCCATTGAATATGTACATTCATCATCGATATATGGCTGCGAACCAGAAAAACCATACTTTGAAAAGAACCATTTATCTGTGCAAACTTTTACCGGCTGTTCCGCTATGGTTTTTATGTAATAACCGTTATCGTAATCTAATGGGGTTATTTTTGGTGATTTGTATTCGTCATGCGGATGTGTAATATATTTTACTTTTCTTAGTTTAACGTCGGTACCGGCAATAGTTTCGCTCGAAAAAAAATTCTCATTGGTGTAAACTGCCAGTTTGTGCGCAATATTGAAAGCTGTATTTTCTTTCTTCCTGAAATCCTTCAATAATTTTTGATCAACTTTTCCGGTTTTGTATTTTTTTAAATCAACATTGGTCAGGATATTTTCGTATGGAGCAACATTTCCGGGCGGATGCGAATCGTTTCTAACATGTGGTGGACATCCATTGTCAGCAATCATATGCAAGGTTTCACCCAACGAGCGCCATGCCTTAGCCATATAGTTTTTTCGTTTATCTGGATTTTTTTCTTCAAGTGCGGCTTGCATATATTTTTTACCATTTTCCCAGGAATAGTTGTGCTCCTTAACTCCTACCAAGTTCTTTTTTCCTAATGCCCAACTTACTCCATCGATTTTAGGATTTTCATACCACGTTTGCCCCCAGCCAGAAACAACGGAGCTTGCAGTATCATTAAGGAAACGGTTTCCGGGAGGTTTTATAGGATCGTAAAAATGCCGCAAGCCTGCAGGTACTTCTGGCTCGTCTGCCGAAAAACCTCCGTGAATTATCCAATTTAGAGGTGTAATACTTCGCTGTTCTTCTGTGATGGTAGTATTATAACCTCTAATTGATCGATCGCCAATGTTTGGAACATCGGATGGATGAAAAAGCCCCCCCGGTTTTAAAATAAAATCTCCTTTCAATTCTTCCCGGTCTAACCAAAAAATATAATTTTTGAATTTAGCAATGGTACCTGGAGCTCCATTGTTCCTATTTATAAATCCTTCCACAATTATTTCGTTAATTGTACCGTGGTTTTTAACATTGTCGTAGCTTAGCAGAACAATTCCCAGTAGAAAAAGAAAACTAAATTTTATTATTGTTTTTATCCTGTTTTTCATAAATGTTCTATTTATTAAAACCTTACTAATTTCCAATCTCCTGATTCTGAAAGGGCAAATTCAACTGTTAATTCAGTTCCGTTTTCATCTTTTAAAGAATAAAGAGCGAAATAATCGTCAGCAGCAATTAGCTTTTTCGTCTTAAAACAATTTGCATATTCTTTTAAGTAAGGTTCAATGTCATCAAGAAGATTTGCATAGTTTGTTTTACTTTGGTCCGTTAAAAGGGATTTTATTTTTTCTGCGTCAGCATTGACAAATGCTTCTTCCACTTCGTCACAAATTGTCTTCAAATCTTTTGCTTCTGAATTTTTTTGAATTGCAGGTGCTGATGGATTTGATTGGGAATTATTTTGCTGTTCATTTCTGTTCTCCGGCAAATGACCCACATCTCCTTCTTCAATATCTACTATACCATCAACACCTTCGGTATTCAATTCAATACCTTGCTCGGCTTTATAATTGTGCCACCAATCAGAAACCCGGTTGTATAATAACATGATAAGCACAACCAGGACTGCCAAAATAATTATGCTTGAAATGGCACATCCTCGACATCCCTTTTTCTTTTTGGGCTGGGTATTAATCGGCGGTGTAGGCGGAGAGACTTGTTTGTTCAGGGCTGATTTAGGGCCTCCACTTATTATTTTCCGACCTTCTTTGGTAAATTTCTCTTCCTTGTGTTCGGGCGGAGTCTGTTTTTGAGGCTCTGGTCTGGGCTCAGCAGAAGCGCCTACAGGCGTTCCACAACCGGCACAGAATTTCTCATTTTCTTCCAGCTCCTTCCCACAGTTTGGGCACTGGTTTTGGCCTGCTAATTGGTCTTTCCCGCACTTCCCGCAAAAGCGCGCTCCTGCCGAAAGTTCGTTTCCACATTGCATACAGAATGGCATAGTCTAAGTATTGTAATATTAAGTGTTAATCGTCGTCGTCGCCATCATCACCACCGTCGTCATAGTCATCATCATCGTAATCGTCATCATCATATCCGCCTCTGGTTCTTCCCTTTTTCGATTTACCGAAAATAGCTACGTAAATCGCAAGTCCGACAATCACAATGGTTCCCGGAATACGAAGTGCTTCTTTTAACTTATCTTCAGCATTATCATCAACCTGAAACCAGATTATAATTGCAAACACAGCGATAACTACAACGATGATAGCAGCAATAATCAATCGCTTTAGCAGCTTTGACTTTCCGGTATTCATTTTTCCAGAATACGCCCCTTTTGATACGATTTTATGGGGTTCCGGCTTTTTAGGTTGTTGACTGGTTTGTTCTTCTGAAAGCTTTGATCCACAATGTTCACAAAATACAGCCTCAGCATTATTCATTTTACCACACTGCGAACAGGCTTTGTTTTGTTCTTTGGAAACAGCAATTTTTTCAAGATTTTCGCCACAATGAGGACAAAACTTATCGTTTGGTACTATCGCATTGCGACACTTTGGGCATTGAGTTTGGCTCATTTTTTTAAGATCAGTTGATTGCTTAAAAATATAACATTTCATTTAAAATACTGAACTTAAACACAATATTATGACACTGAATCATTACAATTTTACTTCTTAAACATCCGATTAAGAACTGCTACCACGAAACAGACAATAACTTTTAGCTATAGCTTATTGCAAATTACACCTCCACTGTTTCGCCATTATTAACAGGAAGCTCAACAATAAACGAGGTACCCTTACCTACCTGAGTGGTAAAGTTTATTGTTCCACCATGCATCTCGACAATTTTTTTAACAATATCCAGTCCCATACCGGTTCCTTCCCCCATGTTTTTGGTTGTATAAAATGGCTCAAAAATCCTCTTATGATGTTCCTTGGGAATACCACACCCCTCATCTGTAATGGTTACTGAAATGCGATTACCATTAACATTATCAATGGTTATGGTCAGGTTCCCTTTCTCATTCATTGCATGTACTGCATTTGAAATCAAATTGTTCCAAACCTGCCCCAACTGATCACCATAGGCAATAATTACTGGCTCAGCATTGTATTTCCTAACCACATTAACTCCCCTTTTTATTTTGTTGGTGTTTAAGGTAAGTACAGTTTCAATACTTTCTTCAATGTTAACAGGAACTTTCTGTCCATCGGCCTTTTTATGGACATAGTTTTTAAGGGCATAAACCACTTTGCCTGTTTTGTCGGATGCTAATAAAATATTTCCCACATTTTTGGTAAGCGATATAAAATTTCTTGCTGCTTTACAAACGTTATATAGGTTCTTATTCTCCTCCATTTCAGGAGTAATTTTATCCAAATTCATATACACCAATAAGTCGGCTAACTTCAACGCATATTCAGGGTGCTTATTTTCGAGTTGCGTGGCAAACATTCGTTTCATTGCTCTTTTTTCTTTTGACGAAAGATAATCGGTGGTTTTATCAGAATTTTCAAGTAAGTACACATACAGTTCTAAGTCCTCTTTCGAGAACTTCATTATAACCTTTTCAATGTCGTTCTTCAGGTTTGCAATTGAATCTTTCATATTTAATGCCGAAGCAGTAATTGCACCAATTGGAGTATTAATTTCGTGAGCAATTCCGGCCACCAATTGTCCTAAGGCTCCCATTTTTTCCGACTGAACCAGTAGCGTCTGGGTTTTTTTGAGCGTATCAAGCGTATTTTTAAGGTATTCATTTTTCTTATTCAGATCGTCGTGAGCTTCGGTAAGTTGCCGCTCGTATTCTATCAATTTGGTAATATCCTGCGATATACCAAACGTCCCAATTATTTGCTTGTTTGCATCAAATAGCGGATACTTGGTTGTTTTCACATAACTAACTTTACCATCTTCCCAAACTTCCTTTTCCTCCAGAGTTTTTGCCTCACCGGTTTGCATCATCTTCTGTTCATCTTCAAATGCACTTTTTGCATGTTCGTGACTAAAAAAATCAAAATCAGTCTTCCCAATTGCTTCCGACATACTGTTTAATCCAATATATTTCACCATGGGTTTACTAATCAGTACAAAGCGACTCTCTTTATCTTTGAAGTAAATATTGAGTGGTATCTCATTCATTAGTTTATTAAAGAAAAACAACTTCTGGCTTATTAGCTTCTGATCTCTTTCGTAGATATTGATGATTTCAAAAAGAAAAAATTGGGAATAATCTTCTTCAACAGGCGTAATTTTAAATGCTATCGAATATTCATCGTTGTTATTAATTTTTATTTCTTGATTAAACTCACTTTCCCTTAACGTCTTTAATTTCTGATTTTCTATCAGCTCATTTATTTCATCGCCATCCGCAATAATTTCCTTAATACTAAAACTTTTGGATACACTTTTGGCCAGTCGAAAATAAAGTGCAAAATCATGGTTATACGCCCTAACCATTGATTTATCATCAATAATAGCCATTGGTTTGCTAACCAGGTCAATCATTTTTTTAAGGCTCTCGAATGAGAGAATGGTGTTTTCTGCCATTGATTACATTTTAATTCAAGCTGTTGGAATATCACGCTGATCCACAGAGTACAACGTTATTTTTGCAATGATACTAAGTTGAACTAAAAAAATGAAGGCTTTATGTTCAATAACAGGAGCCTATTGTAAATCAATACAAAAGCTAAATCAACAATTAGTTTTATTCATATCTGAGTGCTTCGACCGGATTTCGACTGGCCGCCCTGTACGATTGAAAACTTACTGTAAACAATGCGATTACCAATGCCAATACTCCGGCTACCACAAAAATCCACCAGCTTAAATCGGTTTTGTAAGCAAAATTCCCGAGCCATTTATCCATGGCAAACCATGCCGCCGGACAGGCAATAACGAAGGCCAGTGCTACCCATTTGATATAATCTTTGTTTAGCAACGTCAATATCTCGGAAACGCGCGCACCATTAACTTTTCGCACACCAATTTCTTTGGTACGGTTTTGTGTAATAATCAGCGCCAGGCCAAACAATCCCATGGAGCAAATAAACAAGGCAATAAGCGTAAAAACCGACAGCAAACGTGCCTGCAGCAGCTCGGCTTTATACACCCGTTTGTACATGGCATCAACGTGCTCGTACTGAAACGGATATTCGGGAAACAGATCGCCCCACACCTTTTTCATATCGGCCAGTGCCTCATCTTTCATTCCGGGTTTAAACGAAACCACAAAATTTATCAACCACAATTTATCGCGTTTAAAAAGCACCAGCGGCTCTACCTGTTTTCGTAAACTCGACAAATGAAAGTCTTCAACCACGCCAATAATTTTACCTTTTGGAATGGTAATTCCCGATCCCGGAGATGAAAAAATAAGCTTGAAATCTTTGCCGATAATATCCTCCGGATCTGAATAATGCAGGCGTTTCATAGCAGCTTTATTGATGATGTATTCGCCCGAACCTTCATTGTCTTTGTTGTTTTCCGAAAAATTGGTCCCGGCCAAAAACTGCAGGTTGAATATCGATGCAAACGAATAATCGCACGGAAAAACACCAATGCCATCAGAGTTCTGTTCGGGATCTTCCGACTCGTAAGCTTCCATTTCAAACGGAAACATATCGTTTGCCTCGCCACCCGGTGGTTCCATCATGGCAGAAACTGACTCGATACTATTGTATTGCAGCAATTCCTCTTTAAGCACACCAAACTTTTGCTGAATGCTGGCATGAACCGATTCAAAACAAATCACATTGTCTTGCTGAACGCCCATACTGTTTTTTAGCGCGTAGTTGGTTTGCCGCGAAATAACAATAACAGTAATAATTAAAGCAATGGAAAATGCATACTGAAAAACGATTAAAACACGGCTGACACCATTTCGATGAACCGCCACAGCAGATCCTCTGCTTCCCCCCAACCGAATAGAAGAGAAAACCGATTTCAGAACAGGAAGCATTCCAAATACCAGCGTTAATAAACTGAATGCCAGAACCAACAGAATAATTGTTGTGGAATTTCCGGCCAGCAAATTCAGCTTATAAAAACGAATGATTCCGGTATTAACCGGCACCGACAGTAAAACGGTAAAAAGCAAGGCTGCCGCAAGAATACAAACCCCCTCGAAAAAGAAGTATTTAACCACCGCACTTTTTGAGGACCCCAACAACTTGTTTATAAACAGGTATTTTGCACTGAAACCGCTCATTCCAATATTCAGGTTGGCGTAATTACTTATTGAAATTAGCAGCAAAATAAAAGCGGCAATAGCCAGCACATAAACGTTTCGGATGTTGCTGTTTTCCTCTATCTCGCGGAGTTTATGCGAGTTTAAATGAATATCGGAAATCTTTTGCAAATGCACTTCGGTATCCATTTCCTCCGGGTTGGTCTCGTTATTGTTTTTCAGGTAATCGTAAATTCCTGCAGTAACATTTTCAATCGTAGCATTTTCGTTTAAAACCAGGTAAGTCCAGGCCCAACCGTATGTAAACTGATCAGTAAGCGGAGTAGCCACAAAATCGGGATGAAAATGACTGTTTGCCGGAAAGTCTTGCATTACTCCTGCAATGGTAAAATCCTGGTCTTCGCCGTAATACTGCCCGGATGGCAAAGTAAGCACCTCTCCCACCGGATTTTTATCCCCAAATACCTTTTGAGCAAAACTTTGGGACACTACCATTGATGCCGGATTTTCAAGCACGGTTTTTTTATTGCCAATCAACATTTTGGCATCAAAAACATTGAAAAAAGTACTGTCGCATTCAAAAGCCTGCGCCACTTTGTAGTACCGCTGATCGTATTTCATTAAACCGCCACGCACCGGACGCAAACGGACAAATTCTTCCAACTCCGGAAGCGCATCACTCATTTCATGAATATACCCGGGATTGATTATACGGGCAAAGTGTTTCCCGCTGAAAAAATCGGGATCTGTTATCGTATAACGATAGGTGCGAGTCGATTTCTGATGATACGAATCATAGGTCAATTCATTTTTCAGAAACAGCGCGATAAATATTATCCCTGTTAAGGCCAGACCAAGCCCGATTATTTTTATCAGGTTTAAAAAGGGATGCTTTTGCAGGTTTCTTAATACAACTTTCAGTACCATTTGTGTTTTATTAAGATGTCATTTTGAGTAAAGCATGAACGAAAAATCTGTTACTTTTCAGATTTCTTGTTACAGATTTCCCGCTGCGTTCGAAATGACATTTTTGTGAAATTTGCTTTGCTATTCGTCTTCTTTCAAATAACCATCTTTTAAACGAACAATACGGTTTCCGTATTTTGCATTTTCTTCAGAGTGCGTTACCTGTATGATGGTCATTCCCTCATCGTTCAGTTTTTTCAGCAATTCCATTATCATTTGTCCCTGCTCGCTGTGCAGGTTTCCGGTGGGTTCGTCGGCCAGCAGAAGTTTCGGGCTGCCAACGATGGCTCGTGCAATGGCGACCAGTTGTTGCTGTCCACCTGACAACTGACTTGGGAACAAATCCTTTTTGGCTACAATACTAAACCTGTCGAGCATGTCGGCAACCATTGCTTTGCGCTCTTTTCCCTTCACGCCGCGATATACCAGCGGTGTTTCAATGTTTTCGTATACATTCATTTCCTCAATCAGGTGAAAAGCCTGAAAGATAAACCCAATATGACTGCGATGATATTGTACTTTTTGCTTTTCCTTTAACTTATTGGCCGGCTGATCGAGAAATAAATACTCGCCTTCGTTTGGTTCATCCAGAAAACCAATAATATTCAGCAATGTTGATTTACCGGCACCACTGGGGCCCATTATTGAAACAAATTCGCCTTGTTTAATATCAAGGTTTACTCCTTTTAATACAAAGGTTCGCTGAAACTTTGCGTCGTAGTACTTGTCGATGTTTTTTAGTTGTATCATAAAAAATAGTTTATTGATTGTCTGATTCCTGATTCAGATATTATTCATACTTCAAACTTTCCACCGCACTTGAATGGGCTGTTTTTAGTGTTTGATAACTGATGGTTAAGGAGGCGATTGACACCAGTACCACAATGGGTAAAGCAAAAAACCACCAATTCATTTCTGTCCTGAATGCATACGATTTCAGCCACTCATTCATTCTAAAAAAGGCTAACGGAATACCTAAAATTGCCGAATACAATGTAAGGTAGATAAATTCGCTTGAAAGGTTATAAAACAAACTCGGCGTTGAGGCTCCCAAAGCTTTTCGGACCCCCATTTCCTTTTTGCGAATTAATCCGGCAAACAGGGCCAGTGCCCATAATCCCAAACAAGCGATAAAAATGGCCATCAGTGCAAACAGCCCAAAAATGGTAGCAAACTTCCGATCAAGTGAATACTGAGCTTTATAAAACTGATCGGAAAAGAAATAATCAAAAGTTGAATCCGGGAAAAACTGATTCCAGATTTCGTTTACTTTTCCCGAAGCAGAAGCAACATCAACTCCAGCAATTTTTACGGATAAATATTTAGGTGGCAACCACCCGATGCTGTTGTACATGATCATCATTATTGGCGTATAAGCTTTATTCAGCGATTGTTGATGGTAATTCTCAACCACACCAATTACCTGGTATGGTTCTGCCACTGTCTCAATTAAAACCTTCTGATCAATGGCATCGGCATTGCTTGCAAAACCCAGCTGTTTCACCGTTTCTTCGTTCAGAATAACCTTTTTTATGTCGTTGGTAAATGTTTTGTCAAAACCTCTTCCTTCCAGAATATTCATTCCGTAAGTATCCATAAAGTCGTAGTCAACCGTTTGCATTTCGTACAATCGGTTTTGTTTGGCGGCATCTTCGAACAAACGATTCGATGCAAAAAAGGCCACTTCCATTCCCGGTACCGCATTTGAAATCGTCACATTTTTTACATCGGGCAACTCTTTTAACTGGCGTTTAAAACTCATCACTTTCTCCATTAAATTAGGAGTTTGTGCCGGAAATTTAACCACTAAAGTTTTGTCGATGTTTATACCCAGTGGCTGATTCTGCATGTATTTTAGCTGCGCATAAACGACCAGGGTTCCGCAAATTAAAACCAGCGACGCCACAAACTGAAAAACCACCAAACCTTTTCTCACCATGCCAGCACGTTGCGAGTTCAGGTATTTTCCTTTTAATATAATTGCAGGTTTTACATTCGAAAGCACAAGCGAGGGATACAAACCGGAAAGAACGATACCCGTTAAAAGAAACAATGTGATTAACACCCAAAAACGCGGCATGTACAAAATTGAAAAGCCAATGTTTTTGCCGATAAATGAATTAAATGACGGAATGAGCATCAGGAACAATCCGATTGAAACAGCCAGGGCAATAACATTTACCAATGTTGATTCGATTAAAAACTGGATGATCAGTTGCTTTTTCTGTGCCCCCGATACCTTCCTCACCCCCACTTCGCGGGCACGCTCCAGCGAGCGCGATGTGGTAAGATTGATGTAATTTATCCAGGCGATAAGAAGAATTGCCAGCGCAATTAGAATCAATGCTTTTACGGCCTTTGCATTTCCTTTGGCCTCGCGTTCGTACTGCTTTTGCGGTGTCAGATGGATCTCAGCCAACGGTTGTAATTCAATGGCCCAGGTTTTATTTTTTAACGCATCTTCGGTTTTGTACTTTTCTGCCATTTCCGGAAAAGCTTTTTCAATGCTTGCGGGCGAAATACCGGGTTCCAGCTGCACATACGAGTAGGTTTCGTGCAGGTACCAGAAATTCTTAATCCAATCAGGCTGTGTATCCCACGACACAAAATAATCGAAATTAAAATGGCTGTTGTCCGGGATATCTTCCAGTACACCGCTTACCTCACATTCATAAGCCTGGTTCAGTGTTCTGAATTTCAAAATTTTACCCAGCGGATTTTCATTCTTGAAAAACTTGTGGGCTGCCAGTTGCGAAATAACTACCTTATTCGGAGTGCTTAATGCTGTTGACGCATCGCCATCAATCAGCTTAAACGAGAAAATGGAAAAGAAAGAAGGCTCGGTAACAACAACGGTATTCTCGCGCGATTTCTCTTCCTCATAACTTACCATTTGTTCGGTGCTGTTAATGGCAATTCGCACATAATCCTGAATGCCGGGAATGTTTTCTTTCATAGCACTGGCATAACCAAACGATGCTGTTGCCCAATCGTCGGTGAGTGTTTCGCCTTCGTAGAATTTACTTTCCACACGAAAGATACGATCTGCATTTTCATGCATCGAGTCGTAACTGCGCTCGAAACTTACATAGTTAAAAATGAGCAGGGCCACTACCATGCCAATTACCAAACCGGTGATATTTATAAAAGTGAAAAGCCTGTTTTTCAACAAGCTACGAAGTGCTACTTTCAGGTAATTTCTAAACATATTTTAATAAACCTTTTATTCATATCTGAGTGCCTCAATCCCAAGCTTCAGTTGGGGATCTTCGCACTTCTCATTACTCATATCGAAGTGCTTCGACCGGATTTAACAGCGATGCTTTTAATGCCTGGTATCCACTCGATAGTAAAGTTACAAGAACGGAAATTCCCAACACCAGCATCAAATCAAAAACGGTAAACTGGTATTTATAATGCCCGGGTGTTACATTTTCAAGAAACCTCGCCAGCGGGTAAACAATAATATTTGCCGCCACAACAAGAATAATAAACTGCCGTGTAATTAACGGCAATATTTGGGCAGCTTGTGCTCCCTGAACTTTCCTAATTCCAATTTCCTTTACACGTCGCTGCGAGGCAAAAACAACCAACCCAAACAATCCCATTGCCGCAATTAATACCGCCATTATGGTAAAAAACGCAAATGTATTTTTTGCACTGGTCCATATTTCCAATGCCACCCGGTAAGTTCCTACATCGTACCCATTTACTTCAAAAAGAATATTCGGGAAAGCCTCGTTTAAAACGGAGTTAATATGCTCAAGGCTGCTTGTCATTGTATTTGGATTCACCTTAAAAGTGAGATCGTTATTACTTGCAAAACCTTCATTTCGATACAACAGTACATACGGAATTATTGGATTATGAACATCCTCGATGTTAAAGTCTTTTATAACACCGATTACTGTAAAGTGGCCATTATTCATTTCAAGCCATTTCCCGATCGGGTTGTCCCAGCCAAATTGTTTTACCGCGGTTTCGTTTATCAAACATGTTTTGGTTTCGGCAGAATAGTCGTTAGAAAAGTTACGCCCTTCCACCAATGTCATACTCATGGTATTCAGGTAATTTTCGTCAGCCTGGTTCCATCGAGAATAAGCATGATCGTCGGTCGGGCCTCCCTCGTAATGAACACGTGTTCCCCAATTTGAATGCAGCGGTGAATTAATGGATAGGGTCATGTTTTCGATTCCGGGATTTTCGAGTATCCGCTCACGAACCTGCCGGTATGAAACCGTGCTATTCACACTTGGTAATTTACAATACAACAGGTTGTCTTTTGTGTAGCCCAGGTCTTTGTTTTTCAAAAATGTAACCTGCTTGTACATCCATATACTTGAGGTTAACAGCACAACCGAAAGAATGAACTGAAGATAAACCATGGCGGTTAATCCACGCACTTTCCCTTTGTTAAAAGACCCTCTTCCTTTTAAAACATTCACAGGTTTTAAACGCGATATAAACAAGGCGGGATAGCTTCCGCCGATAAATCCTGTTACCACAACTGTTGCCAATAAAAACAGCACGAATAAAGGATTTTGCAGCAACTGAAGATCGATATTCCGGTTTACAACGGTATTAAACACGGGTAGTAGAAGATACGCCAGAAACACTGCAAATACCAGCGAAATAAGTGCTATTAACACCGCCTCGGTAAGAAATTGTATGCGAAGAATATTTCGGTTGCTACCCGACACTTTGCGAATACCAATTTCAACAGTGCGCATGGTAGAAAACGATGTGGTTAAATTCATAAAACTTACACAGGCCAGTAAAAGCGTTAAAATTCCAATGAAAGAGAAGAAGTAAATAATAGAGCCCCGGTCGTCGCGCACATATTCTTTCAGGTGTAAATTGCTTAAGGGTTGAAGATAGGCAACCTGTTTCGATTCCTTGTCGTAACGCCTTATCACATCTGCTATTTTCTCGTTTACCGTAGCGGCCAAAGCCCCGGGTTTTAGCAACACAAAAATCTCGAACGAACTATTGTACCAGCTATCATTGTGTCTTTTTATCAGGTCGGCATTCGATCGAAAATAAGTGGCTTTAATTGACGACTGCTCAGGAATATCCTGCATAATTCCCGTAACGCGGAGCTCTTGTTTTTTCTCATCAAAAATTATTTTTCCCATCGCGTCCTGCCCGGGAAAATATCTTTCTGCCATCGATTCACTTAGTACGATTGAATTGGGATCGTCGAGCACATTCTCCTTGTTTCCCCGAATCAATTTAAACGAGAAAAAATCAAAGATTGAGGAAGGTACAAGCAGTCCGGTTTGTTCCTTAAAAACACGTTCGTCATCGGGCGATAAATACTCGTTCCATATTTCGTTGGTGGCGATTGCATTCTCTGCTTCAGGAACATTATCGCGAATGAATTTTGCCATGGGGACAACAGTTTGCCCATTGTCGTCCATCCTGTCGGTCATTTTGTAGGATTGAACACGATAAATCCTGTCGAAATTTTCATTGAACTTATCGTAGTCCTTCTCATACTGAACATAGCGGGCAACCAAAATAAAAGCTGCCAGACCTACAGAAAGGCACAAAATCTGGATAGCAGAAAGCGTTTTCCGTCTTCTGATATTTCTCCAGGCTATTAATATAAAATGTTTAATCATGGTCTTCTCTTTCTAATCATTGTCTGAATCAGGATATGCAGGATTTTAAGATTAGCTGGATGAATGTTTTTTGTACAGTCGCTTGGTTTGCAAGCTGGTTGAACCAAAATTAATTAGCAAACCCGTTTCTAAATTGTAAGCTGTTAGATAATTTAAACCTTGGGCCAGATGAACATCCTCAAGGTTAATTATTGCTTTCATTTCAACCATTACTTTTTCTTCAATAATAAAATCAGCTCGGCGTTTCCCAACTTCATATCCTTCGTAATAAATGGGCATTTCTTGCTCACGTTTATAGGCAATTCCAACATTATTCAACTCTATGGCCAAACATCTTTGATAAATTACCTCCTGGAATCCATTTCCCAAAGTGTTGTGAACTTTCATTGCACAACCAATAATTTTATATGTCAGGTCATCATCTATTTTCGTCATTTTCTTTCTCTAATCTTGATAATCCATTAATCCGGCATATCCTGTTTCCGACATTATTTACTCATACCGAAGTGACTCAACCGGATTTCGTGTCGCAGCACGCCAGCTGTGCCAGCTAACGGTAAGCAATGCAATTCCCAAAGCCATTATTCCTGCCAGTGCAAAAATCCACCAGCTCACATTGGTTTTGTAAGCAAAATTCTCGAGCCACTTACTCATGGCATAAAAAGAAAGCGGAGTAGCAATAGCAAATGCAATTAATACCCATTTTACAAAACTCTGATTCAACAATCCCAGTATTTCTGAGACGGTTGCACCGTTTACTTTTCGGATACCGATTTCTTTGGTTCGTTGCTGCGAAATAAACAAGGCCAACGCACTGATTCCAATAACACTAATAAGTATCCCGATGGTTGAAAAAGCAAAAAGAATTCGACTTAAAATGGTTTCTGCCTTATATTGTTGAGCAATTTTTTCATCGATAAAAAAGTAGTCGGGTTCCTGGTTGGGGTAATATTCATTCCAGGTGTTTTTTATGGCTTCCATGCCGGCATGCAGGTTGTTAATCCGTACGTGGGTAAAACGTGCTCTTGACCCGCCTTCATCCAGCCAAAACGCAAAGTCGCCAATACTTTCGTGTGCCGAGCTGTAATTAAAATCTTCAGCAACCCCGACAAAATTAATACGTGTTTCTCCCGGTCCCAAGGGTTGTGCATTTGAATAGGCTATAAGATTATCCATACTGCCGTGTTTCTCCATCAATCGTTGGTACAAATGATTGTTTATCACCATTCCCCGCACGGTATCGGCATCCGGTTTTATCCAGTTATGTATAAGCTTAATATTCATGGTTTTGAGGTAGTCGTAGTTGGCAAAAACAAATTCAGCAGTACCCTCAATTCCCAGTCCTTCCAAATTCATTCCCTGTGCCGGATAACCAAAATGTTGTGCCGTCATTCCTACTGAAACTACCTGACTTTGTTTTTCCAGTTCGCGGGCCAAAACAGCGGGGTCCTTCGAAAAATCCTTCAGGTAGAGCACAACCACATTTTCCTTATCGAAACCCAATGGTTTATTTAAAACAAAACTGATCTGCTTATTTACCAACAAGGTTCCTGAAACAAGAATAATCACAATCGTCACCTGCACAACCAGCAAGGATTTCAGCACATAACTGCCCGAAAAGTTGTTACGCCCCGCCAAAATATCGATGGCTGAACTGCGTGCCAGTAGAAATACCGCCACAAAAAAGGCAGTGAGCAGTAGACAAGTGATTAAAACTCCAATAATGGTAAGATATACTACCGGCTCTGAAAAATAAATAGCGAATTCAATCTCGAACAAACTGTTAATCATTGGCTTTAAACTTTCAATGGCCAATAATGAAATGCCAATGGCCATCGTACAAACCAAAAACACTTCCGTTAAAACTTGCCTAACCAACTGAAGTTTCGTGGCTCCTATCGATTTTTTTAGGCCCAGCTCTTTTGATCGTTTTATCAATTTGGCAATAGAAAGATTGGTAAAGTTTAACAACGAAATCGTAAGAATGACAAATGAAATGAGGATAAACAAGCCAATATTTATCTTGCTTGAGCTTTCGCGCAACTCAAAACGGTAATCCGATTTTAAGTGAATATCATCCATGGGAAACAAGGCAAAACCATATTCCTGCGGACCGGGTATAGTTTTCAGGCTGCTATTGTCGTAGAAAGCAGCTACCTTTTCGGCAACGAGTTTCGGATCTGCATCTTTCTGAAGTTTGAAATAGTTATAAGTCCACTGTATTTTTCGGTCGGGCAACGAAGCAAAGCGTTCTTGCAGTCCTCCTTTTTGAGAGATCAGCAGTTCGTACCTGAAATGAGTTTTCGGATGGGTATTTTTTACCACTCCCCGAATTTCATAATCGCCCAGATCCCTGGTATATTGTAGTGCTTCAATTTTTATAGTTTGCCCAACAGGATTTAGGTTACCGTAATATTTACGGGCAAAATCTTCGGTAACAAAAACAGTATTGGGTTTCGAAATTTCTGACAAATCACCAACCACAGGCACAACTTCAAATAGCTCCATAAATGCCTCGTCAACCGACATGATATCCTTTTGTGAGATGGAGGTTTCGCCCATTTTAATAGTTCCCTCGTTGCAATGCGAAAACTGAGTCGCTATCTCAACTTCTGGTATTTCTTCAGAAGCTTTATAAACGATTCCCATACTACGCGCCCATGCCGCATTATCGAGACCGCCGGGAACCGAGGTAACACGATAAATATTCTGGTGCCCGGTAAAATGTTTATCAAAGCTTTTTTCATTTGATACGTGAATGAACAAAATCAGAAAAGACGAAATCCCGATCACCAATCCAAAAATGTTGATCAGCGAAAAAGCCTTGTCTTTAAAAAGGCGCCGTAATGTAATTTTTAGGTTATACATTCATTGGTATTTAAGTGCCGGTATTGAGCCACTAATTTTGTTATGCATAATATACCCAACTCTTGTGCCTTAAATACTAATGCCTGAATTCTAAACACTTATCAATTATACGATTTTTATTGTGTAAATTTTTTTGACAAAAACTGTAAAATTACTTGTCACAGAGATCAGAACGCTGATTACACCGATTTTGCAGATTTGCACTGTTGCAGATCACGGACTTATGCGTTTTGTGCGAATTCTTTCAGAAAAGATCTCCTGGATAACAAAATATAGTGAGGACTTCACTTAAAGAGAAATCCTCACTATTACTTTTAATTTTTACAGAAGGAATCGAGATCTAATCCTCGTAACTGATGTTAACGTTACCGCCTGATGCATGTGCATAGACCGGTATTCCACCGCCGTTCATTTTACCTTTTACGCGGTCTTTTTCGGAAGAGCCATTAAAGTTATGCAGATCAATATTCACTCTGCCTGAACGCAAATCAAGATCGAGGCCCATTTTCTCGCCACCGTGAATAACTGCAGAAACACCACCTCCGCTTGATTGCAGGTATAATTCATCGCTAAGATTGCGAATATTAACACGTACTGACCCGCCGCTTGATTTAGCTGTTACCGAGCTGGCTTCGCCACTTACGCTAACACCGCCGCCGCTGCTGGAAGCATCTGCCGGGCCATGAATATCTTCGAGGGTTACACCACCTCCTGAACTGCGTGCATAAACACTTCCGTGCGCGCCTTCAACGTTAACACCGCCACCGCTGGAACTTAAACGGATATCGCCATCGTGGTTGGTGGCTTTAACACCGCCACCCGATGAGCTGGCTTTTGTGCTGCCGCTTGTGTTCTCCAGTCGCACGCCACCGCCACTGCTCGAGAAATCGTGTGTACCTTTTACTCCCGAAATTTTCAGGCCGCCGCCGCTTGACGACACATCGCACGACATTTCTTCCGGAACGATAATGGTTAACGAAATACCTACATTATTCCTCCAGAAATTCATTCTACCCTTGCGTTTCACTACTGCGGTAATGGTTGATCCACTTTTTGAAAAATCGATATCGAAATCATCGAGAACCTCTTTTAGCTCCCTATCGGACGGCGATAAAAGATGTCCGTTTTTGCGTACAAAAGCCTGAATAATAACCTGGGGCTGATTGTGTGTTTGGACTGTTACTCCACCTCCCGACGATGAAGCATTGAGTTGCCCCGGCTGGTTGATATCAAAGGTTTTTGTAATGGTTGGCTGGCCATCTTTTGCAAATCCATTCAACGAAAGCACAGCGGTCAGCACTGCTATTATCGTAAATAATTTGAGGTTCTTTTGAGTTTTCATAATGCGTTTGATTTAATTGTTTTAAACTGATTATTAGTTATAAGACGACAAAGTTTTGGAATAGTTACTATTATTTTCAAATCGATCTCCCCATAATTATTTCATCGGGCTGAAAGCCCAGACTATTCTAACCCAACGGCAAAGCGAATGCGACACCTTGGGATTCAGACAGCCTATCTTTACGTCGCCCGGTAAGGGCAGATTAATAAACTGGGCTTTCAGCCCGATATCCTTTTTTTTCATCTACCCAAGACGATGTCTTGGGCTCAATTTAGCTGTCCTTTCAGAACGAAAAATCAGGATTGGACAATTTTAATGAATTCATTTTTTAAGGTGAACGCGCATGAGCGTATTGTCAGCGGTCACGTACAATGCCGAATAATCCTCATCGAATGCGCAGTTTGCCGTCTCTTTCCCTGTTTCTATTTTTCCCAGGATTTTCCCGTCCGGAGAGAAAATAAAAATTCCGCCTGGCCCTGTGGCAAAAATCGTCCCATTCCTGTGCACTTTCATTCCGTCAGGAAGTCCATTATCCGCAAAAACCAGGTTTGTTGCATCGTAAAAAACTTTACCGTTCTTAATGCCTCCATCCTGTTTCACATCATAAACCATCCAGATGGCCCTCTCCGGGTCTGAATTGGCCACATATAATTTTGTTCCATCAGGCGAAAAAGCAATTCCATTTGGACGGGTCAATGCTTTTGTGAGCAACTGAATTTCACCCGATTTTGAAATTTTATAGACCCCCTGAAAATCCAATTCCTTTGCCGGGTCATCCACATTTTTTTCAAGCCCGTATGGCGGATCGGTAAAATACAATTCACCGGTTTTACTGAAAACTGCATCGTTGGGGCTGTTTAGTTTCTTTCCCTGATAGCTGTCAGCCAGGGTTTCAAATTTTGGTGCCGGATCACTCAAGGGTGCTAACATTTTTGCTATTCTGCGATCGCCGTGCTGGCAAAGAACCAGACTCCCATCCGAAGCTAAAAGCAAGCCATTGGAACCAAGCTCTCCACCTCTGTCTTGTTCCCCGGTATATCCCGATGGTTTAAGATACAACTGCAGTCCACCGGATTCACTCCATTGATAAATTGAATTTTCAGGAATAGCTGAAAAAATAAGTTTATTCTCAGAAGCCAGCCAAAGCGGTCCCTCTGACCACCCAAAGCCATCGGCCAGAATTTCAATACCAGCAGAAACATCAATCAAATCGTTCAGACTCGAATCATCAATAATGATTTTTCCAGTGGTTTGATAATTCTGAGCGAAAGCTGGAAATGCCAAAAACAATGATAAAATCAGGTAACTAAATTGGTGCATTTTGTTCTCTTTTAAGTTTGACTTATACCTATAAAGTTATGAATAACCATTGGCATTCGTATTATAACTCCCATAAGCCCCTTTAGGGGTTTGGGGTAAAACGAAGCTATTCATACCTGAGTGCCTCAATACTGACGAAACTTCGTTTGTCAGCATCTCCGCACTTCTCACTACTCGTATCGAAGTGCTTCGACAGGATTCCTCGTAGCAGCCCGCCAACTCTGCCAGCTAACGGTTAGCAATGCAATGCCCAAAGCCAGCACACCGGCCAGCGCGAATATCCACCAACTTAAAGTTGTTTTGTAGGCAAAGTTTTCAAGCCATTTATTCATGGCGTAGTAGGCAATGGGCGTGGCAATTATAAAAGCGATGGCTACCCATTTTATAAAGTTTTTGTTGAGCATGACCATCACCTCCGAGATCTTGGCTCCGTTTACTTTGCGGATGCCAATTTCTTTAGTGCGTTGCTGCGAAATAAATAATGACAATGCACTAATTCCTATTATGCTAATCAATATGCCAATGCCTGAGAAAACAAAAAGAATGCGACTTAGGATGGATTCTGCTTCGTATTGCTGAGCTATTTTCTCATCCATAAAAAAGTAATCCATTTCCTGGTTGGGATAATGCACGTTCCACACCTTTTTAATAGCGTCCATGCCAGCATGCAAACTCTCATTACCTAAGCGTATATGAGCAAAGCGTGCACGGTTTCTTGCTTCATCCAATCTAAAAACAAAATCACCTATGTTTTCGTGAGCTGAATTGTAATTAAAATCTTCGGCTACTCCAATAAATTTTATAGCCTGATAATTGTTTTGTCCACCTTGCGCGACTTGCGATTGCTGGAAAGCGTTTAGAGCTTCTATACTTCCGTGTTTCTCCATCAAACGTTTGTACAGGTGATTGTTTATCACCATTCCCCGAACAGTATCGGCAGTGGGGTTTATCCAGTTTTCAATCAATTTAATATTCATGGTTTTTAGGTAATCGTAGTTGGCCGAAACTACCTCCGCAGTTCCTTCAATACCTAAACCTTCAAGCGACATCGTTTGTGTAGGATATCCGAAGTACTGATATGTCATTCCAACTCCGGTAACCTGACTTTGCTGCCTGAGTTCTTTTGTAAAAACACCTGCATCCCTTTTTAGGTCTTTCATGTGAAGAACAACTATATTTTCCTTATCAAAGCCTAAGGGTTTATTTAATACAAAGTCAATTTGTTTGTTAACCAAAAATGTTCCTGATATTAGTACAATTACAATAGCAACCTGTCCGACCAAAAGGCTTTTTAGTAAATAGCTTCCCGAAAAATTATTTCGTAGGGCAAGCATATCAGTGGTGGAATTTCTACCCAGAAAAAATATAGCAATAAAAAGGGCTGTTACCGCTTGGCATAAGCCAATAACTGCGAATATACTCCAGTAAACAACTGGTTCGTGGTAATATATTTTAAAATCTATGTCAAACAATTGATTAATGAAGGGGGTTACAAGCTGAATAGACAACAATGAAATACCCATAGCCAGTATACAAACAATCAATACTTCGGTTAATACCTGCGTAATAATTTGCCACCGGTTAGCCCCAATAAACTTTTTTAAGCCCAGTTCTTTTGAACGTTTAATAAGTTTGGCGATGGTGAGGTTGGTAAAATTTAACAAGGAAACCAGCAAAATAACAAATGATACAATTATAAATAGTGAAATATTTATTTTGCTCGAACTTTCGCGCAACTCGAAACGGAAATCCGATTTCAGGTGGATATCGTCAATTGGGAACAACGAAAAATCGAATTCTTTAGGTCCACCTTCTTGTTTTAAAGAACTCTTATCCCAAAAAGCCCCTATCTTTTTGGCAACCAATTCGGGAGATGCACCTTTCTGAAGTTTAAAGTAATGGTAAGCCCATAGAGTTTTTAAGGTTGGTAATGTTTTTTCAAAAGCTTTTTGCATGTTACCTTTTTGCGATGCTAGCAATTCGTATTTAAAATGTGTTTTGGGGTGCGCATTTTTTACTATTCCACGAACTTCATAATCACCAATATCTTGATTATACTGGGCAGTTTCAAATTTGATGATTTGCCCTACAGGATTTAGGTTTCCATAGTGTTTACGAGCAAAATCTTCTGTAATAAAAACAGTATTTGGTTTCTCCAATTCCGAAAGGTTGCCCAGTGTGGCTTTAACTTCAAATATTTTAATAAAAGCCTCATCAACCCAAAAAATATCCTTCTGTTGTAATGAATTATCATTGATTTTTATGGTGCCAACAGGGCTATGTATAAACTGGGTCGCCAATTCAACCTCTGGAATTTCAGACGATGCGGAATGAACAATACCCAAACTACGTGCCCATTTGCTGGGATTGCCCCTGGCAGTCGAGTTGATTCGATAAATATTTTCATGTCCTGTAATATGCTTGTCGAAACTTTTTTCGTTTGAAACATGGATAAATAAAACAAGAAATGATGTAATGCCAATTACTAAACCAAAGACATTAATTAGCAAAAAAGCTTTGTCTCTTAACAGTCGACGTATGGTTATTTTTAAACTGTACATAGGCTAGTGACTTTGATTTATTCGTATCGCAGTGCTTCAACCGGATTCCGCGTTGCAGCCCGCCAACTCTGCCAGCTAACGGTTAGCAATGCAATTCCCAACGCCAGCACACCGGCCAGCGCAAAAATCCACCAACTTAAAGTGGTTTTGTAGGCGAAGTTTTCAAGCCATTTATTCATAGCGTAGTAGGCAATGGGCGTGGCAATTACAAAAGCGATGGCTACCCATTTTATAATATTATTATTTAGGATAATCATTACTTCCGAAATTTTGGCACCGTTAATTTTTCGAATACCGATTTCTTTCTTTCGTTGTAAAGCAGAAAAAGAGATTAGACCAAAAAGACCTAAGCAAGCAATAAATATGGCGATCAGGGTAAATATTTTAATCAATGAACTGAATTCTGTTTCAGCCTGATAAAGTTCTTCAAAACGTTCGTCCAGAAAATGATATTCGAAAGGTACATCGGGAGAGAACTCCTTCCATGTGCTTTCAATTGTGGCAATTGTATTTTCCAGATCAATGCCCGATACTTTAATGTTAATGCAAGTATTCCATGGCAGATAGCAAAGCATTGATGGTTTAATTTCGTGGTGCAAAGAGCTGATATGGAAGTCCTTAATTACCCCAATGATCGTAATGTCATCTCCCAGAAAAGTTACGGTTGAGCCAATTGGATCTTCCAGTTCCATCTGCTTTACAAAACATTCATTTACCAAAGCAGTGTTATTTAAATCATTTTTGATACTTTTTGAGAAATTTCGGCCTTCTAAAAGTTCAATTCCAAATGTTTCGATAAAATCAGGATCGACAGTTGTAGCTTTATAATTTTTGAATTCACCATTCACTTTATGCTTCGAACCAATATTCAGATGGCCAACAAAGGTTCCGTTTGAACGTGCAATATTTTGAATCGATGGATTTGCCAGTAACGATTCTCTGAATGCCTGATATTGGTTACTTATACTGGCACCACCTGATAGATAAATCAGGTGTTCTTTGTCGAATCCCAGATTTTTAGATTTTATATAGTTCGCTTGTTTCGAGAACGTTAAAACTGCTATTATTAGAAAAATTGAAACAACAAACTGAGTTGTGATTAATACATGTTTTAACCTATTTCCTTTCGTTCCTTTGTTGAATTCATTTTTTACACTCTTTACAGGTTTGAGCTTTGTAAGGAACCAGGCAGGATATAATCCTGAAATGAATCCAATCAGAATTAGTCCTCCAATCAGGAATACCAGTGCTTTGAATGTTTCACCAGGTGCAACCACGGACTTAAATCCGGTAAAGTTGAACAAATAGGGGTGAATGAAAAGAACTATAATTACTGCAATAATGCCAGCAATTGAAGTGATTAGTATTGACTCAGTTATAAATTGTTTGAACAAAGTACTTATATCAGAACCGATTATTTTTCGAATTCCTATTTCTTTTAAACGGGTGCTGGAAATGGCCAGCGATAAATTAATGTAGTTAATAATGGCTATTATTAAAATGACCAGTCCTATTAGTAATATCAGGTAAACTGAAGAGCGTTTGTTGCTACCTTGGAAATGTACCTCTTTTAGTGGAACAAAGGTTAATTTGTATTCCTCTGCACGCTGACTTCCTTTATCTACCTGCCAACGTTCAGCCATCAGATTTGTCCAGCATTCGGGTGTTTCATTATTGAGTTGATGTACTATTTCAGGTGAAGAAATTTTAACAAAGCTGCCAAATCCCCAGTTGACCCAATCTTCGCTAATATTTCCGTTTCTAATGTGGTGGTAAGTTATGGTTGACATTGAAATTATGCCATTGTATGGAATTGATGAGTTGGTAGGTGAGTCCTCAATTACACCGCTTACGGTGAACTTATATTTTGCACTGGGGTAGTCACTTAAATAGGTAATTTGTTTACCTGTTGGGTTTTCGTTGCCAAATATTTTTCGCGACAAACGCTCTGATAAGATGATTGAATTTGGAAATTTCAGACCATTTTGGGCATCACCATACAACATTTTAAAATCAAAAAAATCAAAGAAACTGCTGTCAGCAAAAATAAAATTCTTGGTTCTTATCGTTTCTTTTTCGTATTCTAAATAACCTTTATTTCCTCCACCAAACCATTCATCTACTCGAACAACATCTTCAATTCCGGCAATATTATCCTTTAAGAATAAAGCAACAGCCGGGGGTAGTGATCCATTATCGCCAAGATATACCTTGTATATATTGTTCTGCTGTTTGTGAAAGCGATCGAAGCTGAATTGATGATTTACGTATCTTGCTATTAGTATAAAAACAGCAATGCCAATTGCCAGTCCGATAATGTTAATCGAAGAATGAAGCTTATTGCGCCAAATGGTTCGCAGAATTATTTTATGATTTATATTTCTTAATGAGTTCATTTTATTAGCTTAAATATTTGTTTTATTTCTTCTTGTTTAGCTATTCGTACCTCAGCGCCTCCATCCCGATACGCTTCGCGATCGAGGATTTTGTCACTCATATCTGAGTGCCTCAACCGGGTTTCGTGTAGCAGCCCGCCAGCTTTGCCAACTCACCGTTAGCAGCGCAATGCCCAAGGCCAGCAACCCGGCCAACGCAAAAATCCACCAACTTAAAGTGGTTTTGTAGGCGAAGTTTTCGAGCCATTTGCTCATGGCGTAGTATGCAATGGGCGTGGCAATTACAAAGGCTAAGACTACCCATTTTATAAAGTCTTTATTCAACATTGAAAGGATTTCCGAAACTTTTGCGCCATTTACTTTTCTGATACCAATTTCCTTGGTTCGTTTTTGCATGGCCAAAATTGAAAGAGCTAGCAACCCCATGCAGGCGATCAGAATTCCAATGCCTGCAAATACATTTAAACTGGCAGTCAGGTTACTTTCCGATTCGTACATTTGGTTGAGTTGGTCGTTTACAAAACTATATTCAAAAGGATATTCCGGCACAAATTTTTCCCACACTGTTTTTATCTGATCCGGCAGTGCCGGTACTCCGGGATTCATTCTTACAATAATTTCATTGTAGTAAAACGGATTCATATTAAAGCACATGGGAGTTATTTCACTGTGCAGCGATTTGAAGTTGAAATTTTCCACGATGCCAACAATCGTACCTTCCTGGTAAGCATATAATGTTTTCCCAATAGGATTATCAACTCCCATCTCATCAGCCGCTTTTTGGTTGATCACATAGGCACATTTTCTTTGGGTGTCGTAATCAACCAGGTCGTTTTTGAAGTCGCGATTAAATCCACGCCCCTCCACCATTTTAACACCTAGCGTTTCAAAATAATCGTAATAAACCGAGTTCCATTGCATGCTAACAGTTTCTCCTTCGGGCATTCCATCACAACGAAAACCATCGGCTGATGTTTGTACATCCGACGGCGAAGAAAAAGCGAGTGTTGCATTTTTTATCCCCTGCAATTTTTTTAGTTCCTGTGCAAAAGCATCAAATTTATTCCCGTTTAATCCATCGTCAACCGACATATTCAAAGGAATGGTTATTAATTCCTCCCTGGCGAATCCCGGGCTGTGTTTTTCCAGAAAATGAACCTGTTTATAAAATAAAGTAGTTACCGCCAACAGCACCACACTGATGGTAAATTGTCCAACGATAAGGACATTTACCATTTTGGGTTGTTTGTGCAGCGATTGTTGATCTGCCTTAAAAATACGTACCGTTTTTTGTCCTGAAATGATTACGGCAGGAATAATCGAGGTTATAATTGCAAAAACAAAAATTACTCCTGTCAAAAAGAGTACAAGTGTAAAATCAAATTCTTTTACAGCTGGAAGAAATGAAAACCTGACTGTAAGAATAGAATTATACAGATAAACTAAAATTAGTGAAATCGCCACGCTTATTGAGATATAAGATAATATCTCGCGAATTTGATCGCCGAAAATAATTGATTTTGAGGCCCCGCAAACTTTTTTGACTCCCGTATTAATAGCTCGTTGCGATGCGGTTCCAATGTGGAGCAGAAGAAAATTTACTGCCGACATAGAAAGTATAATCAAGGCAACAATGGCCAAAAGATAAAGGTAACTTCTGTTTGCCTGCGGCACCGATTCCCAGCCGGTTTGCATTTCGGTGTGTAACTTTTTTAAGGGTTGTAACACCAGTTTTTCGGGATTTTCTGTCACATGTGTCGTTAGGTAATCTGATATTTTTGTTGAAATGGCTTCCTCATCAATCTGGTTTTCGGTCAGGATAAATGTATGAATATCGGATGGATAATTCCAGGAAGGTTCGATCCAGACCTGGGTTAGTTTTGAGATACTTTCCAGGGGTAAAAGGATATCGCCACGAAAATTGGAATTCTTAGGAAAATCTGTAAAAACACCCTGAACTGTAAATAATCTGTCTTTGCCGATTTTTATCTGTTCCCCCACCGGGTCCTTTTCACCAAAATACTTTCTGGCTGCACTTCCCGATAAAACAATAGAATTTGGCGAACTCAGGCAATTTGCCGCATCGCCTTTTTCCAGAGGAAATGAAAATAGCGAGAAAAAGTTTGGATCGGCAAAAATGGTTCGATTCTCATTAAACATTTTATCACCTTCAGTGAGCGCCAGATATCCCCAGTAAAAACTGGTGCGTGTAGCGTCCTCAATTCCCGGGAAATCTGATTTTAGGCTTTGTGCTAACGGCCCGTAAGTTGCTGCACCCGATAATTCATTTTTATCATTTTGAGTTAAAACACGGTACACCCGACTGGAATTTTCATATTGAGAATCATAGGTGAATTCCTGATAGACATGGCCCAAAACAATAATTGCTACTGCCAAACCTATTGCCATCGACAAGATATTCAGCAGGTTCAATCTACTGTTTTTTCTGAATCCGCGAAGGATGATTTTTAGTGTTTTCATTTTATTGTCTTTCAGGTTTATTCGTACCTCAGCGCTTCCATCCCGACACCTTTAGCTATCCGGGATCTGCGCACTTCTCACTACTCGTATCGAAGTGCTTCGACAGGGTTTCGCGTGGCCGCCCGCCAACTTTGCCAACTAACGGTTAGCAGCGCAATTCCCAATGCCAACACTCCTGCCAGCGCAAAAATCCACCAGCTTAAGTTGGTTTTGTAGGCAAAGTTTTCGAGCCATTTGTTCATGGCATACCAGGCAATTGGGCAGGCAATTACAAAGGCTATGGCTACCCATTTTATAAAGTCTTTATTCAACATTGAAAGGATTTCCGAAACTTTTGCGCCATTTACTTTGCGGATGCCGATTTCTTTGATTCTGTTCTGAATGGTAAATAGCGACATGGCCAAAATCCCCATACAACTAATTACAATGGCACAAACTGCAAACAATGTAAAAGCCTTTCTGAATTTCACCTCTTCCTGATACAGATGTTCAACCGCCTGACTGAAAAATGAGACATTTACCGGAAACGAAGGCGACAACTCTGATGTCATGGCACGGATATTCTCAAATGTATTCCGCATGTCTGCAAAGTTCTTTGTTCCAATTTTCACTAATGCGATTGATGCATAATTGTCGTTTCGAATAACCAGCGGAGCGATTGCTTCGTTTACGGGACGAAAATGAAAATCTTTCACTACGCCAATTATCTCATAATCTATCCCGTTGCTTCTTGTAATAATTCCGCCAAGGGGATCACTTATTCCAAATTCGCTACAGAATTGTTCATTTACAACGACTTTGTGTTTGTCTGTTTCCAGCTCATCGGTATAAAACCGACCTTTCAACAACTGTAATCCCATGATCTCAAAAAAACCTGCATCGGCACTAAAAGTGCGAAACTCAACGTCCTTTTTTTCATCTTTCAACTGAAGTTCGAAGGCCCATCCAGAGTTCATTTCTCCGGGAAAATATTGTGTAAAAACAACATCGTCAACATTGCTTTGGGCACGTAATTCATCGAGCAAAACGTTTTTCTTTTCGGTCAGTTGATTGGTAAACTCAATGCCAACAATGTTTTCCTGATTCCTTCCTAAATTACTGCTTCCGTACTGAACTTGTTTTTGTACCAAAAAGGTAAAAAGAATAAGAACAATAGCTACCGCAAATTGCGCCGATACCATTATTCCCTTTCTCACAGATTGAGAAGGCACAGGAGAGACTTTCTTTTTGAGGTTATCAATGGTGTCAGAGGTAGCTATTCGGAACGAAGGCAGGAGACTGCACACAATGCTTAAAAGAAATATACTTGTCAGGGCAATCAGCAAAAATCTACCGGAATAAATTATTCGGGGATTAAATGAAATGGTAGTTTGAGCCGACAGAACAGGAAGAATGTTGTAAACAATCAACCAAGCCAACAGAAACGAAATTGTAAATATCAATAAGGTTTCGAGAAGCATGGTGGCTACTATTTCCAGACGTTTAGCTCCAATAACTTTTAATATACCGGTTTGCTTAATTTTGTCTCTCCAGTGGGCAACAGAAATGTTAATAAAGTTGACTAATGCCACTAATAAAACCAGCATCGCAACCACCATCAGTGATATAACCTGCAACCGATTTCCCGATCTTATAAACCATATGAAATTACTGTGAAAAGAAAAGTAAACATCATTCAACGGAAGTAATTTAAACTGCTCAAGAGACTCTTGCTCATCATCAGGATATAGATTTTTAATCTCGTTTTTTACAACTGTCGGATCCGCCTTTTGATCCAATAAAAGAAATGTCTTGTAATTATTCCAGCCCCAATTCGTAAAGTCGCCGGGATTGGGTTGTACCCGTTTTATCGTTTCAATGTTACTAATTGAATTAAATGAAAAGATCGTATTTAATGGTTGATCTTTTAAAACTGCCGTTACCGTAAGCAGGTGTCTGTTATCCAACTTCACTGTTTTTCCAACAGCCGGCTCATCACCAAACAAACGCACTGCCAGCTTCTTTGAAAGCACCAAAGACATTGGAGCGTCGAGGGCAGTCGTTAAATCTCCGTCCAACGTTTGATAATCAAACATTTCAAAAAAGTCCTTATCCGAAAAAATCATATCCGATTCCACAGGGTTTTCATTCCCGATCTGGAAAACCGGGGGACTCCATTTATCCCGAATACGAACAGATTTGACTACTCCCGGAACTTGCGTATCAATAGTAGATTTTAATATGGCCGGAGTATTAAACCACTCATCTCCGGGCTGAACCATGTAAATATTTTTATGGTTTTTGTGAAATTTGTCGGTTGAAAATTCACTCACTGAATAGGCAGAAAGAATTAATACCAAGGCCAAACTAACCGAAAGACCAAGCAAATTTATACCTGTTGCAACCGGTTTACGTAGCAAGTTCCTAAAAATTAGTTTGACAGTGTTTTTCATATCGTTTACATTTCGTTATTCATATCGAAGAGCTTCGACAGGATTTCGTGTAGCTGCCCGCCAACTCTGCCAACTCACAGTTAATAGTGCAATCCCTAAAGCAAGTATTCCGGCCAATGCAAAAATCCACCAGCTTAAAGTGGTTTTATAGGCAAAGTTTTCGAGCCACTTGCTCATAGCGAAGTATGCTATCGGGGAGGCAATAACAAATGCTATTGCTACCCATTTTACAAAGTCTTGATTAAGGGTGATAAGTATTTCTGAAACTTTTGCTCCGTTTACTTTGCGGATGCCAATTTCTTTTATCCGTTTAATACATTTATCAACCGAAATGGCAAACAGCCCCATCATCGATAAAAAAATACTGATTAAACAACAGGCCCCAATTAATTGAATAAAACGTTCATTTTCGGCGTGTAGAAATTGATAGCGGAGATCCATATTTTCCACATTTAGTGGGCTGTCTGGTATCAATTTGTTCCAGATAGTTGCAATTGAAGCTTCAACTTGTCTTTCTTTGCCCTCTACGGATTTTACCAAAATATGAGATCCACCTTCGTTAAACGAAATATATGCCGGCTCAACTACTCTTTTCAAACTCGAGAAATGAAAATCTTCAACAATTCCAATAATCGTATTTTCTTCATTTCCAGGCATAGGATGGCCAATTAATTCACGGTTGGGAAACAAATCCGCAAGCGACTTATTTATCAGACATTTCCTTTTATCCATATCTGGATTCCCCGAAAAATTCTCCCCCTCGCGTATTTTTATACCGAGAGTTGTTATATAACTGGCATCGCCGGTAAATCCACAGGGGTAATACTTTTTTTCTGCTCCGTCTTCTTTATAGTTTAAAATTACAACCCAATGTTCGAGCAAAGGAGAGGCAGTTGTTAACGATAGGTTCCTGATGTTTGGATTTGCAGCCAATTCTTCTTTAAAAACACTGGTTTTATCTTTGTAGGATGGAGGAATTCTCACCTCGATTACGTTTTTATCAAGCCCAATTTCTTTGTTATTAATAAACTGAATTTGTTTAACAACTATGGAAGAACAAATTACTAAAATAACCATTGACGCAAGCTGAATGACATTCATAAGCGGCAACCGTCGGCGGGGAGTTTGTGAATTGCCCTTAATATTGCTTGTAGAAAGTTGAGTTCGTATATGAACAAGTGCAAACAAATATGAAATACCTGCAAGCACAGAAAGAAACAATACAAATAGTAACAAACTTTTGAACTGCGTAAAAATCTGAACAGAAATATTGGTGGTTAAAAGTTCGTTAAAGAAAGGCAATAATACTTTCATAAGTACAACTCCCAGAATGAATGAAATTAATAGCATTCCAACTATTTCAGTCATAAATAAGCGAACTAAATCCTTGTTGGAGGCACCCTGAATTCGGTTTATGGTGTAGTTTGTAATATTATCGTTTAATCGGTTTCTTATCAGGTTGAGGTAATTAAAAACAGCAATTCCTATTATCAGAAATGCGATTGCAATGGCAACCCACAAATCTGTTTTATCGCGTGAAGCTTCAAAACGAGATTTTCGCAACGAACTAAAGTAAGCATCATCCATTGCCTGCAGGTAATGTTGCCCGGGCGTACCATCGTTTATTGATGGAATTTCTGCTTTTAAACGTTCGAAATCTTCTTCCAGTTTTTGTTTACTTTCAGGTGAATCCAGTTTTACGTAACAACGACTGTCTTTCCCATTGAAAAGTGTTACCATGTCGAAGTTGATTTGTGTAGTTTCGAGTGGTTTTTCAAAGACCCCACTTACAATAAACTCTTTCTCAGCCCCTCCTGAACCAGTTTTTAGCGTTTTTCCAATGGGCAGCGTTTCACCAAAATATTTTAATGCCAAGTCTTTTGAAATGGCAATATCATTTTCAGTTACCAGTACATTTTGGGGATTATTACTGATAAGATTATAATGGAAAAATTCGAAAAAATTTGACGAAGCACTCAAAATAGTTGGGCTATCATAGTAGGTATTTCGATTCGCCACAATGCGTTTGGCACTGATGTGCCATAGCCTGCAAAAACTTTCTACTCCAACCAAATTCTCTTGCATGTATTCAACGGAGCCTTCACGGCAATGCATCATTTTCCCTGTTCCCGATCCAAATGGATCATCGCATTGCAAAGCGAAAGTTCTTGCTTTATCCGGATTAAAATCATCGGAGCTGAATTCTCGTTGAACAAACAAGGCAATCAGGAATAAACAAGCCATTCCAACAGCCATACTAATAACTATTACTGAAGTATTTAGTCGATTCCTGTTAAATCCTCTGAAGATTGCTTTTATTCGGTTCATTAGTTATTGATTTTTTGCATTCCTCCGCCAAGTTTGATACTAAATGTATTTTTATTCATGTCGGAGTATTTCAACTCTTATATTTTAATCGTGGTCTCTTTATTCATACCTCAATGCCTCGACAGGATTTCGCGTTGCAGCTCGCCAACTTTGCCAACTCACCGTCAGCAATGCAATACCCAACGCCAACACCCCTGCCAATGCAAAAATCCACCAGCTTAGTGTGGTTTTGTAGGCAAAGTTTTCGAGCCATTTGCTCATAGCGTAGTATGCAATCGGGGAGGCAATAACCAAAGCCACAACTACCCAAATCACAAAGTCTTTATTCAGCAAAACCAAAATCTCAGAAACAGTTGCTCCGTTCACTTTTCGTACACCAATTTCTTTGGTCCGGTTTAGGCTGATCAGGAAGATTTGCCCCAAAATTCCCATACAAGTCAGTACAATGGCGATAAACGAAAAGAAGGAAATCGATTTCGAAAGTTTATCTTCTTTGGTATACATAGCCTGAAACTGGTCGTCGTAAAAGGTAAATTCCATGGGATCATCCGGCAACATGGTTTTCCATACTTTTCGAAGTTCACCGATTTGTTGCCCGATGTTTCCGGGATTCATTCGCAGTGAAAGCGTATTGTACTCCCGGTCGGATTCGTAAATTAAAGCAACCGGACTTAAAGAGGAATGCAGTGACTCCACATTAAAGTTATTCACTGTGCCCACAACATCATAACCGCCTTCCCGCCCATTTTTAAATTTTTTACCATCGATATTTTCCCAACCATAACGTTTTACTGCAGCTTCATTCATCAGGCAAGACTTTCCTTTATCGCCCGCTAAAAAATTTCGGCCATCAAGTAACTGAACTCCCATTGTTTTCAGGAAATTTTCAGTCACATATATACAGTTCACCATAAATTCATCGTCTTCTACCCCGCTTCCCATGCTCATATTAATATTCCCCGGATAACCGTTACTCAAAGCACTACTTGATACAAAAGAAAGATCGCTGATTTCATTTCTCAAAGCCGTCTGATTTTCGAACAACCACGGGAGTTCGATTCTCACCAGGTGTTCTTCGTTAAAACCTAAATCATAGTGCTTTACATACTGCAGCTGTTTAAAAATAAGCATCACCACTGCAATCAATGCAATAGAAACCGTTAGCTGAAAGGTGAGCATAAGCTGTTTCCCTATTTGTTTTCCGTTTCTTTTCCGTCCTCCCTGCAAAAAATCGACAATATTAAACTGCGATAAAATATAGATAGGCGCTAAACTGTTCAGAAGAATAATGCAAGCTATGGTGCCCAGAAAAACAGGCAACAAATGTTGAAGGTTAACATCGGAAAGTTGAATCTCTCGTCCAAATAAGGTTTCGGTTGTCGGCAAAAGAAGCGACACCAGCACGATTGAAATAGTCAGTGCAATAAAAATTCCTAATGTAACTTCAATAAGCGAATCGATGAGCAAATGTGGTTTCCCGGCACCATTGGTTTTGTTGATGCCAATTTCTTTCATTTTTGCATACTGCATCGACACCGTGTAGTTCAAATAATTAATGCTCGAAAGGAGAATAATCAGAATGGCAATTGCCATAAAAATGAACAGCATTTTTGAATTGCCTTTGGTATGCTCATCTGTCCAACCCAATTTGGTTGGAAAAAGATAAATATCGGATAAACTTTGCAGCGCCAGACTGTCGGTAGTTGTATTGAATTGCCCGATAGAAGCATTCATCTTATCTGAAAAATCATCAGGATCGATATCATTTTTTAACAAGAGAAAATGCTCGGTTGGAAATATACAAACGCCGTTATTGCAGGCTTGTGCCATCTGAAAGTCCTCATTTTCGCTGTTCAGAAGTAACTCGGCTTTAAAACTCGAATTTTCGGGAAGGTCTTGCATAACAGCGGTAACCGTTGCGGAAAAAAATTCCTCTTTAATCGTTCTTCCCAGCGGATTCTCATCGCCAAAAAGCTTTTTGGCCACCGACTCGGTAATTACCGCCGAGTTCAACTGACTAAAAGGCTTCTCTTCCAGGCTGGATAAAACGGGTATTGAAAATACATTGAAAAAGTTATTATTCGTAGAAACAATGTATTCAACGCGTGTGTAATTTCGTGTTTCAGAATCTTTTAGCGTGATAGGAAAATAAGAGAAACCGAGTGGACAAGCTGTTTCAACATCCGGATAGTGTTCAGCAATTACAGCGTTGATTTTATAATCGAGTCCCGAGTCATTCTTTTTAGCATCGTACAAACGATAAATTTTTTCATGCCGGGCAAAGTGTTTGTCCACATTGTGTTCAGCACTGTAGAATAAGGCAATTAAAATACTGGCCGTAAAACCGATAGCAAAACCACCGATAATAAGCGATGAATACAGCTTGTTTTTCAACAAATTCCTGAATGCCAGTTTTATTTTGAATCGTAACATCGTTTTCGTTTTTAGTTTATTTCACCCCTACCTGCCAGCCGGCAGGCTGGAATCCCCTTAAGGGGACTTTTTGTATCTTCGATAGGCGAATTATTTATCTTGTTTTTAACTTTCATTTTCTTCATATAGTTTGTTCCATGCACGCTCCTTTAAGCCCCTTTAGGGGTTTGGGGTGAAACAAAACTGCTTTTACCGTGGCTTTTCCACTTCTTTCGGCTACCCCTAAATCCCCTGGAGGGGACTTTTTTGCATCTCCGATTGGCGTTTCAAACAATTCTTCGTTATTGATTCAACCACTCTGTTTATATCTTTTTCAATCTCTTCATTCGTAAATCGAACCACTTCAATATCCCAATAATTTAATTCACCGGTCCTTCCAATATCGTATTCCTTTTGATCCCTTGATTTGTGAATGCCTCCATCTACTTCAATTACGAGCCTAATTGGATGACAATAGAAATCCGCGATAAAAATGTCAATAGGATGCTGCGGTCGGAAACGTAATCCCAATACCTTCTTCCCTTTTAATTGCTCCCACAACAAAAGTTCAGCCTCTGTCATATTATTTCGTAAAAGTTTCGCTTTTTCGAAAATATGAGCTTTTGCCCCATAAAACATTGAAACATTATCGCTTATTGTCATTCTTCATTTTATTCTTTCTGTTGTCTTCCACCCCTAAATCCCCTGGAGGGGACTTGTTTCATCTCCGATTGACATGTCACTTATTTTGAATTTTTACATTTCACGTTCTTCACAAAATATTGTTCATTGCTCGCCCCCAAAAGCCCCTTCAGGGGTTTGGGGTAAAACCAAACTATTCATATCGAAGTGCCTCCACCGGATTCCTTGTAGCAGCCCGCCAGCTTTGCCAGCTAATAACTACCCCTAAATCCCCTGGAGGGGACTTTTTTGCATCTCTGATTGACGACATACTTATTTTGTTTTAACATTCAATATTCTCTCTATCCTCCTTTTTTTCTCCGGCCTGAAGCCCCTTCAGGGGTTTGGGGTAAAACCAAACTATTCATATCTGAGTGCCTCAACAGGATTTCTTGTTGCTGCCCGCCAACTTTGCCAACTAACTGTTAGTAGCGCAATTCCCAAAGCCAGCACTCCGGCCAAAGCAAATATCCACCAACTTAAAGTGGTTTTGTAAGCAAAGTTTTCGAGCCATTTATCAATGAGATACCATCCGATTGGACAGGCAAGGATAAAAGCAAAAATTACCCATTTCAAATAATTAGCATTAAGCATCATCACAACCTGGCCTATTTTAGCGCCATTTACCTTTCGGATACCTATTTCCTGAGTTCGCTGGGCTGATATCAGAACAGTTAAACCGAAAAGCCCTAAGGTTAGAATAATGATGGCAATAATTGACGCGTAAAGTATTGTTTTACTTAATCGCTCTTCTGTCTTGTAGCGATTCTCCAACTCTTTATCCCAAAATGTATAATTCAGGGTTTCCCTGGTGTCCATTTGTTTCCACCCATTTTTTATAGCTGAAATTACATTGCTTAAATCCTGTGGATTGTATTTTATTAAGATGGAGCTGTAACCATTCCCAATATTGGTATTCGAATACAAAACCATCGGTTGAATTTTTTCCCTTGATGTCAGAAACTGATAGTCGTTTACAACGCCTATAATTTCGAACTTGTCCATGTCGCCTCTAACTATATTCCCGATGGGAGAGCCATCAAACTTCATTTTTTTAACAAACTCCTCGTTTACAATGATTGACCTGTCAGTGGAATCGACATTACTTTCTGCGAAATTTCGGCCTTCTATTATCTTAAGATTCAACGTGGAGATGAAATAATTATCAGCCTTAAAAATGTAGGTGCTCAAAACTTCCGAACCGGATACTTCAAATGTGCTGACTGAATAACCATCGAAAAAGTCTCTGTTGGTTAAAGAGGTATTTACAATACCAGTCTGATCATTTAACATATCTCTTAAAACCGTCGCCTTTGACTGACTCAGATACCGAACATCCAAAGAAATAATATTCTTATCGGAGAAACCGAGGGATTTATTTTTCAGGTAATTGGTTTGCTTGTTTATGGCTACGGTAGCTATAATAAGGACAATGGTCAGCGCATATTGTAAACCAACAAATACCTGCGAAGCCCCGGCTTTATTCCCCGCAAACAGCTTTTTCGTTGATAAGAGCGTTGGCTTAACCTTTCTGAAAATGAAAACAGGTATTACACTGGTGAGTGCGATCAATAAAAATATTGACAGAAAAGAGAAAACTGCCACAGACGGAATATTTATCAGGTTGAAATAGATCTGACTCTCCGAAATACCATTAAATAACGGGATTAACAGATATCCAAGCATTCCTCCAACACTATATGCGACCAATATAGTGATGGCATTTTCACTCAGGAACATTTTAAAAATATCGATGTTTTTTCCTCCCATCGACTTTCTGATACTTACTTCACCTGACTTTTTAAAGAACTGGCCAATGGTTAAAATGATGTAGTTGCTAAAGGCAATGAATAAAATAAGCAGCGCGATGATGGTTAAAATCCGCAGCTGTGTTCTGTTACCGCTAAGTTGATAGGCTGGACCATCGGTTGTATTGTCGAGGTATAAGCTTTTTAACGGAAGGACATAAGGTTGAAAGCAATCTGAAGAAGAAGAAATAAAGTTGTTCTTTTGTGCTTTTTCAATATCCTTCTGATAATATTCTTTTACTTCAGCGGAAACCAGACTATTTGCCAGTTCCGGATCAATACCCTTTTTTAATTCATAAAACAGGATTGAATTACCAAAGCCATTGTTCGATTGCCAGAATGGACCTTGATGCTCAAACGGAATGACTGCTTCGAAATCAAGTGTTGAATTGTTTGGAACATCAGCAAGTATACCCTTTATGGTAAAACTGACACCCTTAATGAAAGTAAACTCAAGGCCTTGTCCAATAAGCTTATCGTAGTCAGGATATTCTACACCTGTTATTTTTTGTGCAAGCGATTTTGTAATAACAATGCTGGTGGGATCAACCAGCAAATCATTTCTGTTACCTCTTAAGAGCTCAAAGCTGAACATGTCGAAAAATTCCTGTTCTGCAATTCCCAGTTCAACCTTGAGGTTCTGTTCTTTTAAATCAAGTTGGGCCATGTACCCTATCCGAAAGGGAGTTGCGTGCTCTATTTGCGGAACGTTATCTTCAAGATGTTTTGCAAGATCCGGCCTGATTAGATCATCAGAACCTTTGGTCCCGTCTTTCATAACGATCGAGTAGTTAACACGATAAATCCGATCTGCATTTTCGTGGAAATTATTAAACGAATGTTCCTGACCGACAAACAGGAAGATAATCAGTACGCTTGCCAGGGCCATTGAAAGACCAATTGCAGTAATTGCTACATTTAGTTTGTTTCGCTTAATAGTTCTCAATGCGTATAAAATCCTGTTATACATGGTTGTTTTTATTTTTGTTATTCATATCTCAGTTCCTCAATACTCACGAAACTTCGTTTATCGGCATCCTGGCTCTTGTCACTATTCATATCGGAGAGATTCCACCGGATTCCGCGCAGCAGCCCGCCAGCTTTGCCAGCTAACGGTTAACAGGGCGATTCCCAGTGCCAGTACTCCGGCCAACACAAAAATCGACCACGAAAGATGGGTTCTGTAAGCAAAGTTTTCGAGCCACTTATTGGTAGCAAACCATGCCACTGGCGTAGCAATTAAGAATGCTACAATTACCCATTTTATAAAATTCATATTCAGCAAGCCTACAACTTGTGTAATCTGTGCTCCGTTTACTTTACGAACGCCTATTTCTTTTCTGCGGTTTTGGGCGGTGTAGCTTGCCAATGCAAAAATCCCGAGCGACGAAATAAGTATGGCGAAAATGGCAAAGTACCCCACTATTTTTGCCGTGCGTTCTTCTTTCTGATAAGCTGAATTCAAAGCATCGTCGATAAAATTAAGTACCAGCGGATCGGAGGGTGACAGTTCTTTAAAAACAGCTTTTGTACGCTCCAGAATAGCAGATAAATTACCACCGCTTCCTCTTACCAATACATAAGGTGCCCAATTCATGTCTCGTAGCATAAACATGGTTGGTCTTGGTTTCTGATACAAGGACCTGAAATTCATATCCTCCACAACTTCGCTTATTTTTACCATGTTGTCGTAAAGTTTGAATTCGTTGTAAGGAGCTTCGAGTTCAAGTTCGTTCACTCCTGTTTTGTTAAGAACCAGGGCAAACTTATCTTCGCCCCTAATATTATCGGTAACCGAAATTTTGTTTTTTAGCGGAATTCCAAGAGCCGAGAAGAAAGCAGTATCTACCCTGAACTGATCGAAACTTTGCGGCTTCTCGTTGTAAACAAACGACTGGTTATTAATTGGTCCGCCCGGAAAATCGTTGCAAAAGGAAACTGCCTGTACTCCGGGAATTTTCATCAATTCATTTCGGAAAGCATTCTTTTGTTTATTGGTATCGTCGGTCATCCTAATGTAAAAGGTGTGGTCTTTATCAAATCCCAGATCATAGTTTTTCATATAGTTATTTTGCTTCATAATAAAAGCCACAACTACGATTAATACAATGGAAACGGTATATTGAAAAACAACCATTGCTTTCTGGCCAAAACTGTTTTTAAGCCGCGACGGTATTCCTTTTAAGGTTTCAACGGAATTAAAGCCGGAAAGAATTAGCGAGGGAACCAAACCCGCAACAAGTCCGGTTACAAATACCACCAGACAACTGCGCAACAGAAATCCATTATTAAATATGTCTGAAAAACTAAAATCAGTGTTTACCAGTTTATTAAACTCGGGCAAAACAATAATTGTCAACAAAATGGCCAGTACTGTTGAGATAAAACTAACAACCGTCGATTCCATTAAAAATTGTCGTACAATGCTCCATCGCATCGAACCAATAATCTTTTTTATCGCTACTTCTTTTGTTCGTTTAACCGATTGGGTGATGCTTAGATTAATGTAATTTATGGCTGCAATTATTACTATTGATAAAGCAATAAGAGCAAGAATATTAAGAAACTTTTTATTGCCCTGCCGGGTTCCGACATAATCTAATGCAGAGAGGTTAAAATAAACATCTTCCAAAGGCGTAAAATAGATTTCTTTACTCCTGCCGTTTTGAAAAACCCAATAAAACTCCTTCACCTTTTCCAACAGTTCAGCTTCATGTGCTTTTAAGTTACTGTTTTTATGCGCCAGTACGTAAAGCCCAAACGAGCTGTTTCCATAATCCTGCAAAAAATAATCAGCTCCTTCGTCGCCATTTCCCCAAATTCTGGGCAACATCAAAAAATTGAGAATCATGTTTGGCTTCACAAAATGGGTATTGTCTTTAAAATCGCTGTAAATACCCGAAACCACAAAGTTCTTTCCGCTAAAATTAAAACTTTCGCCTACCGGATTTGTGTTGCCAAAAATCTTCTTTGCAAAGCTTTCAGATAATACAGCGCTCTCTTTTGCCTCCAATACCTGGCTGGCATCTCCAACAAGCAGCGGGAAAGAGAAAATGGAAAAGAATGTTGAATCGGCCAGCAAACAATTACCACTTTCGAACTTTTTATCATTATAAGTTAAAGTACCATCTATCCTGAATGTGCGGGTATAGCTTTCGGCTTCGGCAATATTTTCTAAAATATACTGTCCGAAAGGAGGTGCAAAAGTTTCAATATTATCACCATGTACGCGATATATTCTGTCTTTATTCGCGTGAAACGCATCCACCGATACCTCGTTGGAAACATAAGAAGACAATAACAAAACCAAGGTTAAGGCAATTGCCAATCCAAAAATATTTATTGCCGAATGCAATTTGTTTCTTCGCAGGTTACGAAGCATTAATTTAAATTGTGTCCAGAACATATTATAAGTTTTTTGATATCAAAGCTAACTTCGATAATTCTTACTATTCATACCTCAACGCCTCCACCGGATTCCGCGTTGCCGCCCGCCAACTTTGCCAGCTAACGGTTAACAGGGCGATTCCCAGTGCCAGTAATCCGGCCAGCGCAAATATCCACCAGCTTAGTGTGGTTTTATAGGCAAAGTTTTCGAGCCATTTATTCATAGCGTAGTAACCAAGTGGACAAGCAATAATTAATGCAATTAAAATCGACTTAATAAATCCCCTATTTAGCAGCGTTATAATTTCGCTTATATTCGCTCCATTCACTTTTCGTATTCCAATTTCTTTTATTCTGTATTCCGATAGTAAAATTGCCAATCCCAAAACACCAATAACAGATATGATGATTGATATAATACAAAATATAGAAATAAGTTGTGCCTGTTTCTCTTCCGCCTTGTACATACCGTTTAGCTGTTCATCGAGAAAACGATAATTAAACGTACGTTTTTTCTCAAATTGGCTATAAACGTCATTAATATGTGCAATTGTATTAGAAACATTTTGCCCTGATATTTTCAGGCTAAGTTTATTGTGACGTGTTTCGGTAAGCCAAAATGCCAGGGGTGTAACTTCTTCTCTTAACGATGCATATTTCATGTCTTTTACAACACCAATCAAAGTACCGCTAAAGCCAAATCCCGGAATCTGTTTCCCCAAATATTCGGTTTCCCAGCCAAAATCTTTTAGGGCAGTCTCATTCATTATAAAATTATTTTCGTCTGACTTAAGATTCTCTGAAAATGCCCGGCCATCCACGATCTCAAAACCCATAAAGTTCATATAGCGCTCGTCAACCGGCCAGCACTTAAAGCTAACACGCTTACCATCAATGTCACGCCCCCAGCCCATTCCAACTCCACCGGGAATAAATTGAGAAAAAGCATAGTCAGTGATATTTCCATTCTTTACTAATTCACTTATAAACGCATCTTCGTGTTCTTGAATTGACTGTGGAATATCAACGATCACAATATTTTCTTTATCAAATCCCAGATCGTAGTTTTTGAAAAACCGAACCTGCTTTTCAATAAACAACACACCAATGATCAGAAAAATTGAAATTCCGAATTGTAGAACCGTTAAAACCTTTCCGGTGAAATTACGTTGCTGACCTTGCGGCACATTTCCACTTAATGCTCTTGCAGGAACCATATTACCATTTATCCGGGCCGGTATTACAGCAATTAAAGCGCCTAATAAAAGCACCAATAACCAGCATAAAGCGAAAATCCAAACATAATTTCTAAGATGAAATTCGTAAGAAAAAATATCTGGCCAAAAATAAGTTACGCCTGAGCTCAGCACGATACTTCCGATAAATGCCAGGCTAATAATTAATACCGACTCTGATATGGATAAAAACAACAAACGTTTTTTCGTTTCTCCTAATACCTGACGAACATTGATAGCTTTGCGCTGCTTGGGAACATTTGCAATGGCAAAATTCAGGTAGTTAACAAAAGCCATAAATAACAACAAAGCGGCAACCACAACTAACGATCGAGTAAAAAGCAGGTTTCCTGTACCCAATTGTTTATTAAAATGTTTTTCTTTTATCGGTAACAAACTAAAGGAAAAATCCTCTGTCGAATTTTCTTTCCAATCTTTAACACCTTGCGATGCATTCATTTTTAGAATCACATCGGATATAGAAGCATTTTCGGGCAATTGGTAATAGTGATTAAAACTATATTCCGACCAATTGGTTGCCCAGGAAGCGGTTGGGAAAGAGCAAAAAGCATCGTATTCGTAATACGAACTATTTTGTGGAAGATCAAAAAATACTCCTTCAATTACAAACGGTGATTGAAAATTGGCATAGATGGTTTTTCCAACCGGATTTTCATTCCCGAATAACCTTTTAGCTCCTGTTTCAGAAAGAATAATACCATCATTTCGTGCCAACGATTCCATATCTCCAAATTTCATTTGCAAATCGAACATCCGGGCAAAAGTTGAATCAACTGCCCTGGTTGCAAGATTCACGCTTTCTTCTCCGCCCTTTTGCAACGAGTAAGTACTGGCTCCCCATGCAAACGAGCAAAGCGTAGACAATTCCGGAATGTTCTCGGCAAAATAATCTGCCATGGGATTTGGCAGCCAATAACCCGACTCATTTTCTCCGTTTTCTCCCGAATTCATTTCAAGCATGTATACTTGATTATAATTCTTATTGTATTGGTCGAAAGTAAATTCATTCCACAGATAGATCGACAACAATACAAATGCAGCAAACGAAACAGACAAGCCTATTAAATTGAAAAAGTTAGTTTGTTTTGCTTTTCGTATCGAACTCCAAATTGTTAAGAAATAATGCTTCATAAAATTTAATTGTAAGGGTGATAATATTTGGTTTTGTTTAATTATTCATATCTGAGTGCCTCATCCCAATACACTTTGCTATCGAGGATCTTCGCACTTCTCATTACTCGTATCTCAGTGCTTCGACAGGATTTCGCGTAGCCGCCCGCCAGCTTTGCCAGCCTACTGCCATAAACGCGATAAACAGCGCAAAAGCAGCACTAAGCAGAAAATATACGGGACTGATTGATACCCGGTTTACAAAATGTTGTAACCATTGTTGCATGGTAAAATAACTGCCAACAAATGCGATGGCAATAGCAATTAGAACCAGCATAAAAGTCTCTTTCAACAACTCGCTTACCACTTGTTTTTCTGTGCTTCCAACTACTTTCCGTATGCCTATTTCCTTTCTCCGTCGGTTTACATTCATCACCGAAAGCGCCATTAAACCAATAAAGCTGATGATAATTGCCAGTCCGGCACCGGTGGTTACCAGTTTTATCATACGCTCTTCGTTGGTGTATTTGTTGGCGTATACATCGGTTAACTGAAATTTGCTGATAATTAACTCCGGCGAATAACTTTTAAGCACGGCATCAATTTGTGCCAGTTGCGCAGAAGTGGTTCCGGCTTTTGTGCGCACATAAAGGTTGTTGACGTTGTTGCGGTAGTTGGTAAGAACAAGTGGTCCAATGGGTGCTCCCGGGTGATCGATGTAATAAAAATCTTTTGCAATGGCGATTACTGTTAAGGGTTCATCGAACATATCAACCAGGCTGCCAACTTTTACATCAGGGCCCAGCATTTTTGCGGCTGCCTGGTTAAGAATTACCGCGTTTTTATCCGCTTCCGATTGATTAAAGTAGCGGCCGTCGACCAGTTCCAGTTGCATGGTTTTGGCAAATCCGGGCTGCACACGGTATTCATCAATACCTTTAAAATTACCGGGCGCTCCATATTTTTTTATTCCCTGTCCGCTCGAACCTTGTCCCATGCCATGATCGGAACAAGCAGCATCCTCAACAAAGGCCAGTTGCGACAATTCGTCAACGATTGACGACGCACTTTTTCTCACCTCGTTATTCAGGTTGGTGATGCCAATTACATTTTCAGGATTAAAACCCAGTGGCACTTCTTTTAAATAGTTTATCTGGGCAAAAACAATTACCAGAGCGCTAATAAGAAAAACCGATATGGAAAACTGCGAAATAACCGCAATGCGCGACATGGTACTTTTGCGCTTGACTTTCGTGGACTTTCCCTTAAGTGCATTTACAAGATTGATCTTCGATAAATAGTAACTGGGGTACGCACCCGACACTAAAATTAACACCGCAAGAATAGCCAGCACCAACAAAATTCCCGAAAAGGAAAACATGTCCGATAGTTCGATCTGGCTTTGCATCAGATGGGCAAACGAGGGTTGAACAAGCGCTGTTAATCCAATTGCCAATACAAAAGCAAGCACACCAATTACGGTAGTTTCAGTAAAAAATAAACGCGATAATGTTCCCTGGGTTGCTCCCAACGATTTTCGTGAACCGATTTCGGCAATCCGTTTTTCGCCATGCAAAACATACAGGTTAATGTAGTTTACCATCGCAATGAGCATCACCAGAAAAGCAATTCCGGCAATAACAAACACGTGCGTTAGATTGGCTTTTGGCGAAAGGTCGAAATCAACAACAGTATGAAGATGCAAATCGGCCAGAAGCTCGGTTCCCGATTCTACAGTCAGTTTAAATGGTTCGCCCCAGGGTTTCATAATTTCATTGTTGGCTGCCGCTATTTTTTCGCCAACTACATCCAAATCGGCATTATCGTTTATTCTGAAATAAGTATACAACTCAAGCCCGCCCCAGTTTTCGGGATGAACAGTTTGCATCGATGACAGCACATCGAAATTGAAGTGTGTGTTGTTCGGCAAATCGTTTATTACTCCCGTTACCGTAGCCGGCTGCTCCGACACATTCAATACTTCGCCAACACAATCGATTTTGTTGAAAATTTTTAATGCCGTTGACCGGGTAATTACCGCATTGTTTTCACCTTGCAAGGCATCTACGCTGTTTCCCTGAATGAGCTCCAGTCCGAAAACATCAAAAAAATCCTTGTCGGCAAACAACAGCTGTAAATTGGGGAATTTTTGCTTTTCGTATTCGGCGGTTATGCCCCATCCTCTGTAAATCTGAGTAGCTGATCTTATTTCCGGAACTCGTGATGGAATTTCAGTGTACGCATCGCGCAAACAAATGCCATAATTTGTGGTATTACCTTCCTCTTTTACCGCATTATAAAGTCGTAAAACATTGTTTTTTGTTTGAAAATGCTGGTCGTAACTCAACTCGTGCTTCAAATAAACCGACAGGAGCAAAACAGCACTTAATCCAATGGCCAATCCGGGAAGGTTGACAAAAACCAACAAGGGATTTCGCCGAAACATTCTGAATATAAATCGTAAATTTTTCATGGCTTTCTGTTTGCCAGGGGCATAGCGCAGAGAGCAAAGCGTTAACTCCTCCCCGTGCTCATGGCTCTTTGCGCCCTGCTATTTTCTATAACAGGATTTCTCCCATTTCTTTTTTCACCTCTTCGGTAATAATCATACCATCGAACAGGTTTACTACACGATGGGCAAATTCTGAGTCGTGCAGCGAGTGAGTTACCATCACAATGGTGGTACCCTCGCGATTAAGTTCGGTAAGCAGATTCATTACTTCCAGTCCGTTTTTCGAGTCGAGGTTACCGGTGGGCTCATCGGCAAGAATTAACTTCGGATTGGCGACTACTGCACGGGCGATGGCTACACGCTGCTGCTGACCACCCGATAGTTGCTGTGGGAAGTGTTTGGCCCGGTGTGCAATTTTCATACGTTCCAGCACTTTCTCCACCATTTCTTTGCGCTCGCGGGCTTTTAGTTTGAGGTAGATCAGTGGAAGCTCCACGTTTTCATACACATTCAGTTCGTCAATCAGGTTAAAACTCTGAAACACAAAACCAATGTTTCCTTTACGCAATTGGGTGCGGTTACGTTCTTTCAGCTGTCCAACCTCTGCGTCATCGAAATAATATTCTCCGCTTGTAGGATTATCCAGTAAGCCGATAATATTCATTAACGTGGATTTACCGCAACCCGAAGGTCCCATAATAGCTACAAATTCACCCTTTTTCACATGAAGGTTTACTTCATTCAATGCACTGGTTTCAACCTCTTCGGTACGAAATACTTTTGTCAGATTTTCTGTCTTTATCATGATATTTTTGTTTTGTTGTATGATTCTATTTTGTCATTTCGACGACGCAGGAGGAGAAATCTGTTAATAAATAGAAGAGATTTCTCAGTCGTACCTCCTTCGAAATGACAACTAACTTTTGCCTTTTTCCTTTCTATTTAAACACAATCCGATCATTGTCGCCAAACAAATCATAACTCGAGGTTATCACTTTCTCGCCCGGTGTTAAACCTTCCAGCACTTCGTAATACTGCGGATTTTGTTTCCCGATTCGGATGCTGCGTTTTACAGCTTCTGTTCCGTTTTCGTTCAACACATAAACCCACTGGCCGCCAGTGCTTTGGAAAAAACCACCTTTTGGAATCAGCACCGCTTTTTCAGGTTGTCCCAGCTGCAATTTTGTGTGGTATGTTTGCCCGGTACGGATGTTATCCGGCTTTGGCCCTTCAAAAATCATATCAATTTCAAACTGGCCTTCGCGCACTTCGGGATACACCTTTTTAACGGCAAGGTTGTAATTTTCGCCACCACGATCAAATGAGGAGTTCAGTCCGCGACGTACGCGGTCGATGTAATGCTCGTCGATAAGTGCATTGATTTTAAAGTCGGTTAAAATATTCACCATCCCAATTCGCTGTCCGCGCGCAATTGACTCTCCAATCTCTGCATTTAATAATCCAAGTTGACCATCCTCCGGCGCTTTAACATTCAGGTTGTCCAGTCTTAGGCGAGCCATTTTCAGGTTATCCCTCATATTTTCGAGACTCTCGTCCATATTTTTCTTTTGGTTAGCGCGAAAAATCGAATCCTGTTCAAATTTCAAATAAGTTAATTCCTTTTCTTTTAATGTTAACTCATAATCCTCTTTTGCCTTCAGGAACTCCTCGCGGGCTATCAAATCATCTTCATACAAAGCTTTATATTGTTTGTACTTACGCTCTGCCTGAGTTACCTGGAGATCGATTTGAAGTTTGGCCCGTTGATTACCAATCTGTTGTTGCTCAATGGCGATTTGAGTATTCCGCAGCTCGTTGGAATGATAAGCCATATTCGATTCACTGTTCATGATAGTAGTGTTCAGGTCGTTATTTTTTAAACGCAGAATAACATCACCTTTTTTTACCATCTCACCTTCTTCAATGAAAATCTCTTCTACTTTACCCCCTTCTTCCACATCCAGAAAAATGGTTGTAATCGGCTCCACCTGTCCGATTACGGTAATGTAGTCGTTAAACTCGCCGTCGGTAACTGTGCTAATCGTTAGCTTATCTTTCTCGGCACGAAACACCGAACCGCTACTTCCCAATACCACTTTATACAACAAAAAGGCAAACGCCAATCCGCCAACAATCCAAATAATGTGTTTGGCTTTTAAGCCTTTTTTCTTTTCAATTTTTTTATCCATTCCCATAATCTACCTGCTTTGAGCATGGAGCAGAGGGCTAAGCGCCGTGCATCCTATGATATGTTTTATATTATTTCAATTATTTAGTCACTGGTCATTCCCAGGGTCTAATGATTTTTCAATCTTTGCCCTCTGAATACTGCCTACTGCGACTGCAAACTTTCCTCCGTTTCCCAAAACCGTTGTCCTCTGTAAAACTGCAGTACTTTCATTTTTATCTCCCACTGCGTGCGCGAGCGTAAAACCGAACTCTGAGTAGTTGCGAGGCGGTTTTTAGCAATGTAATAATCGTTGATATCAATCAATCCCTGGTCGAATTTCTTTTCCGCAGCCTGAAAAGCCAGCTCGTCAACCTCGGTGCGTTTTACATACTGACTGTGTTCTTTGTACAAAGCTTCCAGTTCGGTGAGGTTATTTACCATCTCGAAAAACAGTTTTTGCCTTTCATCATCGAGGTTATTTTTGGCCCGTTGCAGTTCAAGTTTTGCTTTTTTCACGTCGGAGCGAATCGCCCACTTATTAAAAACCGGAATACTTAAACGGGCTCCCAAATACTGATTTTTGTTGTTTTTCCACTGATCGCCAAAAGCTACTGTGTTACCATCGGCATCGGTATTGGTTTCGTAAAAACCGGTGTTATACGATCCATTGGCATAAAGCGAAGGATAGAGTGCCGAACGGCTTAAAGCAAGGCCTTTTTCGGTGGCTTTCACATTGGCTTCAATCGACTGATAATAAGGTGACCAACTGGTGTATTGCTCAAAAAGTTGTTGCGGCCGATCTACTTTTTCGTTAATTACAATCGACGAATCATCCACCAGTTCCATTTCATCAGCAGAAACATAATTCATCAGCTGTTTCAGTTTTAAGGTGGCTGTTTCAACGGTGTTTTCAATCTTTATTTTGTTGAGTTCTTCGCGCTCCAGATTGGCGCGCATGTCCAGTAAGTCGGTTTTGGCTTTTAAACCCACTTCCACTTTCTTTTCTGTTGTTTTCAAACTTAGCTTCGAGGCTTCTACCTGCTCGTTGGCAATTTCCAGCATTCCCTTGTAATAAACCACATCGAAAAAGGCCACCATCACGTTAAAAGCCAAATCATCGGTTGCATTTAAACGATTGTATTCCGAGGCCTGTTTTCTGAATTTCTGATATTTTATCCGGTTCTGAATACGAAATCCATCAAAAACGGCAATAGACGACGACAAATTATAAGTGTTGTTAAAAAACTCGGTATTGATATAAGCATTGGTATTGGGGTCAACCGAGCGACCAAAGTTCAACCCCGCACTGGTTGAGGCATTCAAATCCGGTAACATGTTGCGCTTAGCTTGCTGCGCGTCTTCCAGCGACAGTTTTTCAAGAATCTCATACTCTTTTAAATTAATATTGTTTTCAATGGCATAAGAAATACATTGGTTCAGGCTCCATTTTTGCTGAGCCTGAACCGTATTTCCAATTATTAAATACAAAACTATAATGAGAATTATTCGTTTCTTAATCATCGTATAAAAATTGTTTTCACTCTCCGTGCCATTATAATGCCACAAACCCTAAACACTGATTTAGTGCGACTTACCAATTTCTCTCGCTTTGAATCGTTAAAAATATTTACAGAATATTGTAAAATATTTTTACAGTTGATTGGAAATGGTTTTGGCTTAGTCTAATTTTGAATATAAAAATGGAAGCGTTAAGCTGGGCTTTCAGCCCGCTTTTATGTTCTGCAAATTAACATCACGAGGCGTTGCCTCCGTGCTGAATTAAATTGGGCTTTCAGCCCGAAGACCATTTGATGATAAAACGCCACAAAGTGGCAACTTAATTCAGCCCAATGCAACGCGTTGGGAAATATGATACGATAATTCGAACAGCGCCCTGAAAGGGCAATTTAAACAAGTTATCATGGCACAATCTCTTTCGAAATTATTTATACACATTATTTTCCACACAAAAAATAATGAGACCAAAATCAAGAAAGAAGATTCCAAGGAATTATATGCTTACATGGGAGCCATAATAAAGGACAATGATTCAATTCCAATTATTATAAATGGCGTGGAAGACCATGTTCATGTTCTTTGTGTTATGTCGAAAAATATAGCACTGGCAAAATTGGTTGAAGAAATCAAACGTCACAGCAGCCGATGGATTAAATCAAAAGGAGACTATTACAAACATTTTGCCTGGCAAGGAGGCTATGGAGGATTTTCGGTTAGTCCCTCCGTTCACGACAAAACCAAAACATATATCGAGAAACAAGAAGAGCATCATAGAAAGATGAATTTTAAAGAAGAATATTTATTGTTTTTAAAAGAATATGGAATTGAATATGATGAAAAATATCTTTGGGTTGATTGATGTTAAGCTGTGCTTTCAGCCCGCAGGATTAGCTGTCTATACTACCACCCGGGACGATGTCCCGGGCTGAAATAAGCCGGGCTTTCAGCCCGAAAATAAATGAATGTACAAAACGCCACCAAGAGGCAGCTTAATGCAACGCTTTGGGAATATAAAACAATAAAAACAGCGCCCTAAAAGGGCAGGTTAAATGCATCAATTGAAGCTTAAACAAAAACAGAAATTCCGGTGCTGCCGCCGGGCCGAAATAAATTGGGTTTTCAGCCTTAAAATCCGTTAAATGAACAACGCCACAAAGTGGCAACTTAATTCAGCCCAATGCAACGCATTGGGGAAAAAACGAAAGCAAGAACACCGCCCTGAAAGGGCAAATTAAAAGTACCATGCCAAAAGGAAACATCTTAATAGTTGACGACAACAAAAGCATTATCAGCACGCTGGAGATTTTGCTGGGGCAGGAATTTGATGCCGTGAAAGGGATTACCAATCCAAACCTCATTCCCAATGAACTGCGAACCGGCAACTACAACGTTGTAATTCTCGACATGAATTTTCAGGCCGGAATAAACACCGGAAACGAAGGTTTGTACTGGCTTGAACAGATAAAAAAAAGTTATCCAGATATCTCGGTGGTGCTGATTACTGCCTACAGCGAAGTGGAGCTGGCTGTAAAAGCACTGAAACAAGGGGCCACTGATTTCGTTCCAAAACCCTGGGACAACAGCAAACTGCTGGCTACGATTAAAGCTGCCGTTCAGCTTAATTTTTCGAAAACTGAAGTTGGAAAACTGAGACAGAAAGAGGCCGGGTTAAAACAGGAATTGAACCGCGATCAGAAATTTATTATTGGTTCGTCGCCACAACTTACGCAGGTGATGAACATGGTACGTAAAGTGGCAAAAACCAATGCCAATATTCTGATTACCGGAGAAAACGGAACGGGAAAAGAACTGATTGCCCGCGAAATACACCGCCTTTCGCAACGTCGCAACGAAGTGATGGTGAGTGTTGATATGGGCGCCATAAGCGAAACACTTTTTGAAAGCGAACTTTTTGGCCATGTAAAAGGGGCTTTTACCGACGCCCGCGAGAACCGCGCCGGCAAATTTGAAACGGCCCACAAGGGAACACTGTTTCTCGACGAAATTGGAAACCTATCCTTTCATTTGCAAGCCAAGTTATTAGCTGCCATTCAGAACCGTGAGTTTATGCGACTGGGGTCCGACAAACCGATTCCGGTTGATATACGGCTGGTTTGTGCCACCAATAAAAAACTGGAAAATATGGTAGTTGAAGGTTTGTTTCGCGAAGATTTGTTGTACCGTATTAATACCATTCAAATAGAAGTTCCTCCGCTTCGCGAAAGAGGCGACGACATTATTGTTCTGGCCGATTTCTTTCTGAAGAAATTTGCTTCGAAATACGAAAAACACGGATTAAAAATTAATCAACCTGCCCAGGAAAAGCTACTGAAATACAACTGGCCCGGCAATATTCGCGAACTGCAACACACCATCGAAAAGGCCGTAATTTTAAGCGATTCCCTGGTGTTAAAACCGGAAGATTTTTTCTTTAAACAAGTATTTGCATCGAAATTTGAAGATGAACTCCTGACCATTGAAGAGATGGAAAAACGCATGATCGTTTCGGCCATCGATAAAAATGCAGGAAACATGAGTCTGGCTGCCGATAAACTGGGAATTACACGCCAAACACTGTACAACAAAATAAAAAAATACGGGCTATGATTAGTAAAAACCTATATTTTAAAATCCTGGTCAGAGTCCTGCTTTTACTGGCCGGTGCCCTATTTCTTGGGTGGCTTATCTTCGATCAAAAGGCTTATGTTTTTGCCATCATTCCTTCCCTGTTTATTTTGGGAGTTACCATTAACCTCATCTATTTTTTGAACCGTATTAACCGCCGGATATTTTACTTTTTCGATGCTATTAGAAACGAAGACTCGACCTTGCGTTTTCCCAATAACATCAACAATAAAACGATTAACGACCTCAACCAAAGCCTGCAAAAAGTAAACGCCCAGATTCAGCAAATCTACCTCGATAACCAAAAGCAGGAACAATATTTCCAGGCCCTTCTGGAGCACGCCGCCACCGGGATGTTTACCTTCAATAAAAAAGGTTTTATTCTGCATTCGAATAAACTTGCCAAACAACTTTTTGAAGTGGATGTGCTTACGCATATTAACCAGTTGGAACGAATTGATCCCAAACTTTTTCAATCCATAAAAGAGATACAACCGACGGAGCAGCGACTAATTACACTTCATCTTAAAACCGGAATTATTCAGTTACTCATCAAGTCGAATTCATTTATTTCTGACAAAGATGAGTTGATGCTTATTTCGGTGCACGACATTAAAAACCAGCTGGATGAAAAGGAGTTGGATTCGTGGCGGAAACTGATACGGGTAATGATGCACGAGATCATGAACTCAATCACCCCGGTAACCTCGTTATCAGAAAGTCTGGCCGGATATTTCTACAAAAACGGGGCAATGGTATCGCCTGAAGATATTAATACTAAAACGATTGAGACGACCATTCGCGGGCTGGAAGTTATTCGCGAACAAGGTAAAGGACTGATCAATTTTGTGGATTCGTACCGAAAGATCACACGGCTCCCCGCTCCTGAAAAGAAAGTCTTCCAGGTGAAAAACCTGATCGATCATATACGGATTTTATCATCGTCGTTTGAGAATGCCGAGCATGTTGAGTTATCGTGTAATGTTACGCCTCCACAACTCGAATTACATGCCGATGAAAAGCAGATTTCGCAGGTACTCATTAACCTGGTAAAAAATGCCTATCAGGCCAACGATAGTAATACAACTGCAAAAATCAGGATCAAAGCAACGGTCAATGAAGCGGGACACCCAACCATTTCGGTTATCGACAACGGCCCCGGAATTTCGGATGAATTAATGGACAAAATTTTTGTTCCGTTTTTTACCACCAAAGAAAATGGTTCAGGAATCGGACTCAGTATTTCGCGCCAGATTATGCAATTGCACGGCGGAAGCCTGAAAATGAGTTCCGTTCCCGGAAAATATACTTCTGCAGTTTTGGTATTTTAATCCGAAAAAAAAGCCTTCTATTTCCTGCCGATCAAACGATCAACCGAGAATTTTCCACTACCTGACAGTAATAAAACAACATAACTTACCAGGTAGAATAAAGCCATTTCTTTGCGACCAAATGGATCGGCACCATGAACGATAAACGCAGCAACAGCCATGGTAACAATTAATGGAATTACGGCCAGGCGGGTTCCTAAACCAAGCATGATAAGAATAGAGCAGAAAAATTCAGCGAAAACCGCCAGAACCAGGGAAACTTCCGGTCCTAACCCCAGTGGATCGCCAAATTGCATTTCGCCAGCTAAAAGGCGCTGTAATTTTGGGAATCCGTGAGTTAGCATAAAACCACCCGACGCCAAACGCAGCAGCAACAGTGATAAATGAACACTGGTATTGTTTAATTTTGTTCGAAATAACTGATTCATAGCTTCTGTTTTTTATTTTACACCAAAACAACCACACTTTAAAATTGTTGGCATTCCCTTTTGAAATTACAATTAAAAAGCCCGATAACCATAAGGCTACCGGGCTTTTCAACTTGATATAAATCAACTCTTTCTTCTTAATCGTTTTTACTTAGTAAGCGAACTTCAATTAAACGCATGCTTGATTGATTGCCAGAAGCCTGCACCTTAACTATCAGTTCTTCCTTGGCTACTTCGCTATCAGGTATCGGAATTACTTTTTCCAGGATGGCATCTTCATCTCCTCCATTCAGTTCTATAGTACCGACAGAATTATTGTTCACAAGGATTTCTGCCGAACGCGGATAAGCCGAATCAAAATATTTCAGGTGTATAAAACGACCTGTTTTTTCCCGATTTTTCAGGTTATAGCTAAAAAAACGGCGTGTTTCGCGGTAGTGATAATCATTGTCGTATCCGGTTCTTGATCCTTCAAATTTTACGAAGTGATCTGATTCGGGCTGCTGTTCCCCTGATTCAACCTTATCAACAGTAATGGCATCCAGCGCAATTTGGGCTTTTTCTGCCTCCTCAACTTCACGAATCATATCGTTCAGTTCTTCGTTGGTTGCCTGCGACCAGTATATGTTGTAGCGCGACTCGTGTATCCGGTAAAACGGCAACAATTCCAGTCCATTTTCATATTTTTCAGGATATAAACCGCTTAGTTTGAAAGCCAGTTTATCACTGTCTTCTTTCTCCAGCATCGATGGTAAATTATCAGCCGGTGCAACAATTACGGGGCGGTCTTTCAGCGGAATCATTTTACCATGTGCAACGTGTCCCATTCTACTTGCATCGGCATATAATCCTTGCAAATCTTCAGTGCCTGTTTTTGCTGCCAGCACAATTGGTCCGTATTTGAAAGCATAATTATTACTGTTGTCTTCCAATTGTTCTACGGTAATTTTCATGGGTAAAACCAGCTCTACTTTATCGCCCTTTTCCCATTCGCGGTTAACAACAGCATAACCATTTTCCGACAGCTGGTATTTAGCTGCCTTTCCGTTCACCAGTACTTTCATTGCTCCGTCTTCAACCCACGACGGGTAACGCAGGTGCAATTCAAATTCCGTTGTTTCTTTTGGATTGATAGTGAGATATACCTTGTCCTCATCAGGAAACTGAGTTTCCAAAACCACTTCAGTTTCTTTTTCTTTCCAGTTTAAAACCGATGGAATAAACAGGTTTACATAGAGCGACTTATCGCTGTGTGCATAAATCATTTCACCATATTTCCCCGGATTTTCAATACCGGAACCCACACAACACCAAAAGCTGGTTTGAGGTTGCGAATATACCCGGTAGTGGTTGGGTCGCATAGGTGTAAAGTAAACCAGACCGCCATTGTCAGGATTTAGTGATGCTAAAATATGATTGTAAAGTGTCTTCTCGTAATAGTCGATAAAATTGCTGTTATTGCCAAAAGTGGGATACAGCATTTTGGTCAGTTTCAGCATATTGTATGAGTTGCAGGTTTCCGGTCCTTCAACCGATGAAATCATTTCCGAAAAATCATCTTTTGGATGAAAATGCTCGCGAACACTGTTTCCGCCAATAGCCACACTGCGGCCGTTTACCACTGTATTCCAGAAAAACAGGGCTGCATCCGACCAGGTAGAATCGCCATCCAACTCTGCAATACGCTGATAACCGATCACTTTTGGAATTTGTGTGTTAGCATGTTTTCCATTTAGTTCATCGTGATGTTCGATTAAAGGATTGAGAATTTCGCGATGGGAGAATTTTTTAGCCAATTCAAGGTATTTTTCGTCGCCGGTAATATCGGCTACATCGGCAAATGTTTCATTTAAACCGCCGTGCTCGCTTACCAGCATGCTTTGAATTTGTTCATCGCTTAACCCGGACGTCAAATCCAGCATCCAGTCAGTCATGTCGATCAGCATTTGTTTAGCCGTTTCGTTTCCTGCATCAATCCAGGCATCGCGCAAACCGGCATACGTTTTATGAATGTTATAAAGTGGCACCCATTTGCCATTCAGATTAAAACCTCCGGCACGAATTTCACCATTTTTTACTTCTTCCCACATGCTCACTCCTCCGGGCACTCCACCAATATATCCAGTTCCAATAGCATCCTGGCAGCGTTTTAATTCCGAAATCATGTAGTCGAGTCGTTCCTTCATTTCATTATTTCCGGTTGACGCGTACATCAACGAAAGCGCTGTAAGGTAATGACCACCAATGTGCCCGTCGAGCCCGGTATTTTCCCAATTGGGATAACTCTCGGCTTTTGGCTCTAGGCCGGCTTCGCGCAGAAAAGGAGCCAGCAAACGATCGGGATCAAGTGCCATCAAGTAGGCGATATCTTGTTTCTGTGCATTTTTAAATTCGCTGTCGAGCAATTTTACATCGCTGAGATTAAAATACTCAACCGGCGAATTATCTACTTCTTTAACACATGAATTGAGTACAAAAAATACGATTATGAATAACGTTATATACTTCATTTTAATAATAAATTACTGTTTTAATTTTAACAAGATACTTTCGTGCGCCGAAAGACTTTGATCAATGGAGCCGGAGAAATTTCCAAGATTTTCTCCCGACCACATATTAATTGCTGAACATTCGCCATCGATACCCAATTCAGAAAGTTCAACACCTACATTTAACGGTTCTTCCTCATCTGAAATATTGAATAAGGCCAGATAAGTCTCGCCTGTATTTGGATTTTTAGAAGTGATGCCCACTTTATTTTCATCCTGGAAAAGTTGTTTTACACCGGTGCTTTCGCGGTGCATTTTCAGCACATCTTCGTTGGTTAACAACGACAGGGTGAATTCATCGTTACTAGGCAGATCGCCGCCAAACATCAGTGGCGATTTAAAAATAGTAAACAAAGTCATCAACGAATACTGCTCATCCGGAGTAAGTCGTGTCATGCGCTCTTCGCCACGCTCGCCACGAATTGAAATACGTCCCAGCGGAATCATATCACAATCGGGCCAGGTACCGGGAGCAATGTGCGGGTACCATTGTTCGCACACTTTAATCAGGTGATCGAAATGATGCCAAGTGTCCCAAACATCGTCGACCATTCGCCACATATTGGCATGTTCTTTTACATGGTCGGCAGCCGAAATTGGTGTTGCTCCGGGCGATGTACTTAAAACAATCGGGCGCCCACAATTATCGATGGCATTCCTGATTAGCTCTATTTCTCCCTGGTGGTATGGGCGCGACAAGTCGTCGATCTTAATAAAATCAACTCCCCAGCCTGCATACATATTCATAATCGAGTTGTAATACTCCTGCGCACCGGGCTTATCGGCAACAATAGTGTAGTTATCTCTTAACCATGGGCATTGCAATTCGGTGGAATATACCTGATCGGCAGTAATTCCGTCGGTTCCTAAAATCGGCAATTTATTTTCAACCGCCACTTTCGGAATACCTCGCATAATGTGGATACCAAATTTTAATCCTTTGCCGTGTACATATTCGGCCAGCTCTTTAAAACCCTTGCCATCGCCAGCCGAAGGGAAACGGTTTACGGCAGGTTGGTAACGTCCGTACTCATCAATTACATAACGCGGATCGGTTTGATTGTAACCACCGGCTTTGTCGTTCTCAACAAACCAACGAATATCAACCACAATGTATTCCCAACCATAATCCTTTAGGTTCTCAGCCATGTAGTCGGCATTGGCTTTCACCTCGTGCTCTTCAACTGTTGGCCCGTAGCAGTCCCAACTATTCCAACCCATTGGTGGTGTTTCGGCCCAGGTTTTAAACTCGCCTTTGGTAAACGGTTCGGGTTGTTTCTGATTGTTACAGGCAAAAAGTGCAAAAAGAATTGCGACAAAAAGTAGTTTTAAGCTCTTCATATTTTTATTGAATTTATTGACACAACAAACGCTTTGCACATCATATCAAAAGTAAAACAAACTCATATTTTTCGAGATGTCATTTGTAAGTATTATGTGTACAATTCGTTAAAAACCCTGCACATAGTTGTTACCGGTAAATCTCGGGGAAAATTACAGAAGCACTTTATAAATACAGGTATTATTCTTATAATTATGGGTATTATTCCTGCGATGGATTGATGAAACTACTTCTGCTTTTACCTTTTTATCTGCAACAAATGAAAACATGAGTTCGGCAAAACCTTCAGAGCAGTAACACAATATCGATGAGTCCACTCCCTTTTCCCGATTTACCATCGGACAAACACAATAGTCCTTATTTTCATTGGCTAATATTACACCGGCATCTTTATCGTATTCAACTTTCCATCCCCACTCCTTTTCAAGAAATGAATTGAATTTTTCAATATCGCCTTTGTAAGGTTTCAGCACTTTTTCCATTTCCAGATGCCGAAAATGTACCTGGGCACAATTTTTCAGAATTTGTTGCGAAGCCCCGGTGTTATCGTCGATACTTTTTAAGAGGGTTGAAATCCACTCCTGCATAAGTAATTTCCCTGAATCGGTTTGTTCTTCTGCACGCCCGTCATTTGCAATAGCCAGAAATCCACAAAAACAGGAACCGGATAAACACGTTTTTTTGATAAAATTTCTGCGACTGTTGATCTTTCCGGAATTTTCCATTTTTGTTAAAGTTTTAGTTTTTTAGGCTCAACTATGGTATTGAAAAAGAAAGCTGAACGCGGCTTTCCAAAATTAAAACATCCTTCTGCCTTTTCAGAATGATTAACAAAATAATATTTACACAAATGGCTTAAAAACTTGCACTTAATTGTTATGTACTGCTTCTGTGCACATTTATAAGCTAATTAAAACAGAAACCCGTTGAAACAAGAATCGCTTGCTATTTTGTATTTTATACAATAAGTACTAGTTTCGCACATCAAACTTAATTTTTATAACTTGTTCTAACAAGATATTACAACCAACTAAAATTAATTACGACTATGAATAGCTATGAATCGCACCCGCTTGCAGGATTAAAGGTTTTAGTTCTGCTAATCGCACTTTGCTTTAGTAATAACCTGTTTGCACAAAATGCACCAAATCCGTTTGCAAAAGCGCCCGAACCCAATGCAACAGTAACCTACAATAATCCCATTATTCCGGGTTTTTATTCCGATCCGAGCGTTTGCCGTGTTGGCGACGACTACTACCTCATCACCAGTACTTTTGAATACTTTCCCGGAGTTCCGGTTTTTCATAGTAAGGATCTTGTAAACTGGGAACAAATCGGTCATTGTATTCACCGGAAAGAACAGATTCCAAACGGACTGAACATATTTGCCGCCACAATACGTTACCACGACGGAATATTTTATATGATCACGACCAACGTTGGCGGCGGAGGAAACTTTTTTGTAAGCGCAAGCAACCCGGCAGGTCCGTGGTCCGATCCAATTTGGGTAGATGTTCCGGGAATCGATCCCGACCTGTTTTGGGATGAAGATGGAAAAGCCTATATCATCAGTTCGCCATTTATTTTGTATGAAGTTGACTTAAAAACCGGCAAATTATCGGAAGGTAAAAAAGTTTGGAACGGCACGGGTGGCCGATACGCCGAAGGACCACATATTTATAAAAAAGACGGATGGTACTACCTGATGGCGGCAGAAGGCGGAACTGAGGAAGCGCATTCCGAAACCATTGCCCGCAGTAACAACATTTGGGGGCCCTACACCGATAATCCTGCCAACCCGATATTAACACAATGTAACACCGCCGGTCAGAGTAAACCGATTCAGGGAATTGGCCATGCCGATATTATCCAGGCGCACGACAATTCGTGGTGGATTGTTTTTCATGGTTATCGTAATATCTCTGATAAAACACACCACATTTTAGGTCGCGAAACCTGTCTGGCACCGGTTACCTGGCCCAAAAACGGTTGGCCTGTGGTAAACGGAAACGGAACGGTTGACGTTGATATGACCTGCCCTACCCTGCCATTAAAACCGTTTAACGAGCCGCCATCTAAAGTTGAATTTGACAACAGCGAACTTGGTTTAGACTGGAACTATATTCAGCCGCCGGTTAAGGAAAACTTCTCGTTGACTGATCGTAAAGGCTTTCTGCGCTTAAAGGGAGCTGCTGAAACCATCAGCACCAACAAACCATCAACTTTTGTAGGCCGCCGACTAAAACACCATTATTTCACGGCAACTACCCTACTTGAATTCGATCCGGAAAACGAAAATGAAGAAGCCGGATTGGTTTTGCTAAACAACGGTTCGCACTTTGATATTTTGGTTAGCAAAAAAGGAAACGACCGAATTCTGACCGTAAAATTACAATTTGGTCAAACCATTTACACATCAAAAGAATACCCGCTAAAACCAGGTCCGGTAAAACTGCGGGTTAGTGGCGATAAAACCACTTTTACATTTTCGTTTGCACAGGGAAACGATGAATTTACCCCGGTTGAAACCGCCGATGCTAAATTTCTGGCCACCGAAACAGTTGGTTTCTTTACCGGTATTTATGTTGGCCTGTACGCCACCGGAAATGGCAAAGCATCAGAAGCGAACGCCGATTTCGACTGGATTGAATACCTGAAAAATTAATTCAAAGCTAAATGGCTGCTCCGGAATTAAGGGGTAGCCATTTAGTTTTCAATCTAACATTGAACTTCAATTAGCGCCCTTCCACTTCTCTCTGCCCTGTCATTTTATAATTATGATGTGATAATTTATCTTTAAAAAACCAACAAGTAAAAGCATAAGATCGCCATAAATGACTAACACAAATTATTTGTAGCTAATTTAGAGGCCATCTAAAAAACTTGAACAAATGAAAAGAACACTCTTTCTTAAAGCAATCATCTTCCTGATTGTGCTTACCGGCTTAGTGCGACAGACTGAAGCGGCCAAAGTTCAACACTTAACAACTCATAGCCAATCGATGGATAAAGACATTGAAGCTGTGGTAATTACGCCGGAAGGTTATTCTGAAAACAATTCATATCCGGTTCTTTATCTGCTCCACGGCTATAGTGGCAATCAAAACGATTGGATAACAAGTGTGCCCGAAATTAAAAACTATGCGGATCTGTATCAGTTTATTATCGTTTGTCCTGACGGTGCTTTTTCAAGCTGGTATTTAGATAGCCCGATTGACAAAAACATACAATACGAAACCTATGTAGCGCATGAATTGGTTGAGTGGGTGGATAATTCGTTTAGCACCATTGCATCGCGCGAAGGAAGAGGTATTACAGGATTAAGTATGGGCGGACACGGGGCTTTGTATCTTGCATTCAGAAACCAGGATATTTATGGCGCGGCAGGAAGTTTGAGCGGCGGAGTTGATATTCGCCCCTTCCCCAACAACTGGGATCTTGCAAAAAGACTGGGCACATATGCGGAAAACAAAGAAAACTGGGAAGAAAACAGCGTTATTAATCTCGTTTATAAGCTAACACCCGGGTCGCTTCAAATATCAATTGATTGCGGTGTGAGCGACTTCTTTTACGGCGTAAATTGTAACTTACATGAGAAACTCCTGGAACGAAATATTCCTCACGACTTTATTACACGACCTGGAGGACATACCTGGGATTACTGGAAAAACGCTATCGCTTTTCAAAGTGTATTTTTTCACCACTTTTTTGAAAAGGAGAAGTAGTTTAAAATTTATCGCTATTTAAAATTCACGAACCTCCCTGATTTATAGAAGGTTTGAAAAGGATAAACTCCCTGCGGCAACCATAGCAGAACATGGTGTCTTTGTAGAAATATGAATATCACCCTGGTTTTGTCTTTTGTTTTATTGGGTATCAAATGTCAAAAACATAGCCTTTGAGCAACATTTTTTCATCAATTTTTAAAACTCAAATTGCAATCTTGTAAGAAATATTCATTTTTGTATTCCTAAAATCCGGACGATGATGGAACACAATCCGAAATACGAACCACATGCCTGCGCAAAATGTGGCAACTTGCATACCTGCACCGGCAATTATCACTGCTGGTGTGCACAAGCAGATATGCCCGATAAAGTGCGCGATTACATAATGGCTTGTTTCGATGGCTGCCTGTGCCCCAAATGTATTGAGGAATTGAAAAGAACGATTATTTAATTAAAGTATGACGCTTTTTTGCTTTAATTCTACAGTAGATTAATTCTAATCCCTCCATTAAATACAAAACCATCAGATGGAGCCCAGATATCAGGGAAAGTTGGCGAATTATAGGGTGGCAAAACCAGCGGCTCGTAATTGGTCTGAATTACATCGGTAAAATTCTCAAAATTGATAAATGCCGACAGTCGCTTAAAATGCCGCATTACCATAAATCCCATCATCCAGTAATCAGGTTTTGTATTGTACTCCTCATCAAACTGAGTACCGGTATAATACAACTCGTATCCTACCGACCATTTTCCTTCGGTTTCGTACATCAAAGCCATACCTACATTGTGTTTTGGTGTTAGCGGCTTTTGGTTGTTAATGTTATCGTATTGAAGTTTGGTATTTATAAAAGCATAATTAAAATACAACTTGAAATCGGCATACGAGAGTTTACCGTTGGTTTCAAATCCTGAGCTTAAAATATTGCCGTCAGCATTTTCAAAAAAGTAGGTGTTGTCCACCTGGTTTTCCCTTAAAACAAGTGCGTCTTTTAGTTGTGTGATGTAGAAAAGTTGATTAATCGAAAAAGTTACCGCATCAAAAAACACCGTTTTATAATTCAAATCAAAGTTCCCTCCTATCGACCTTTCAGGATTCATTTCACCGCTTGAAATAGCTTGAATATTACGGAAATATAATTTTTCGGCATCTTCGGTAAAAATTGATGGCAGTTTGTATCCCATTGCACCGCCGATTCGTGAAGAAAACTTTTCTGTGGCTTTAAACAGCAAGGCAATTCTCGGAAGGACAAACATACCGTAATCAAAATTGTAATCCGTTCTCAATCCGCCTTCAAACGTAAACTTCGGGCCAAAATCGGTTGTGTTCTGTGCAAAAAGCCCAAGCGTATTATGGGTATAATCTCTTTTTACGTTTGCATCTACGTCAGTTTCTTTAAACTGCTCGAAATAATGGTTAGCACCCAATTGCCAGTCGGAGATTGCTTTTTTGTAAAGGCTGTAATTTATTTCTGAAAAGCCGGATAACTGTTTCCCGGCAAACTGATAATCCGGGATGTTCAATTCCCTGTTAAAATAACTCACACTGTTTTTTACAGCTATACTTCGCACATCGTTTGTATTCTGAATTTTAAACTGTGTAGAATACCGCTCTGAGGTATTTTTTTCAGAAAAGACATGCTCCTGAGTTGCATTGTGTTTAAGTACTACCATATCGCCACCGGTTCGGGTATCAAAAGCCGAACTGATTCCAAACAGTATCTCCGTATTTGAATTGGGATAGTAATAAAACTTTGGATTCAGGTTATAGGTGGTCGATTTTGGCAGGTTTGAAAATCCATCATCATCCGGATCGTAGGGAACCTGCTTATCTGCCGATCCATAAATTGTAATTCCTGTTTTTCTGAATTTTTGCGCATAGAAAAAATTAGCTGTCGATCCCAAAGCACTGGTTTGATTAAACATGAGACTTAGCTCGGGTTTTTCTTCGGGAGTAATCGAAACAAGATTCACCAATCCGGCAATTGCACCACCTCCGTAAAGCGTTGAATTACTTCCTTTAATCAACTCTACCTGTTTCAAATCAAGAGGAGGAATCTGCATAATTGACAGGCCGCCTGCAAACCCGCCATATAACGGAAATCCGTCTTTTAATATCTGCGTATATCTGCCATCCAGACCCTGAATCCGGATACTCATATTTCCCGAACTCAGCGAGGTTTGCTGCATTTGTACACCGGTAGTTTCCTTTAAAAGCATTCCAATATTGCTGGAGTTCATGGCAGCTTGTTCGCCTAGTTCTTCGCCTGTTATGGCCTCAACACGGGTAGGAATATCTTCGATTGTTCTCGACGATCGGGTGGCAGCCACAATCACTTCTTCCAGCTCCTCTCCTTCTTCCAGTTCAACGGTGATGGATTTCTTATTATCCTGCGGAAAAACAAGCACTACTTTGCTCTTTTCATAACCAATAAAGGAGATTACAAATACGATTTTACCATCAGCAATATCATTAAATACTGCCATTCCGTTTTCGTTTGAAACCGTTCCGGTTGTTGTTCCTTCAATAACAATATTTGCCCCGGTTAAAATTTCATCATTCTCATCTTTAACCGTAAAGGTGACCGAATTCTGAGCCAGAGAATTAAAGGTGAATAGAATTGAAATGACTAAGAAAAGATTTTTCATATACCTTGCTTACATAATAATCCATAAAAATACATCGAAATGTATATGCCAATCCTCAAAAACGTGGATTTATAATTATTGAAATTAATCCTATAAACATAAATAACTTCATTTTAATGCCAGAGCCATTGAAATCGTAAAAAATTAAGCAAAAAAATCCACGATGAACAGTCTTCTGTGCCCTTACCATTATTCAACTTGAACAAATTGTAAGCAAATAGGGCAAGATTTACCAATCTATGTACCAATAATCTGTCATATTTCTTTTTGACATTTTTTCATTGCTTTGTGAATCTTTTTGATAACATTTATTTAATATCCAAATCTTTTTGTTTTTTACAGGCACTTTTATAAAAACAAGGGCCAAGCAACACCAACTACCTCCAAACATACAAGACACTATTTTTCAATCCTTTAGAAACATAATCAACCTTTACACAACAGATCTTATTACTTTTTTTATGGGCGTTGCCCATATTTTTAAATGCTCTTATTACATGTTTATTTATGTATTATATGCGCCTTTCAAAGCTGCATAACCTCCGATTCCTCTTATTGAATAGTTTCATTTTGTTTCTTTGATGAAATAAAGACCCTTTAGTCGCTAATTAGAAAAATGTAGAGAAATATGGAAAATTCAAGATCTTCAAAAGCTACCAAAATTAACCTATTTAGCCTTAAATCAATTCAAATGAAAACCTTCCATATTACCTGGTTTTCGTTTTTTCTCTGTTTTTTCGGATGGTTTGGTGTAGCCCCTCTGATGGCAGTAATTCGCGAAGAATTACTACTAACTAAATCACAAATAGGGAACATAATTATCTCGTCGGTAATGATTACCATTTTTGCCCGACTGTTAATCGGGTGGATTTCAGATAAAATAGGCCCTCGTATTACTTATACCTGGTTATTAATTGTTGGATCACTCCCCGTTATGCTAATCGGGCTTAGCAACGATTATACCTCTTTTTTGATTTTCCGCCTGATAATTGGAGTGATCGGAGCATCGTTTGTGATCACACAATTCCACACATCGCTAATGTTTGCCCCAAACGTTGTAGGTACAGCCAATGCAACTACAGCCGGCTGGGGAAACCTGGGAGGTGGAGTAACCCAAATGGTTATGCCGCTTATCTTTTCAGCTTTTGTTGCACTAGGTTATTCAAACGCCAACTCCTGGCGATATGCCATGATCGTTCCCGGAATTTTGATGATAATTATGGGACTGGTTTATTACAAGTTTACCAAAGACACTCCCGAAGGTAATTTGAGTGACCTTAAAAAGGCAGATCCTGATTTTGCAATAAAGAAGAAAGCAGAAAAGGGCCAGTTTCTGGAAGCCATTAAAGACTTCCGCGTTTGGGGCTTGTTTGTTATTTACGGGGCCTGTTTTGGTATCGAGCTTACTATCAATAATATAGCATCTCTTTACTACAAGGACTATTTTAACCTGGATGTTAAAACTGCTGGTTTAATAGCCGGATTATTTGGCTTGATGAATTTATTTGCCCGTTCGGTTGGCGGATTACTTGGCGATAAATCCGGAATTAGATGGGGCCTGAAAGGACGTGTCTATTTTCTGTTTACAGCTTTGTTCCTGGAAGGGATTGCATTGATCGTGTTTAGCAGAATGACCGTATTGCCGGTTGCCATTGCAACGATGATTGTGTTTAGTTTATTTGTACAAATGTCGGAAGGGGCAACCTTTTCAGTCGTCCCCTTTATCAATAAAAAAGCAATAGGAACGGTATCGGGCATTGTGGGTGCTGGCGGAAATGCCGGTGCTGTGGCCGCAGGATTTCTTTTTAAAATGGAAGACGTCTCCTACCCTCAGGCCCTGTTTATCATTGGAATAATCGTTAGTGTAATTTCGCTTTTTGCGTTCCTTGTTCGGTTTAGCGAGGAAGCCGAAGCGGAAGCAAGACAAGAACTTGGCGAGGTTTATCAATCCCGAAGTGTTCAGCCCAAACCGGTATTTATGTACAGCTATGCCGAGAATAGTGTAATAAAGATCTAAATCAATGAAAGCCGAAGAATTTAAATCAACATGCTCTTATTGCGGGGTGGGTTGTGGCATCATTGTCACAAAATCCGCTGACGGGAAGGTTTCCGTCAAAGGAGACCAGGAACATCCTGTTAACAAGGGGAAGTTGTGCTCCAAAGGATTAAATCTGCATTATGTGGTAAACAATCAAACGGACCGCTTAACCAACCCCCAAATACGACTGGCCAAAGGGTATCCTTTAAAAACGGTTGAATGGTCGGAGGCTATAGGTCGTGTTTCAAGGGTTTTCAAAAGTTTAATTGAAAAATTTGGCCCCGATTCTGTGGCATTCTATGTATCCGGACAGTGTCTTACTGAAGAATATTATGTGGCGTCAAAACTTGCAAAAGGTTTTTGGGGAACCAATAACATCGATACCAATTCACGCTTATGCATGAGCTCAGCAGTGGTAGGCTACAAAATGCAATTGGGAGAAGATGCTGTTCCCGCCTCTTACGAAGACATTGATCTGACCGATTGCTTTTTTATTACCGGCGCAAATCCGGCCTGGTGCCATCCCATTTTGTTTCGAAGGATAGAAGCCCGTAAAATGGCAAATCCTGAAGTTAAAATTATTGTAGCAGATCCGCGCCGCACCCAAAGCTGCGAATTGGCCGATCTGCATTTACAACTAAAGCCGGGCACCGATGTATTTCTGAATAATGCCATTGCCCGCTGCCTACTCGAAGATGGTTATGCCGATTGGAATTTCATCCGCCAACATACCAATGGTATCGAAGAATTGCAAAAGCAAGTCGTAAAACAAAGCATAAACGAAGCTGCTGAAATCTGTGGTGTTCCCGTTGCTGATATTCGTTTGGCCGCAAAATATATCGGAGAGTCAAAAGGATTTATATCCATGTGGGCCATGGGGCTGAATCAAAGCGTTATCGGTGTAAATAAGAACCTGTCTCTAATAAACCTTTCGCTCATTACCGGAAAAATTGGCAAACCCGGCTGCGGACCATTCAGCCTTACCGGTCAACCCAATGCCATGGGTGGACGCGAGGTTGGTGGAATGTGTAACCTGCTTCCTGCCCACCGGAATTTAGACAACGAAACTCACCGGGCTGAAGTAGCCGATTTTTGGAAAGTGAAAGATATACCTGCCAAACCGGGTTACAGTGCTACTGAAATGATTGATGCCCTGGAAGACGGAAGGTTAAAAGCCGTTTGGATTATCTGTACAAATCCGATGGTGAGTTTGCCCAATTTACACAAAGTGGAGAAAGCACTAAAAAAAGCCAGGTTTGTGGTCGTCCAGGATATTTCGAAAAAATCGGATACCCTCCAATTTGCCGATGTGGTTTTTCCCGCCGCCGGATGGTTGGAAAAAGAAGGAACCATGACAAACTCCGAACGCAGGATTACACATCTTAACCAGGTGGTAAAAGCTCCCGGAGAAGCACTCCCCGATTATGAAATTATTTGCCGTGTTGCAAGAAAAATGGGCTATTCCGGGTTCAACTTTAAGAATGCCTGTGAAGTATTCGACGAATATAAATTACTGACCCGCGGAACAAATCTCTCGATTGAAGAACTTACTTACGAGCATTTGCGCAAGAATGGCTCTGTTCAGTGGCCTTTCAGGAATGGCAAAAGTACCTTACGCCTTTTTGAAGATGGGATCTTTTACACCCCTTCTAAAAAAGCAAATGTATATGCCGTTGAGGGAACAAACCTTTCTGAACAACCGAATACAGAATATCCGTTTATTTTAACAACAGGGCGGATCCGCGATCAGTGGCACACCATGACACGAACCGGAAAAGTAAAACGCTTACAACAGCATATCGACAAACCGTTTGTGGAAATCCATCCGGTTGATGCCAAAAATCTGAACATTGAGAATGACGATATTTTAACAATCAGCAATCGGAACGGAGAAGTAAAAGCGCCTGCACTGGTTACTGATTCGATTCGCCAGGGAGTTGTGTTCCTGCCCATGCACTGGGGGAAAGTACTCTCAGGAAACAACGCCCGAACCAATAACTTAACCCATGATTTGGTGGACCCAAAATCAAAAGAACCTGACTTTAAGTTTAGCGCGGTACGCATTAAAAAAAATTGCAAACCAACAGAACATCTGGTTGTGGTTGGAGCAGGTGCTGCAGCCCTGCAATTTGTTAGAAGTTATCGGGAGAAAAACAGAACAGACAAAATATTGGTCATTTCCAGAGAAGATCATCCGTTCTACAACCGCGTTTTATTGCCCGACTACATTGCTGGAAGTATAGAATGGGAAGCCCTCCAAAAAACAAGCGAAGCAGAAATCAAAAAACTAAATATACAGGTTAAGACCGGTGTAAGTCTTAGCTCTATTGACTCCGAAAATAAAACCATTGATTGCACCGACGGAAGGAGCTACCCTTATGGCAAGCTAATTCTGGCCACCGGTTCGAGTCCCAATGTGATGAACCCTGACTGGGCTGCGCTACCCGCAACTTATACCATTCGTATGCGGGAAGATGCCGACCAATTCAGAAAAAAAACAAAACCCAACCAGCGTGTTCTGGTTGTTGGTGGTGGATTGTTAGGCCTTGAGATGGTAGCTTCATTATTGGAAATGAATGTTCAGGCTACGCTGGTAAACCGCAATTCACGTTTAATGGAACGTCAGCTCGATAACGAATCAGCCACACTGCTAAAAGATATTCTGAAGGAAAAAGGTGTTGAAATTCTATTTAATGATGAACTAAGTCAGATAAGCAGTGACTGGGAAGATAAACATCGGGTGAGTTTTAAAAGTGGCAAACGACTGGTTTTTGATTCAATTGTATTTGCAGTCGGTACAAAACCCAACATCAGCTTTGCCAAAGGAGTGGTTAATGTTCGAAGGGGAATAATTGTTAACGAGCACCTGAAAAGCAGTAACCCGGATATTTACGCTATTGGTGAAATTGCAGAGCTTAACGGTAATCTGTTTGGTATAACTGCAGCGGCTGAAGAACAGGCTGACATACTGGCCAAACATCTGCTTGGTAATCCAATTAGCGAATACTATGGAACTGTTCCAATGAACATCCTGAAATTTCCGGGAATCGACCTCTGTTCCATTGGTTTAACTTCTATTCCCAACGGAGCGGAAGGTTTCGATGAGATAATTTTTAGTGATAAAGCTGCCCGCTATTACAAAAAATGCATTGTTAAAAACGATGTATTAATGGGTGCGATTTTAATGGGAGACAAGGCTGAATTTGCCGAATTCAAAAAATTAATTGTTGAGCAAAAAGAACTGGCAGGACTTCGAAATACCCTCCTTCGGACCGGGAAACCAACAGAACCGGTGATTGGCAAGCTCCTGTGTTCATGTAATAATGTTGGATCAGGCAACATACAAAAAGCGATTAAAAACGGGGCTACCCACGAAGATGCTGTTTGCGAAATCACCGGTGCCGGACTTGGCTGCGGCAGCTGCCGACCTGAAATTCAGAAATTATTAAAAGAAGAGTTGGAACCTGTAAGCGGCAACTACAATGAAGAAAGCTAACAAAAAATATCTCTACCGGGTGCTCAGTAAAGGTGGTATAATATCTACATCCATGTTTGCGGAAGTGTTGAAGCTGGCTGAAAATGAAGGCAATAAACATGTAATGCTTGGATCGCGACAAGACATGCTTTTTTACCTGCCAAAGAATTCATTGCCAAAAATTGAAAGCTCAGCTATTCCAATTCAAAGCCGAAACTCAGGAATACAAAATGTGGTGTCATCATTCGTATGCGTTGATATTTTACCATCAACCAACTGGATTTACTCGGGCATATTTACAAAAATTGCAGATCAGTTCACCTTTAACCACCAGTTGCGTGTAAACATCGTTGATCCCCTGCAAAACATGGTTCCCTTGTTCTACGGAGAGCTAAACTTTATTGCCTCCGAGATCCCAAATTTCTGGCACCTGTACCTCAACATCGAAGAGATGCATCAACCCGAAGCGTGGCCGGGTCTTATTTTCACCGAAGACATTGCCTTTTTTGCCAAAACACTTGAGAAGCTGATCCTTGGGGAGGGAATTCGTACGATCGAAGCCTTGCATCAATCCGTAGCCTCTTCCGATCTGCAAAAAAATACACTCGACAAAAATCCGAAACTCATTCTGCCAAAAGGCTCTTCGCCGTATTACGAAGGCCTGGAAAAGATGGAGAACAAAAATAAATACTGGGCAGGAATTTACTGGCGTAACAATCAGTACCCCATTCAGTTTTTGAAAGAGGTTTGCGAATTATGCATGAAAACCAACATCGCGAAAATAAGTTTTACGCCCTGGAAAACATTTCTGATCAAGGATATTGAAACCAAAGACAAAATTTACTGGGACGATTTGATCGGTCGTTACGGAATTAACATGCGCCACTCCTCCTTTGAATTGAACTGGCATTTGCCATTGCTGGATAAAGAGGCTTTAAAATTAAAACGATACCTGGTGGCGGAGTTCGATAAATTTGACATTCGTACCTATGGACTTTCATTTGCCATTCAGAATAAAAACAACGGGAATTTCACATCGGTGGTGATCCGTAAAAACGGGCGCCTGCCTTTTCTGGGCCGCTTCGATTTTACCGCCAGCTACAGCATTGATCATGCATACGATTTTAACCCAAACAGCAACTTTTATATGCAGTATGAAAGGGCCTTAAGCAAACAGGATTTACCAAAAGCACTTAACGAGCTTAGCAAACGATATAATGCCCGGCAGTTTGTAAAAAAATCGATGAATATTAACAGAGAGCGGAAACAGGAAAAAAGTAGCAGTAGTATTGTTTACCACTGTCCATTTTGCCAAACGGTTTACGACGAACGGTTTGGTGATATTCTGGCTGGAATTGCTGCCGGTACAGCTTTCGACAAATTACCGGAAAGCTACTGCTGCCAGGTATGCGAGTCTCCAAAATCAACTTTTAAAATAGTAGAAATTGCAGAAACAACAAGTGTATAGAATAACAAAATGGATCAAGCTGAAGAGCAGACTGAAAAGCAGTTTTCAGGTTGATAATTATGAGGCCAGTGCCAGTTGAACAATTCGTTTCACCGGTTCCGGCAAGTTTAAATTTAAAGCAATATCATGACCATGTGCAGACATTTTACTCCACGTTTTCTGAACTATCTTAAGCAGATGTTCATCGGTTTTTCCGGGCATAAAAGCAGCCATGTAATGTTCCAGAAAAACCAAACAAACAATGTCTTCCAATTTCTGGGCATCAGCAAGTCGATGGATGTTTTCCTTTTTCAGAATATTGGTCATTTCTGTTATAAAATCAGCGGAGTATCCGGCTTCTTTCAATATCTCAGCAGCTTTATCTGCCTGGTATTTACCCAAAAAATTACGCCATTGGTAATAACCAACCCGTCCTTCGGGATAAGTGCTGCGGGCAATCTCCCAACGATACAAATGTTGGCACCAGGCTGCTACCGAAAGGGCTTCCGAAGCATCGGGATAAACCTCTCCCAAACAATCAGAAAGGCGCTGGCAATACAACAACTCAGCCGGGGTTCCATCCAACTCAAGGTTTGGATCTTTTTTGTGGGCAGATTTCAATGCCTCAATGGCCGAAGAATAAACAGAACTATACATACGCATCAGTTTTAGATTGATAACAGCGGTAAAGCATAAAAGTTAATAGAATACAAAAAGAACAAATAAATAAAGTGCATCATGAAAAAAAGAATTGTTTTAATTGGAAACGGGATGACCGGCTACAAGTTCTGCGAGAAATTTGTGGCGTCTTCATTGGTTCACGAGTATGAACTGCTTGTTTTTGGTGAAGAACCGCACCCTGCCTACGACCGTGTGCACCTTACCTCCTACTACACGGGAACTGTTCCTGAGGAACTTCTGCTGGCTCCTGCAGGTTGGTATGCAGAACACGGCATTGAACTGCGCACACATGAGCGAATTACTTCGATAGACCGAAATTCAAAAACGATAAGCTCTGAGAAAAATTTAAGCTATTCGTACGATATATTGATACTCTCTACCGGCTCTTCAGCTTTTGTTCCACCAATTGAGGGAGTGGAAAAGAAGGGAGTTTTTGTGTACCGTACATTTGATGATATTGACAAAATAAAGGCATACATCCCCAATGCTAAAAATGCCGCTGTAATTGGCGGCGGATTACTTGGCCTTGAAGCTGCCAAAGCCGTTTTGGATGACGGGCTTCCCACAAGCATTGTTGAATTTGCCCCCCGTCTGATGCCTCGGCAACTGGATCTACAGGGCGCTGAAATACTAAAATCGAAACTCGAAGAATTTAACCTGAAGGTGATGCTAAACAAAAGCACAAAATGCATCATTGGCAATGGATCAATACAAGGGCTGGAGTTTAACGATGGCAGCAAACTGGACGCTGATTTACTGGTAATTTCAGCAGGCATCCGCCCCCGCGATGAGCTGGCAAAACAGGCCGGTTTGGAAGTTCATCCACGGGGAGGAATCGTTGTAAACAGCAAGATGGAAACTGCGGACCCAAGTATTTTTGCCATTGGCGAATGTGTGGTTGTTCACAATATGGTTTGGGGGCTGGTGGCTCCCTGTTACGAAATGGCTGAAGTGCTTGTGCAGAATCTGGCGGGCGATTCAAAGGAATTTTTAGGATTCGACCTCTCTTCCAAATTAAAACTGATAGGTACCGACGTGGCCAGTTTTGGCGATGCGCTGGTTGAGGATAAGAACATAAAAACCATTGTGTACGAAAACAAGGCACGCGGTATTTACAAGCGCCTAAACCTTACTGCCGATGGCAAATACCTGCTTGGAGGCATTTTGGTTGGTGAAGCTGAAGAATACAATATGTTGAAGCAGGTGGTAAACAACAAAATGGTGCTGCCCGAAAATCCTGAAGATTTTATTCTGGGAGCCCGTGGAGGCGAAGGCGCTGCAGGTATTAGTGTTGGCGATCTACCGGATGACGCCATTATTTGTTCCTGCGAGAATATCAGCAAAGGGCAAATTATGCAGGCCATTGAACAAGACGGAGCCGAAGCTTTACCGCTGATAAAAAAATGTACAAAAGCCGGAACGGGTTGTGGTGGTTGTGTGCCCATGCTCGACGATTTACTCACGCATTACATGAAATCGCAGGGCCGTGAAGTACGCAAAACCATATGTGAGCATTTTAACTACACCCGCCAGGAGTTGTATGATTTAATTAAAGTAAACGAAATAAAAAGTTTTAACGAACTACTGGCTACTTACGGCAAAGGCTCAGGCTGCGAGCTTTGCAAACCGCTTACTGCTTCGCTGCTTGCCAGTATATGGAACGATGTTATTGTAAAGCACGATACGATTCAGGACACCAACGACCGGTTTTTGGCTAATATCCAGCAACGTGGTGTTTATTCGGTAGTTCCGCGTATTCCGGGTGGCGAAATAACTCCTGATAAGCTGATCGTGATCGGACAGGTTGCAAAAAAATACGATTTGTACACCAAAATAACCGGAGGCCAGCGAATCGACCTGTTTGGTGCCCGCGTTGATGAGTTACCAAACATTTGGGAGGAGCTTATAGATGCAGGTTTTGAAAGCGGACATGCCTATGGAAAAGCACTGCGAACGGTGAAAAGCTGTGTAGGATCAACCTGGTGCCGTTTTGGAATGGACGACTCTGTATCGTTTGCAATTGAAGTTGAAAACCGCTATAAGGGCTTGCGTTCGCCACACAAATTGAAAGGCGGCGTTTCGGGCTGTGTGCGCGAATGTGCCGAAGCTCGCGGAAAAGATTTTGGAATTATTGCCACCGACAAAGGATGGAACCTGTTTGTTTGCGGAAATGGAGGAGCCAACCCGCGTCACGCAGACTTACTGGCCTCCGATTTGGATAAGGAAACCTGTGTCAGGTATCTCGACCGGTTTTTAATGTTTTACATCAAAACGGCCGGCCCGCTTACACGTACTTCCAAATGGCTGTCGGAACTGGAAGGCGGACTAGGTTACCTGAAAGATGTAATTGTAAAAGATTCGTTGGGTATTGGCGAAAAACTGGAGCAGGAAATGCAGGAGCTCATCTCACATTACCAATGCGAATGGACCACCGTTGTTCGCAATCAGGAAATGCGCAAAAAGTTCCGCCACTTTGTAAACTCCGATCAAATCGACGAAAATATCAAGTACGTACCAATGCGTGGCCAAAAAATGCCCGCCAAAGCTTAACAATTATGGAAACACAAATTATTACCGAGGTAAAAGAATGGGTTAAAGCAGCTGCTGTTGAAGATTTTCCTGAAAACGGAGGTGCAGCTGTGCTGATTAACGGAGAGCAAATTGCCGTTTTTAATTTTACAAACGAAGGTCGCTGGTACGCCACCCAAAACCAGTGTCCGCATAAAGGAGAAATGGCCATATCGCGCGGCCTGACAGGAGATTCGGAAGGGCATCCAAAAGTAGCTTGTCCTTTTCATAAACGAACATTCTCACTGGAAGATGGGAAATGCCTTACAGATGAACAATACCAGCTTAAAACATATCCGGTAAAAGTTGAAAACGGTTTCGTGTTTATTGGTATTGACGCATAAATCAGAACAGTAACTTTTATGAGCAAAAATCACCTGATATCAATAGTTGGAGCCGGCCCCGGAGACCCGGAGTTGCTGACAGTAAAAGCACACAAACGCCTGACGGAAGCTGATGTGGTTTTATACGATGCCCTGCACGGAAAAGAGATGCTAAAACTTGCCAAAAACGATGCAGAACTAATTTATGTCGGGAAGTTCCAGGGTGATGGTCAGTGCCAACACGAACGGCAGGATAGCATTCACCGGAAAATGGCTGAACTGGCTGCCCGCGGTAAAAAGGTGGTTCGTTTAAAAGCAGGCGATCCAATGGTATTCGGACGTGGCGCTGAAGAAATTCGTTTCTGCAAAACACATGGATTAAACTACGAAGTGATACCGGGTATAACCGCCGGAGTTGCAGCATCGGGACTGATGGAAGTGCCAATAACAGAACGTCATAAAAGCCCAATGGCACTTTTTTATACGGGCCATCGTACCGATAATTCGCTGAGTAATATTGAAAGTGTAATTGAAGTTCTAAAAGGCAATGGTACCGTAACCATTTATATGGGATTTAAAAACATTGGATTACTCATTGCTAAAATTATGGAAGCCGGTATTGAACCTGAGATGCCGGTGCAGATAATGAGCCAGGTGGGGCAAAAAGAACAAAGTATTTTAAGCAGTACTATTGAATGTATTGTGTCAGACATTCATAAAAAAAAGCCCGTTTCGCCGGCCGTACTTTTTATCGGCAGGTACGCCACTCCCATCACTAAAGAAGTAAATTCTGATGACACACAACTGGAAGTGAATTCCAACGCGGAATTAGTATCAATTTAAAGGAAAAGAGCGTCATGATAAAACACCATATCGATTGTATAGATTGTAAAAACATCGACTGCCTCATCAAAAAACATTGCAACGACCCGGGAATTGAACCATATCTGGCCCGGAAAGTATCTATCCCTGCCCGGAAAGGTCAGAGTGTAATCATCGAGGGAGCACCTATTCATGGCCTTTATTTCATGTTCTCCGGCCGAATTAAGGTGTTAACAACGGGGATTAACGGACGCGAACAAATTCTGCGATTTGCCAGAGAAGGAGAAATGCTTGGTCAACGTGGTTTTAGCACCCATCAATATTCGCCCATCGGAGCCACTGCCATACAAGACAGTATAGTGTGCAACTTTCCGGTTGAAATGATGAAAGAAATGTTAATGAGCCTGCCAAAACTATCTTATGACTTCATTTCATTTTATGCCGAAGAATTACATCGAAGCGAGACCAAAGTCCGCATGTTTGCCCATATGACGGTTCGCGAGAAAGTGATTGATGCACTACTGTACATCAACCGTAAGTTCGGGCAACGAAAAAATTTTATTTCCATGCAGTTGAGCCGGAAAGAAATAGCCGACTTTGCAGGAACAACTGAAGAACAGGTAATACGTTTTCTTTCGGCATTAAAAAAAGAGGATCTAATCACGCTTTCAGGTAAAAAAATTGGCATTCCGGATGTCGCTAACCTAAAAAAGGAGATAGCCGAACATCATTATTTCATTCAAAGCTAATAGTCCTAACCACTCTATATCAATCGCTTATTTAATTCAACCTGTTTTTTCGCAGGTTTTTTTATACTTTCTCATCTGTTAATACCTGCACAAAAGACTGTTCTAACAATCCATATCCCATATTTTTCATGTTTTACAACACATACTTTTGGTGTATAGAATACTTAACTCAAAAGAGGACAGAAAATGAAAAGACTATTCACCTTAATTCTAATTGTGTTTGCAGCCAGTGCTGGTCATGCACAATTCTCACTTGAAGGACAACTTCGTCCGCGTACCGAACTTCGTAACGGTTTTAAAAAGCCGATAATCCCCGGACAGGAACCGGCCTTGTTTACCGAACAACGTACGCGATTAATTGCCGGATTTAAAGCCGAAAAGTATGGATTCAAATTTTCCGTACAAGACGTTCGTATTTGGGGAGAAACCGGGCAGATTAATAAGTCGGACCAATTGCTGAGCACTCACGAAGCTTATGGCGAATTCTATGCTTCGAAAAAATCAACCTTTCGTATTGGTCGTCAGGAAGTGATTTACGATGGACATCGCTTATTCGGAAGCCTCGACTGGGCTGCACAGGGCAGATCGCTGGATGCCGTACGGTATTTGTACAAAGACGAAAATGGCAACCAGTTCGACATGATGGCAAGCTGGAACCAAACCGGTTACGGCGACGGAGCCCCTGAACCTGCAAAATTGATAGGGAACTCCTATGTAATTACCAGCGGTGGCGGTTCCAACACCCGAATATTCAACCTTGGCCTCCCCAAAGCTCAGGCAATGGCTTATTACAAAAAGACCTTCAAATCAGGAGATGTGGCCTTTATGTTGCTGGAAGATATTTATGATGTGGATGCAACGTCGGGCGAAAACTATGGGAACATGACCATCGGGTTTACACCAAACTTTAATACGGAAAAGTTGAAATTTGGCGGCCAGTTCTTCTACACCGGAGGTGCCAGTGGTAAAACAGAGACCAACGGAAGCTACGAAAAAACGGATTTGAGCGGCTATATGGCCAATGCCTATATTCAGTTTATAAAACTTTCCGGTACGCCACTGCTCGGATTTGATTACCTGAGTGGCGATGACGAAGAAACTACCGACAAAGTTGAAGGCTGGGCTCCGAAATACGGAACCAACCACAAATTTTATGGATTCATGGACTATTTCTATGTTGGCAATGGCCATGGCGGTGCCGATGCAAAAAGCGCCGGGCTGTTGGATATTTACCTGAAAACTACTTTCAAGTTAGGCGAAAAAGGTAAGCTGATGGGACATTTGCACTACTTCTCGGCACCCGAAGCACGAACAAACGCAACAAGCGGCAAAAGTTACGATGGCTATTTAGGTACCGAGCTGGACCTGGTATTCAACTATGCGCTGGCAAAAGGTGTGAGTTTGAGTGCCGGTTACTCACAACTATTTGGCATTTCAGACACGATGAAACAATTGAAATTTAACGACCCTGCAAGCGAAACCGGGGACATGCAGTGTTGGGGCTGGCTAATGATTGCTTTCACGCCTAAGTTCCTGTAAAAACACCATTTCCATCCATTTTTATTCAAACAACTAAAAATAAAATATCATGTTACGATTAAAAAAATTACTAATGCCGGGAGCGGCGGCAATTCTGGCTATTATTCTGTATGCTTGTGGCGGCTCCGGCAACAAAACGGCTACCTCTTCAGCGGAAGTTTCAGGCTCATCACTATTGATTGAAAAACCACAGCTTACCTTTGGTTTTATTAAACTCACCGACATGGCCCCGCTGGCCATAGCCAAAGAACTGGGTTACTTTGAAGAAGAAGGTTTGTTTGTTACCATCGAAGCTCAATCAAACTGGAAAAATGTCCTCGATCGTGTTATTGATGGAGAACTGGATGGATCTCATATGCTGGCAGGCCAACCCATCGCAGCAAACGCAGGTTTTGGCCGACAGGCACATCTTGTAACGCCCTTCTCGATGGATTTGAACGGAAATGGAATTACCGTATCCAATCCGATCTGGGATAAAATGAAAGCAAACGTCCCGAAGGATGCTGACGGAAAACCGATACACCCGATTAAAGCAGATGCACTAAAACCCGTAATTGAAGAATATAAAGCCAACGGTAACCCTTTTAAAATGGGAATGGTATTTCCGGTATCTACCCACAACTACGAAATCCGCTACTGGCTGGCAGCAGCCGGTATTAACCCGGGAATGTACACGGCCGACAATATTCAGGGACAGGTTGATGCTGATGTATTGTTATCGGTTACCCCGCCACCACAAATGCCGGCAACACTCGAAGCCGGAACTATTTACGGCTATTGTGTTGGCGAACCCTGGAATCAGCAGGCTGTATTTAAGCAAATCGGTGTACCGGTGGTTACCAACTACGAGATTTGGAAAAACAACCCTGAAAAGGTTTTTGTAATGACCCAAAAATTTATCGATGAGAATCCGAATACAGCCATTGCAGTAACCAAGGCTTTAATTCGTGCCGGAAAATGGTTGGATGACCGGGCCAATCGACCAAGTGCGGTGGGAATCCTGTCAAAACCTGACTATGTGGGGGCTGACTCAATTGTTATCGCCAATTCGATGACCGGCACTTTTGAATTTGAAAAAGGCGACAAACGTTCGTTACCTGACTTTAATGTTTTCTACCGCTATAATGCAACCTATCCGTTCTACTCCGATGCCGTTTGGTTTCTCACTCAAATGCGTCGTTGGGGACAGATTCCCGAATCAAAATCAGACGAATGGTACCTGGAAACAGCGAAGAAGGTGTACCGCCCCGACATCTGGGAAAAAGCCGCTACACTTCTTGTTGAAGAGGGTAAAATTCCTGCCTCCGACATTCCTCAAACTGATGGTTTTAAGCCTGTAACAACCGACTTTATTGATGGCATTCAGTATGATGGGAAAAAGCCAAATGAGTACCTCACAAAATTTGACATTGGCAATAAAGACATCTAAAAATGGGTGGAAAAATAGAATACCCGCTCTTTTAGTTGGTGAATATCAGAAAGGTACGGCTATCCGGATTAGCAGCTGTATCTTTCTACTCACCGGCTACTTAATCAGTTAATTATCAATACTTAAAAATTTACCAATCTAAAAGATATCGTCATGGGACAAACTATTTTAGCCTCATTCAGATGGCTCGGATTTGGATTTCTTGATCCCTTAGTAAAACTGTTTCAGGGAATCGAACCGAAAAAAAACGGAATACTCTTTCTAAAAAAAGCACTTATCCCAATCCTTTCAATCGCCATTTTCCTTGGTGTTGCCCATTTCTTTTCAAGCTACCTGTATAAGATCGAGCGCGAGCGAAAAATTGAAAAAACCCGCGAAACACAGGGAGATGAGGCAGCATTGGCCATGCAGGAATGTATAGATTCGGGCGACATTAGTTGCAAGCCAAATTCGCTGCCTTCGCCAGCCGATGTGTGGCGTGCTACACAAACCTTAATTGCCGACCACCGGATGATAAGTGCCGATAAAGCTGAGTTTAAAGCAAAAACTGCAGCTGTTAATGCACAGCGCCATGCACAGGGGCTTTCGTCTATCCGCTACACGGGCCGTCCTTCGTTTGTCGACCAGATTTTTACCAGCCTGAAAACGGTTTTTGCAGGTTTTCTTTTGGCGGCATTTCTTGCTATTCCTGCAGGTATTGTGCTTGGCTTAAGCGAAACATTACGTACTGCTTTAAACTGGTTAATCCAGGTGTTTAAACCGGTGTCGCCCGTGGTGTGGTTGTTGTTGGTTTCAATGGTTGTTAAAACCATCCTGGCAACCGCCGATATGGATAAATCATTTGTAATTTCATTTATTAGTGTGGGCTTATGCAGTATGTGGGCAACTTTGGTTAATACTTCAGTTGGTGTCTCGTCTGTTGACAAAGACTACCTGAACGTATCCAAAGTACTTCGCCTGGGAGTTGTAAGCAACGTTTTCAAAGTCATTCTTCCTTCATCGGTTCCGCTGATTTTTACTGGATTACGCATTACCCTGTCAGTGGCATGGATGGTGCTTATTGCCATTGAACTCCTGGCACAAAGTCCGGGTTTGGGTTCGTTTGTTTGGGAAGAATTCCAAAACGGAGCAAACGATTCAAATGCAAAAATCATTGTAGCCATGTTTGTAATCGGAGGTATTGGCTTTGCTCTGGATAGGTTAATGATGCTGGTTCAGAAAGCTGTAAGCTACGAAAGCAAAGCGTAATTCTATTTTGAAAGAACGACAAAACATAAGGCACAAAACCGAATAAAAAAGAACACATTATGAGTGCATTTCTTGAATTACGTAATGTATCGAAAAGTTTCGGACAAGGCACAAATCGTGTTGAGGTCCTGAAAAATATTAATCTGACTGTTGAGGAAGGAGAATTTATTGCCATTGTTGGTTTCACCGGTAGCGGAAAAACCACTCTTATTAGCCTCATTGCCGGATTAATTCAACCTGATGAAGGAGAGATTTTGCTAAAAGGAAAGCCCATAAACGGGCCGGGGCCAGACCGGGGAGTTATCTTTCAGAACTACTCTTTATTACCCTGGTTAAGTGTATCAGGGAATGTTGATATGGCCGTAAAACAGGTATTTCCTAAAATGACCAAAACAGACAGAAGGAACCATGTTGAACATTTTATAAAAATGGTTAATCTGCACCCGGCTTTGCACAAAAAGCCATCAGAACTATCAGGTGGAATGCGGCAGCGTGTTTCCGTAGCACGGGCATTGGCCATGGATCCGGAAATATTACTGATGGATGAACCTCTGGGTGCCCTCGATGCACTAACAAGGGGTTCGTTGCAGATGGAAATTGAGCGTATTTGGCGCGAATCAAAAAAAACAGTTTTGCTTATTACCAACGACGTGGACGAAGGTATTTTACTTGCCGACCGCGTTATTCCGCTAAAACCCGGACCGCGTGCCACGCTTGGCCTCAATTTTCCGATTGGTTTTACACGTCCTCGCGATAAAGCTACTATTAATGCCGATCCGAATTTTAAAAAAGAACGGAATGCCATTAACAGTTACCTGATGGAAATTGGCAAACATCGTGTAGTTGCCAATGATACGAAATATGATCTGCCCCTTTTGGACCCCATCATTCCGGGCGCAGAAAAACGTTTATTTAATCCAAGAACTAATTTGTAATGGAAGTATTAACTGAAGAAAAAATAATGCTGGAATGCCGCGATATTAAAAAGGCATATCCAACTCCAAAAGGCGATTTTGTTGTTTTAGAGAATTTCCAGTTACAGGCAAAAGAAAGCGAGTTCGTATCAATTATTGGCCACTCCGGTTGTGGTAAATCAACCCTACTGACCATGATTGCCGGTTTAAACGATATCACTGCCGGAGCAATTACTGTTGCTAACCAGCCGATTCAGGGAGCCGGCCCCGACCGGGCAGTGGTATTTCAATCGCCCAGCTTGTTTCCCTGGATGACGTCACTGGAAAATGTATTGATTGGCGTTAAACAGGTTTTTCCGCATGCAACCACCAATCAACGCCTTGAAATATGCAAATATTACCTCAGCAAAGTTGGCTTGGCAGATGCTTTTGATAAGAAAGCCAAAGACTTGTCGCAGGGTATGAAACAGCGGGTTGGAATTGCCCGGGCATTTGCATTAAAGCCAAAAGTTTTATTACTTGATGAGCCGTTTGGAATGCTCGATTCGATGACCCGGATTGAACTACAGGATGTGTTGATTGATGTATGGTCGAAAGAGAAAATTACAGCCATTATGGTAACTCACGATGTGGATGAAGCAATCTTTTTGTCTGACCGGGTAATTATGATGACATCGGGCCCTTACGCAAAGGTTGGCGAGGTTGCACACATTAACCTTGAACGGCCTCGCAACCGAAAAACAGTGGTAGAACACCCTGACTTTTATAAGTATCGTCAGAAGCTACTCACATTTTTAGATCATTAATTAACAACTATGCGCGAAAACAATTACGATTGCCAGACCTGCGAAAACTCGAACTGCCTTATAAAAAAGCACATTACGAATGATTCGGTTCAAACGTACCTGCAACAAAAGAATACATTTAATTGTAACCAGGGCCAACAGTTCATTCTGGAAGGAGCACCGGTTAACGGACTTTATTTTATTTACAGCGGGGCAGTAAAAGTTTACCGGCAAACAGCCAGTAAAGAATCGCAAATCATTCGCTTCTCGAAAAACGGGGAAATAGTTGGCCATCGTGGATTTGGAACCGACTATGTGTACAACATTAGTGCATCGGCACTAAAGGATACCATACTTTGTAATTTTTCAAGCAGTGTGCTGATTGAAATGTTACACAAGGCACCATCGCTCATGTTCGATTTTATGCTTTTTTATGCCGACCAGCTGCAAAGAAGTGAAGCCAACAGCAAATTATTTATCCAAATGTCGGTAAGAGAGCGGGTAATCAACGGTTTGCTTTTCATCGAGAATAAGTTTGGGCAAACCGATGGCTACATCAACATGACCTTGTCAAGACGCGACATAGCCGAATTTGCCGGTACATCAACCGATCAGGTTATTCGTGTAATATCTGCCTTAAAAAAAGAAGGTTTACTAATTGCAAAGGGCAAAAAACTGGGTATCCCCGATCTCGATAAATTTGCTGCCCAGTTGAAACAAACCAGCTATTTCCTTGAAGGGTAAACTTTGGCATTTAGTATAATACCACGATAAAATACTTTTGAAATAGATTGTTGACCAAAACTGATCATGATTTCAAATAAAAGGTAAACTGCAAAAAGAAGAGTCCTATTTTAAGGACTCTTCTTTGTTTGTAACTGGGGCAGAAATAGAGCTGCCATACTTATACCCTTCTTAATATCAATGCTAACGGAAAGGCATCTTTCCTACTTATAACTATCTATAATTAAACACTTTACCAACAACTCTTCTTTCTACCATAAACAAAGCGTTATCAAACTGATTTACAAATTAGTGCCAGATGGAATTTACATTTTCAAGTTTTGCTTTTGTTAAAGAAATGGGTTGTCCGGCGGTAAAAACCGTCAATTTGCTAAAAGGTTGAGAGCTAAAAAAGATCTCTGTCATTACCAAATCACCACCATCTACAAAAACTTCGGCAGATGCGGCATCTACAAATATTTCAATGCTTACAGTCGATGCAATTTTGTATGGTGCAACCGAGATTCCGGAAAATTGATCTGAAAAACTCATGTCTCCCGATTGTGTTCTATCAAACTGAAACTGCTTTGCCGATGCAGAATAGCTGAGTGTGATATTTTCACCCAGTTCATTTTCAAGCAGAATTCCAAATGATTCGGGCAAGGTTTCGCCCAATTCAAATTCCAGTGATAAGCGACTCTGATTTAATGCCAAACCTTGTATATCCAGCTCTTTCACTCCCGAAATTTTCAACGCCTCATCAATATTCACTGATGTTGAATTATCTGTAATCAGCTCTGTTTCTTTAACCGGAGTCGATTTCAGCACGTACTGATCCTCCTTTTTGATTAACGAAAGCGTTCGGGGTAAGGTCATTGCACTGCGCCATTTCTCAGTTGGCACAACATTAGCGTAAGCCCAGTTGCTCATCCATCCCAGAAATATCCGGCGACCGTCTTCCTTTGGAATATCAGACCATGTTACACCGGCGTAATTATCGCGTCCCCAATCCAGCCAATTTGTTTCTTTTGAGTAGGCAGTAAACTGATATCCATCAAAGTCACCCAAAAAATATTGTGTTCCGGAGCCACCATTTGGCCCGCCCGGATTGATATTCACAATCAACACCCACTTTGTTTCATCGGTTCCTTCAACTTGCAGCGGGAATAAATCGGGACATTCCCATACGCCATCGTGTGTTCCGGCATCAATCCCAAAATCGCTTTCGTGTTTCCAGTTTTTTAAATCATCGGAAGTATAAATCTGAACATGATCGTGTGCAGAAAGTACAAGATTCCATTGTTGAATTTCTTCATTCCAAATCACATTCGGATCACGGAAATCGCGATTTCCATCGTTTGGAATAACCGGATTCCCTTCATATTTTGTCCAACTTCTTCCTTTATCCAGACTAAAGGCAATGGCTTGCGATTCCATATCAACACCACCGGCCTGTGCGATTTTAGGATTATGATAGGTAAAAATTGCTATTAATGGCGGATTTTCAGCCGAACCAAATCCGGTGGTATTGTTCCGGTCAACAACAGCACTTCCCGAAAAAATATACCCCAAACTGTCGGGATATAAAGCAATGGGCAAGTGTTGCCAATGTACCAAATCGGTGCTAATTGCATGGCCCCAATGCATGGGGCCCCAAACCGTGCTATCGGGATAAAATTGATAGAAAAGGTGATATTCTCCTTCGTAATAAACCATTCCGTTTGGGTCGTTCATCCATGCTGAATCCGGAGAGAAATGGAATTGCGGACGATACTTTTCAGTGTATGGTTTTGTTATATTTTCGTTCTCAACACTTTTTTTCGGACCGGAAGAACAGGCCAAGGCAAACAGCAGTACTATTGCAGCCATAAAATTCAAATTCTTGTGGTTCATATCATTAAGTTTAATGGTTTATTTATCGTTTTATTCGAACTAGAATTCAGTAATTGCTCCTTCCAATAATTTAACGGTTCCTGTCTCACTAAATAAGCTCACCTGAACCGATTCTTCGCCAAAAGAAAACTTTCGCGACAGGGAAATGAGTCCGTTCATGGCAAATAATTCGGCCGAGTTCCTGTCGATAATAAGCGTCATATCCAGTTCCGGCTCGTTGGTTACGTATGGTGCATAGTAAAAACCATCCCAGCTATCGGGGAAATCGCTCTGTATCGAGGGGTCAGCAATATAAAAATATCTTCGCTCAGCCTGATAACCCAGGATCAGCTCCTTGCCTTCCTTTGTAGTGATAATAAGGCCAAATGATTCCGCCATACCCAGGTATAAACGGCTATTGACGTCGAAAGTCAAGTCGATTCGGATTGGCAAATTCAGGTTCTTTTCCATTGATTTGCCATCGCTTAATTCTGTTTCGTTAATTGTTTCTGTGGCAGGTTTTTCAATGGCTTTTACCGGTTCTGAAAATAAATAATAATCGTAAAATCTTTCTTTTAAGGCTAGTTGGCGGGCAAGCGAGAATTCGGTTGAGGAATTATTTGGGATATTGAATTTTTCGTAGATGGAATTGTATAAAGTTCCTATTAAAACAGGCTTTTTGTTAACGAGCCGGTAATCGGATAAAACAACGGCCTGATAAAGATCGCTTCCATGATCAATCCATTTTGGTTTATTGTGCGATGCCTGGTAAACAAAACCATCGAAACTACCAACAAAATACTGAACACCGCTACCTTCGTTAGGCGAACCGCTATCGGCACTGATAAAAAGCACCCAATTCGTTTCGTTGGTTTCCGTAATTTCCATCGGGAAAAAATCGATGCTTGTCCACGATCCAGATTTTAGCGCAACATCATCGCCAAAACGGCTTAGATATTCCCAGTTTTCTAAATCTGCCGATGAATAAAAACGCACTTCATAACCTGAAAGTGTTAACATGATCCAGGCCTGTGTTTCATCATTCCAAAACACTTTTACATCCTGAATGGAGGCGTTAAAATCAGCGAGTGTAATCGTGTTTTCTATGTCTTGTTTCCATGAATATCCATTGTCGTTGCTGTATGAGATGGTCAGTTCTCCATAGTTCTCAGCAACTGTCCCGAAAGCAATCAAAGCAGACGCTTCTGCACTGTAATCAGTGGTTTGATTCCAGTCCGCTACGATGGTTTTTATATTCTGAACTTCAGCTTCTTCCGACTCAAAACTTATTGATTTATTGCTCCAGTTTAACAAGTCATTACTTTCAGCCTGTCCAAACTTCACTTCGCCGTCAACCGTGTAATTAAAAAACAAGTGATAGCTGTCCTTGGCATAAATTAAAGCTATCGGATTCTGAAGCATTGAATCTTTCGGATTAAAATGCAGGGAAACAGCAGTTTTCTGCCCTTTATTTCCTGTACATCCCCAGAAAACAACCAAAATCAGCAATAAAATTGAAGCCGGACTTTTCATAAGAAGAATGATTTATTAGTAAAGTTATAAAAACAGATCATGGCCGGAAGAGTGTCTTCCAACCATGATCTTTAACTCTATATTAATACCCAACATTTTGTTCGTACAAACCTTTTGTAAAGTCTATCTCACGCTGCGGAATCGGGAAATACTCGTCTCTTCCGGCAGTAAATTGAGCATCATTCAGGAAATCTTTTCTTGTTTTCTCTTTCTCCAGGTATGCATTCAAAGTTGGTTCTGCAATTCCCCAACGTACCAGGTCGAAAAAGCGTGGGCTTTCCAAAGCAAACTCCAACCGACGTTCCCATTGTAAAGCTTTGCGTGCGTTATCCTGTGTCCAGGCTAAATTCGTTCCATCGTATTCCGAAATCATGTAATTTGATGGAGCAGTACCATCAGCAAAACGAGTTCTGCTGGTACTTTCAGAGGCACGATTACGAACCTGATTGATCAGCGGACGGGCCATATCTTGCTGTCCCAGCTCGATATAAGCTTCAGCCTGCATTAACAGTACATCGGCATAACGGATAATATCGATATTTTTTGATACACCCATAAACGGCCCTTGCTTTTTGTAGCAGGAACAATCGGCAGCCTGCTGCTCTTTCATACTTTGGAAGTACCCGTAAACACCCGGATCACGTACCCAGCTGTTGCTGAAAATATAGGATTCCTCGTTACGGTATTTATACGGGTGACCGTCGATACCAATGGAGTGATCGATACGCGGATCAACGGTTACACCATCAGGAGTAATATCTGCTGCACTTAGCTCAACATCGTTAAACGAATCGAACTTTGGCAAACCATTCTCATCGGTTGCAAAAGCATTCACCATATTCTGGCTTGGCTGATGGAATCCGCAACATCCGTATTGAGGAGCTCCGTGTGGGTAGTTCAGTCCATTCTCGAAGTTCAAACGTCCAGATGTTGTTCCGTCGCTAATTGAAAACTGAATAGCAAAAACCGATTCAGGGCCATTATCGTAACCACCCATAAAGTTTTCACCAAAATCAGCTTGTAAACTGTACTGTCCGGATGTTATAACCATTTCGCACAGGTTAACAACTTCCTGCATACGGCTTTGGTTAATGTTTACAACCTGGTTGTTTTCATCCTGCTCGTAAGCCTGGTATAATCTCAGTTTTGCAAGGTAAGCGGCAGCAGCATATTTATTGGCTCTACCTACCTGCGATTGTGATTCGGGAAGATTATTCATCGCAAATTCAAAGTCTTCAGCGATTTTATTCCACAGTTCATCGTTTGAATATTCGCGGTTTGACGTTTGAAGAATCTCTTCGTTGCTCAGACTTTCATCGATATACGGAACATATTTGAACAACACTTTCAGCATAAAATGCGAATGTCCTCTCAGGAAACGTGCTTCAGCAATCCTTGTCTGACGCAGCGCAAATTCTTCGTCGGTCAACTCATTCAAAGTGCGCAATGCCGAGTTGGCACGCGAAATAGCACGGTAATAATTTTCCCATGTATAAGGCAAACCGGCCAACCAACTCTGAAATGGTTGAGTAAGGTTATATTGCTCGTAAAAGTTGTAAGGCTCAACATCGGAAACACCACCGCCTCCTTTGTAAGCATCGTCAGAGCGCACACTACCATAAACCCACATACTTGCTATAGGGCCAATCATATCGTTGTTTCCAATTCCGGCGTAAGCCGCGGTAACCAAACCTTCAGCGCCTTCGGCCGTTGGGCTTCCGGCTGAAATGAACCCTTGCGGCTCAGTTTCCAGGTAATTATCGCACGAGACAGCCAACAGGCTAATCAGCGCAACTATAACTATTTTTATATTTTTCATTTTCATTATTCTTTAGTTTGTATTGATTAGAATGCAACATTAACACCGGCAGAGAAAGTCCTTGGAATCGGGATGGTATTTACATCGGTACGTTCCGGATCCGGTCCCTGAAATTCATTGCTCTGAATCCAAAACAGGTTTTCGGCCATCAGGTAAAAGCGAACCTTGTCCATGCCAACTTTATCCAATGCAGATTTTGGCAAGGTGTAACCAAGCTGGATGTTACGCAATTTGAAATAAGATGCGTTTACGTTCAAATAGCTTGAAGTACGCGTTTCGTTATTGCTATCCGACAATGTTAATGCAGGAACATCTGAATCCGGATTTTGCGTAGTCCAGGCTTTGAAAACACCCGGTCCTACGTTATCGCGACCACGAATAAAATCGTTATAGTAAGTATAAGGATCATAACCGGTTTTTCCGGCAACACCCGATCCGAAAACAGACATATCAAAGTCTTTGTAATTCACATCAATTCTTAAACTATACTCCAGTTTTGGAAGCAGTGTTCCAAGGAATTTCTGGTCGAGTGAGTTGATTGCACCATCATCATTCAAATCAGCCCAGCGGATACGCCCCGGGGCAGCACCAACCTGGCTGGCATGGGCATCAACTTCTCCCTGGTTTTTAAAAATACCGTCAGCTACGTAACCAAAAATCGAAAGCTCTGAATGACCAAGAACTGTTTGCTCCGAGTTACCAGGATAAGCTGTTCTAACTTCTTCAGGGAGTTCAGTGATTTTATCGGCAAAGTGGCTGGCACTACCTGCAATTTCGTACGATAAGTCGCTGTTCACTTTTTTTCTGTAACTCAACGCAAATTCCCAACCTGTGTTTTTCTTGGTTGCTCCATTCAGGAACTGTAGTTGTCCTTCACCTAAAGCCGAAGCTACCGGTGGCTGAATCAAAATATCGGTTGTTTTACGTGTATACCAATCGAATGCTCCTACCAACTGACTGTCGAAAAATCCGAAATCGATACCCAGGTTTAATTCATCTGTTGTTTCCCATTTCAAGGCAGGGTTTCCGGCTTGTACAGATACAAAACCCGAAGGCAGGTTTCCTGAATCCTGACCATCTAAAGCATAAGCTGAACCAACATTCCAGTAGTCATCAAAAAAGTCGTTGTGGAAAATACCATCAACCTGGCTGGCCACAGCGCCGTAACGAGGTTCAAATAATCCAAGACTGGCAAAATCACCAACATCCTGGTTACCAACACGACCAACACCGGCACGGAATTTCAGGTTTGAAATTTTGTCCATTCCTGTCATAAACTCCTCTTCGCTCAAACGCCATCCGAAGGTAGCAGCAGGGAAGAAACCATAGCGGTTATCGGCACCGAATCGCGATGAACCATCCCGACGTAGTGTGAACGACGCCAGAAAACGTTCGTTGTAGTTGTAATCGATTTTTCCGAACTGAGAGAATAAACGACTGCTTGTTGCTGTTCCAAAACTATTTCCGTTACTGGTTCCGGCGCTCAACACAAAAAACTCTTCAGTTTGCGAAGAAAATCCTTCTTTATATCCGGTGAAATCCTGAAAATTATCGCTCACCGCTTCAATACCTAAAAGGAATCCAAATTTACTTTTACCAATATCAAGCTTGTAATTAGCAGTGTTCGACCAGGTTATACTGGTGAAGTCGCTGTTGTAAATTCGTAAGTTATTTACTGAACGGGCAATAAAACCATTGCTAAAAGCAGGTTCAATATCTTTGTCTTTCACCATCGAATAGTCAATTCCGAGCGTTGTGCGCAGTACAAGATTTTTTACCGGCTGAATTTCAGCAAATACACTACCAAATAAATACCTGCGATTGGTATTGTCCCAACGGTTAATATACTGCATCATTACCGGGTTATTCCGGTCGGAATAACCTGATCCAAGTGGTCCACCATAATTGCCATTTGAATCGTACAACGGAATTGTTGGAGCCAAAGTAATTGCCAGGCCAGGCGTTGGAGCACTACCAAGATCGGGAGTTTCCAATGTTTCGTTCGACGATACAACCTGTGCATTGATACCAAACTTCACCCGATCATCCAGCGTGCTGGTTTGCCCGTTAATACGTGCCGTAATACGATCGTAGTTGGTGTATTTCAGCATACCGGTATTTTTGATGTAACCAATATTCATTAATACCGAAGACTTTTCAGTTCCGCCGGAAACAGTCAGGTCGTTATTGATTACAAAACCAGTTTCATAAGTTGCATCCTGCCAATCCGTATCGCCCGCAGGAACGTTCATATCTCCACCAACATAAGGCTGAACGGTTACGCCATTCAGAACAGGATTGTTATAATCACCGTTCCAGTCGAAGTTGTAAATTTCGCCGTATCCGCTTGTTGGATCAACGCCATCGTTTACCGATGCCTGCCATAAAGCCCGGCCACGATCAACAGCATTCAGCATATCGTACCGTTGCGATTTTTCGCTTTGAACCGAAAAGTTAGAGTTAAATTCTACTCTAACTTCGCCTTTTTTATCCGATCCGTTTTTGGTGGTAACAATTACAACACCGTTTGATGCACGTGCTCCATAAATTGAAGAAGCTGACGCATCTTTCAATACCTGCACCGAAACAATTGAACCGGCGCTCAGTCCCTGAAAAACCTCTGGTCTTTTGGTTGGTACTCCATCGATAATATACAATGGGTTGTTATCTCCCAGCGTATTAACTCCACGAATAAGAATTCGACTGCTGGTTGCACTGGGAGTACCGGTTTTTTCAATATAAAGTCCCGGAACATGGCCCTGCAAAGCCTGCATGGGGTTACCCGAACTTAAACTCACATTTTCAATAGCGTCCATTTGTACCACTTCAACCGCACCGGTTAAATCGGCTTTTCGCTGAACGCTATAACCAACGGCTACAACTTCTGCCAAACCGATGGTTTCATCCTCCATATCAATATTAATGGATGTTCTGCCTGATACTGCTATTTCCTGTGATTTCATTCCAATAAAAGAAATCTGCAGCACTGCATCGGCACCCGATACCTCGATAGTGTACACACCATCAACATCGGTAATGGTACCGTTAGTTGTTCCTTTTTCAACAATTGTTACACCTGGCAATGCCATGCCCGAGGCGTCTTTCACAGTACCCGAAACCGAAATTTCCTGGGCAAATGCGATTGTTGAAAACAAACTAAGCAGAATGAAAAACATTCCCTTAGTCGCATTTTTAAGTTTGATTCTTTTTACCATAATCAGATTAGTTTAATTAATTTGAATATTATTTCTTTCGATAGTTGGTTGGTCATTCGATAGGATTTCCTCAATTTCATCCATGTCGTATTTTGGAGTAGCACCGGCTTTCGATGCCACAAATGCGCCGGTTGCACAAGCAAAAGCCAATGCGTCGGCAGGTTCTTTTTTATTTAACAGAGAGGCAATTAGTCCGGCAAGAAATGCATCGCCGGCACCAACTGTATCCACTGCATTTACTTTAAAACCGGGGTGTTCGTAAAATTTGCCGTTGCAATACAACAAAGCTCCTTTTTCGCCTTTGGTTACACATAACATTCCGATGTTATAGTGTTTTACAAACCATTCCATGAGCTTGTGCTCGTCAGAACTGGGGCGGTTGTACCATCCTGCAAAAACCTCCAGCTCTTCGTCGTTGAGTTTTACTACATCAGTGTTTTCCAGAAGCTTTTCAACTACTTCCTGCGAATCATATGGCTTACGAAAATTTACATCAATCAATTTTAGTCCATCATAATCCAGCAGATTCATCAGTGTTTCGCGGGTTAAAGGATTACGCGAAGCCAGTGATCCGTAAATCAGCAAACCTGCCTGCCTGGCCTTTCTCATTAGCGAATCAGTTAGTTGAATATTATCCCAGGCTACGGGTTCACAAATTTCGTAGGTAGCGTTGTTGTTTTCATCCAAATGCACCAGTACTTCACTGGTAGGCAGATCATCATCGGTTTGAATGTATGCGGTAGACATTCCCGAATCTTCAAGGAACTTTTTTAGCTCTGCTCCCGGTTCGTCGTTTCCAACACTACTGGCAATGGTAGCATCCAAACCGATAGCACTGAGGTGAAGCGCCACGTTCATGGGTGCACCACCGGCTTTCGCTCCCGATGGCAAACGATCCCAAAGCACCTCGCCAAAACACAATATTTCGTTGTTCTTAATTTCCATGTTTGTTTAGTATTATTTGATTCGTTTTTTCATTTCCTGTTGAATTTCCTCCAGCGATTTGCCTTTGGTTTCGGGTAACACTTTCCAGGCAAAGAAGAAGTGCAGCACCATCATTGCCGCGAAAAAGCCAAAGGAGATACCGCCACCGACGGTGTTGTTCAATACCGGGAATCCCCAGATAAGAGCTGCGGCAAAAATCCAGTGGGTAAAACTTCCCAGCGCCTGCCCCTTTGAGCGTACTTTGTTGGGGAATATCTCGGAAATAACCACCCAAAGCACTGCTCCCTGAGAGAAAGCAAAAAAGGCAATGAATCCCATCAGATAGATCATTACGCCATAACCGCCAAAATCGGAGTAGTTATTGGTAAAAAATGACTTTGAAAGCAGACCCAGGAAAATGACCATCCCAACTGATCCGGCCATAAGAAGTGTTCTTCGCCCGTATTTATCGATAAGGAAAAGTGCCACGAAAGTGAACACCAAATTGGTAGCTCCTACCGAAATAGACTGAAGCAGCGAAGCATTGGTTCCAAATCCTGCCATTTCGAATACCCGTGGAGCATAAATCATAATGGCATTTATACCTGCCAACTGGTTAAAGGCAGCAATCAAAAAGGCAATCATTATTGGGAACCGGTAAGCTTTTACAAACAACTTTCCGTGGCCCATAGCTTCCTCCTCTTCTACCGATTGTTTTACAATGCGTACTTCTTCCTCTGGATTTTCAGCCTTAATACGCTGAAATACAGCCAATGCTTCATCAGTATGTCCCTGGTTCACCAACCAACGCGGACTTTCAGGAACCAGGTTCAGCAATAAAAAGAAGGTTGCAGCGGGAATAGCTTCCACACCGATCATCCAGCGCCACGATCCACTCTCGAAAATATTTGCCAAAAGGTAATTTACAGCAAAAGCCAGAAAGATGGCAGTAACCACAAAAAACTGGTTTAACAAAACCAGCTGTCCGCGCTTTTTTGCAGGCGATATTTCGGCTATAAACATGGGTGTAACCACCGAAATACAACCCAAAAGAACTCCGGTTATAAAACGGCAGGCCAGCAACATTCCCCAGTTAATGGCAAATGCACTACCCAGTGTCGACAATGCAAAAAGACCGGATAATACGATTAATGATTTGCGACGCCCAAATTTTTCAGCCGGTTTACCTATTATAACAGTACCAACTATGGTACCCATAATGGCAACAGCAACTGTAAATCCCAGCCAAAAACTATTTAAGTCGAATAAGGTTTCCAGTTGCGATGTGGTACCCGACATCATAGCAATGTCGTAACCAAAAAGAAAGCCGCCAAGAGCGATAATTATGGCAACTGAAAATACGTTTTGTGTTTTCATTTCGATTCAGAATTATTGGTTTAAAACTCTGAATCAAAGGTATGGGGGTAGGCTTTTTTTTGCTTTAAACAATGTTACCGAGTGTTAAAACCATGTAACATTATCAGCCTAAATATCAATACGTTTATACTTATGTAACATCACTATCAATTATGATACACTTTGAAAAATTAATGATGTTTTCTTTCACGTTATCACGTTAATTGAGATATGATAATTTGAAATTTATTACCTTCACAAAAGTATATTAATCAGACTAAGCTATATGACGAAGAAATTAACAATCCTATTTCTTTTCGTACTCCTATTCTCCTTCTTTAGTCTTTCGTCAAAAGAAAAATACAAAATTGGATTTTCGCAATGCACCACAGGCGACGACTGGCGCAAATCGATGCACCGCGAAATGATGATAGAACTGGCTTTTTACCCCGATTTTGAACTGATTATAAAAGACGCCAACGACAATAGCGTCCAACAAATAAACGACATCAGGCAACTGTTGGAAGAAAAAATCGACCTTTTAATTGTCTCTCCCAACGAATCGGAACCAATAACACCAATTGTTGAAGAGGTTTATAACAGCGGAATTCCTGTTATTGTTATCGACAGGCAAATAGCCTCGGAGGCTTATACTGCATATGTTGGCGCCAACAATTATTTAATTGGCAAAGAAGCCGGAGATTATGCGGTAAAATTGTTAAATGGCAAAGGTAAAATCGTTGAAATTACCGGGCTGCAAGGTTCATCTCCTGCAATTAACAGACACAATGGGTTTATGGAAGTGATTTCGCAATATCCCGATATGGAGCTGGTTGCTTCGGAATCGGGCAAGTGGAATTATAGCGACAGTAAAACGGTAATGCAAAATTTCCTTGACCAAAAACTGGACTTCGATCTCGTTTTCTCGCATAATGACCGGATTGCCAGAGCAGCTTACGAAGTAATTGATGCGAATAACATTGGCGAGAAATTTATCCTGGGTATCGACGGACTATTGGGAGATGACGGGGGAATAGAAGATGTGATTGATGGTAAAATTGATGCTACTTTTCTTTATCCTACCGGTGGAGCCGAGGCCATTCAACTGGCTGATAAAATTCTGAACAAGCAGCCTTTTGATCGTATTAATATTCTTGAAACGGTGGTTATTGATAACAACAATGCCAAAATATTAAAACTTCAGTACGAGGCCGTTGCTGATCTTCAGGGAAAAATTGAAGACCAAAAATCCGTTCTCGAAAACCAGATCGCCCGCTTTAAAAGCCAACGGAGCTTTTTAATTGTTGTCCTGGTTTTGTTGGTAGCCATTGTGATTTTGGTTATTCAAACCTTCAGAGCTTATCGGATTAAAAGGTCGGCCAACGAAAAACTCGAGCATCAAAAACTCGAAATCGAAAAAAGAAACCGTGAAATTATAAAACAAAGAGACCAACTTATAGATGTTTCGGAAAAACTGGAGGAGGCCACACAAACCAAACTTCGTTTTTTCACCAATATGTCGCATGAGTTCAGAACGCCGCTTACGCTCATCATTGGGCCGTTAGAGGATATGATCGAATCAGCAGATATTCCTCAACGTTTTAAAAAACAGGTTTCGATGATGCACCAGAATTCACTTCGCCTGTTGCACATGATCAACCAGCTGATGGATTTCAGGAAAATAGAGAACAATAAAATGCAGTTGCAAGCCGCCAGTTACGAAATTGTTGGTTTCCTTAACGAAATTGTAATGCCCTTTTACGATCTGGCGGAGAAGAAAAAAATCTCTCTTGTTTTTGAAGCAGAAAAAAGCCATTTAAATGCCTGGTTCGACCTTAACAAACTTGACAAAGTCATATTCAACCTGCTCTCAAATGCCATTAAATTCACACCTGTTAATGGTACTATTCATATCTCTCTTAAAGTAATTAAACCTTTAACACAGAAGATTTGGGATGAAGAAGTTGAAATTATAATTTCCGATACAGGCAACGGAATTCCAACGGATCAGATTGACCATATTTTTGATCGTTTTTACCAGGCAGAAAGCTCACGTGGTTTTATGGGAACAGGACTGGGACTTTCGCTTTCGAAAGAATTTGTAGACCTGCACCACGGAGAAATTGAGGTTAAAAGCACTATTGGAGAAGGAACAACTTTTACCATTCATTTGCCACTTGGAAACGCCCATCTTAGCACATCTGAAAAAATTGAAACACCGATAAACGAAACAAAAAAGAAGCAGATTCAACGAAACAATGAAATTCATATCAATCCGGTTTTAGATACGGGAGAAAAGATAGTTGAGACAAATTTTGAAGAAAAACCGACGGTTCTTTTGGTTGAGGATGAGATCGAAATTCGTGAATATATAAAAGACAGTTTGGTTGATCATTATCATATTCTGGAAGCAGAAAATGGAAGGCTGGCGCTGGATATAATCAGGGAAAATGAACCCGACATTATTGTTAGCGACATTATGATGCCGGAAATGGATGGGCTGGAATTGACCCGCACCTTAAAAACCGATTTAAAAACCTGTCATATTCCAATCATCCTTCTAACAGCAAAAGCTTCGCAGGAGCAGAAATTTGAAGGCCTGGAAGAAGGAGCCGATTCATACATTCCGAAACCGTTTAACAGCAGGCATCTGCAAATCAGGGTGAAGAAATTGCTCGAACTCAGAAAGAAGATGCACGAACGCTACAAAGGTCAGTTACTTATTGCAGTGGACGACAAAGATCTGTCGCGCCTCGATCGGAAGTTTCTGAATAAAATCTCGCAAATAGTGGAAGAAAACCGCGAAAAGGAGGAGTTTTCGGTAGAAGAACTAAGTCAATTACTGGGTCTGTCGCGCGTGCATGTTTACCGAAAAATTAAAAAGCTGACCGGAATGTCAGTCAGCGAATTTGTACGATCTGTAAAATTGAAACTCTCTTTAAATCTGATAAAAAACAGCGGAAAAACAATGGCAGAGATTGCCTACGAAGTTGGATTTTCATCGCCTTCGTATTTCACAAAATGTTTTAAAGACCAGTTTGGAATGTCGCCCAGTGATTTTGCAAAAAAGTGAACTACTTCAGGCAAGGGCTATTATGATAAAAGTATTTTGGATTAAATTTTCGCTTACTTGTGATTTCTTTAGCGTTAAAAAAAGGAGCTGAATTTCAGAGATTTAAATTCATATGTTTTGTTCTTATCCGGGAGAATTTTCGGATTATCTGACCTATTTAATAAGTATCACATGGTAGTATAAGTTTTAACCATTAGGATAGTTGATTGTTGTGTGTTTATAAGAAAGCCAGGATTAATAGTTTTGTGATAATAAATTGTATGGAAAAATCAGTAATTGAATATTTCAAGACCTTTCCTTTTATTGGATTAGACGACATAAAATTGATTTATTCTTTAGGTAAGTTAAAAAGAATAAAAGCTGGTGAAATTTTAATCAAAATTGGAGAACTTAATTATAATGGAATCTTTGTGCTAAAGGGGCTATTGAGAAACTATATTATTACAAATGATGGAGAAGAAAGAACGCTTCTTTTTTGTAATGAAGGGAATCAAACTGGTTCACATTCTACCATTTTCTACAATAAGCCTGCGAAAGAAAATATAGAAGCCATTGAAGATTCAGTTGTGTTTATGTTAAATTCTGAGGTTGCAGATAAAATTGCAAGTAAACATCCAAAGCTACTAAAATTACAAAACAATATCTTAAAAAAGGTACTGGCTGAAAGTGTGGAACGAATTATTTTTTTCACCACGCTTTCTCCTGAAGAACGATTTAAAGAACTCTGTACAAAACAACCTAATCTGGTAAAACGTGTCCCACAAAAATATTTAGCTTCTTATATTGGAGTAACCACGGTTTCCCTTTCACGCATAAAAAGCAGAATTAATGTTAATAAATGATGATATATAAGATATAATTATCTTTTGTTATTTTAAATTAAACTAAATCAGGGTAAGTTTGATTTTAAAATATCAAAGGAAATATTTATGAAAGGAATTGTATGTCCAGTTTCAATTGAAAAAATAGATAGTAATGTAAGCAGGCTTACTGTATTCATAAACGTTGTTTTAATGGGGCTGTTTTTATTTTCACAGAATCCTCTATTTATAGGCATTGTGGCTTGTGACTATTTCATAAGAGCCGTATTAAAAGTGGAATATAGTCCAATCCGATTTTTTGCTATTAATATCATATCTGCCTTAAATGTAAAAAAGAAACCTATTAATCTGGCACCAAAAATTTTTGCATCTCGCCTTGGACTAATTTGTGCTATAACCGCTGCAATATTACAACTTCTTGGCTATTCAACCGGAGCTTTAATCACAGCCGGGCTGTTAATGGTTTTATCTATAATGGACTCAGTTTTTAATTTTTGTGTTGGGTGTTTGATTTACAACTATCTCGTCTATCCATTTTATAAGGACAAGAATTGAACTTGATGGAAAATCATCGAACCAATTCCCCTTTTGAAGATATGACCTGTATATCAGTAATCTACTAAAAACAAAAAGAGAAGAAACAGATAAAATTACTGAGTCTTCTCTTTAGTACCCGGGGCGGGAATTGAACCACACCCGTAATACACTTATAATCAATATGTTATTTCAATGTAAATCGTGAGGTCTCGTTTTTGTCTCTCACTGGTTCATTTTCAATATTTTATAGCTTAAAAATACAAAATTTTGTGTTCTTATTCAAACCTATAACAGGATATGAATATATGCCATTCATTTTTCAACCGTATTTGAAATTTTGCTGCTAAATAGATTTTTTTCAAGTACACCTGAATTTTTTCTAATCAACTATTTCTGGTAAATAATTTATTGCATACAAAGGAACGTTAAGCAACCAATCTTCTTCTCTGTAATCTGACATCGATGTCCGAACTGCAATTGAATCCGGATATCGTCCTTTGAACGACTTTAAGCTTTTCGCTTGTAAATTTTCAGCTGCTTTTACTTCAATTGGTACAACATTACTCAGGTGTTGAATAACGAAATCGATTTCAGCATTAGCTTTATCTGCTGACCAATAATAAATAGGAATATCAGGTATCGTTTTTAATTGCTGTAATGCATATTGCTCTGTCAGCGCTCCTTTAAACTCTTCAAAAATTGTGTTTCCGTCAAGTAACGTTTTTACATCGAGATTGCCCATGGCAGCTAATAAACCTACATCAACAATAAACAGTTTAAAAGCATCCATATCTTCATAAGCTTTCAGTGGAATACCAGCTTTATTTATTCTATTGACTTTATAAATCAAGCCACTATCAATTAACCAGGATAAAGAAAGTTCGAAATCTTTTGCTCTCGCTCCTTTTTTAACAGCACTGTAAATGAACTTTTTGTTTTCTTTTGCTAATTGTGCAAGGGTAGAATTCCAAAGCATTCTTATCCGGGGAACAATCTCTACTGGAGCATGTTTTGAGAAGTCTTGCTCATAGGCTAACAGAATATTGTTTTGAATTTGTCGAACTTCACTATAATCATTGTTCTGAATAAAAGATAAAACCACCTCCGGCATTCCTCCTGTATAATAATACTGCCTTAAATACTCAATTAATTTTGGTTTAAAATTACGAATCAGGCTCCAGTCTTTGGACTCAATAAGTTTTAATAAAGACTCTTGATTTAGTGCCTTCAAGAATTCTGGAAAGTTTAACGGATACAAATCCAGAAAATCGACCTTTCCAACAGGGAAAGAAGTATGTTGATGAAGTGATACTCCCAATAAAGATCCGGCAGCAATTACATGATACTCCGGTGTATTTTCATAAAAATATTTTAATGAAGTTATTCCTCCCTCTGCTTCCTGAATTTCATCCAATATGATTAAGGTATCTTTAGGATTGATTTGTACTCCCGTTTCGATCTGAATAGCATTAATTATTCGGGTTATATTATAATCTTCAGAAAATAAATCCTTTAGAATTCTGGAACTTTCAAAATTCACATAAGCAGTTTGAGCATATTCTTTCTTTCCAAATTCTTTCATAAGCCAGGTTTTGCCCACCTGACGGGCACCTCTTATTATAAGTGGTTTTCTATTCTCTTTATTCTTCCAATCATAAAGATATGCTATTGCTGTCCTTTCCATAGTAATTTATTTTGTATCTTCTTCAATACAAAAATACACTTTTTCGAACGACTTTTTGCGATTCTCCACACTTTTTCGAACGACTTTTTGAGAGTCAACACACTTTTTCCAATGACTTTTGTACCAATGAAAAGAAAAATACTCCCATTTTCATTCATTACCCAAAGCGATCCTTAATCCCAAATCGTAAACACCGGCTCTTTCCAATTCAGGCATTAGGCAAAAGAAGGCGGAATAAATGGACTGAAAGATTGGGATGGAGGACAGTAAATTGGCTCTTGTCATGGACCGGTTTTCAGCATTATTGCTTTTTTATGGTCCTTCAGTTATTATTTACGCATTTTATGATGCCTGAAACAAAAGGAAGATCTTTAGAGGAGATTAAAAAGATGATGATTAGAAAGTAAGGCTGGCCAACTGAAAACAAAAAAGCCTGATACTCTTGTCGAATATCAGGCTTTTAATGTACCCGGGGCGGGAATCGAACCCGCACTCCGTTGCCAGAACTGGATTTTGAATCCAGCGCGTCTACCAATTCCGCCACCCGGGCAAAGTTCCTTTGTGGAAAATTGGTGTGCAAAACTAATTATTTCACCCGAATCAGCAAAATATTATTAAAAAACTATTCAGATTTTTCTTCAATCGATTTTAAAAAGGATTTACCAACTCCAGACTTAAGTTGTTTTTCTCTGCTCCTGGCCTCTGCCCGCGTTGAATATTCTTCCGTATAAATCAGTTTAAAAGGTTTATAAGGCTTGGTTGTCCTTTCATATCCACGATTATGCGCTGTCAAGCGCTTTTCCAAATTTGATGTCAGTCCAACATAGATATAGCTTCTCTTTTCACTTGATAGGGCATATACGGTAAACATACACTTAAATTTTAAGTTAGTTCATCTCTCTGGTCGAACCCGCACTCCGTTGCCAGAACTGGATTTTGAACCTGTCTGCCGACAGGCAGGCCTGCCTTCCGTCAGGCAGGTCCAGCGCCTTTCAGCAAATCCGACTAACTCGTAGACTTCCTTTTGGAGAAAGATCATATGCAAGCTAATTCAGTTCACCCGAATCAGCAAAATATTATGCTGAAATTTGTTTTTTACTGTCGATGTATTTTACCACTTTTCCATAAACAATTAAAGAAACAGCTGATACAGAAGCTATTCCCACAAAATAAAACCAAATATAATGTGCATTTACCGAAGCCGCTTCCCACTCGGCATGTGTGTCGAACAATAAGGGATCGGGGCAATATTTGGTAAGTAACCAGCCCGAAAGGCCAAAACCAAGGATAGAAGACAGGAACGAGTGTAAATGGCTAAAACCAAGATACAGGCCCTCTTCGCCTTTTGGTGCCTGCAGCGAAAAATACTCCAGGTAGCGCGGAGAGATAAACGTTTCGGCCAGGCCCTGGAAAACAATACCTACAATCATCATAAAAGCAACGGGGTGAAGGCCTAAAATAGGATCGCTGCCCATTAAATGCCCCGAGGCCATACACAATGCCGAAACAGGCATAATAAACATTCCTACGGTCATTGAAAACAGCGATGTTTTATTGCGCATCAACTGCGTTACAAAACCAACTGTAAGAAAAACTACCAACGGATTTACGTTTGCAAACCACGAAATGGCACTGTCCTCGCCTGCCAGTCGCAAAACATATTTTGGCATGGTGGCATACAACTGCTGTTGCACCATCCAAAACCCGGTAATAATGAGAATAAGTATTATTAAACGCGCGTTGGAAAGCACTTTTATCAATGCATCGAATATCTGTGAAAAGCTCTTTGATTCTTCGTGTGAACGACTTGCTTTGTAAAACAGGGCCACCAAAATTACAGCCAAAAGGGTAACTCCTCCTGCAAAGTAGTTAAGTGTAACCAATCCTTCGTTACCCATAGCATCGCGTAGTGGCTTTACAATCGTTTTACCTGAGAATGCTCCGATATTTACCATCATATAAAAAATGGAGTAGCCCTGCGCACGGGTTTCTTTAGTCGTTTCGCGAGCCACAGTTCCCGTAATACACGATTTTATGAATGATCCGCCAATCATAATTACAATCATAATTGGCACAATAATCCATTTTAAATTGCTTTCGCGAAGCCCGTTAAACTGGGTTGTTTTGGTATATTCTACCAGCCCCGATGATTCGAGCATTGTTGGAAGTATACCCATCGAAAAGTAGCCGATAGAAAGTAATGTAAAAGCAATCAGCAAAGATTTTTTAAAGCCAATTTTATCGGCCACAGCTCCGGCAAATGTTGGTAAGAAGTAGAGTCCTGCCGAAAACGATCCGGCCAGAATCGCAGCCTGAAAATCGTTAAATCCTAAAATTCGCGACAAATAAAGTGTGATAACGATAAACACACCATAATAGGCAGCCCGTTCTAATAACTCCACTGCATTAGCCACCCAAAAAGCCTTCGGGAACTTCACTTTTACTTTCTTTTCCATTCTTGTTAAATGATAATTAAAGTTAGCAAAAATAGCAGCTTAATCGAAAGCACAAAATGACATAAATTTCTTAAACATAATTTTAATCTTTTGCAAAGTATTTCTTTTTCATACCTTCGCAATTACCGTTAGAACTATTTGTACATGAACTCATTCGAAGAAAACAGACTATTCGAAAATATTCAGCAGGGCGATGAAAAAGCTTTTGAAAAGCTGTTTAAACTGTATTACGGATACCTATGCAACTTTGCCACTAAACTAATTAACGACGATGTGGCTGCCGAAGAAATCGTTCAGGATTTTTTTGTGAAGTTTTGGGAGCGCCGGGCCGACCTTAAAGTTGAAACGTCGTTAAAAAACTATCTCTTCCGATCGGTAAAAAACCTTTGCCTGAATCACATTAAACATAGTAATATAAAATTATTACACGCTCAAAAGGTGATTGCCGAATCGGAAACAAGCAACTTTAACAACGATTATATTGAAGTTGACCTGGCTGCCGACATTGCCAAAAGTATTGAAGAACTACCGGAAAAACGTCGCGAAATATTCAGGTTGAGCCGTGAAGAAGGATTAAAATACCGCGAAATTGCCGAAAAACTAAATATTTCAATTAAAACGGTTGAAGCACAAATGAGTTTGGCAATCAAATCATTACGAGATAAATTAAAAAAATATAACACCTTCATCTTCTACTTTTTTGTTTGCAGGACGAAAAAGGCTTAGTCGATTAATTCAATAAATTTTCGTTATGAGAATGAAAAATAGAAAGAGATAAGGGAAGCGCAGGATTTTTAGGGTGCAAGAATAGTGAACTATTTTAAGGTCTGAAAATCAGAGCATTTCCTTTTGTCAAAATAGTTTTCATTCGGAATAGAACAATTTTTTAATTTTCGGCTTAGGGGTAAAATAATTGTGTATTGTCATTAAAGCGAGATGGGAAAAATGGAGAACATAGAAAAATTTGACTGGGAACTGGTTACCAAGTATTTAAATAACGAAACCAGTTTGCAGGAAAATAACGAGGTGGAGACCTGGTTACAGCATTCTGATAAAAACCGGGCGGAGTTTGAGCAGTATAAAAACATGCTCAACAAAGTAGATTCCTACTACCAGGCAAAAAAATTCGATAACGAAACGGCCTGGAAATCTGTACATACACAAATAAGCCCTGCTAAAGTTCGATCTATTCAGCTACAAAAAACAAGAAAGGAGGTTATTGCACAATTTTACAAATATGCTGCAATAGTTGTTATCGCACTTTTATTGGGTTCAGTTGCATATTACCTTGGTTTCCGCAACCCGGACAAGGCGTATTACAGCGAGACGATCTCAGCCAAAGATCAGGTGCTGAACGAATATGTTTTACCCGATGGTTCGGTGGTTACTTTAAACAACGACTCGAAACTGCTGTTTCCGAAAAAGTTTAAAGGCAACACCCGCGAAGTTACCATCATTGGCGAAGCATTTTTCGATGTTCAGCGTAATCCCGAAAAACCGTTTGTAATTAACGCCGGCAATGCACAGGTTAAAGTTTTAGGTACCTCTTTTAACGTTAGTGCATACCCGGACGCAGAAACTATTGAGGTTATTGTTGAAACAGGTAAAGTTCAGGTTATCAGTAAAAACGATAATCCTGAAATGGAAAGCCGCGAGTTATTTTTGTCTCCCGGCGAAAAAGGAACGCTGCATTTATCAAACCGCGAATTGATGAAAACAGTAAACAGCGATCCGAATTTCCTGGCCTGGAAAACACACGACCTCATTTTCAACACTGTTCCGTTACACGAAGTGGTTGAATGTCTTGAAAAAGCTTACCACATTGACATCGACGTGATGGAACCGGAGCTAAACGACCTCTTATACGAAGGTCATTTTGATCAGAAACCGGTTGATTTTGTTTTAAATGTAATTCGGCTCACATTTGATCTGGATTTATCGGTTGAAGGCAAACATTACACTTTAATGAGCCGTACAAACAATCAGTAAAGCTTTAAAGTCATGAAACCAATAAAATGGAATAAAATAAAAATTATTGTCCTAATGGCCTTGCTGGCATTGTTAGTGGTACCTAACACCAGTTTTGCCCAGGATACAAAAAGCCAGGCGCTCGATCAAAACATCAGTATTTATGCTGAAGACGAGCCACTTTCAGATGTTATTGAAAAGATCTGTAAATACCTGGACATTGATTACTCGTACAACGCCGAAATGGTTGCAGATAAAAAAATCAGTTTAAATGTATCGAACAAGCCACTGAAATATGTGCTCGACAAACTGATGAAAGATTTCTACCTGCTTTTTGAAATTGAAGATAACCTGCTGGTAGTGCGCGATTACGTTCCTATCGACGAGAGTATGGAATACGAAAATACCACGCAACAATTTGCCAGTACTAACCGTGGATTCCTGTTCGATAATCAACATGCGAAACAGATCACGATCAAGTTTAAATCGGCAAGTAACCTAATTATTATTCCGGTGAATATTAACGATTCGGATACGCTGAATTTTATTCTCGATACCGGTGTTCGTTACCCGATAATTACCGAGCTTCCGTTTATTAACAAGCTGAATTTGAACTACATGATGCCGGTTAAGGTACAAGGACTTGGCGAAGGAGAATCGTTAACAGCTTACCGCTCGGGGAATAACGTTATGCATATCGACGGATTAACAGCGCGTAACCAGGAAGTACAAATGATTATCGATGAGAACTTCCAGATTTCGCACATGCTAGGTATTCCGGTTCACGGATTAATCGGCTTTAACCTGTTTAAAGATTACATTGTAAAAGTTGATTACCTGAATGAAAAACTGACATTGTACAAACCTGAATATTACAAGTACCGCGACCGCAACAAAGACATTATTATGCCCTTACATTTCGATGGAAACAAACCATTTGTGCGCACCACAATTGTAACCGACGAAATGAAAGAAGTACCTGTAAAACTTTTGGTTGACACCGGCGCCAGCGATGCGCTTTGGTTATCAGAAAGTTCAGACGAACGTATCAATCTGCCACAAAAACACATTGAAACATTTTTGGGCCGCGGTTTAAATGGCGACCTTTACGGAACAAAAGGACGTATCGATGCCATTTGGGTTGGACCACTGCTGCTTACAAAACCAATTGTAGCCTTTCCGAACTCAAAAAATATTGATAGCCTGATTTCGGTGAACGGCAGGAACGGAACCATTGGAGCAGAAATTTTAAGGCGCTTTTATGTTACAATCGACTACAGGAATAGCCGGTTAACACTGCGCCCAAATAATAAAATTAAAGAAGACTTTAATTACAATATGAGTGGAATGGAAGTTACCAATCCGATGCCCGGGTTACCCATTTTCACCATCGCTGATATCCGCGAAAATTCGCCCGCACATATTGCAGGATTGCAGGAAAACGACCAGATTATTCGTATTAACAGCAGTAATCACCAGTCGCTGGAGTTAAATGATATTAATCTGCTGCTTCAAAGCCGTGAAGACAAAAAAATTAAACTCACAGTATTACGTAATGGAGAAGAGTTTAAAACTTCTTTTGAGCTGAAAAAGATGTTTTAATGAAACAAGTAAAACAACTGATCATATTTGGAACCATCCTGTTGCTATCTTTTACTACAAAAGGCCAGCAACAGGATGGCTCTATTTTCGAGCGCCGCATAAGTATCAATCAAACCGATCAGTCGCTCGATTTTGTTTTGGAACAGATCAGTTGGCAGGCAAATGTATTTTTTTCGTACGATGCCACTATTTTTAATCCCGCACAAAAAGTAAGTATTACGGCCCAGGACAAGTCGCTGTACACCGTCCTGAATACTTTGCTCGACACCACCCAATATCGTTTTAGCGAGTTGCAAAACCAGGTAATTATTACCCGAATATCAGACGATAAAACGCTGTCGGTGGCACAGGATTCGGTGCCGGTAAAGTATTTTTTCCTGTCGGGCAAACTAATCGAAAGCCGAAAAGGGCGGCCCGTTGAGTTTGCGTCGGTATCTATTTTAGATAAACCAATTGGTACGATCAGTAATACCGATGGCGAGTTTTTGCTAAAGGTTCATCCGGCGTATATCGGCGATACCATTGTTATTTCGTGTATGGGCTACGAGCAAAAGTTGTTACCGGCCAACCAGTTACTCGATGAAGATCTTTTTATTCTGGAACCGGCTTCAATAAAAATAAAGGAGATAAAAGTTACTGCAATCACCCCCGAAAAATTGTTAAAGAATATGCGGGCCAATTATGAAAAGAATTATACGCCCTCGAGCAAACTAATGACCGCCTTTTACCGCGAAACTGTTAAACAGGATAAAAATTATATAAGTGTTTCGGAAGCGGTTATGGAAGTGTTAAAAGCGCCCTATATTGGCACCTCTCGCGGAGATTTGGTACGTTTATTAAAAGGGCGAAAAAGCCGTGATGTTCAGCCGTTTAAGTGGCTGAATTTTAAACTAATGGGGGGGCCGTTTACCATTACCGAGCTGGATGCCGTAAAAACCGTTGAAACTTTTATTGATCCCGAGTTCGAGCATGTGTATGAATATCAGATCAGCGATGTGATCTGGTATGAAAACCAACCGGTTTATGTGGTAAAATTTCAAGCTCAATCCGGCGAATTTTACCCACCTTTTGAAGGCGAAATGTATGTTCATCGTGAAACATTTGCACTGGTGCATGCTAATTACCATTTAAATAAAGTGGGATTAAAAAAGGCCGAAGAGATTATGATTAAAAAGAAACCGCGGAAAGTAAAAGCGCGGCCAACTTATGTACACTACCAGGTAAATTACCGACAGTACCAGGGAAAATGGCATCTGGCTTCGGCAAAAGCATCGGTTAAATTTAAAGTTCGAAGCAAAAGAGACCGCATAAACTCCGAGTTTCACAGCGTTTCCGATCTGTTGATCACCAATATTCAACCCACCGAATTAAAGCGGTTCAATAAAGACGAACGTTTTAGCCGTAACGATATTTTTGTGGAGGTTTTGGGTGCCTACGACGAAAATTTCTGGGAAAATTACAACATCATTAAACCCAACGAAAGCCTGCGAAATGCTTTTAAACAATCGCTGTTTAACTGATTTCTGCTACTAATCCAAGGTTTTTGCGTAATTTTGTGGCTTATAATCAGTAACAATGGAACAATACAGCACAAGACAGAATAAAATATCAAGGCTTATTCAACGCGAAATGGCCGAAATCCTTTTAAAAGTAAACAAAGAACGTTTCCCGGGAAAATTGCTCAGCGTTACCGGGGTGCGCATTACCAAAGATCTTTCTATTGCGCGAATTCACCTCAGCATTTTTCCTTCGGAATTTGCCAACGAAATATTGGAAGAAATTAAACTTTCGGGCAAACAACTGCGTGGTGAACTGGGCCGAAAAACCGGGAAAAGTCTGCGTGTTATTCCTGATTTGGAATTTTACATTGACGACAGCCTCGATTATATCGACAATATTGATAACCTGCTGAAAAAATAGTTTCCAAAACTTTTCGTTTTCAAACAAAACACCAGCGTTTGAACTTACCATTTTTCATAGCAAAACGATACCTGTTCTCAAAAAAGAAGCAGAATATTATTAACATAATATCATGGATTTCGATGGCCGGAATTGTGGTAGGTACCATGGCTATAATCATTATCGTTTCGGTGTTAAACGGTTTTACCGATCTGATTGGAGTGTTTTACAGCGACTTCGATCCGGACATTAAAATATCGTCGGTTGAAGGAAAAATGTTCGATCCCAATACGATTGATATTGAGCAAATAAAAGCTTTACCCGATGTTGTATCGTATGCCGAAGTGGTTGAAGAAGTTGCCCTGTTACGCTATGGAAAACGACAGTTTGCAGCCACAATTAAAGGTGTTCCGGATAATTATCCCGATTATACCAATATTGACAAGTTACTGATAGAAGGCGAGTACTATCTGGAAAAAGATGGTATTGATTACGCAGTTGTGGGCCGCGGAATTGCCAATAATCTTGGCGTTGGTGTTTCCTTTCTTGATCCGCTGCACGTTTATGTCCCCAAAAAGGGGAAACAGGTTTCGCTCAATCCGTCGCGGGCTTTTAACCACGATTATCTGTTCCCGTCGGCAGTATTTGCTGTGCTTGAAGATGTGGATGCCAAATACATGCTGGTATCGAAAGAGTTTGCCACCGAACTTTTTGACAGTGGGAACGACATTTCGGCCATTGAATTGTCCGTTGCCGAAGGAGCTGATGTTAATGCCATTCAGGATAAACTGGAAGAAATTGTAGGCCCCGGGTTCCACGTGAAAAACAAAGAACAGCAACACGACCTGGTTTTTAAAACCATGAAATCGGAAAAATGGGCAGTTTATTTTATCCTTGTTTTTATTTTGCTGCTGGCCTCCGGAAATATGATCGGCAACCTCACCATGCTTTATATCGATAAAAAAGAGGACATCTCTATTTTGGGTAGCATGGGACTTCCGGCAAAACAAATCAACCGGATCTTTCTTTACGAAGGCTGGTTAATTTCGTTGGCAGGTGGTGTTTTAGGTACCATTTTAGGCGTGTTTGTCTGCTGGCTTCAAATTACTTTCGGTCTGGTAAAACTGCCCGGCGCCGGTGGTTCTTTTGTTATTTCGGCCTACCCGGTTCATATCATTTTTACCGACATCATTTTGGCATTCGCCGCGGTTTTAATTATTGGATTTATTGCCTCATGGTACCCCGTTAAATTCATGTCGAACAAACAGTTAGCTCCTTCAAATATCGCCTGATTGAAGAAATTTCAAAACTGACTTTCCTTAGATTTTCACCCATATTTTTGTTTTAACTTGCACCTGTTATTCACTAACAAGCTTATAATAAATGAAAGCAATTGTAAAAAGTAAACCTGAAAAAGGTATTTGGATGGAAGATGTTCCGATGCCAACTGTCAGACCCAACGATATTCTCCTGAAAGTACATAAATCAGCCATTTGCGGCACCGATTTACATATTTACAAATGGGACGAATGGGCGCAACAAACCATTAAAACGCCGGTAACTATTGGCCACGAATACATGGGAACCGTTGTTGAAGTGGGCTCGGAAGTTGACCGCGTAAAAGTGGGTGAACGAGTTACCGTTGAGGGTCATATTTCGTGTGGTTTTTGCCGAAATTGCAGGCGCGGGCGTCAGCACATTTGCGACAATACCATTGGAATTGGTGTAAACCGTGATGGTGGTTTTGCTGAATATATTTCCGTTCCGGCTAAGAACGTTCTGCACATCGATCAGCGAATTTCGGATGAAATGATGGCTATTATGGATCCGCTGGGGAACGCCACTCACACGGCTCTGTCGTTTCCTTTGTTGGGCGAAGATGTATTAATTACCGGAATTGGCGGACCTATTGGCGCTATGGCAGCAGCCATTTGTAAATTTGCCGGAGCACGCAATATTATTGGTACCGATTTAAGTAAATACCGCCGCGATCTGGCCCGAAAAATGGGTGCTACACGTGTTATCGATCCTACCAAAGAAAGCATTAAAGAAGCCATGAAAGTGCATCATATGGTTAGTGGTTTCGATATTGGTTTGGAATGCTCGGGTTCGCCGGTTGCCTTTAACGACATGGTAAATCACATGTATAACGGCGGAAAGATCAGTTTGCTTGGTCTGCTGCCCGAACGTACTCAAATTAACTGGAGCAAGCTTATTTTTAAAGGATTAACGCTTAAAGGAATTTATGGCCGCGAAATGTACGAAACCTGGTACCACATGGAAATGATGCTGACCACCGGCCTTGATATTTCGCCTGTTATTACCCACCGTTTTAAAGCCGACGATTACCAGGAAGCTTTTGAAATTATGGAAGCAGGCGATTGTGGTAAAATCATTTTGGATTGGGAATAAAAGTATGATGAATTTTGATTAGCGAATTTTGATTTCAGTTGTGACTGGTTCTAGTAGCTCTTTACTTCTAAAATCTTAATTCGTTAATCATCATTCGATATTCAAAAATAACCATACCAAACACAAAATCCTTATTTCATTTGTTGTTCCACCATTGTTCCACGTGAAAAAAAGCTGGTTCTGCACTAAATTTCCTGATAAACAGCAGAAAAACTACCTTTGCAAAAAATTAAAGAGTTTGAAAGAAGGATTAGTAATAAAATCGACCGGCAGCTGGTATACCGTGGAAGATGAAAGCGGAAATACCTACGAATGCAAAATAAAGGGCAAATTCCGCATTAAAGGAATTAAGAACACGAACCCCGTTGCCGTGGGCGATCGTGTGGGATTTACGCTCCAAAACGTGTCTGCCGACGAAAATATCGCACAGGTTGGTATGATTACCAAAATCCACGAACGCAAAAACTACATTATCCGCCGTTCAATTAATCTTTCGAAACAGGCACATATCATCGCTGCCAATATCGACCAGGCAGTATTGGTAGTAACCATGCAATACCCGGTTACCACAACCACTTTTATCGATCGTTACCTGGCATCGGCCGAGGCATATCGTATTCCGGTTATGATTGTTTTTAACAAAGCTGACCGCTATAACGAAGACGAAACGGAAGAGATGGACCTGTTGATGCAGATCTATCGAAATATCGGCTATAAATGCCTTAAAACGTCGGCTAAAGAAGGAACCGGCATCGATGAGTTTAAAGAAGCTCTAAAAAACAAAACAAACGTAATTAACGGGCACAGCGGCGTTGGAAAATCAACACTGATTAACCTTATTCAGCCGGGTTTGAATTTGAAGACCATGGAGATTTCCGATTCACACAAAACCGGAAAACATACCACTACCTATTCTCAGCTGTTTAAGCTGAATTTTGGCGGGTATATTATCGATACCCCGGGAATTAAAGCCTTTGGTGTTCTGGAAATGGAACCCTGGGAGATTTCGCATTATTTTGTTGAGATATTTAAGTTTTCGGAGCATTGCCAGTACAACAATTGCTCGCATACTCACGAACCCGGTTGTGCCGTTAAAGAGGCTGTAGAAAATTATCAGATCGCTCCTTCCCGCTTCAGAAGTTATCTGGGATTACTGGAACCGGATGATAAACACCGACCTGCATTTTAATAAAAAAGGCGCATGTTGAATCAACAAGCACCTTCCGCGAAAATATTTTTATCCTTATTCTAACGATCCCTAAAATTCCATTTCGAATTGTCGCTGTTAAAATCAAATTCAGCAAGCGTAGGTGTACTATCACCCGAAGATACCAACGCCAGCTTCTTATTTGAATTTGGAACGACCTTAGGCATTATTCTGAACGTTCCGTCAATCAATTGTTCTATTCTCCACAATTGCTCGTCGGCACCAGTAAATTCAGGAACTGCAATTACTTCAGCTTCAGCAGTAGCTGCCAATGCTCGCTCAGTACCTTCAATTACAATTTTGTAATAAGGTCCGCCTAAATATCCACCGGCTTCAGGTACTGCAGTAATTGTCCATCGTTGGTGAGGACGGAACATGTAATCACCAATTCTTACGCCAATATCTCCGTTTGGCCAGGTGTCAATTACATCTTCTAAGGTCTGCGATGGAATAGGTTCAACCGGTTCGTCTGCATTTTGCCAAAATCCGCGTTTTCCACGTGGCATACGCACAAAATCGACTACTAACTCCAAAGCATAACCTCTTCTTTCCGATTCAATTTCGTAAGTTCCTTCTTTAAAAGGATCACCCGCAACAGGCCAGTCATTTTTCCAAAGCAAGGGACGGATACCCAGTACACTCCGGCCACTTTGTTCTAAATCAGCTTCAAAATGACATGACATTTTTTGAACACCATCACCAAGGTCTATAAGTCCAAAGTGCCCGGGACCGACAACTCTTCCACCCGATGCTGCAACCATTTTCCCGCCACCTTCTAACATGGTTCTTCCCACATTATCCAGGTAAGGACCTGTTATACTCCTGGAACGACCAACAACGATGTTGTAGGTTGAGTTGGAACCATCGCAGCAAGTGCCGTGTGTGGCAAGCAGGTAGTACCAACCGTCGTGATACATCAGAGTTGTTGCTTCGCAGGCAACAGCCACATCTACGGCTTCATTTCCTTCCATACGTTTGCCGGTTTTCGGGTCAAGTTCAATAATGCGTATAGTACCATAATAGGTTCCGAATGAACACCATAATCGTCCTGTGTTAGGATCCAACAAAACACCGGGATCAATGGCATCACACTCTTCATAACCGTCTGTTGCAGCAACAACAATGGGTTCTGTGTATTTGAAATCGGGAGAATTAGGATCAAGTGTTTTGTTCCACATGGTAAGAATCGTCCCCCTGTGTCCGCTTCTCGCACCACCACCGGTGGCACCATAGATAATAAGGTAGCGGTCGCCAATCTTAATGGCATCGGGCGCTGCTCCACCACCGGGTCTTACTCCCCCGCCGTTCCAGGTCCAACCGTCTTCCGATATTAATCCACCACCTCCGGTACCAAATGTATAATATTTCCCGTCGCATTCCATGATGGTTGACGGATCATGAATAAAAGGTTTCCCGATTTGTGCCTTTATTGTAAGACTTAAAAATAAGGACAACAGGGCTGTTGCGCCCATTATTTTAATTTTTTTCATAATATTTCCCATTTCTGTACAATATTATTCGTAACTGATAGTGAAATTTGTTAACGGCTGTAAATCCTCATCCAGGAACCGGGCGCAAAAATCAATGATACCGGGGCCATTTACCACCGCCCCACGAATTACGTTTTTTCCTTTGTTTAGCGTTATTCGTGACGAAGCAACGTTATCTACAACCGTGTCTCTATTTCCGGAAAGTACGATGGCCTCCTTGCCATTTACCCAAAACATGCCCGCTGAATTACAGCCTGCGGCCAATCTAACATCTTTGATTTCTTCCGGGCAGTTGATGACAGTGACAACCCAAAACAGTACACCGTTTTGCGGTTTATTAACGGCATAGGCAAATTGGAATAACTTAAAGTTGAAATGTTTGCTGTCAAGGGCATACCATTTCAATTCCTGATCTCCCACTTTTACCGTTTTTCCATTTGAGGGGATTATGGTAAAATCATCGGAAAAATTATCGGATGAAAAAGTTGTTCTGAGGAAACTGTCCGTAAAGATACTATTTCTTGTGATGTCCTTCTTGATGGGTTCAAGGACCAACCAACGCTGAATAAAACCTTTGGCATCCGGGGCCTTTTCTATGTCGGTGGCTGGTGTAAAATGTTTGGAAATTGTACGTGTTGTATCGCTTTTAAGAGGTGTTGGTGGCAGGTTAGGTCTTTGTCCCCGACCCGGAACTTGCCCAAATGCCGTTATGACACCTACTTGTAATCCTATTAAAAAGAGAAAGGCCAGAACCGGCATCGTTGATATGTGTTTTCTTTTCATAGTAGAATTTTTTATTCATGAAGGTTTTGGTTTTGGAATTGAGCATATTGATATGCGAACAAAAGGTAGTAAAAAAAAAGACGCATGTTTTATTAACTGCGTCTTTTTAAAAAGCTTATTTTTTAATGATCTCTAAAATTCCATTTCGAATTGTCGCTGTTAAAATCAAATTCAGCAAGCGTAGGTGTACTATCACCCGAAGATACCAACGCCAGCTTCTTATTTGAATTTGGAATGACTTTAGGCATTATTCTGAACGTTCCGTCAATCAATTGCTCTATTCTCCACAATTGCTCGTCGGCACCAGTAAATTCCGGAACTGCAATTACTTCAGCTTCTGCTGTAGCAGCCAGGGCACGTTCTGTTCCTTCAATTACAATTTTGTAATAAGGTCCGCCTAAATATCCACCGGCTTCAGGTACTGCAGTAATTGTCCATCGTTGGTGCGGACGGAACATGTAATCACCAATTCTTACACCAATATCTCCGGTTGGCCAGGTGTCAATTACGTCTTCTAAAGTTTGTGATGGAATTGGTTCAACCGGTTCGTCTGCATTTTGCCAAAATCCGCGTGTTCCACGTGGCATACGCACAAAATCAACCACCAACTCCAAAGCATAACCTCTTCTTTCCGATTCAATTTCGTAAGTTCCTTCCTTAAAAGGATCACCGGCAACAGGCCAGTCATTTTTCCAAAGCAACGGACGGATACCCAGTACACTACGTCCACTTTGTTCTAAATCCGCTTCAAAGTGACATGACATTTTTTGAACGCCTTTATCAATATTTATTAAACCGAAATGCCCTGGACCGGTAACTCTACCACCGGCAGCAATAACCATTTTACCACCACCTTTAAGCATTTCTCTTCCCATATTGTCGACGTATGGGCCGGTTACTTTTTTTGAACGGCCAACTACGATATTGTAAGTAGAATTCGTACCATCGCAGCAGGTTCCGTGTGTACCCAGCAAATAATACCATCCGTTACGGTACATCATTGTAGTGGCTTCACAGTCGATGGCAATATCCAGTGCTTCATTACCTTCAACACGTTTCCCTGTTTCTGGATCAAGCTCAATAAGGCGAATGAACCCAAAATACGTTCCGTACGAACACCATAAGCGTCCTGTAGTAGGATCGAGCAACAAGCCCGGATCAATGGCATCGTTATCTTCCATACCTTCCGATCTTACCACTTCAATTGGTTCTGAATATTCAAAATCAGGAGAATTCGGATCGAGTGTTTTGTTCCACATAGTTAGGATTCTTCCGTTGTGTCCGCCTCCCAGGCCACCACCGGTTGCACCATAAACGACAAGGTAACGATCACCAATCTTCATAGCGTCAGGTGCAGCACCGCCGCCGGGTCTTACTCCCCCGCCGTTCCATATCCAACCATCTTCAGATATCAAACCACCTCTGCCTGTTCCGAAAGTATAATACTTTCCGTCGCATACCATTATTGTTGAAGGGTCGTGTATAAATGGTTTCCCTACTTGTGCCATTACTGCACTGCTTAATAACAGTGATAAAAGGGCTATTGAGCCCAATATTCTGATTTGTTTCATAATGATTCCAATTTCGATTCAATTGAGATTTTAAATCGTTTGACTAAATAATATTATTCACAGGTAATTGTGATGTTTTTTACTGGTTCGCCTTTTTCATCAAGGAAACGAACACAAAAATCGCTCATACCAGGCCCGTTTATTACAACGCCACGAACGATATTCTTCCCCTTTTTAAGTGTGAGTCGTGGAGATACAGCATCATCCATTACCATACGTCTGTCGCCAGAAAGCAGTAGAGTTTCCTCTCCGTTCAGCCACCACATCGATGCTGAATTTGAACCCACCGCCATTCTAACATTTTCCATATCATGAGGCGCGTTAACAACCGTTACAGCCCAAAACACCACTCCGTAAATGGGTTTACTTAATCCATAAGCGAAACGGAATAATTTTACATTGAATAGCTCACTGTCAAGCGCATGCCAGGCTAATTCAGTGTCGGCCACTTTTACTATATCACCATCTTCGGGTAGAATAGTAAACTGATTGGGAAAATACAGCGTATCAAATGCAGCGCGGAGATAGCTGTCGGTAAAAACAGTATTGGTGCGGTTTGGTTTACTAATTGGTTCTAATAGCGACCAACGTTGAATGAATCCATCTTTATCCGGGATACTTACCTCAGATGATACCGGAGTAAAATAACCATCAATACTTCTTCCTGTAGTATCGGTTAAAGCAGGATCGTCCATTTGACGTCCCATTCTTCCAGGTTGGGCTTTTAACTCAGAGCCAACCAAAATAAAAAGGCTAAGCGCCAATAGAAATGTCTTTTGTCTAAAGTTCATAATTACATCTTTACAGAGTTTAAGATTTTGTCGTTTTATTAATCAATATCGCGAATGGTTGTAATTCCATTACTCCACTTTGTTTGTTGTGGAAACAGTATTCTTTTTCTTCAAAAATAAGACGATGTCCGTTTTGGGATTTTAGTTTTTGAATATTTGATTTCTATTTTTACACATATTTCATCATTCCAGGGAATAAAAAGACTCTATGACACTTCAAAATGAATAACTGACTATTGCCAATCGATCCATTTGTTATCATCCACATCCGGAAACGGATAAATGATCACTTTTCGCTTTTTTGATTATTTAGCATTTAAATAGAATTGACTATTTATAAAAACATAAGTTTAATCGTATTGCTATAATACTTTGGGAATTGTTCTTTTATAAAATGTGTCTTAATTGATCTTATCCATGAAAATATTTTTCTGAAAGTGAATGGAAGTATGTTTTTAAGAAAAATAAAAACAGGAGCGCAAGCAGGTTCTTTATAAAATTAAATATTTCAATAGAATTTATCTATTCTGCAGATTTTATAAATCCACCACCCACTAATCTGTCGTTATGGTAAAAAACTGCAGTTTGTCCGGGTGCAATCATAGCTTCAGGTTCTAATAATTCGACCTCAGCCACTGTATCGTTTAAAATATGCAAATTACAGGGGGTTTCCTGAAGCCTGTACCGCACCTTTACTATTAGCTCTACATTGCTATTAACTATCTCTCTATCAATAATATAATAATTTTTTAATTGCAATTTTGAGCGGTATAAATCATCGTATTTTGCCAACACTATTTCGTTATCATCTAGACGAAATTCGGCCACAAAAAGCGGAAAATTCAGATTTAGTCCCAATCCGCGACGTTGTCCGATGGTGTAATTAAAAATTCCCTTATGCTCACCCAAAACGTTTCCATTTTGATCGACAAAATTTCCGGGATGCGATTTGATTCCCCGTTTTTTTAGAAATTGCCGGTAATCATTTCCCTCAATAAAACATATTCCAAGGCTGTCCTTTTTTTCCGATAAGGATAAAAATCCTTTTTCCCTGGCGACATTTCTTATCTCTGTTTTTTTAAAGTTACCTAAAGGAAAAATTAGTTTATCGATTATCTCGCGAGGTAAACCCCAAAGAAAAAAGGACTGATCTTTTTCCGGATCTTCTCCCTGAAACAGATACTTCTGTCCGTTGTAAATTCCGGTCTTCACATAATGCCCAGTAGCAATAGAATCACAATCCATTGCCTTCGCGTATTTGTCCAGGTATTTAAATTTTAGATTCGGATTGCAATAAGCACACGGAAAGGGTGTACGTCCATTTAAATATTCGTCAATAAAGTACCGAATAACGTACTCTTCAAATTCTTTGCGCAGATCAACAGTAATATGCTGAATTTTTAAACGATCGGCTAAATCTCTTGCTTCTTTTAAAAAGTGATGATTTTGGTCATCGGTACCACTAAAAAGAAAGGTAACTCCTACTACTGTATAACCCTGTTCCTGTAACAACATCGCCGAAACGGAACTGTCAATTCCTCCACTCATCCCCAGCAAAACGCGTTTATTCATTTCAATATAATTGTAAATTTTTAACGGTATTCAATAAACTCATTTATAAGTTTTAGTTTGATCAGCTGATGGGATCTATTTGTTCTATTCCTTTTCTTTTTGAAAATAATCAAACACTACCCGTGCTTTGGCTCTACCGATAGAGGCTTCCAAAGCGTCAAGTTTTTGTAGTTTTATCTGCTTTACCGATTTGAAATCCTTTAATAATTTCTCAGTTGTCTTCTCCCCTATTCCATCTATATTTCCTAATTCAGATGATATAAATGCTTTCGATCGTTTATCTCTGTGAAACGTAATTCCAAAACGGTGCGCTTCATCTCTTAAATGCTGAATTACTTTTAAGGTTTCAGAATTTTTATTGATATAAAGAGGAACTGAATCTCCCGGAAAATAAATTTCTTCCAATCGTTTTGCGATACCAATAACAGTAATTTTGCCCCGTAGTTCCAGTTTATCCATCGCTTTCATTGTTGCCGACAACTGACCTTTTCCGCCATCAACAACAATCAGATTAGGCAATGGTTTGTTTTCTTCTTTTAGGCGTTTATAACGCCGGTAAACCACCTCTTCCATCGATGCAAAATCGTTTGGTCCTTCAACGGTTTTTATATTAAAATGCCGGTATTCTTTCTTTGCCGGCTTGGCATCTTTAAATACCACGCATGCTGCAACAGGATTTGTTCCCTGCAGGTTACTGTTATCAAAACATTCAATACGCTCGGGTAATTCCTTTAATTGCAGATCCTTTTTAATGGTATTTAATATGCGATCCGTTCTAATTTTTGGATTTTTAAGTACGGCTTGCTTATCGTTTTCGAGCCGGAAATATTTAGCGTTACGCTTCGAAAGATCCAATAATTGCTTCTTCTCCCCTCTTTGCGGCACCCTAAAAGTGACATTTTCAATTACATTTTCCAGTTTAAAAGGCACCAGAATTTCGCGTGCATTACTAAATATTTTTTGTCGTATTTCAATAATTCCGGCTAGAAGAAGCTCTTCTGTATTCTCATCCAAACCCTTCTTTATTTCCAAAGTAAAGGTTTGAATAATGGCTCCTTTTATAATCTTCAGGTAATTAATAAAAGCAAAGTTTTCATCCTCTTCTATCGAATACACATCAACATCAGTAATAACAGGAGAAACAATCGTAGAACGGCTCTGATAACGTTTTAATGAATCATAATTCTCTTTAATAGCTGTTGCCTCTTCGAAATTTAAATTCTCTGCCATTTCAGCCATCATCCTCTCCAAATGTTTAATAACGCCTGAAATATTTCCTTTCAAAATATCCGCGATATCTGCTATTCCCTGGTCGTATTTTTCTGCCGAAACGTGGCCTTCGCAAGGTCCTTTACAATTTCCAATATGGTATTCCAGGCATACTTTATATTTGCCTGACGCAATATTTTCGGGTGATAAATTGTAGTTACAGGTCCGTAACTTATATTCCGATTTAAACAAATCAAGCAAAGTTCTGACGGTATAAATAGAAGTATACGGACCAAAATATTTTGAACCATCCCGAACCAGATCCCTGGTTTTAAAAACGCGTGGAAAAGGCTCGTTTTTTATACATATCCACGGATAGCTTTTGTCATCCTTTAAGCGAATATTATAGCGCGGTTGATACTTTTTAATCAGGTTATTCTCTAACAATAAAGCATCCTGCTCGCTCTCCACTACCATGTGCTTTATATCGGCAATATTCCTTACCAATAAAGCTGTTTTCCGATGATCGTGATTCTTTGTAAAATACGAAGAAACCCGCTTTCGCAGGTTCTTTGCTTTTCCGATATAAATTATCGTATTCGACTGATCGAAATACTGATAAATACCGGGCTTATTCGGCAACACCGATATAAGCGATTTTAAGTGATCAATATTTTTATTTACCGTCTTATACTTCAATTACTGATATTTTACCAATACCTGAGTTTCGTATTCTTTTAGTATTGCCTTATTAGGTGTATCAATAAATTCAAGATCACAAATAAAGCTGAAATAAATATTCTCAACACCACACTTTTTTGCCAGATTTAATGCTGCAACTGCAGTACCTCCTGTGGCCAACAAATCATCATGAATCAAAACCACATCATGCTTATCCAGTGCATCACTATGCATTTCTACACTATCCATTCCATATTCCAGTTCGTAAGATTCACTCAATACTGCACTTGGCAATTTTCCTTTTTTGCGAATAGGAACAAAACCGGCATCAAGTCGATCTGCAATTGCTCCGCCAAAAACAAAACCGCGGGCTTCAAGACCAACAACTTTTGTAATGCCTTTTTCTTTAAAATTCTCCACGATTGTATTCGTAACAAATCTTAACGCTTCTTTATTTTTAAATAGCGTTGTTACATCTTTAAAGCTTATCCCCTCTTTTGGATAATCAGGAATCTCACGTATTTCTCTTTTTAAATCCATTTTTATAAATTGTTCCACGTGAAACATCACCGTCCTAAAAGAACCAGTAAAACGTTTATATCGGATGGAGAAACACCTGAAATACGTTTTGCCTGCCCAATTGTTTTTGGTTTAATTTTATCTAACTTTTGACGTGCTTCCGTAGAGATTGATTTTAACTCGTTATAATTAAATTTATTTTCAATATTTATATTCTCAAACTTATCTAGTTTTTCAGCCAATTGTTTTTCTCGATTAATATACCCTTCGTACTTAATCACAATTTCGGCTCCTTCTATAATTTCCGTTTTTCTGGCCTCCGGAATCCGTTCGAGAAATGTTTGAAACGGGGTAATCACTTCAATCAAATCAAATATTGAAATCTGAGGGCGTAAAATAAGATCGAATAATTTAACTCCTTGCTTTAATTCGGAGGTTCCTTTTTCCGTAAGTAACTGATTTACAAAGCGTGGCTTTACAGAAAAATCCTTCGCATAGTTAATTATTTCCTGAATTAAGCTTGTTTTTTCTTGCAGCAATTCGAGACGTTCTGGCGAAGCAAGGCCCAATTTATACGATTTTTCAGTTAAACGGAAGTCTGCATTGTCTTGTCGCAGTAAAATTCTAAATTCTGCCCTACTGGTAAACATCCGGTATGGTTCATCCACTCCTTTTGTCACCAAATCATCAATTAGAACTCCAATGTATGCTTCGTTCCTTTTTAGGATAAAAGTCTCGTTATTTCCTGCACATTTTAGATGCGCGTTTATTCCGGCAATGATTCCTTGCGCACCAGCTTCCTCATAACCGGTAGTTCCGTTAATCTGTCCGGCAAAAAATAAATTGTCTAAAATCTTTGTTTCCAGAGTATGATTCAGCTGAGTAGGATCGAAGTAATCATATTCAATGGCATAACCCGGCCGAAATATTTTTGCCTTTTCTAAACCTGCAATCTTATGTAAACCTTTTAACTGCACCTGCCATGGAAGTGAGGAAGAAAAACCATTCAAATAATATTCGATGGTATTCTCGCCTTCCGGCTCCAGAAATAGCTGATGTTTTTCTTTTTCAGCAAAAGTTATCAGTTTTGATTCAATACTCGGACAATAACGCGGACCGGTACTTTGAATGGTACCATCGAACATAGGCGAATCTTCAAAACCTTGTTGAAGCTCGGCATGAACTTCAGAACTAGTATGTGTAATCCAACACGAGCGCTGTTTTAACTTTGTTTCAGTCCCAGGTAAATACGAAAATTTATAATGATCTGTATCGCCCTTTTGTTCTGTAAGTTTCGAAAAATCAATGGTTCTACCGTCAATACGAACAGGTGTTCCGGTTTTCATTCTTCCGGTTTTAAAACCGGCTTCCAGTAACTGTTCGGAAATATTGTACGAAGCAGCTTCTCCAATACGTCCTCCGGCAAGCTTTTCCTGCCCTATATGCATTAAACCGTTTAAAAAGGTACCATTGGTTAAAACAACCGTATTCGACTCAAATTCGATGCCTATTTTCGTTTTTACACCTTTTACCTTATTATCTTTTATAATTAACTGAACTACAGCGTCTTGCCATAAATCAAGATTATCCGTATTTTCAAGAATATTTCTCCATTCTTCAACAAACCGAAAGCGATCGTTTTGTGCCCGAGGACTCCACATAGCAGGACCTTTAGACTTATTAAGCATCCTGAACTGGATAGTAGTTTTGTCGGCTAAAATACCAGAATAACCACCTAATGCATCAATTTCCCGAACAATCTGACCTTTTGCAATTCCACCCATAGCAGGATTGCACGACATCTGACCATATTTAGTCATATCCATTGTAATCAGTAATGTTTTCGATCCCAGGTTTGCAGCTGCTGTTGCTGCTTCGCATCCGGCATGTCCTCCCCCAACAACAATTACATCATATTTCTCCATCATACCTTCAGTTCTTTAAAATCTATTTTTTCAAGATAAAACTCTTCCATTTTTGTCATCTCATCTTGTTCGTCATCAGTTTTATCTTTGTATCCTACCAAATGCAGAACACCATGTAAAACAACACGATACAGCTCCTTTAGTTGCGAAATACCGTACTTTTCTGCATTTTCATTTACTCTGTCGAGACTTATAAATAAATCGCCCGAAATTACATTTTTCTCTACGTAATCAAAAGTTATTATATCTGTATAATAATCATGATCAAGATATTGTTTATTCATATCGAGTAAAAACTCATCGGAACAATACACAATCGTTAGTTCTCCAAGTTCAAACTTTTCATTGACAACGAGGTTTTCAATCTGATTTTTTAGAAAATCTTCATGGAATGATATCGGTTCGATATCTTCAAAATAAAATTCTATTGAGTTCATTCACAGGTAATTTCGAAACTTAAGCTATTTCCCTTGTCATTATATTCTACGTTTTGGGCAATGCTTTTTATTATGTGTAGTCCGCGTCCGGTTTCTTTTAACAGATTATCTTTATGTGTTGGATCCGGAACTTTATCAACGTCAAATCCGTCTCCTTCGTCGGTAACCCGCACCTGTATGAGGTGACTTTTACAATCAATATTTAGCTCTACAGTTTTTCTATGATCTTCTTTATTACCGTGAACTATAGAATTAGTAGTAGCTTCAGAAATACATAAAAACACCGGATTAAAACATTTTTCCGGCATACTGTGGAAATTAAAAATAGTCTTTACAAATTCTTCAACCTTTTTAATTTCTGTAGTTACTGATCTTATAACTAATATGTTAGGTGGTTTATTCTTCACTCTGGTCTTGAATTTTATTTAGATAATCTTTATATTTTTTATTGTAAAAGTTATTTAATGTATTTGAATTACGGTTTAAATACTCCAAAGTAAAATTCTCTTTTTCTTTATACTCAAAAAACTTCACAGGGTTACTGTAGAACTCGTCAGCACTTTCCGATTCGCGTTTATCTTCGAATTCACGTTCGGTTTCTGCCTTTTCAGCTTCTAACAATCGTGTAGTTATAAGGTTCTGACGAGCAATGGTTTCCGCGTTAATCGACTTATTCATCAACTCCTTCCTGTTTTCCTCCAACATTTGATCAATTTTTTTCAACGTTTCCTGGGCCTGACTACCTACCTGCCCATTATTCATTAAATCGCGAAGCATTTGTTGCATCATTTCGTGTTGCATCAAACTCTGCCCCATTTGTTTGCTCAAACCCTGCGAATTGCCATTTTTCATTTGTTCAATCATCTTTTGTAACTGCTGTTTTATACTTTCAGATGATTCCTTCAAATTCTGCATTCCGCTACCCTGTCCTCCGGGATTTTCGCATTGCTGATCGCCGGGCTGCGCATTTGCCATTTGTTTTTCAAGCTGCTCCAGCGATTCGTTTAACAAAAGAGCCAGGTTATTTGTAGCGGTAATTACAAATTGCTGACTACTTCTGGCTTGTGGAAATAAGGCTTCTTCCAGTTCCTGTCCCGCTTTTGTGAGGTTTATTTCCATATCCACCAACTCGTTATTTATCATACTTGAAATTTGTGGCGTACGTTTAGCCAGCGCGTATAACGAATCTCTAACAATTTTACTTTGATCTTCTATTCGTTTCTGTTCTTTATTTAGCTCTGTTAATCTCGGGTCTTTAGCACTAATTTCACTTAAACCGGTTAATATATCTTCCTGATTAAATGACAGCAACACCAGGTTATCTAATATTTGCCGAAGATTTTGAATATTCTCCTGGTTTTGTTGCATGCTATTCATATCAAGCATTTGTTGCATCGCAAACGCGGCATTTTTCATTTGCTCTGAAGTTTTCTGAATACTTTGACTTGACTTGTTACGGTTCTTTTTCTCCAGGTTTTCCTTACTCTCCTCTGTACTTTTCTGAAGCTCATCAAATTCCTCGTCAAAATCATCAAAACCAATCGGTTTCTCCAATTCCTTATTCATTTCCAGGGCTTCATTTAAGCGTTTTTCGAGGTCTTTTAGATTTTCCTGATGTTCACTTACCTTTTCGTTTATTTCATCAAAATTTTTCTCTTCGCTTATCTCTTTAGCCATGTTTTCCTCTTCCATGGCCATTTCGTTCATTTCGTCTGTAATTTCCTGCAATTTTTGCTCTACCTTGAACTTCTTCAGCATCTCCAGGTTTCTATCCAACTGTTTCTGAAGATCATCCATGGTTACGTTCATATCACGTGTAAGTTCATTCAACTTTTTGCTGTCGAATTCTTCAGCCAGTTTATTAAATTCGTCCATCAACTCTTGTAACTCATCGGTAAAAACTTCCTTAAGTAATTCCTCAATTTGTTTTTGTTTTTCGATAATTTCCTCTGAATTATCGTTGAATGAATTAAGGTAATTATTCAAGTTTTTATTGTCCTGCTTAATTTTATCGTAGAGTTTTTCCAGCTGATTTTGTTTCTGAACGATGTCATTTACCATCTGCGATTTTTCCCAATCGGATGTATTAGTATCCATATTTTTAATCTGCAGATTTTGTAAACTATTTTGAATTTCCTTTGATAGTTGCTGGCTCTCGGCAATCATTTTCTCCAGGTTTTCAAATTGCTCTTTTTCGTTGGCTTCCAATTCTTCTTTATCAGGAAATACAAAAGTATAACTATCGGATGTGGTGGTTTTATAACCATTTATTATGTCGTTATCCGATACTGAAAAATAGTAGGAAATTGCTCCTTCCGATTCAACATCGTTAAAATCGTAACTGAAATAAAATTCCTGGTCGGCCATATTTTTAGAAACTGCCAAAGCAATAGCAGTGTCTTCGTTGGCAACATTATAGTGAAACATAAGCGATGAAAAACCATAATCATCACCAATAACACCTTTAAAAAAGAAACGTGTTAAACGTGTTGAATCTTCAATACGCACAACTTCTATATCGGGATAAATATCCGGTATCACATCAATATTATACGACAACGCTAATTCTTCCTCTGTAATCTTGTTGCGGATATAAACATTGTAATTACTTGATTTATAAACCTTTTTTTCTACCTCGAATAGTCCTTCATTTTGCGTTGCTTTTACCCGAATAGAATCACTAAACAACAATGCCAGCGAATCAACATCGATTCCGGAAAACTGCCATTTTAAAATTGTTCCACATGGAACCTGCACATCACCGATATTCTCAAGCAGCTGAGATTCGCTTAAAGTATAGCTCGGGGGATTTACATTCACCGTAAAAGAATTAATACCCGGTTTAGGTAACAACTGCAGCGTATAACTATCTGATTTATAATTTAAATCGGTAAAATAAAAGGAAACAGGATTAATTACCGAAGCCATCTCAAACTCGTAATTACCAAATTCGGTTGTTTTCATCAGGTAATTATTTCCTTCTATATTAATGTATACGATTTGTGGAATTTCATCTCCTTCAGCAATCACTTTTACGGTATACGAATCTCCCTTTTTTGCTTTTAAACTCTCGTTTGATAAACGAAAAGAGAAAGGAGCAGGTTTTACAAATTCCTGGTTATAGTGTACCAGCCGGTTTGTTGATTCGGTAAATATGCTTTTATTAGATAATAATATTCCTGAAGCTATTAAACAACTAATTATCAGATAAATAGAAATAACTTTAATATTCTTGTACTCAATAGCTTCATTAAAATTGAAGACTTTTAACTCATCAATTTTCTGATCAATACTGGCAATTAACAAATCGTTTGAATACTTATTTTCATGCAAATCTGATAATTCAATGATATTCAACAATTTATCTTTAATCTCACCAAAATGTTTCTGAATCAGTTGTGTTGAGGATTTCAGATCGATAGGTTTTAAAATATGTAGTAACCTAAATAATGGAATAAGTATAAACTGTGTACTTAGTAAAACGGCAAAAATCAGATAGCCATAGAAAACGACTTTGCGTGTAAACGATGAAAGGTAAACATAGTATTCAACAACAGAAAATACTGTGTATAAGGTAATTAACATTACAAAAACCAAAGCAGCTCCCCTTACCAACCTATACAAGCCGTATTTAAACCTAAACGCGTTTAGTTTATTAACAAGTATGTTGAAATTTTCAGTCATTATACTTAAAGTTCTTATTCTTCAGTCGTTTAATTTTTACGCCAATTATTAATAATTGTTGATAAACTGGTAAAAAAACAAAAGTAATCTTTTATACTAATTTTTGCTTTCTTCAATTTTTTCATCATATAATTTCGTATTTCAAAAACCACCGTTAATCTTACGGTTTTTTGATGCCGGTTTATTCACAGGAAATACACCTGTTAAAAACGTTGGTTCTCTTTTCACATTTACTATTAACAGTTGTTAAAAAGAAAAGTTATTTCGTTACCAAAGAACAAATTAACCTGTGAAATAGTTGTTGAAAAAAGCAGAACAAACATGTTGACAGATTCTGCATAATTGGTAAAAAATAGTAATTAACAGTTACCAACAGGATATAATAACTAGTATTAATTTTTAAATTTGTTTAATTATTAATTATAATAGAAGAAGATTGGACATACTACTTGTAGAAGACAACCTATTAAATCAAAAGGTGGTTATATTTAATTTGAAGAAATATAACTACAACGTTACTGCAGTTACCAACGGTCCCGAGGCAATTGAGCAAGTAAAGCAGCACGCTTACGATCTGGTGTTAATGGATATTATGCTACCCGAAATGGATGGCTATGAAATTACCACGGCCATCAGAGAATACGAAAAAGCAACTGCTGTTGAAAAACCGGTTCCCATAATCGCCATAACAGCCAATACGCTCGACAACGACCGGGAGCGGTGTTTTAACGTAGGAATGAATGAGTATTTATCAAAACCCTTTACAGCTGCCCAGCTTATTGAAAAAATACGCATCTTTATTCCCGAATAAGATTTGTGCTGATGGAAGATGGATTAGATATTAGAGGAAATTCATATACGGATACCGAAAGAGAGCTCGACAAGCGGTTACGCCCCTTACAATTCGATGATTTTAGCGGACAAAAACAAATTGTTGAAAACCTCGAGATTTTTGTAAAGGCAGCCTTAATGCGTGGCGAAGCTTTGGATCATGTTTTATTGCATGGACCTCCGGGACTGGGAAAAACAACCCTGTCGAATATAATTGCCAACGAACTGGGAGTGGGTATAAAAATTACTTCCGGACCGGTATTGGATAAACCAGGTGACCTGGCCGGTTTATTAACCAACCTCGAAGAAAACGATGTTTTGTTCATCGACGAAATCCATCGCCTCTCTCCTATTGTTGAAGAATATTTGTATTCGGCTATGGAAGATTTCCGTATCGATATTATGATCGACAAAGGTCCGAGTGCACGTTCGGTACAAATCGAGCTGAATTCGTTTACGCTGATTGGAGCGACTACCCGATCGGGATTATTAACGTCGCCATTGCGTGCACGATTTGGTATTAATTCGCACCTGGAGTATTATGACGGCGATATTTTAACGCAAATAGTTAAAAGGTCGGCTGGTATACTGAATGTGGAGATAAGCGACGAGGCGGCTCATGAGATAGCTTTCCGGAGCCGTGGCACTCCGCGAATAGTAAATTCATTACTGCGTCGTGTTCGCGACTTTGCCCAGGTAAAAGGAGATGGTACCATCGATATGGATATTACCCGTCATGCACTGGCTGCTTTAAACATCGATAAATATGGATTGGACGAAATGGACAACCGCATTTTTTAAAATCGATTATCGATAAATTTAAAGGTGGACCGGTGGGAATAACAACCATTGCAACTGCTGTTGGTGAAGATGCCGGAACCATTGAAGAGGTGTACGAACCGTTTTTAATTAAAGAAGGTTTTATAAAACGTACACCGCGCGGAAGAGAAGTTACCGATTTGGCCTACAAACATTTAGGCCGCGTTCGGTACGGCGACTCCCCTAGTTTGTTTTAATGCTTTAATGCGTGAATTTGTTAATGCTTAAATGATTTAATCATTTAGGAATTTTAGCATTTATGCATTATTGTTTTTCAATAAACTTCACTTCAAATAACATAGGCCACAATTTACCTGTAACAAACATGCGGTTGTTTTTGGCGTCGTAGGCAATTCCGTTTAACACATCAATGCGGTCGCTTGCCTGATGATACATGTCGATCAGGCCTTCCATGTTTATTTCTTCCAAAACTTTACCTGTTTGGGCATCAATTTTAACTATGTAGTTGTAGGTATAAATGTTGGCGTAAATAACTCCGTCGATGTACTCAAGCTCGTTCAGAATATTCATATTTCCACGGTTATTGGCGACCTGCACAGTTTTAACTATCGAAAAATCATCGGGATTCAACCAGGTTAAAACGTTGGTTCCATCGCTCATTATCAGGTTGATACCGTCGTTTGTTAGTCCCCATCCTTGTTCTGATTTGTAAGTAAAACTATCGATTACGGCAAAGGTTTCAAGGTTGTAAACAAAGCCTTTTTTTGCATGATAAGTAAGCTGGTAGATTTTACCGTTTAAAATACTAATTCCTTCGCCAAAATACTTGTCTTCCATATCGATGGATTGAAGAGGTTTGCCGGTTTTAATATCAATTTTCATCAGTTTCGAATGCCCGGTTTCACCGGTTCCTTCGTATAAATAACCGTTGTGATATTCCAATCCCTGGGTGTACGAAGTTTTTAAATGCGGATATTTTTCAATTACCTGGTATGTCAGTTGTTTTGGGGCTATATCAGAAATTACATTAATGGTTTTTGTGCGGCTGTTTTTTAATCCGTCGGTTTTTTCGGCATCTACTTTAAAACTGGTGTTTCCAACCTGATCCAGTTCAACATCGGCAATTTCAAAATTAAGGTAGGTGCTTTCTTTTATTAAGTCGCCCTCGTAATAAACTTTAACCGATTTTAGTTCGCCGTCGCGTAGTTTGGTTTTAATCTCCAAATTTACTTTATCGCCTGAAGTATATAGCTGTTTAGCCGGTTTAATACTAATGGAACTCACCGGTTTTCGTGGGCGTTTATTCGATTTATTGGAGCACGAAAAAAAGCTCACAAGCAAACAAAATACAAGTACTATTGGGAAGAGGTTTCGCTTCATTACACTGTAATTTTTGATGTCAAAGATAAAACATATTGTAAAACGTTGTTGAATCGAAAAGCATCAAAGCAAATGATTTTATCTTTGCCTAAAATTTCAACAATTGAATCCTTTTAAGAAATTAGCAAGCGATACGGCTATTTACGGGGTAAGCAGCATTGTGGGCCGCTTTTTGAACTGGTGGCTTGTCCCCTATTATTCGTTTATGTTTTTGCCGGGCGAATATGGCGTGGTAACCAATATGTACGCTTATGTGGCATTTTTACTGGTGTTACTTACCTACGGAATGGAAACCTCATATTTCCGTTTTGCCTCAAAAAGCGACGACCCCGAAAAGGTGTATTCCACATCGATGGTATCCTTGTTTTTTACCACTTTTTCGTTCGTATTGCTGGCAGCCGCCTTCCGGAATGAAATAGCGGCCTGGATTCAATATCCCGATCACCCGGAGTATATTTTGTGGTTTGCCATAATTTTGGGTGTCGATGCGTTTACAGCTATTCCTTTTGCACGGCTTCGTTTAAAGAACCGGCCCCTGAAATTTGCCTTTATCAAATTGGTAAATATTGGTTTTAATATTGGTTTTAACCTGTTCTTTATTTCGTTGTGCCCACGGATTTTAGCCAATAATCCAGACTCAATAATTTCAACGATTTATTCAGCTGATATTGGCGTTGGTTATGTGTTTATTTCCAATTTACTGGCTTCACTGATTACCCTGGTTTTACTGCTTCCCGAAATCTTTAGAATCTCGTTTCAGTTTGACAAAAAGCTGCTGAAACAAATGTTGAGTTATGGTTTTCCGATCCTGATCGTGGGATTAACGGGAATGATCAATCAGAATATCGATAAAGTGCTGATTCCTTTCTTGGTACCGGAGAATCAGGATCCGATGTTTCAGCTCGGAATTTACGGTGCCAATTACAAACTGGCGGTGCTGATGAATATGTTTATTCAGGCGTTTCGTTATGCATTCGAACCTTTCTTTTTTGCCCGCGAAGGATCAAAAGATGACCCAAAAATATATGCCGTTGTCATGAAATATTTTGTCATTTTCGGACTTATCATTTTCATCGGAATGGTATTGTTTATCGATGTTATAAAAGTGATTGTCGATTCACAGTATCACGAGGGGTTAAAAGTGGTACCTCTTGTGTTAATGGCCAATCTGTTTTATGGTATGTATTTTACGCTGTCGTTGTGGTATAAGCTAACCGACAAAACCCGCTACGGCGCTTATATGGCTTTAATTGGTGCCACAATCACGCTGGTTTTAAACCTTGCTCTGGTGCCGGTAATGGGTTATATGGGATCGGCAATTGCTGTGTTTGTCTGCTTTTTGGTTATGCTGGTACTCTCCTATTTTCTGGGGCAGAAACATTTTCCGGTGCCTTACGATCTCAAACGAATTGGCAGTTATTTTCTGGCAGCCATGGTTATTGTGAGCATCGCTCAGTTTACGCTCGATTTACAGGTATTAATTAGATATTCCATCAATATACTTTTGGCACTGGCTTTTATTGTGCTTGTTTTTAAATGGGAAATAAACGAGCTAAAGCGATTTATTCCCTTTATAAATAAGTAGTAATGATTTGAATATTAATTTATTACTGATAGTAAATTCTACTATTGTGTTCCTCTCATGCAACAAATATTAGGAATAAATGAAATAAATATCAAAAAGTATTAATTTTGTACAAATGAAGAATTTAGAGGGAAAAGTAATAGCATTGGCAAGCGATCATGCCGGTTTTGCTAAAAAGCAGGTGATTATAAAATTTTTGAGCGATAATAATATTGCTTTCAAAGATTTTGGATGTTACACCGACGAAAGCGTAGACTACCCGATTTATGCTCATAAAATGGGCGAAGCGATTGAAAGTGGTGAATACGAAATTGGTATAACTTTTTGTGGAAGTGGACAGGGAATTAGCATTGCAGCAAACAAGCACCAGGGCGTGCGTTCGGCAGTTTGCTGGAAAGAAGAGATTGCTGCACTGGCACGTCAGCACAACAATGCAAATGTGTGTGCAGTGCCCGGTCGTTTTGTGAGTGATGAAGAAGCCATTGCTATTGTTTCAACTTTTCTGAATGAAGATTTTGAAGGTGGACGACACGCTAAGAGAGTGGATCAGATTCCTGTTGAGAAATAAATGACAACGCATAAAAAAATATTTCTGAAGGATTCAAAAATTGCTTTTGATAAAAAACACCGGAAGACCTTAAATTTTAATATTTCGAAATACGACGAAGCCGTTGCCAAAGGCAAACTTCGATACCGGAATATGGATTTGGCGAAACACCGTGCTTCTTATCTGAAAAAGAAAGTAGTTTCTAATCTTGCGCATTATCTCGAAACATTTGAAACCAATGCCAAAGCCAATGGAATTGATTTGGTTTGGGCACGCGACAGCAAAGAAGCTGTTTCGGAAATCATAAAAATTCTTGCCGAAAATGAGGCAAAGCTTTTGGTAAAAAGCAAGTCGATGATTTCGGAAGAAATTGAATTAAACGAAAACCTTGAAAAAGCTGGTTTTGAACCGGTTGAAACCGACTTGGGCGAGTTTATCGTACAGGTAGCCGGCGAAAAACCTTACCATATTTTAACGCCGGCAATGCACAAATCGAAAGAAGATGTTGCTGAGCTTTTTCATAAAAAATTTGATACTCCCGAAGATGCAACACCAACAGAATTAACCCTTTTTGTGCGAAAAGTATTACGCGAAAAATTTGCCTCGGCCGAGGTGGGTGTTACGGGTGCTAATTTTCTGGTGGCCGATGTTGGGGGAGTGGCACTTACTGAAAACGAAGGAAACGGTTTTATGTCGGTTGCCTTCCCGAAAGTGCATATTGTAATTGCAGGAATAGAAAAACTCATTCCATCGATCGACGATTTGCAGCTGATGTTTCCATTGCTATCGGCCCTGGGAACCGGACAGCAGGTAACGGTGTACAATTCGTTAATTACCGGCCCTAAACGCGCTGATGAAGCCAATGGACCGGAAAAAATGGTGGTGGTTCTGCTTGATAATAACCGTACAAAAATTGCCGCCGAACCAAAACATGTCGACGCGCTGAAATGTATACGCTGCGGTGCTTGTTTAAACGTCTGCCCTATTTATAAAAATGTGGGTGGATATACCTATAACACTACATACAGCGGCCCAATCGGATCGGTAATTACGCCTTTTATGAAAGGCTTTGATAAATACAATCATTTAAGTTTTGCCTGCACGGTTTGCGGGGCATGTACCGATGTTTGCCCGGTAAAAGTTCCGCTGCACGATTTATTACTTTTAAACCGGAAAATAGCGGTTGACGAAAACCACGGAACTTTCGCCTGGAACAAGGGAATGAAAGCTTATGAATGGGCATTTAAAAAGCGAAAAAACCTGGACAGGGTGAACGGTAAAGTGAAAAACACCCTGCTAAAAGCCAATAAAAATGTATTGGGAAAACAAAAGAAGTTTCCTGCTTTTGCAGAACAATCATACAGTAAAACAATCTTAAATTTAAAATAGATGTTATCGAATACATGCAAATATGCTCTCAGAGCGTTGATTTATCTAGGTAAATTTTCGAAAGAAGACAAACGTGTTGGAATCAAAAAGATTTCGGAAGATTTGGGTTTATCGTCTCCGTTTTTAGGAAAGATCCTTCAAAACCTGGTAAAACAAAAATTACTGGTTTCAACAAAAGGACCAAATGGCGGATTCTCACTTTCGCGCGATGCGTCTGAAATTTCGTTGTGGGACATTGTTATTAAAGTTGACGGCGAAGAGTTTTTCACCAACTGCCTGATCAGTTTAGAGCCGTGTAAAACGCACGATCCGTCGAAACCACTTTGTCCGGTACACGCCCAATATGAAAGGTTACGCCAGGATATTTCACATTTTTACAAAACCACTTCGCTTGAAACGGTTGGTAAAGATATTGACAAATACGAGGATCTGGTAAAACTGTAAGTGCCACAGAAATTCTAATCGCGGAAGATCAGAAAATGCGTTCGAGCCACTTTTTATTTACAAAGAGGGCATAAAAAAAGGTGGCGAACGATAAACCGGCGGCATTGGCCCAAAGGTCATAAATGTCGCTGTGGCGGCTTGGCGATATTTTTTGCTGAACGTATTCAAGTACAATGGCGGCAACTAATGTTAGAAGCGGTGTCCAGAAATAGAAGTTTGGCGTAAACTGTTTTACCGGCCTGAAGCTTAGCATACAAAGGATAAAAAACATCCCGAAATGAACGATTTTGTCGAAATTCGGAATTTGTAAAAATGGTTTGCTTGGTAGTTGGTTTGCCGGTACAAAAAGCAGGTAAAGCATTATTAGAAACCAAATTGCAAGTCTCCAGTAGGGATCTATCTTCATGTTTTCAATTGTTTAATTAAAAATTTTTCAGGTCTTGTAATGGCGGGTATTTACATTCATATTCCATTTTGTCGTCAGAAATGTTATTACTGCGATTTCTATAAAACAGTAAATACTTCGCTGCAGCACGATTTTATCGGCGCCCTGAAAAACGAGGCTAAAGTACGTAAAAACTACCTTAACAACGAAACGGTTGAAACCATATATTTTGGTGGCGGCACTCCATCGGTGTTAACGGCACCGGAAATTGCCGAAATACTGGCTGTGCTGAATGATGAATTTAAAGTTAATTCGGATGCTGAAATAACTTTTGAAGCCAATCCGGATGACTTGAGCAACGATTACCTGAAAGCCTTAAAACAGGAGGGAATAAATCGATTAAGTATCGGAATTCAGGCTTTTCAAAACCGGCATTTGGAAAAAATGAACCGTCGACACAACGCTGCTCAGGCTGTAGAAGCTATTGAAAATGCAGCAAAAAACGGCTTTTCAAATTTAAGTGCCGATCTCATTTACGGTCTCCCCGATTTAACGCCAAAAGAATGGGAAGAAAGTCTGAACCAAATGTTTAATCTCCCGGTAAAACACCTGTCGGCCTATCATTTAACTTACCACGAAGGAACAGCTTTTTACACCTGGCTGAAAAAGGGAACATTAAAAGAGCTGAAAGAAGCTGAAAGTGTTGCGCAGTTTAATACCCTGGTTGACATGTCACTTGCCAATGGTTTCGAGCATTACGAAATTTCAAACCTGGCAAAAGACCAACTTTATTCGCGCCACAACACGGCTTACTGGATGGGCACCAAATACCTCGGATTGGGGCCTTCAGCACATTCGTTCGATGGTGTTTCGCGGCGTTGGAACGACTCCAGTGTTGAGGCTTACATAAAAGCACAGTCTAATAATCAAACGTATTTCGAGGAAGAAAAACTGAGTGAAAACGACCAGTATAACGAATACATTTTAACCCGGATTCGTACCAAATGGGGCGTCTCAGAAAAGGAACTGGAGCAACGTTTTGGTCGCGAAAAAGCAAGCTATTTTTCCCGTCAGTTAGCCAAATACTACGATACCGGCGTACTGAAAATCAACAACGAAATCATTACACTAACCCGAAAAGGGCTTTTTGTTTCCGACGAGATTATGGCCGACCTCATGATTATATAATTGTTATCCAAATAGTTGATTCCTTTGGCTTCAATCATAAATCTTGTTAAACCTACTGAACGGATGCATTATTTATCTATCTTAGCGGTTCTTTTAAAAAAACAGATTGATGCAGGTTAAAATCGTTAATAAATCAAAGAATGAACTACCGGCCTACAGTACAGCATTTTCGGCCGGAATGGACTTACGCGCAAATCTTGATGAACCGGTGGTTTTAAAGCCGCTTGAGCGGAAATTGGTACCCACCGGATTATTTATTGAATTGCCACAGGGTTATGAAGCCCAGGTACGTCCGCGTAGTGGTTTGGCTTTGAAAAAAGGAATTACGGTTTTAAATACTCCCGGAACAATTGATGCCGATTATCGGGGAGAAATTGGCGTTATTCTCATCAACCTGTCGCAGGAAGATTTTGTTATAGAGAATGGAGAACGCATTTGCCAAATGGTTATTGCCGCACACGAAACTGTGGAATGGGATTTGGTAGAAGTGCTGGAAGAAACAGAAAGAGGAGCAGGTGGTTTTGGCCACACCGGAAAACATTAACATGAAGAGAATTTTTATAAAGGGACTTGGTATTGCATCTTTTTCGCTGAGTTTACTGTCTTGTTCAGGACCAAAACAGGTTACCGAACAGGAAGTAGCACAAGCTGCAATAGATACACCCACTACTGAATTAGTAGATCAAAAACAGATGGAATTTGAGTACCTTTTTGTGGAGGCGCTCAAACAGAAAATGTTTGGCAACGCACAAAAAGCTATTCAATTGTTGTCGAGTTGTTTAGAGATAGATCCGAACTCGTCGTCAGCGATGTACGAATTGGCAAATATTCACGCCGCAAATAACGATTTTACCAGTGCTTCGTTGTTGCTGGAAAAAGCTATCAGTATAAATCCTGATAATCCGTGGTACAAACTGTTGCTCGCACAAATTTATCAGCAAACACGAAAGTATTCAGAGGCAGCCGATCTTTATGCCGAGCTGGTGAAAATGGAACCGGAAAATCTGGAATACATTTATATGAATGCTGCCTTGCTGGCCACTGCACAACGTTATGATGAAGCTATTGCCGCTTACGAACGTATGGAAAAGGAAACCGGCGTTAACGAGCAGATTTCGGTGGCCAAACAACAAATTTATGTCTCAACAGGGCAGGTTGATAAAGCGTTTGAAGAGATTAATAAACTGATTGAGAATGATCCGAACGAAGCAAAATATTACGGCTTGCTGGCTGATTTATATCAGAGTCAGGGTGATTCGGAAAATGCTTTAGCCAATTACAAAAAGATTCAGGAAATGGATCCTGAAAATGGCTTTGTACACTTTTCGCTGGCCAATTATTACCTCGAAAATGGTGACGCTGAAAAATCGTTCGAAGAAACAAAAGCCGGTTTTGAAAGCGATGCAGTTGATATTCAAACCAAAATGCAGCTGTATATGATGTTAACGGCAAACCCGGCGCAGTCGCATCTTAACGAACAACAACGCGATGAACTGATTGCCATTTTGCTTGATAAACATCCTGATGAATCGTTGGTACACACCATTCACGCCGAATCGCTGCTGAAAGAAAATAAGTTGGCCGAAGGACGCGAAGCCTTGTTAAAAGCCATTGAAATAGAACCCAACGATTATATGGTTTGGGAGCGGATTATGTACATCGACAACGACCTGCAACAGTGGGATAAATTGTACGAACATACCGGACAAATCATCGAATTATTTCCGAATCAACCGCAGGGTTATTTCTTTAAAGCTATTGCTTGTGTGCAGTTGGAAAAATTCGACGAAACCATTGAACTTAGCGAAGAGGGATTGGATTATGTGGTTGAAAATCCACAATTGGAAGCCAACTTTTTAATGCTAAAAGGTGAGGCCGTTTACAAAAACGGAAACAAAACCGAAGCTTTCAAAATATTTGACAAAGCCGTTCAGATTGATCCGGATAATTACCTTACACTGAACAATTACGCCTACTATTTATCGGTTGACGGCATTAACCTGGACAAAGCCGAACGTATGAGTGGTAAAGTGGTTGAACGTTTTCCGGATAATGCAACTTACCTGGATACCCATGCCTGGGTGCTGTTTAAAAAAGGTGAATACACACTGGCCAAATTTTACATGGATTCGGCCATGAAAAACAGCCAGGATGAAAGTGATACTTTGCTGGAACATTACGGCGATATTCTGTATAAAAACGGAAAGGTTGATAAGGCCGTAGAGTATTGGAAAAAAGCAAAAGCAAGTGGCAGCGATTCGGAAACTTTGGACCGCAAAATTGCAGAGAAAAAATATATTGAAGAGTAGTAGGCGATGAAGTTTCTTAAATATTTCAGGATTTCCCTGTTTATGGCAGCTGTTCTGCTTGCCGTTTCGTCCTGTAAAACACCATCTGAATTAGCTGTTGTTGATGCGCGTCCGATAAGCACCAATAAATTACTAAAACGAATTGAGCAAAATGCATTCGATTACGAGTATCTTACCATAAAACGTATCAATTGTAACTTTTCAAGCAGCCAGTCGAAAGCCGCTTTTAAAATCAATCTGAAAGCAAAAAAGGACGATTGTATTCTGGTGTCGATAAGCAAATTGAATATTCCGGTTGGCCGTGTTCTGTTGACTCCCGACAGTGTAAAATATGTGAATTACATCGATCGCAATTATTTTATCGACGATTATTCCTACCTCAGCAGTTTTTTGCACATCGACCTTGATTTTGCAACCATACAAAGCATTATTTCAAACAATGCATTCTCGTACCGGAATGACCCGCGCGACAAGGATTTTAAAACTTTTGATGCACTAATCGAAGACAACCAGTATGTTTTGCAATCGGAAAAAACCCGGAAACTCAGCAAACTGGAAGAGAAAGAAAACAAAGCCGAACGTCGTTTGAAACGGCTTGATGACGAGGCGCTTATTCTGCAAAAAATGTTTTTTAATCCTGCCAATTTTGCTTTGAACCGCCTTTTAATCAGCGATAAAACCAACGACCGGAATATGAACCTGATTTTCGACGATTATACCGAAGTAGAAAACAAAGAATATCCGGGAAGCATCGAAATGAACTTTCATTCTCCTGAGGAAGAAATCGATATGAAAATCAGAATGAGTGGATTTTCAACCGACAAAATCACTTCTTTCAGCATTAAAATTCCTGAAAAATACGAGGAGATTCGTGTAAAGTAATAACCTGAGTTCAACTTTAAAATAGAGCAACGCCTTAAAGGAAAGTTTTTCTCACGCCATCTTTACATTTTAAATTCTTGAAATAACCCGTTATTCTTACAAAATTTAAAATACAAATTTGACGCAATTAAAACTTTCTGTGAAAATATTTTAAAGTTGAACTCAGGTTAATTCCTAAATCAATACATTCGTAAACATGATTTTACGAATAAAAATACTATTCGTCGCGCTGGCAATATCGCTGGTGAGTCTTTCTGTGTTTGCACAGTCCATCGAGGAGCTGCAAAAACAAAAGGCTGAAGCTGAAAAGGAAATCGAATACACCACACGCTTGCTCAACGAAACGCAAAAAAATGAACGTTCGTCGTTAAGTAAGTTACGACTCATTAATACAAAAATCAACTCCAGAAACTCGCTTATCTCGAATATAAACCACGAAATAATAATTTACGAGCAATGTGTCGCTAACAATGAGTTGGCTATAGAAATGCTTAAAAACGACGCTCAGCAGCTAAAGAATGAATATGCCGAGATGATCAGGATGGCATATAAAAATCTGAATTCGTATGACGAAGTGCTGTTTTTGTTGTCGGCCGAGAATGTGAATCAGGCTTACCGTCGTTTGCTGTATTTCAAACGATATAAATCGTTTCGCGAAAATCAGGCTCAAATGATAGGGGCCGTGCAGGAAGTACTCGACGAGAGTATTCAAAAACTGGAGCAGCAAACCATGGCAAAACAAGCCCTGATAGAACAGACCGAAAAAGAAATGGTGGCGCTGAATCAGGAAAAAAACGCACAAAGCAGCGAGTTGCAGGATCTGCAAAATCAAAAAAGCAGCCTGCAAAAAACCTTACAGCAACAACGGCGGATTGAACAACAACTGGAGCGCGAGATCCAGGCAATTATTGAAGAGGAAGCAAGCAAAAACAGGGAAGCCGGTGGTTCGGGGTTTGCCTTAACACCAGAACAAAAATTGATTGGTGATAATTTTGAGCAAAACAAAAGGCGCCTGCCCTGGCCGCTGGAAAGAGGTGTAATTGTGGAGCATTTTGGTGTACACCAACATCCGGTTTTAACCAACGTGCAGGTGCAGAACAACGGAATAAACATTGCCACCGATGTGGGAGCCGAAGTGCGTGCTGTTTTTAATGGCGAAGTTAGCCGCGTATTTGGAATCTCGGGTGGTAATACTGCCGTTATTATTCGCCACGGAACCTACCTGAGCGTTTATTCCAACCTTCGTGAGGTAGTGGTTAAAAAGGGCGATAAAGTGTCGACAAAACAACCCATAGGTACGGTTTATACAGATACAAAAGATGGCAACAAATCGATACTTAAATTTCAGATTTGGAAAGAAAGCACCAAACTCGATCCGGAGGACTGGATCGGACGGTAAAAACTGATTTTGGAATGATGATTAACGAATTTTGATATGTGAAGTACGATCAAAGAAACCAAAACGTAATTAGCAAATCGTTAACCTAAAATCGTTAATCGAAATTCATCATTCGTCATTCAGTTTTTGTTTTATCTCTTTAATGTTTTGCAAAATTTCCATAGTAACCGGGTTTTCGCTGGCGGCATTACGCATTTCTTCTTTTCGTAGGCCCAGCTTAGTGTCCAGCCGCCCCAGAATCAAAGAAAATACCATAAACAAAACCATCATTACCGGGTAGGTGATCAGCTTGTTTTCATCGAGAAAAGTACGGATAGTTTCGTCTTTAAAATCGTTTAAAAACATAAATGCGATCATTACAAAACTAATGTAGCCAATGTACATCCGGGCACGGTCAACGTATATTTTCCACCGGATAAATGTGCGTCTGTTTAGTTGAATACCAAAGAGTTTCATATTATTGAAGTATTAATTTCATTTTATATTGTCTCAGAAAAGGAGCCATTCCAATGGCCTTCAGAAAATCCTGTGTTTGCTCCGATTGGTCGGCCACATTTATCACCATCGGCGTGTTTGATGCCAGCCCGGCAAAATGACAAAAAAGCGAGGTTCCCAAACCTTTCCAACGATGCGCCGGATCCACAGCGAACTGGGCTATTTTTCCTGAATCAGGATTTCCGGTAAGGTAGGCAATTTGATTGTTATCGTGGTAAATGCCCCATGTTTTGTACTGGCCCGACTGTACAACTGTTTGGGTGGAATTTTGCCAGGTGGGTTGCCAGTCCCACAAGTGTTCGGGAGGATTGAATTTTTCGGTTGATTCTTCCACTATCAAAGTATCTTCCTGTTTTGAAATGCCGGGATATCCATTAAAACATTCCAGTTCCTGAAGAATGGTGAATCCCACTTTTTTATAGGATTTTATTGCGGCAGTATTTTTATCGATAACCTCAAGAACCACCTCGTTTACGCCACTTTTAACCAGTTTAGGACGAATAAACTCGTATAGCTGTACCGTTGCATTTTTGCCCCTGAATTTTGGAATAACACCGGTTCCTGCATTGTAAGCAATTTTTCCCGAAACCGTATCGCGCAAAGCATGAAAGATAAAACCCACCGGTTTGCCTTCGCTAAAAAGTCCCACCGAGTGCTCCAGACTCACCTCTTCCGAATCAAACTTATCCTGCAACATTTGAGGAGTCATTTCAATCTTTACCAGATAATCGGCAAATGCAGCATTAAATAAGTTGCAGAGTTCTTTTATACTTTGGTTTTCGAGCGTTTGAAATTGCATTTTTTAGGTTAAAACGGTTAGAAAGAGGTTTAAGTATTAAACAAAAAAACCGGCCATTAGCCGGTTTTCGAAAATATGTAGCATGCTTACAAATTAGCCACCCGGGTTAGTGCAGGAAGGTCTAAGAATTTAATTTTCCGTCCCTGTAATTCAATTAATTTATCATTTTTAAACTCTGATAATAAACGAATTACCGATTCGGTTGCGGTACCAACCATGTTGGCCAGCTCTTCGCGCGTTAACGAAATTTGAAGTGTATTTTGGTTATCCAGTTCAAAGTTTTCTTTCAAAAGTAAAAGTACTTCTGCCAGTCGTTCACGAACCGTCTTTTGCGCAATGTCGGTAATGTAATCGTTGGCCTCGCGTAATTCACGACACACAATTTGCAACATGTGATGTGAAAACTGCCAGTTGTTTTGAATAAGGTACAACAGGGTTTGATAAGGAACATGACACAAGGCGGCATCGTCGATTACTTTGGCAGTTGTACACGCCAGTTCCTGGCTGAGCAACGACCGATAAGCAATAATTTCACCCTTTTTGGCGAAACGAATAATTTGTTCTTTACCGTCGATTCCTGTTTTGAAGATTTTGATAATTCCCCTTGTAACACAGAAAAAACCGGTTAGCCGGCTACCCTCGCGATAAATGATGGTGCCTTTTTTATAAAGCGAACACGTTTTTTCATAATTCAGCCGTGTGAATTCATCTTCGGTTAACTTCTTAAAAAGTTGAAAACCACTCAAATTTGTTTCTTCTTCCGACGGCCTTTTAATTGCGCTTCTCATTTCCTGAACTGATTATACGTTTAATACTTGAATAACCTTTTTTATTTTGGCTTAAAAATACAATTATCTGCATTATTCGAAAAACTATTTATATAGATAGGTAGATGTTGTATATTTGTGTACAAATTTAATGTAAAGGATTTTAAAATAAGGATGTTATGAAGCATATAGTAGATATGGCCTGGACCGACAAGCTGGCTTTCGAAACAGATATGGATGGACATAAGGTTGTTATCGACGCCACAGAAGAAGTGGGTGGAAGCGATTTAGGACCACGCCCCAAGAAATTAATGTTAACTGCGCTGGCCGGTTGTACGGGTATTGATGTAGTGATGATTTTGAAAAAAATGAAGGTGGTACCTGAAGCTTTTAATGTAATTGTTGAAGGTGAACTGACCGAAGAACATCCGAAATATTACAACAAGATGACCATCGTATACCAGTTTAAAGGAAAAGATCTTCCGATGGATAAACTGGAAAAGGCGGTTAAACTATCTGAGGAGAAATATTGCGGTGTAAGTGCGGTGTATCGTCAGGCAATGGAAATGAAAACAGAGATCAGGATCGTGGAATAAATTTTGATTCTGTAAAATATATGAAAGCAATCTTTTTACAAGGTTGCTTTTTTTATAATTTTAAAGGTCACTAAAGAATTCGCTATGCTAAAATCGATTAATCCGGTAACAAACGAAATAGTAAAAACCTATCAAAAACACTCTGAAGAAGGTGTTGAAAAGATCATCAATTCAGTAGATAAAATCTGGCATCACTGGCGAAGTACTTCCTTTCATCACCGGGGGCAGCTGATGCAAAATGCAGCCAGTATTTTACGCAGCAAAAAAGAAGAACTGGCTTTGCTGATGGCACAGGAAATGGGGAAAGTAAAAAGCGAAGGAATTGCAGAGATTGAAAAGTGTGCCTGGGTTTGCGAGTATTATGCCGCCAACGCCGAATCATTCCTCGAAAACGAAACCATAGCCACACAGGCCAGCAAATCGTATGTTTCGTACCAGCCGTTGGGTACTATTTTAGCCGTTATGCCCTGGAATTTTCCGTTTTGGCAGGTATTTCGTTTTGCGGCTCCAACGCTTATGGCGGGCAACACGGCCATACTGAAACATGCCAGCAATGTACCGGGATGTGCCGTAGCCATCGAAGAGATTTTCCGTGAAGCCGGTTTTCCTGAAAATGTGTTTCGCTCGTTGTTAATCGGAAGCCCGATGGTTGAAAAGGTGATTAAACACAAGGCCGTAAAAGCAGTTAGCCTTACGGGAAGTACACCGGCCGGAAAAAGTGTTGCCGCGTTTGCCGGTGCCGAATTGAAAAAATGCGTGCTGGAATTGGGAGGCAGCGATCCGTACCTGATTTTAAAAGATGCTGATTTAGAATTGGCCGCAAAAAAGTGTGCTGCCGGCCGCCTGTTAAATGCCGGACAAAGTTGTATCGGTGCCAAACGTTTTATCGTGGAAGAAACGGTTTACGCGCATTTCCTCGAGCTTTTTACCCATGAAATGAATGCAGCACACTTTGGCGATCCGTTCGACGAGGAAAGTACAATGGGACCAATGGCACGCGAAGATCTGCGTGACGAGTTACACCAACAGGTTGTTGATTCGGTGAATAAAGGCGCTGAAGTGATTATAGGCGGCGAAATTCCGCATCGTAAGGGGGCTTTTTATCCGCCAACCATTCTTGAAAATGTGAAGCCGGGAATGCCGGCGTATGAGGAAGAATTGTTTGGGCCGGTGGCTTCGGTAATAAAAGTTAAAGATGAACAAGAAGCCATACGCGTAGCCAACGACACCGATTTTGGTTTGGGAGCTGCTGTGTTTACACAAAATCTTAAAAAAGGCGAACATATCGCCGAAATGGAACTGGAAGCCGGTGCCTGTTTTGTAAACGACTTTGTAAAATCGGATCCGCGTTTACCTTTTGGCGGCATAAAAACCAGCGGATTTGGCCGTGAACTTTCGGTACACGGTATCAAGGAATTTATGAATGTAAAAACGGTTTTTGTAAAGTAGCCGCTTAGTCTACTTCTTTCTTTCGCCAGGGTTTTAATGCGTAAATTTTTCGGCCAACAAACTGGCCCAGGAAAAAGCTTCCGAAGAGAAAAGGAGCAAGGCTCCAGCTCAATTGTATGTCGAAAAATTTACGGATTAAAATAATCAACGGAACCGGTGCATGAATGGATACAAACCACCAAAACGATAGTTTTCGGAAACCACCGCGCAGGTAACCAAACGGCAGGCAAACCACAAAGGTTGCCAGGCAGGTGTATAGTAAGTGCCACTCGTGATTATGCATTGTATCTGATTTTATAAAATGCTTTTGCGAACCAGGTATGCAAGTGTTTCTACCCAGCTTTTTTCGGTGTTTAAACTATCAACCAGTTGTAATTTTTCTCCGCCTTTATCCAGGAATTCTTCGCCGTATTCAACGCCAAGTTCCAGTGTTGTTTCCAGGCAGTCGGTAACAAACGAAGGTGCGGCTATCAGTATTTTCTTTTTGCCTTCCGCCAGTTTTTCTGCCAAAAGTTCATCGGTGAATGGTGTTAGCCAGTTTTTCGATAAACGCGACTGAAATCCTACTGAATACTGCTCGGGCTGCAGGTTTAATTGGGCTGCCAACAAACGCGAAGTCTCATAAACTGTGGCGCGGTAACACAAAGCACCATGTTCTGGCATTGCATTTTGACAGTTGCAATTTTCCACTTTAATTCCCGGATGGCACTTTTCCAAATGCCGGTTTGGCAATCCATGATACGAAAAAATAATATGGTCGTAATCCTTCAGGTTATATTGTTGAATGCGCTCGGCAAAAGCATCAATAAATTTAGGATCGTGGTAAAATTGCCCAACCTCACTTACCTCTGCTTTTAACCCCAGCTTTTTTATTTCCTTTTGTGCAGCAACCAACGATGTTTCAGTGGTTGACATGGCATGATGCGGAAAAAGCGGTAACAAAATCAACTTCCCGAAGCCCTTCTTTTTAATTTCCGCCAACGCCGCTTTGTAACCCGGATTTCCATAGCGCATTCCCATAAAAACTTCGTAATCATCACCCAGTTCTTCCTGCAAGTTTTGCTTCAACTCCTCCGAAATATAAATCAGCGGCGAACCCTTTTTAGTCCACAACTGCCGGTATAATTTGGTTGAATTTTTTACTCTGAACGGAATGATAATCGCGTTTACCAAAAATTTACGAAGCAAGTACGGAAGATCGATAACACGCTCGTCGTTTAAAAACTCGGTGAGGTATTTCCGAACTGCAGGAACGGTTGGTTTGTCGGGGCTACCAACGTTCATCAACAAAACAGCTGTTTTTGTCTTCATAAATAATCCGTTGCAAATTGGTTAGCAATTGTTCTTCCTTGTTTTATCCGGTCGGCCATTCCAATTCCGTCGCGCATATTTCCGGCCAGGGTGAGGCCTTTAAACTCGGTCTCTAAATCGGTGATGGCCTGAAGTTTTTCTTCACTTTCAAAACTGTATTGCGGAATGGCATTTGGGTATCTGAAAATTTCCAAAAGATCAGGTTCAAAACTGTCGAGCCCCATCATGTCGCGTACCTCACGTTCCGCAATTTCTTTTATTTTATCATCAGAGTACCCGAACATTTCCGGTCTTTTAATACCGCCCATAAATACAGAAAGTAAAGCACCATTTTCCGGTGCACGGTTTTTCAGAAATGAGCCCGGCAACAGAATACCCAGTACATCGCGTTTTTCTGCCGAAGGAACCAGTCCTCCAAAGGATTTAATCGGGATTCCTTTCCAGTTGTTAAAACCAAGCACCACCTGCGTAACTTTGGCGTAGGTCATTTTATCAATGGCCTGCATTTTTTCTTTCGGAAAGAAGGGGAAAAGATTTTCCAGCGCATGCGATCCGGCAGTTGAAACAACATGAGTAAATGATTTTCCATCAACCGAAAAATCCTGATTTCCGGATGTATTTACTTCCAGATTTTTACAGCCCAACTTAATATTTTCGTCGCCAATATTTTTTACCAGCGCTTTTATCAGGTTATCCAGTCCGTTTTCAACCGAAAATACCTGGCGATTCGCTTTTCGTGGTGGTTCTTTTTTACGTGCTTTTTTTTGCTTAATGCTTCCGCCAATAAAACTGCCGTAGTTTTGCTCCAGCCAATAAAGTTTAGGCAAAGCAAAACGTGTTACCAGCTTTTCCGGATCGCCGGCATAAACGCCCGAAAGAAAAGGGTCGACAGCATTTCGTAAAAAGCTTTTTCCCATTCGGCGGCGCACCATATCGGCAATTGTTTCATTCGGATCAGTTCCCGGTTTACGAAAGGGTTCTCCCAAAATACGAAACTTGTCGTACCACGTAAAAAGGGGAGTGGTGATGGCTTTTAAACCGCCCATTTCCATTTCGTGCCACTTATCGCCCATCCAAATCCAGCGTGCTTCGGCGCTTTTATTGGCATATTCGAGTTTACAATCATCGGCCAGATCTTCAAAAAGCTCCGCAGCTTCTTCCTGACTCATCGAACCGGTATTTGGCCCTGATTCGAAAACAAAACCATTTTTCCGGTGGGTTTTAATTACACCACCAGCCTGGTCATTTTTTTCAAAAACCGTTACCTCAAAACCAAATTTTTTAAGGTAAAAAGCTGTAGTAAGTCCGGTTAGTCCTGCCCCAATAACGGCAATGTTTAGTTGGTTTTTTTGCATGGTTTTTATAGTGCTTTTGAGAATTTTAAGGTTGCATTCCGCATGTTCGGATCAAGGCTGGCTGCGATGTTTCGCACAAAGAACCGTCCTTGTTTACTAACGTGCAGTTCGTCTTTCGAAACGGATAAAAGTCCTTCTTCAACAAAACCGGCAAGGAATGCCTCGTCGTAAACAATGCTTTGTTTGATGACGTCGGGAGTTGTTTGTAGCACTTGCGCAGCTTCTTCCCACGAAATATAATAGTTGCACATCACTTCGTTAATGACGTGACGAATGATCTTCTCGGTTTCATTCAGCTGATAACCCTTTTCAATGGTGAATTTACCGGCGTTGATCTGGTCAACGTAGGTATTGGTGTCCTTGGCATTTTGTGCGTAAGCATTTTCCAGTTGGCTGATTCCGGTGGCTCCAAAAGCATAAACCTGACCGGTTGTTTCGCGGGTACAATACCCCTGGAAATTACGGTGCAGCGTTTTGTTTTTAAAGGCAATACTCAGTTCGTCATCGGGGCGGGCAAAATGGTCGAGACCAATCGCATCGTAGCCGTTTTCAGTTAACAAACGATATCCCACCTCAAACATGGCCAGCTTTTTAGTTGCCGTTGGTAAACCGCGTGCATCCAATATTTTTTGTGCTTTTTTCACCCAGGGCACGTGTGCATACGAGAACGTTACCAAACGATCGGGCGACAGACTAATAGCGCGCTCGATCGTTTTTGCAAACGATGCTTCATCCTGAAATGGAAGACCGTAGATAAAATCGAAATTCACGCTGGTACCCTCGTGACTGCGGATCATGGCCACCAAATCTTCCTCGGGAAGAATCGACGGATCGCGGTTTACATTGTCCAGAACTTCTTTGTTAAAATCCTGAATACCCAAACTAAAACGGTTAAATTTTAGCGCAACCAGGCGATCGATATAATCTTTATCCAGCATCGCCGGATGACATTCCATGGCAATTTCCGGTTTTGGAATAAACTCGAAAAGCTCATGAATCACATTCATAATGTCTTCCACCAACTCAATCGACAAGGAGTTTGGAGTTCCGCCTCCCCAGTGCACCTGCGATACCTTTCGGTCGTCGCTCAGCAGCTTTTTCACCATGCGGATCTCTTTTTTCAGCGCATCAACATAAACCTCCATTTTGTTTTTGTCGCGCGTAAGATGCGTGTTACAGCCGCAGAAATAACAGATCTTCGGGCAAAACGGTATGTGGATATAAATGGAAATATTCTGTGGATTCTCTGAATTGGATTGTTCCAACACTTTTACGTATTCTTCCGGTGTAAACTCGGGAGAAAAGAAATTTGCCGGCGGATAACTTGTATATCGCGGTACCGGGGTGTTGTATTTTTCTATTAGCTTTTGTGATACTTTCATGATACTAATTTAAAGAGTCTTAATCGGTTTCTTGTTCATACTTCAGGTAAAAACTTTTTCTGAAGATAAATGGCAACAGGACAAGAATAAGTATTCCGAGCCCTATTTCTATGGCAAACAGCCCGCGGTAGGTAAGCGCATCGGCCACTTTTCCGCTCATTATGGCAATAACAAGGCTGCTGAGGTGTGTAATAACTATCTGAATGGTAAAATCGGTTCCTTCGCGCCCCTTTCGAACCACGTGCATGCTCATGGTATACACAAATACCGACGACATGGCGTAAGCCCCCCAAAGCAACGCAACACCCAAATAAACCAGCCATAAGGCATGATTGGTATAGGTTAATCCGAAAAAGAAAACGGCCACCAGCACATTGATTACCGGAAATATCCACACCGCTTTTGTAATTCCTTTTTTGCGGAGCAGAAACCCAGCAGGAACGGTCATGATAACACCGCAGGCCGTTCCGAATATTCCGGAGATAATTCCAATTTCTTTAATGTCGTAACCCAGATCGACAAAGTAGGGTTTTATCATAGTTAAAATCCCGATTATTCCTGAATAAAACAGGAAGAGCAACAAAAGATGAGCGCCGATTTTTTTCTGCCTGAAAAAGTAGATAAACTCCAGTGGCGATACATTTTTTGTTGAACGATCGGGTTCTTTTCCATTACGGGCGTTGTACAACGAAACCGGAATGAGTGCAAACAACACAAACAAACCGAGCGAGCGCAATAACCACAACCAACCAAAATAATGGTAGATAATGAGTAAAACACCGCTGCCCATCATGGTTCCGATAAAACTTCCGGCCGATTGCATGCTGTTTCCGAGGCTACGTTCGTTTTTGTTCAGAATAAGAATGGCAAAAGCATCGGTGGCAATGTCCTGCGTTGCCGAAGCGGTAAAAGCAATTACCATCAGAATAATAATGGTGGTAAAATCGGTTTGCAGGTTTAAATAACCAACCGACATGATGATGAGCGCATAAAAAGCCTCCGACATAATGATCCACCTGCGGTAGTGCCGTTTGTTTTTACTGGTTTTATCCACCATCGGCGCCCACAGCATTTTCAGAATCCACGGCAGTTTTATCAACTGAATATAACCGATGGATTCCAGCGAGTAGTTTTCCATTCGCATGATCACGGGGATCACCGTAGAGAAAAAACTCATCGGGATCGACTGCGCCAGGTAGAGGCTCAGCAGCGTATAATATTTTTTTATTTCGCTATTCTTCATTTTAGAAGTTTACCTTCACGTTTACACCCATTGTGGCCGGTTTTCCCGATTGAGCATACGAGTTTCCAATGGCCTGAAAATAGAACGAATTGTAATCTGCATCAAGGATATTTTTTCCCCAGAAAGATAACTGAATATTTTTTGTATCGAAACTGATACGTGAATTCAATAATCCGTAATAATCCTGGTAAGCAATATTCGTTTCTTTCCAATAATGTTTTCCAAAGCCATTATAAGTCAGGTGCAGGCGAATTTGTTCAAGCCAGCTTGAATTAACTGCAATTGTATAGTTTCCGCCCATGTTAAACGAGAAGCGGGGAACGTAAGGCAGGTAGTTTCCGTTGTAAATTTCGTTTTCGTTTTTTTCGTATTCCACAAATTTTGCATCGTTGTAACCAAAGGCAAGCCAGGTTTCAAGATTTTGTGCAGGCAATGCTTTAATTTCAAACTCTACTCCTTTACTTTCCGATTTTCCGGCGTTAGTTAGCATCGACCCGGTTCCGCTGGGTACGGTTTGGTAAATTTGCTGGTTATCCCAATCGATATAAAACAGGGCGAGGTTAGCGTAAATACGCTGTTTCAGCCACTTTGTTTTTATCCCGGCTTCATAGTTCCACGAGCGCTCAGGATCGAACGAACGGTCTTCGTCGCGTTCAAAGGTTGAGTTAAAACCTCCGGAGTTATACCCTTTGGCAATGGTTGCATAGGGAACTAAATATTCGGAAATGCTATATTTTACAGCCAGTTTCGGCAGAATTTCAAAGAAATCCATGTCGCTTTCAAAAGCTTCCTCATTCTTTAGATTTCCGTTTAACGAACGATCATAAACATAGTCGAGCGTTGCTTTTTCGTAATCGGCACGAATTCCGGCGGTTAGCGATAACTCTCCGAATTTGAGCGTTGACTGGTGGAAAAAGGCAAGGCCCGAATTGCTGTTATCGTAATATTTGGTGTAGGAATATTCGTCGAAAGGCATGTTCGCCAATTGATCGATTCCCATTTCGAGATGTACTTCTTTGTCAAGCCCCTGGTGAAAAGCAAACGCGCCAAAAAGCCATTCGTAAGTTTCGTTTTCATACGACTGGATATTTATCTCCTGCGAGAACATATCGATATCCTGGTCTTGCGTTACAAAGTATAAATCGGTGGTGGTAAAATCCTGATCAATTCCCTGTTCGTCGGTTACCGATTGGAAGCTGCTTACAGCGCGGATTTGATAGTTGTCGGCAGCATAAGCCAGGTTCAAACCTGATGATAAAAGCTTACGGTCGTAACCACTTTCACGGTTGTAATTTACTTCGCTAACTTCGTTGGTTTCGTCGTTATAAATAGCGTAGGGATAACCACTTTGGTGGCTGTCTTCGTACTGCAAATTTGCGGTTGCTTTAAAGCGGCTGCCTGGAGTAAACAGTAATTTTAAACGTCCTGAATAGGAGTCGAGCTCATCAGCTTTTTTGTTGTCATACTGGTTGGTAAAAAAGCCATCGTTATGTCGAAGCCCAAGGTTTCCAAGTACGGCAAATGATTTACTTATAGGTTGATTGTGAGAAATTTGTGCATTCAGCTGGTTGTAATTACCGTAGTCGGTTGCAATTTCAGTAAGGCGTTCATCATTCGGCTGGCGCGAAATGATGTTGATCAGCCCACCCATTGCATTTCTTCCGTACAAAGTTCCCTGGGGGCCACGTAAAACTTCAATTTGCTGAATATCAAAAAAATCAAAGTTAAAAGCTGATTTTTCGAAGTAGGGAATACCATCGACATACAAACCTACCGAAGGCGTATTTATGCGGTTGCCAACCCCGCGAATGTATACCGGCGAAGTAAGTTTCGATCCGTAATCGGGCATAAAAAAGTTGGGAACAATAGCGGAAACAGCTGTCAGGTCTTCTACCTTGTTGTTTTCAATAAGCCGCTCGGGAACCATTGTTGCCGCTGCCGGAATATTAAAAATGTTTCGGTTGTATTTTGGCGATTTTATTTCAATATCTTCTAACTGATAATGTTTTATGGAGTCGCTTTTTTCATCTTGTTGGGCACTTACTGTGTTGTTAATCAGCAATGCCATAAAGAGTAAGGCATAAAAATTTTTCATGGTTTTTCTTTAACAGAATAAATATGATTTGCTTGCAATAAGCAAAGGTTAAGGTATAAATAATAGCGTGAATGTATTTAGGCTATTGCGGGAGGAGGACGACAAAAAGAACCTTCTAAAAAACAATCCTGACTAACGAATGGAGTAAAGTAGTCTCTCCATTTCTGTTTGATTATTAAGTTGTTATAGTTTTTTATGCCCGTGGAATCATATTTTTCGGGCTGTAAAAAATGGTACACACTAACTGATAAAGCTTTTGTTTGATTTACATGGTACTCGATCTGGATCGACTTCTCGGCAATTTGTATTTTCCCTTCCTGGGCCTGCTCAACGCCAAAAAGCAAAAACCAGGCATAACAGGCAATAAACACCAGGTAGGGGATATGCGTTGTAAATATGCCGACTGTAAACATTCTTGCTTTTAAGTTTCCGTAAGTCGCGCAAATATAAGAATATATCGTTGGAAAAGCCCTTCGGTTTTGCTGTTTTAAAATATGCCCGAAAAGCTTACATTTGTGGCTAATCAAATTGAGAAATATGAAACTATTTAAGGCGTTAATTTTACTATTTGTGATGATATCGTGTGTAAAAAAAGAAAAAGTTGATTTGGTTGTCTCTGGAGGATTAATATATACCGTTGATGAGGAGTTTGCAACTGCTGAGGCATTTGCAGTAAAAGATGGGAAAGTTGTGGCTGTTGGTTCGTCACAGGACATTCTGGATAAATACGAGTCGGATAATATGATTGATGCCGAGGGGAAGTTTATTTACCCGGGATTTAACGATGCGCACTGTCATTTTAATGGTTATGCGATAAACCTGTTACAATATGCCGATTTACGCGGAACAAAAAGTCAGGAGGAGATTTACGAGCTGTTAAAAGAACACCACGATAAATTTGGTGGCGAATGGATTTTAGGGCGTAGCTGGGATCAGAACGATTGGGAAGACAAAAATTTTCCTGACAAAACAAAGCTGGATGAGTTATTCCCCGACACTCCGGTTTATCTCGTTCGGGTTGACGGACACGCTGGTTGGTGCAATACCAAAGCTTTGGAGATGGCTGGAGTAACCGCAAAATCGAAAGTGAACGGTGGAGATGTTTTGTTGAAAAACGGAGAACCTACAGGAATTCTGATCGATAATGCCATGGGATTTGTTGGAAAACTGATTCCTGAGATCACAGCCGGGCAGCAGGAAAAAGGTTTGCTGGAAGCACAGAACAACTGTTTTGCTGCAGGACTGACATCGGTTACCGATTGCGGGCTGGATAAAGCAACCATTTTACTAATGGATGAAATGCAAAATGCCGGCAAGCTAAAAATGCGGGTGAATGCTATGCTTAATCCTACGAAGGAGAATTTCGATTATTTTGTGAAAAAAGGGGAAGCTTACAAAACCGACCGTTTATTGGTGAATACCATAAAAATTTATGCCGATGGTGCCTTGGGATCAAGAGGAGCGTTGTTGATGGACGACTACTCGGATGATGAAGGAAACCATGGCTTGCAAATTGAAACACAGGATTATTACGATATGATTTGCCAGCTGGCTTTCGACAATAATTTTGTGGTTGCAACACATGCCATTGGTGATGGCGGGAATCGTTTAATGCTGGACACTTACGGCAGGTTTCTGAAAGGGAAGAACGACCGACGCTGGCGTATCGAACATTCGCAGATCATTAATCCTGATGATTTTAAAAAGTTTGCCGCATTTTCTATTGTTCCTTCCATTCAGCCAACGCATTGCACCAGCGATATGCCCTGGGCCGAAGACCGTGTTGGAGCTGAACGGATAAAAGGCGCTTATGCTTACCAAACCTTGCTGCAGCAGATGGGATGGTTGCCTGCCGGAACCGATTTCCCGGTAGAAAATATTTACCCGCTGTATACCTTTTATTCGGCGGTATTCCGTACCGATCATGAAGGTTGGCCAGAAGGTGGTTGGCACAAAGATGAAGGACTTACACGCGAACAAACGCTGCGTGCTATGACTAGTTGGGCTGCTAAATCATCGTTCGAGGAAGATGAAAAAGGAGCTTTAACCCCGGGAATGTGGGCCGACTTTGTGGTATTGGATACCGATTTGATGAAAGCGGAACCAAAAGAAGTTTTAAACACTAAAATACTAAGTACCTGGAGCGCCGGGGAAAAAGTATTTGAGTTGTAGAAATTACAATACTCTCTCGAAAAAGGGATAGGAGCCGATTGGTTTTTATCCCTTTTTTGTTGGATGATAGAATGGTGCTTGTTACCTATTGAAATCGCTACCAGGTTTGTGGCATAGACTCCCGGTTTTCTTTCTTTTAGGTCCATTTTTAACCGGGATTTATACTTCATTTATTCCTGAATAAAATCTGCTTGTAATTACAAATACCGAATCGGCATTTCGTTATACTACAATACGATTCGATCATACTATTTTTATAAATATTTAAAGTATATATTAGAAATAGATAAGAATATATATTAATAGGAATAAAATAATTATATTTGTAATAAATAGATTGTAATGATTTTAAAATCAGACTTAAAAATATTAATTGATTCACAAAAATTTCCTTCTGATCAGATTAGTTCCTATATCAACAGGGAGTTAGTTGAACAGATAATGAATGAAAATAGTGAGTTGATTATTATAACGGGTTTAAAACGGACCGGGAAAAAATCGGTGCTTTACCAGTTAAAAAACAGGTACTCCGATGCTGCTTTTTACATCAATTTCAGGCATCCCGGGTTTTATGGTTTTGATCAGAATGATTTTTTTAAGCTGGATGAAATCATTGAAACATCCGAAAGCAAAATATTACTGCTCGATGGAGTAACAACAATGGAAGGTTGGCAGGATTATATTCGTCAGAAACTGGATGAAGGCTTTCGGGTTATTTTTACGACTTCGAATGCCGGAGTACTAAACAATGAAAAGGGAAGGAGTTTAACCGGTAGGTACATCAGCAAAGTAATTACACCGCTTTCGTATGATGAATTCTGCGAGTACCATTCGCTGGAACGGGATGAAAGTTCGGTATTGGATTACATGGCAAAAGGCGGTTTTTTTGTGCCCGAAACCAATCGTGATGAATTTTTAGGTCAGTTGTTTGACGACATCGTTGTGCGCGAGATTGGGTTAACCAGCGGCATTCGCGATATAAGGGCGTTTAAACGCCTCAGTTTGCATTTATTGCGCCATGTTGGGGAAATGATCACTGCGAATCAGTTAAAGAATACCTTAGGCATAAAAACAACTACTACGGCGGTAGATTATTTGAATTTTCTGGAGGCCGGATTTTTAATGTTTTATGTTCCAAAATTTAGCTACTCGCTGCGAAAACAGCTGGTAAATCCACGTAAAGTGTATGTGGCCGATACGGGTTTTGTAAGCGCTGCAACTTTTAATATTACCGATAAAGTTGATCAGCTGCTTGAAAATCTGGTATTTCTGTACTTAAAATCGAAATTTACTGAACTCTTCTATTTCTCGGAAGACGGCTACTGCGATTTTATTGGCTTTGGTAAAGATCAGGCGAAAGTTGCTGTGCAGGTGTGTGCTACGCTGGAGCAGGATAAGCTGGAGCAGGAAATAAATGGTTTGCTGAAGGCTGTGGATTTCTTCGGTTTCAAAGAGGGAACTTTGGTAACATTAAACCAAACGGACACTTTTATTCGCGATGATAAAACCATTCATGTTATGCCGTTTTATCAGTTTGCAACTCAGAAATAGCGTCTCACTGTTTTTGCGTAGTTTTTATAATCCTCCCCATAATTTTTATGCATAAAACGTTCTTCTTTTAAAATAAAAAGGTGGATGGAAACAAGCGTCAGTAAACAGATTGCGATAAAAAAGAGCGAGGGAAATATCAGGGCAATTCCAACAAATAAACAGTTAATAGCCAGAAAAAACGGGTTGCGCGACCGGGCATAAATTCCGGAGGTCGTCAGTTTGCCCAGATTCCCCTTGTTTAATCCAAAACGCAGCGATTGGTTTAATGCTCTTAAACTGAGTAGCATTAACAAATTAGAAAGTAGAAGAAGCACAATTCCACAAGTGGTGAATATCACGTTGCCAATTAACAAGGGCTGCAACACATCGGGAAGGACGGAAAAGTGGATAAGACCTGCTTTATAAACGAGTTCATTTAAAAAGATAAAAAAGAATACGATTAAAAAAGCGGATGAAATTATGGCTTTGAAGCTACTTTTTCTGTCAGATAACTTTGTTCCTTTTCGTTGCAATACAAAAGCCTGCATGCCAATCTGCAAACAGAAGAGCAGGAATCCCAAAAGCGGTATTAATCGTATGATTTCCACGAATTAAAAGTAAGCGAAGCAATTCTTAATGCAAAAAAATCCCCGGCAAAAATTACCGGGGACTTGGGATATATCTTTTATTTATTCTCTAGATATTCGGGAACGAAACGCCGATCATCAGCGGATAAGCTTCCGGGCCTCTTCCATCTTTAAATAAAGATGTCATACTGTAGTTGGCAAATACGCAGAAATCGCCAAAACCAATACGTCCGGTAAGTTCGTATTTCCACTGGTTGACATGGTAACCACTCTTCGATTTTTCTTTGTCACCCTTATAATACTTGTATTTGGTGTGTGAGCCCAGGTACAAGCTTCCAATTACGCCACCTGCCAGGTACAGGCGCGAACTGCCCATACGAAGCGGGGTTTTGACCTCGAGCATTAAAGGAGCTGTTAGGTAATTAACATGTAATTTCGATTTTTTAATGTTGTGTCCATCGCCGTCGGGATAAAGTGGCACAGGTACAATCATTCCGTCGCCATTATATTTTTCGATGGTTACCGCATCGTTGAAGGTGTAGTCGTTAAAACTCAAGCCAAGACCGGTTACCACACCAAAGGTTTTGCGTTCGTTTTTAAATGCGAATTCGGCAAAGTTCAGGTTCCACGATAACGATTTTCCTGGATTCAGGTCAAGAAAATCACCATTATAATCAGCAAAATCAGGATTATCATTGTAGATGGAATAATCACTTCCGGTCATAATGTTAATTCCAACTTCAAGGCCTGCCCAGTGTGGGTTAAAACGGCCCGACCATTTCTGGCGATTTACATCTTTCTCAACTCTAACGTAGGTTCCATTATTTCCTTCAATAACTTTAAAGGTGCGACGTCCAACACGAACGTGAGTAGTATCGCCCCAATCGTCGGTAATTACTTCAACGCCGTCGCCAACGGCTACCTGCACTTTGTCATTGTCTTCAATTACTGTTACAACGTTCTTTTTTAATACTTTAACCTCGGTGGTATCGTTTTGCGCAAACAGATTTGTGCTTAGTGCGCAACATAAAATCAAGATCAATAATTGTTTCATCTGTGTAAAGTTTAAATGTTTCTGATGCTGTGACGGGCTGCTGGTTTTAAAAGTTACAACCAAATTTAATTTTTTTTCAGGGAAATTTTCGTTTGGATTTACAAAGTGTAATCTAGCTAAGAATGTTTGGTTGCACTTGATTGAATAAAGAAACTTTTTTCGAAGACAGAAAGGTCGAGTTTATTACCGTTACTTTTGTCTTCATGCCAGACGGGCAGTTCCTTTTGCATTCGATCAAAAGGAACTATTCCGAAGGCATTTCGGAAGTTGTCAAAAAATAACCTTTGTGTTTTTTCAAAGAGCTGATTTGCCCGACTGACGGCCCCGAAACTTCGGGGTGACCAGCCCGCACCAAATTTGTCCTCAGGTCCGCCTTCGATAAAAAGTGTGAAGAAAATAAATGGAGAGAACGTAAAAAAATCAAGTCTGTTTGACGCTCGTTAGGCCTGAGGAACGAAGGTCTAAAAGGAGGAGTTTCTTGATTTTAGTGAAAGGAATTTATTTTTAGCTTTTTATCGTCAGCGGTGGCTTTTTTGAATACTTTTTCAGCTATAGGAAAAAGTATTTCCTGTCTGGAAAGACAATTTATTCACCCGCCTCGTTTCTTCCCGGAATAGAAAACGCCAGTAACCGCGATTCGTAGGTGTAATTTACCACTTTGCCGTTGTTGTTGGTTTCGTACTCAAAGCGGTCGTCGGAAATACTTGCAATCAGGTCGAGACCGGCCTGAGAAATCTTACGTAAATTGATTTTTTCTCTAACGCGATCGGCTAAAAGCATTTCATCATCATAAGTTTCGGCAGGGTAAATAATGTACATGGTTGCCAGTGTTGCAGTTGGCTGTTCAACGTTTATCGAGGCGTTTATAGATTGCAGTTCCTCAGGAACGACAAGTGTTTCGCGCATGGCCAGTAACTCATCGGGAGCCGTAGCAATATTGTTTTCTTCAACAATGTCTTCAATATGAGGCTTTTTCGGAGTTATTTGTTCCACCGGAGCCGGAATTTCCGTTGGTATATTCTCGGCAACTTCAGTGTTTATATCATTTTCCGGAGTAATAACCGAAGTTTCAACAATTGTTTTCTGAGGTGCTTTTTCCACCTCTGCAATTTGCTGCGCAGCGTTTTCTTCAACCGTATTGTTACGGTTTACCAGGTTAAAAATTACCAGGCCAAGAATTAAAACAGCTGCCACACGGCTTGTCCAAAGCAGAATAGTTTTGCCCGGTGCTTTTTTATAAAGCTTTTTCTTATTTACAAAAACAATACTTTCATCAGCTGTTAGAATGGTTTTTTGGAAGGCTGCTGCCTCTTTTTCCTGTTCGGGATGACTGGCCACGTAGGTTTCAAATTCCTGTTTTTCTTCCTCAGTCAGATCATTTTCGAGCAATGCAATAGCAGCATTGTCAAACGTTTCCTGATTATCGTATTTGCTTTTATAAAGTTCTGTTTTTTTGCTGAACTTTACTTTCTCGGGCTCCAGTGAAATGGGTTCGTAAAGTTCAAGTTCTTGTTTCAGGTCGGGGTTTTCTTTCAGAAACGCAATAAAGCTATCGATCATCCCTTCATCGAGGTTGCCCTCCAGGTAGTCGATAAAATAAGCTTCGTAATTTGTTCTGTTAATCTCCTTCATGTCCGTCCCTCTCTTTATGCCACAGCCTCAATGCTGCCAATATATTTTTTCAGAAACAACCTTGCACGATAAATATACACCTTTACCTGCGATTCGCTTAAATTCGTTAGCTCACCAATTTCCTGGTAGTTGTATCCCTCGTAATCGCGCAATAACACTACCATTCGTTGAATTTCCGGTAGTTTGTTAACGGCTTCTTTCAGTATCTCGCTTAAGTCGGAATAATTGCTTTCGTGTCCTTCTTCCGGCAAGCTTAAATCCTCAGCAAACGCCGAACGTTTTTCCTTGCGTATACGGTCGATCATCGTGTGGTAGGCCGTGGTAAAAAGGTATGATTTTACTTTTTTGCCATCCACATTCTCGCGGTTCTTCCACAGTTTCTCGTAGCTGTCCTGTACAATATCCTGCGCCGCATGCACGTCTTTTATACTTTTCAGTACAAATCGGTACAGACGATCTGAGTAATTGTCAACTGCAAGGTTATATTCGGTAATTGTCATTTGTTTCTGAACCTCGTTCGCTAAATACGACGGACAAGTTACGGGATAGTTACAGTAGAAATAAAAAAAGCTCCGAATTTTTTCGCAAAGAATAAGGTTAATAAGGTTTGGAGCGGTGGCTCAAATGGTTTTTACTAAGGTTACGGCTGAAGAATAAGGTCGTTTGTGATGAAAATACTAACAAGTGTTACGATTTTTGAGTTTGATTGTAATTCATAAAAACCTTATTTTAAAAGAATAAACCTAAGTAGCCCTGGATTCAAAAAAGTAAATAAACCTTATTAACTTTTTCGGTTTATAAATAAAACATTCATGATTCCCAGGAATCACCAACATGAATGAAAGTAAAGCCAGTTAACAGCATTTCATAAAAATGGCCAGGTTACAAGGCGCACATGACGATTGTGCGTTGAACAGCTTACTGATTGCGCCTTTAAATTACCGCACATCACCCCCGGGTTTCACCCGAGGTTAGTCACATTTTATCCCTTCGGGATATTGAGCTGAATTACAAACTTTAGACGATTTTATTGACCTGCAATGTTGCAATTGCAATTTTTTATGACGCTGGAAGCGTCTAATGTGAATAACCCGGTGCGTAGCTCCGGGATGAAATGACCAAAGGGAAATCGTCCGGCGAAGAAAGCAGATCGAAGCCAGATGGTTCTCCCGGACGAAACTCAAACGGCATTACACATAAAAAGATGGGGACTTTCAGAAAAAAAAACCGTTCTCTAAAAAAAGAACGGTTTCATATATTTCTTGAATAAATTTTTACTCAATAATCTCCACCCAACCATGTATGTCGGGTTCGTCGCCATATTGAATTGCGCGAAGTTTGTTGTATAATTTTGTCGACCATTCGCCGGCTTCTTCCTGGTTGCCGTATTTAAACCACTTGTCGTTGTCGTTATCGTAAATACCTTTAATAGGCGAAATTACTGCAGCAGTTCCGCAGGCTCCTACTTCATCAAACTCGGCCAGTTCTTCGTACGGAACTTTGCGGCGCTCAACGTTCAATCCCATTTCTTCGGCCAAAACGATAAGGCTTTTGTTGGTAATCGATGGAAGAATAGAAGCAGACTCCGGTGTAATGTAGGTATTGTTTTTTATGCCAAAGAAGTTGGCCGGTCCGCACTCGTCGATGTATTTTTTCTCTTTACTGTCGAGATAAAGTACAGCCGAGAAACCGTTTTTCTTGGCTTTTTTACCTTCGTACATGCTGGCTGCGTAGTTTCCGCCGACTTTATATTTTCCTGTTCCTTGCGGAGCAGCGCGGTCGAATTCGCGGTAAATTACCAGGTTGGTAGGTTTAAAACCTTCAGGGAAATAAGGACCAACAGGCATTACAAATACCATAAACAGGTACTCTTCGGCCGGAGCAACACCAATTTGCGGTCCGGTACCAATTAGTAACGGACGAATGTACAATGCAGCACCCGATTCGTAAGGCGGAATAAAACGTTCATTCATTTTAACGGCCATTCGAACGGCCTCCTGAAATTTCTCAACCGGAAGTTTAGCCATCAGAATACCATCGGCAGAATTTTGCATACGTTTGGCATTTTCGTCCATACGAAAAACACGGACTTTGCCATCTTTTCCTTTAAAGGCTTTTAGTCCTTCAAAAGCTTCCTGTCCATAGTGTAATGCCGTTGCCGACATATGAATATTGATGCTGTTCGATGAGCTGATCTCTAACTCTCCCCATTTGCCGTTGCGATAATAGCAACGAACGTTATAGTCGGTATCGCGGTATCCAAACCCAATATTTTTCCAATCGAGATTTTCCATTGTTTACGTTTTAAGTCTGCTTGTTTTGTATTCTTTTTGCAACTTTTGTTGCATTAGCAAAGTAAGCGATTTTTCTTTAATGAAAGTAGAAATTTCATCATGAAACCCGTTTGTAGTAAATGTTTTATAACGTACAGATAATTTCTGATATTTTTAATTGAATAAGATTTTGCTGTTTTTTCTTAAAATTTTTCTTGAATGGCCGGAATATTATTTCAAAATAACAAAAGTGCAGTTTTATGAAAAAATGGCCTATTTCAATTTGTTGTTGTTTTTATGCCGTTCGCTGTCGCGACTGGTTTTTTTCTCCATATTTTTTAGAAATGCCTCATTCAAATCAACTCCGGTTTGATTGGCCAGGCAGATCAGCACCCAAAGTACATCGGCCATCTCATCGGCAAGGTTATATTCTTCATCCGACTTTTTAAACGACTGATCGCCGTATTTTCGGGCCATAATACGAGCCAACTCACCCACTTCTTCGGTAAGAATTGTCATGTTCGTCAATTCGCTAAAGTAGCGCACACCAATGGTTTTTATCCACTCGTCAACTTGTTTCTGGGCTTCAGGTATTGTAAGTTCGTTTTTCATAGCACCTTTATTTTGTTGGTGAATTAAAAATCCTTTTGTTTCGAGTCGATGATAATGGTTACCGGCCCGTCGTTGATAAGGGCCACATCCATCATGGCACCAAATTTTCCGGTTCCTACTTTTTTACCGAGAGCTGTTTCCATGGCGACTACAAATTTTTCGTACATCGGAATAGAGATGTCGGGTTTGGAAGCCCGAATGTACGATGGGCGGTTACCCTTTTTGGTGTTGGCCTGCAGTGTAAACTGGCTCACCACAATTATATCGCCGTCAACATCCATAACTGAGTGGTTCATCACACCGTTCTCATCGTCGAAAATCCGCAACTGAGTCGACTTTTTAACCAGGTAATCAATGTCTTCCTGTGTATCTTCGTTTTCGATGCCTACTAAAATCAACAGTCCATTTTTTATGGCCGATATTTTTTCGCCGTCAACGGTTACCGAAGCTTCTTTTACTTTTTGAATTACAACACGCATCTGCTTTTTACTTTTTCGATGGCTAATTTATAAAAACAATAATCCTTTCTCAACTTTTATTATTTAGTTTTGTTTGGAAAATTGACATGAATATTAAACAAAAATAATGAGAAGACTCGGATTAATTTTTCTTTTATTCGGATTGCCTGTAAGTATACTTGCACAAAACGCTGCAGTAACCGGAAAAGTTGTGGATGCAGTAAGCAACGAACCATTACCCTTTGTTAATGTGCTGGTATCGGGTACCTCGAACGGAACGGTAACAGATGAATCAGGCCACTTCGAGTTTCGAAATCTAACCCCTGGATTCATTCGCATCGAAGCCAGTTTTGTTGGTTATAAAAGGGCTATTTCATCGGAGGTGGAGGTAAATAATTCGAGCGCTCCTTTTGTTGAAATATTACTCGAAAAAGCGGTTTCGGAGCTGGATGAAGTTACGGTTACAGCATCTCCATTCCGAAAAACCATTGAAAGCCCGGTTTCGTTGCGAAGTATTGGTATTGGCGAAATTGAAAAAAGCCCCGGAGCCAACCGCGATATCTCAAAAATCATTCAGTCATTTCCTGGTGTGCAGTCAACGCCCGCTTTCCGAAACGATATTATCATTCGTGGCGGCGGCCCGTCAGAAAGCCGCTTTTACCTCGATGGTGTTGAGGTGCCGTTTATCAACCACTTTGCCACACAAGGTGCTTCCGGAGGCCCGGTGGGAATTTTGAATGCCGATTTTATTCGCGAAGTAAATTATTACTCAGGCGCTTTCCCGGCCAGTCGTGGAAACGCCTTAAGTGGCGTGATGGAATTCTACCAAATTGATGGGAATGAGGAGAAGCTGAATTTCCATGGAACCCTGGGAGCATCCGAAATTGCCGCAACACTGGATGGCCCTATCGGTGAAAAGACAAACTTCGTTTTTTCGGTACGCCAGTCGTATCTGCAGTTTTTGTTTAGCGCGCTGGAATTGCCTTTTTTACCCACATTTACCGATATGCAGTTTAAGGTGCGCACCCGTTTTGACAAAAAGAATGAGTTGACCCTGATAGGTTTGGGAGCCAACGATTTATTCGAACTGAATGAAGATATTGAAGATCCTGACGACGAGCAAAAGTACATTCTTAGCGAAATTCCGGTGAACAAACAATGGTCGTACACGGTGGGAGCGGTTTATAAACATTACCGCGATAACAGCTACCAGACTTTTGTGGTAAGTCGCAGTCATTTAGACAATAACGCATACAAATACCTCGATAACGATGAGAGTTCGGAAGAGAACAAAATTCTGGATTACGACTCGCAGGAGGCCGAAAACAAGTTTCGTTTTGAGAACACCTCGCGCATGGATGGATTTAAACTGAATTTTGGCGCCAACCTCGATTTTGTAAGCTACAAAAACAGCTCGCAGTTCCGCCGTTTTTACGAAGATCAGCCGGTTGAGGTGAGTTACAACACCAATCTTAACCTGGTAAAATACGGTTTGTTTGCACAGTTGAGCAAATCGGTTTTTAGCGAGCGTTTGGCACTTTCGCTGGGAGTTCGTGCTGATGCGAATAATTACTCATCGAGCATGAAGAATTTGCTCGATCAGTTTTCGCCGCGTTTTTCGGCATCATACACCTTAACCGATCAGTGGAGCCTGAATTTTAACACCGGGCGTTATTACCAGTTGCCGGCTTATACAACGCTGGGATACAAGGAGAACGATGTTTTAGTGAATAAAGCGAACAACCTGAAATACATTGCTGTTGATCATTTTATCGGCGGTTTGGAGTATCGTCCAAAACCTACCGTACAGTTATCGGCCGAGGCATTCTGGAAAGGATATTCCCAGTATCCGTTTTCGGTAAACGACCAGGTAAGTCTGGCAAATTTGGGAGCCGATTATGGTGTAGTTGGCGACGAAGAAGTAACCTCAACCTCCGAGGGAAGAGCTTACGGAGCCGAATTTCAGGCGCGTATTAATTCTACTGACGGATTTAATTTCAACCTGTCGTATACTTTGGTTCGCAGCGAATTTAAAGACGGAGAAGGTTCGTATATCCCGTCAAGTTGGGACGCCAAACACCTGATTACACTGACCACCACCAAAGACCTGAAACGCAACTGGCGCGTTGGTGCACGCTGGCGTTTTGTGGGTGGTTTGCCTTACACGCCGTGGGATATTGAAAAATCATCGCTGGTTGAAGCCTGGAACCTGCAAGGCCAACCGTATTACGATTACACGGAGCTTAATGCCAAACGCTTTGATCCTTTTCATCAACTCGATATTCGCGTAGATAAATCCTATTATTTCGAAAAACTTACCGCTAAATTTTATATCGATATTCAAAATCTATACAATTTCCAGGCGCAGCAAAACGATATTGTAGTTCGTGCGGAAGATGCCAACGGGAATTTTCTTACAACCGACAACGGAACGCGTTATGTGCTGAACGAAATTGAAAGCAAGTCGGGAACTGTTTTACCAACCATCGGAATTATTATTGAATTTTAATTCAGTGGGACTCTAATTTCAGTAACAAACCCGCCTCTTGAGGTAAATAAAGAAACTTCTTACCCTTAGGATACCCGTATATTCTGCGGCGTGGGAGTTCATTCATACAACCTGTTGATTCTGCAAAATAAATGAATACGACTAGGTATAAAGTAGTGTTTTGTGAATCCTTATAATGGAAGTTTAAAACAATACAAAATGTTCTTTTTATACCTGTACTTCACATTTACTATTTGAGGACCGAATGAAAACAGAATAGAACAGAAAGAAGTAGATGTATTCTATTGCTTCCTTAAAAAGAGTTCTTAAATTTATGAAATTATACTGAATCAATATAAACTAAATAGATCATGATGAATCGAAAACTTCGTATGGGAATGGTTGGCGGAGGCACCGACGCGTTTATTGGTGCAATCCATCGTTTGGCAGCTTTTATGGATAACCAAATTGAGCTTGTTTGCGGCTGTTTTAGTGTAAATCCTGAAATATCAAAACAATCGGGAAAATTATATTATTTGCCGGATGACAGAGTCTATGAAACCTATCAGGAAATGTTTGAAAAGGAAGCCAAACTTCCGGAAGGTGAACGAATGGATTTTGTTTCGATAGTAACACCCAATTTTGTGCATTTTGCACCGGCAATGATGGCACTTGAACATGGATTTCATGTGGTTCTGGATAAACCCATAACTTTTACTTTAGACGAAGCATTAAAACTGAAAAATAAGATTGAAGAAACCGGATTAACTTTTGCACTAACCCATACCTATTCGGGGTACCCGGCCGTTAAACAAGCCAAACAAATGGTTGCCGAAGGAAAATTTGGAAAAATCAGAAAAATATTTGTAGAATATCCGCAAGGGTGGTTATCGTCAAAACTGGAAGATTCGGGCAATCCACAGGCGAGCTGGAGAACCGATCCGAAACGTTCGGGTAAAGCCGGTTGTATGGGAGATATTGGAACCCATGCACATCATTTAGCCGAGTACATTACCAACTTAAAAGTTACTGAAATTTGCGCTGATTTAAATGTTTTTGTTCCCAACCGTTTGCTCGACGACGATGGAGCTGCTTTCCTTCGTTTCGATAATGGTGCACAAGGCGTTTTAATGGCAACACAAATTGCTGCGGGAGAAGAAAATGCGGTAAAAATAAGAGCTTATGGCGAAAAAGGTGGTTTCGAGTGGAATCAGCATGAACCAAATTCTTTGATTCTAAAATGGGTCGGGCAACCGATGCAAGTAATGCGCGTTGGAACAAGTATGGATACTACCGTTGCAGCTCATAATACCCGAACTCCGGGCGGACACCCCGAAGGTTATCTGGAAGCGTTTGCCAATATCTACCGCAATTTTGCACTTACCGTTCGAGCTAAAGCCAACGGCGAAGAACCTTCACCAGAGATGCTTGATTTCCCGGGCGTAGAAGATGGTATTCGCGGAATGCAATTCATCGACACGGTAGTTAGTGCCGGATACAACGATGAGGTGAAATGGGTAAAATTTGGCGAAACGATTGAATAATCTTTTAACGATTGAGCAGGTGACTTTAAGTCACCTGCTCAATAAAAAACTAAAATAACAATGGCAAGACCAGTAACACTTTTTACCGGACAATGGGCCGATTTGCCTATTGAAACCATGTGCCAGAAAGCAAAACAATTTGGCTACGATGGTTTGGAACTTTGTACCTGGGGCGATCACATGGAAATTGCAAAAGCCGATCAGGCATATTGCGATAACCGAAAATCATTACTTGATAAATACGGGTTACAATTGTTTTCCATTTCTACTCACCTCGACGGGCAGTGTGTTTGCGATCCTATTGATCAGCGACATAAAAGCATTGCAAGTCCCCACGTGTGGGGAAATGGTGATCCCGAAGGTGTGCGCCAGCGTGCTGCCGAAGAGATGGTAAAAACTGCCGAAGCTGCCAAACGTTTGGGAATTGGCGTAGTAAATGGATTTACAGGCAGTCCTATCTGGCACTTGTTGTACTCCTTTCCACCGGTTTCGCCCGAAATGATTGAAGAAGGTTATGCAGACTTTGCCCGCCGCTGGAAACCAATTTTGGATGAATACCAAAGTTTGGGAGTAAAATTTGCACTTGAAGTGCACCCGACCGAGATAGCATTTGATATTCATTCGGCACATAAAGCATTACAAGCCCTGGATAACCACCCGGCTTTTGGATTTAATTACGATCCCAGCCATTTTGGTTACCAGCATGTAGATTATGTGCGTTTTATTTACGAATTTGCTGATCGTATTTTCCATGTACATATGAAAGATGTGTATTGGAGTGATGTACCAACAGCAGTTGGTGTTTTTGGTGGCCATATGGAATTTGGCGACAACCGCCGTTACTGGAATTTCCGCAGTTTGGGCCGGGGTAAAATTCAGTTCGAAAATATTATTCGCGCACTGAATGATATCGGTTATAGTGGACCACTCTCGGTTGAATGGGAAGATAGCGGAATGGACCGTGAAGCCGGAGCGACCGAAGCATGTGAGTTTGTTAAAAAGGTAGACTTTGCACCATCGGATGTGGCGTTTGACGATGCCATGCAAAAAGAATAAAATGAAAATATTTCAGGCCGGAAGTCAATCATTTCCGGCTTTCTTTTATCCGGACTTTCACGAAAATCAAATTCACAAAGAGTGACAGATTAAAAAAACCTGTTGTAAAATACGTTAACAAGCGAGTGATGAATACTAAAAAACCGGCATTAAAAATGGATAACTTAAAATTATTCTACAATTTTGGAGTCGGTTACGCGAAGGAAGATCTTCTTAAGCTTACTTACAATGAATTAAGATTTATTTTCTAATACCAACTACATAAAAATGACTAATAGAAGAAACTTTATTAAAACATCGGCAATGGCAACAGCTGGCGTAGGGATTGCGTCGAGTATGCCTTTAGCGATGGAATCGTGCTCGGGAGCAAACGATAAACTGGTTTGTGCTTTGATTGGGGCAAAAGGAATGGGATTTAGTGATTTGCAAGCCTTTTTAAAGCAAAAAAATACCGAGTGTGGTGCCATTTGCGATGTTGATGAAAACGTTTTGAATCAGCGTATTGCAGACGTTGAAAAGATTCAGGGAACAAAACCAAAGGGATTTAAAGATTTCAGAAAATTACTGGAAGAACCCGGTATTGATGTGATCATTATTGGCACACCCGACCACTGGCACTGTTTGCCATTTGTTTATGCAGCACAGGAAGGAAAACACATTTACTGTGAAAAACCGCTGGCAAACTATATCGAAGAGATCAATATTATGGAGCGTGCATGGAAACGTTACGGAACAATTGCCCAGGTGGGGCAGTGGCAACGTAGCGACAAGCACTGGAAAGAGGCTGTTGATTTTGTCTACACAGGTGCGCTGGGTAAAATTCGTACTGTTCGTTGCTGGTCGTACCAGGGTTGGATGAAATCGATTCCGGTAATGCCCGACGGACCTGTTCCTGAAGGTGTGGATTACGATATGTGGTTAGGACCTGCAAAAGCGCGTCCGTTTAACCCGAACCGTTTTCACTTTAATTTCCGCTGGTTTTGGGATTACGCCGGTGGTTTAATGACCGACTGGGGTGTGCACATTATCGACTATGGTTTATACGGAATGAAAGCCAAAGCGCCAAAATCGATTATGGCAATGGGTGGTAAATTTGGCTACCCCGATGATGCTTGTGAAACACCAGACAGCATGCAGGCTTTATACGAATTTGACGATTATACCTTGTTGTGGGATCATGGTTTGGGAATTGATGGTGGTTACTATGGCCGCAGCCACGGTGTAGGTTTTGTTGGTGAAAACGGAACTTTGGTGGTTGATCGCAATGGCTGGGAAGTTATTCCTGAAGGTGGCAGAAACCCAAAAATGGATCGTGTTGAATTGAAAAAAGGCGATGGACAGGGATTGAACAACCACATGGCTAACTTTATCGATTGTATTAAAGATGGCGATCAGAATACAAACTGTAATGTGGGTATTGCTGCCAATACTGCTCGTGTGGCTCACCTGGGTAACATGGCTTTAAAAACCGGTCAGCGTCTGTACTGGGACGCCGAGAACAGCAAATTTATTGGTAACGATGCGGCCAACGAATTATTGGTGCCAACTTACCGCGCACCATGGGAATTGCCAAAAGTTTAGAAAGACAAATACCAAATAGATATAGAAAGCAGGCTCGTTTCGGGTCTGCTTTTTTGTGAAAGTCCCCATCATTTATGTGTATTGCCGTTTGAGTTTCGTCCGGAACAACCATCAGCGCTGTACGGCTTTCTTCGCCGGACGATTTCCCTTTGGTCATTTCATCCCGGCGCTACGCACCGGGTTATTCACATTAGACGCTTCCAGCGTCATAGAAACTTGCAATTGCGACATTGCAGGTCAATAAACTCGTCTTAACTTTGTAATTCAGTTCAGTATCCCGAAGGGATAAAATGTGACTAACCTCGGGTGAAACCCGGGGTTGATGTGCGGTAATTTAAAGGCGCAATCAGTAAGCTGTTCAACGCACAATCGTTGTGTGCGCCTTGTAATCTGTCCATTTTTATGAAATGCTGTTAACAGACTTTACTTTCATTCCTGTTGGTGATTCCCGGGAATCATGAATGTTTTGTTTTTATACCACAGAGTTACGCAGAGTAACTTTGTAAAACTCATTATTTTCATTTGTGGAATAGCGATCACTATACGTATATTTGAAATAAAGAAGAAAAGAATGACATCGAGAAAACAAATTGACTTAATAAATGCGATTCCGAAGGCCGAATTGCATGTACATATTGAAGGAACTTTTGAGCCGGAACTGATGTTCACCATTGCCGAGCGAAACGATATCCGGTTGAAATATAAATCGGTTGACGATTTGCATTCAGCCTATCAATTCAATAACCTACAGGAATTTCTGGATTTGTATTACGCCGGAGCATATGTTTTGCTTTACGAACAGGATTTCTACGACCTAACAAAGGCTTATCTTAAAAAGTGCTACGAAGAAAAAGTGGTACACACCGAGATATTTTTCGATCCGCAAACACATACTCAGCGCGGCGTTCCGTTTGAAAATGTAATTAACGGTATTTTGCAGGCCTGTATCGATGCCCGTGATGAATGGGGCATTACTTACCGCCTTATTCCAAATTTTTTGCGTCACCTGAGTGAAGAAGATGCTATCAAGACCTTTAAAGAATCGCTGCGTTTTGGCGAACTTTTTACAGCTTATGGTCTCGATTCCAGCGAAAAAGGTCATCCACCGGCCAAGTTTAAAAAGGTTTTTGAGATGGTACATGCCGAAGGATTCCTGACAGTGGCACATGCCGGCGAAGAAGGCCCGGCACAGAACGTTTGGGATGCAATAAATATGCTAAAAGTCGCGCGTATCGATCATGGTGTTCGCTCGATGGATGATCCTGAATTATTGGATGAACTGGCGCGGACAGAAATGCCCTTAACCGTTTGTCCGCTGTCGAACCTAAAGTTAAAAGTGGTGAATGATATGGTTGATCACCCTTTAAAAAAGCTTCTGGATCATAACATTGTAGCTACAGTCAATTCCGACGATCCGGCGTATTTTGGTGGTTATATGAATGCCAATTTTAATGCTGTAACCGAAGCGCTTAATCTTTCCAACGAAGATATCGTAAAGCTGGCAGTCAATTCGTTTAAAGCCAGTTTCCTTCCGGATGAAGAGAAACAAAAGTGGCTGAATGAGATTGATAAGCTGAAATTCTAATTGTGAATATTGAATGATGATTAACGAATTACGAATGTGAAGTACATTTAACAGAACTCGTTCGGGCTATCATAACGATCTATATTCAAAATTCGTTAATCTAAATTCATCATTCAGGTTTTAAAGTCCCCTTCAGGGGATTTAGGGGTAAAAATTTTCCGACTACCTGTTATCAATTCGCTCCGGATTCAAATCATGATTTTGCATACGAAACCAGGCCATCTCTTCGTATTTCGTCCCCGGTTTTCCGTAGTTTGAAAACGGATCGATGCTGAGGCCTCCACGTGGCAAAAATTTTCCCCATACTTCAATGTATTTTGGATTCATCAAAGCGATCAGATCTTTCATAATAATATTGATACAATCCTCGTGAAAAGCGCCATGGTTGCGGAAACTGAACAGATAAAGTTTAAGGCTTTTGCTTTCCACCAACTTTTCATCAGGAATATAGCTGAGGTAAATGGTAGCAAAATCGGGCTGCCCGGTAATGGGGCACAAACTGGTAAACTCCGGGCAGTTAAATTTTACCCAGTAGTCATTTTCAGGATGCTTGTTATCAAACGATTCCAATACATCAGGACGGTAGTTAAAATCGTAATTCGTTTCGTTTCCCAGGTGTTTTAATTCACTCATTATTCAGTTTTTTTATCCTTTTTTTCCAAATACAACTCTAATCCTTTATTCCGCAGCTCGCAGGCCGGGCACTCACCACATCCTAAGCCCTTTACGCCGTTGTAGCAGGTAACGGTCTCATTTTGTACCAGTTCAAGAACGCCCAGTTCATCTGCCAATTGCCATATCTCGCTTTTGTTCTTCCACATCAGCGGTGTATGAATCTGATACGGATAATCCATTGACAGGTTCAGCGTTTCGTTCAGCGACACGATAAAATCGTTCCGGCAATCAGGATAACCGCTAAAATCGGCCTGACCCACTCCCGCTACCAGGTGGTGTATGTTGTGCACCTTGGCAAAAATGGCGGCGTAAGTTAAAAACAACATATTCCGGCCTTCCACCAGTGTGTTGGGTGGTGTGTCTTCCGGTTTATGGCGGTCAACTTGTATGCTATGGTGCGTTAACGAATTTTGGCTGAGTTGCGAAATCAGATCCATCGGAAAAACCTGCAAAGGTACACCGGCTTTTTCGGCAATCGTTTTTGCCGATTCCAGTTCAATGGCATGGCGCTGACCATAATTAAACGCAATAGCATAGACCTCGTCGAATTCGCGTTTGGCCCAAAACAGGCAGGTGGTAGAGTCCTGACCACCCGAAAAAACCACCAGAGCTTTTTTATCTTCTGCTAATGTCATTTTTGCTTATAGTGTATTAAAGCATTCTTGCAATTCTGCATTCACGTATTCATAAATCAGTCTTTCAATCCTTAAACCTGTCCCAGTTTAAACGGATTATAGGAAACCTCATAATCGTAGGTATCAATACCTTCCATTCTATTCACTTTACCAACCACCCAAATGGTAAGCGGAAGAACGGCAATTTCATAAACGGTTTTGATAATCGCCTGAGTAAGAATCATGGTCAGCAAAGCATTTAGAGGGAATAATCCTGCAAAGGCAATGGTTATAAAAATGGCCGAGTCGGCACCTTCGCCAACAAGTGTTGAAACAACAGCACGCAGCGAAAATCCTTTTCCTTTGGTAAGTACTTTAAACTTACTCATTACATAGGCATTCAGGAACGAGCCCATCAGGTAGGCCAGCATACTGGCAGCTACAAGACGCGGGGTACTGCCCAAAACGGTTGCAAAGGCATCCTGGTTTTCCCAGAAAGGCGCAGCATTAACGGCAATTGCAAGTGTAAAGAACAATACGGCAAGCACATTTACTCCAAATCCTGCCCAGATTATAAGTCGGGTTTTTTGGTAACCCCACACTTCAACCAGCACATCGTTAATGATGTATGCCAACGGAAAGATTAATACTCCGGCCGGGGCTGACCACGGACCGATCATCATAATTTTTGAAGCAAGAATGTTGGAAAGAAGTAAGCAGGTGGCGAAAAGAATACCTGCAAGCATAAACAGAACGGATACTTTGTTTTTCATTTTTCTTGTTTTTTACGTGGTTATCAAGAACACGTGGTTATTACGCCGCGAAGATATAAAAATTTCAATATCAGGAAACAAAGGGTAATGGTTTATAAAGATTGCTTCTCCTCCTACGTCGGATCGCAATGACGATCATATTGGTGTATTTTGGCAGCGGACAGAGCGAATCGTGCCTGGATGAGATAGTTTGTTGTCCGCTGCCATGAAATATCTAAATAGCAGTCATTGCGAGGGATCCGTCAGCTGACGGAGGTAGAAGCAATCCATAAAAGAGAATAGTTACCCTATTCACGAACCAAACACTTTGTTTATTGTTTTGGTATATATGATTAAACAAAACAAAGTGATTAAAAGCACATTATTCCAGGCTAATTGGAACCTATCACTGGTATTTCTAAGCCTGATAACAGCTGGGTTGTTTACCGCCTGTTCAGGGCAAAAGCAAGTGATAGATAACAGTGTAGTCAAGGAATTGGACCTCCAAAAGTACTTGGGAACCTGGTACGAAATTGCACGTTACGATCATCGGTTTGAGCAGGGACTGGTGGGTGTAACAGCTAATTATTCCATGCGCTCTGATGGTAAAATTAAAGTGGTGAACAGTGGTTATAAAAACACACTTGATGGCGAATATTCCGAGGCGATAGGAAAAGCAAAAATTCCCGATCCCGAAAATGAACCGGCTAAACTAAAGGTCTCCTTTTTCTGGATATTCTATGGCGATTATTACGTGCTGGAACTGGATGAGGATTACCGGTGGGCAGTTATTGGCAGTAGCTCTGACAAATACCTGTGGATATTGAGCCGGACTCCACAAATGGAATCCGAAATTTATAACGACCTGCTACAACGTATTGCCGATCGGGGGTACGATACTTCAGCATTGATAAAAGTGAAACAAAAAGAAAACAGTTAAAGAGATGGCATTCTATCAATTTAAACGCGAACAATTTATAAAAAGCAGCATCAGCGAGGTGTGGGATTTTATTTCAACGCCACAAAATCTGAAACGTATTACACCATCTTACATGGGTTTTGATATCCGCACGCCCGATTTACCCAATGCAGCTTACGAAGGAATGATAATCGCTTATACTGTGCGGCCCTTGTTAGGAATTCCAACCACCTGGGTAACCGAAATAACACATGTGGTACCGCAAAAGTATTTTGTAGATGAGCAGCGTGTTGGGCCCTATAAACTTTGGCACCACGAGCACCATGTTGAAGCTGTGGAAGATGGTGTGTTGATGAAAGACATTATCAGTTACAGTCCGCCAATGGGGCCACTGGGGCAGTTGGCAAACACACTTGTCATACGTAAAAAGCTGGAAGAGATATTCAATTACCGGCAAAAGGCTTTTGAGGAAATATTTCCGGGAAGCTAGTAGGAGAGAATCCTTTTTTCTTTCATTCAATAAGCTTCTTACCTGTTTGATGATGATGAATAGCTGAGGGTTCGATAGAAGATTGTACGATATGATCATAAAAGCCAGGACTGTCTAAATTGCAGACAGTCCCGGCTTTTTAGTTTAATCTGCTTTTTTATTATTGCTCAAAATTCATCGACCAGTCGGGAAGGAACCAACCCGTTACCACATCCATTTTCCTCAGATGTGGTTGCATGTTTTTCCATAACTTGCCAAATGTCTCTCCATATTTTTCCTGAAGTGATGATTCTAATTTTTTCAATGCCAGCGAATTTTCCGACCGGTCCATCAAAATCCAGCATGGCGAGTCGTAGCCCATGGAAACGGTATAAACGTCCCATTCCCAAGTCTCGTCTATGCTATCGAAAAAGTCAATGTATTGTTTTATAGCGTCTGCCATTTCTTTTTCATGACCGGCTTTTAAATAGACAAAGGTCCATTCGCAATACCTGTTTTCTTTGGTTTGTCCAACATAACCGTTCGGGTGATACGAAAGATCTTTATCCCAGTGAATAACTGTTTCGCGCGATGTAGAGAGATCGCGGAATTTTTTGCTGGCATCGTAACCATCGTCTTTCATTTTTGCGGTTAATTCGCCAGCTTTTGCAAACACCTGGTCCAAAGCAGCAAAATTCTCGATTGGTACTACCCAGTAAAACGAACTAACATCGGTGCTGTAGGTATACACCGGTACATCGAATTCAAATTTTTTCCAAAGTTCAATCGCCTCTTGTTGCACTTTGTTAAACGAAGGCAGATCGGCAGGTTGTACAAACTCTTCAATAACTAAAAAGTTTTCGGGCATGGCAGGAGTTTCCTGTGCCTGAAGCGTAACAATTCCCATAAAAAGGAAGAGACAAATAATAATTCCTGTTGTTTTCATTTGGTTAATTTTTTTGATTTACTCTTCTCTTTACGTAATCAGATCGAATTGGTTATCAAAGTGTTTTGCCGTCAGTTTCACCTTCTTCTAAAACGTCGAAAGCCATTTTCATTAATCCTTCATCGTTAATCCTTCATCGTTAGTCCTTTATTCGTAGTTGTTTATCGAAATCATTTCGTAAAACGGATGATACGTGTAATTTTTGCAACGGATTATGGGAAACTTGTTATGTAAGAATCCCGTTTAAGCCAAAATGAGATAAGCTAAAACAATTACTGCTATGTCATCACCATCTCGCTTGTATTACATCGACAACCTCCGTATTTTTCTGATCAGTTTGGTTGTATTGCTGCATTTTAACATAACCTACGGAGCGCCGGGCGACTGGTATTACAACGAATCGGAAGCCGGTATGCCGGAAATTATTATTCAGACCATGTTTAACATGACCAACCAGGCCTTTTTTATGGGTATGTTCTTTTTTATTTCGGCGTATTTTACTGCCGCTTCGTTAAAACGTAAAACAACGGGTAAGTTTATAAAAGACCGACTGGTTCGTTTGGGTATCCCTCTGGTAGTTTTTTATTTTTTCTTGAATCCGCTAACCAATTTTGTGCACTATTATTTTATCGAACACGAAGCTGTAACTTTTGTCGGTTTCCTTACCAATCCGCGAGCCTGGGGTTTTGGCCCAATGTGGTTTGTGGAAACACTGTTACTATTTACCGTAATTTATTTGGTGGTTTTTAAGCGCGAAAAAACAATTAAGATGAACTATCCCGGAACCGGAAAGCTGGTAATCGGAGCAATTATTCTCGGATTAAGCCAATATGTAATTCGAATGTGGTTGCCGGTGGGATGGAGCATGCCTTTTACCAATTTGCAGTTCCCGTTTTTTGTACAATACATCGTACTGCTTGTTTTTGGCGTTATTGCCTACAACAACAACTGGCTCGAAGCCATTAGCTTTAAAAGTGCGAAACGCTGGTTTATTTTTGCGCAGCTAATGATCTGGCTGGTGTTGCCGGTAGTGTTGTATGTTGGCGGAAAAGAAAATGGAGTAGAAGATTTTGTAGGAGGCGGAACCTGGCAAAGTTTTGCCTGGGCCATTTGGGAGCAATTGGTTTGTGTGGCTATGATCATCGGGCTGTTTGGAATGGCAAAAAAATGTTTCAATCGACAAGGCGGTTTAGCAAAGCAGTTGTCAGGCAGCGCTTACGGTGTTTACATTATTCATCCACCTGTAATTGTAGCGATAAGCGCCCTGTTTATTGGCTGGCAGGATATTAACCAGCTACTGAAATTTATCGTGCTGGCACCTGTGGCTTTGGTGGCGTGTTTTACACTTTCCTGGCTGATTCGACTGGTACCGGGAGTGAAAAGAGTGGTGTAAAAACAAGTAATTTATTTTATGGGACAGCTCGACGATAATGATGACGTGCCCTACGACGATGCTTTTTCGCAAGCGGAACGGGAACAGATCTTCAAATTGCTGGGCGAACAGATGCTTCCTAAACGATGGAACGCATGTAGCCGGATGTATCAGGATGCAGGGGTAAATGCAGATATCCGGCAATACAAAGGCATTGGGCATAAGCACCCGGAGGAAGTAAAAGATGATGTTGTGGAATTTTTTGAGGAGGTAGTGCTTACAACTAATTAGCACGAAAATTTAGCTACGCTGATTTTCAATTCCGCTGCCTTCTTAAAACTAAAATCCAGTCATTGCGAAGGAGTGAAACGACTGAAGCAATCTGTTTTTCACCCCTCATCACAAACAAAGTAGAGTAAGTGGTTAACAATGCATTAACCTCTAAAGTGAGTGATATAAATCCCTTTTTGCTACTTTTGAGAAAAACCATTTTATAATCTCATTATGCAAAATCGACTTATTCTAGCCGTATTTACATTTATTTTAGTTAGCTGTTCGCAGCAAAAAAGTACCAACTGGCCGCAATACCTTGGCCCCGACAGAAATGCCACCATCAGCGATGAAGGAATACTACGTGAGTGGCCAGAAACCGGTCCGGAAAAAGCATGGGAGTTCCCGCTTGGTCCCGGTTTTGGTGGAGCAGCAGTATATAACAACGAGGTGTTTGTCCTCGATCGCATCAAAGGCGAAAGCGATGTGTTGCGCTGTATCGATCTGGAAACAGGAATCGAAAAGTGGAACTACACCTACGAAGCTGCTGGCGAATTGCCTTACCCCGGATCGCGGGCAGTGCCGGTGGTCGACGAAGACTATGTGTGGAGCGTTGGTCCGCACGGGCACTTTCATTGTATCGACAAAAAAACACAACAACCCGTTTGGTCGCATAACCTGTTGGCCGATTATGGTGGGGAACTCGACAACTGGGGATTTTCAGCATCGCCAATTGTTACCGGCGATTTGGTAATTGTAGCTCCTCAAGGCGAAAAAGCCGGGGTGGTAGCCTACAATAAACTCAGTGGCGATGTGGTTTGGGAAAGCCGCCGATTAACGGGTTACCGTTTTCATGTGTCGCCAATTTTGGGCAACTATGGCGGTATTGAGCAGGTGATTATGACCAGCTCGTGTGTAAAAGGCGACGGGTTTACCACCGATGAGGTAGTTTCTTTCGAAGTACAAACCGGTAAAGAACTGTGGAGCTACAAAGGCTTCGATTCTTTTGCATGTATTGCTCCGCCGGTAGCGGTTGACGATACACACCTGCTGCTCACTTCCTGTGCATACAAAGACGTGTACGAACCGGTTACCATTCTACTGGAAGTAAATAAAAAGGATGAAACATTTAGCTTTAACGAACTTTTCCGCACCGAAGAGGCCGGCTGTAAAATGCATCCTCCGGTGATTGCAGACCAGCATATATACCTGAATAACAACCGTCGTGTAAATGAAATGGTGTGTTTAAACTGGCAGGGCGAACGCTGCTGGCCCGAAAAATCGACACCGGGTTTCGAGATGGGAGCCATCATCATGATCGATGGAATGATCATCAACCAAAACGGCAAAAACGGCGATCTGCACCTGATCGAACCCTCACCCGAAGGTTATAAAGAAGTAGGTAAAGCCTCGTTTTTCACCATGAAAGGTTCGCAAGCCTGGTCGCCAATGGCCTACTCCAACGGCAAACTATTGGCCCGCGACAACGAAAAGCTGGTTTGCGTGCAGCTGAAGGAAAGCTAGGTTCGTAACCACAAAATCAAATCCGGAGGATTTAAATGTTTATAGAAAATATCAGGGACCAGAGAACATTCGACTCCGGCCGGAGTCGAATCAATATTCCTGGCAAATTTTCTATAAACGTTTGATTCCAGCTGCATCAATCATCCAGCCATTCAAATAAATATTCATTTTTAAATTCAATGTCGAAGGCTTTCAAAAACGCCCGATATTCTTCTTGAAAGGATTTCTTTCTATGGTGATCTTTTTGGTTTTCGATGTATCGTATTACATCAGATAATTGAGATTGCCCGTACGAGAATGCTCCAAATCCTTGTTGCCAGCGAAATTGAAATTTTGAAAATTGTTTCTCTTTTATAAAAGCATCGGATGACTTTTTTATCTCTCGAACCAGGTCTGAAAGGCAACAGGTGGGTTTCATTCCGATTAAAAAATGAATATGATTGGAGCTCCCGTTAATGGCTAACATTTTTTGACCTTTATTTTGTACAATTCCCGTTATATATTTGTTTAATTCTTCTTCCCAATGAGGCTGAATAAGTGCTTTTCGGCTTTGTACTGCAAATACCACCTGAATATATATTTGAGAAAATGTATCGGCCATAATTGTATGTTTTTGTTGCTGATTAAAAATACGTAATTCTCAACAGAAATCCAGCGGATTTAAATGTTTATAGCAAGCACAATTGGTAACATAGGGTACGACTCCGGCCGGAGTCGGATTCTCTGTAAAATGAAAAATTCTATAAACATCTGATACCTCCGGCATCTTTCTGGACCTTATGTTTTCATTAAAGCAATCTCCATTCCCAACTTTCCCAACTTCCCAATTTTTCACTAACTTAGTAAGGATAACAAATGGTTTACGGGCGTTTAAGGAAGCCAATCGTCCGTAAACGAAATGCCTGTGAAATGTTACTTTTAATCGTAATAGCTTTTTTACAAATGAACACCATGGTATTGTACGATTTTACCACAACTACTGCACTCGATGGTTGGTATAGAGTTAACGACGATGTAATGGGGGGCCGTTCTACCTGTTCGTTTAAAATTAACGAAGAAGGCAACGCCCTCTTTACGGGGCAGATTTCGCTGGAAAACAATGGTGGATTTTCATCGGTGCATTACCGTTTTTCTCCTCTGGAAACCACCGGTTATCAATTTCTAATGCTGCGGGTAAAAGGTGATGGAAAACGTTACCAGGTGCGTATTAAAAACCGGGCGGGCGATTACTACTCATACATTGCCTACTTTACTACCACAGGAGAATGGCAGGATATCCGGATTCCCTTAAAAGACATGTACCCTTCGTTTCGCGGTCGCACCCTCGATATGCCCAACTTTGAGGGAGGAAAAATTGAAGAGTTTGCTCTGCTGATCGGCAATAAAAAGGAAGAGGCTTTTCGTTTAACGATCGATAAAATTGAGCTTCTGAAGGAATAAAGCAACAGAATCCTGAAAGTCAATCCGTATATCTTAACTATTCCCATCTTCTTTTTTGTCTTCTTCTTAAAGTTGGTTCATTTTTGTAGCTTTTGTCTTCATGCCAGACGGGCAGTTCCTTTTGCATTCGATCAAAAGGAACTATTCCGAAGGCATTTCGGAAGTTGTCAAAAAAAACCTTGGCGTTTTTTCAATGAGGAGGGTTAGCCCGACTGACGGATTTTTGACGAGCCCGCACAGGATTAACCTATAGGTCCGCCTTCGAGAAAAAGCGTTAAGAAAATAAATGGAGAGAACGCCTGCCTGCCGGTAGGCAGGTTAAAAATCAAGTCTGTTTGACGCTCGTTAGAACTGAAGAATGAAGTTCTAAAAGGAGGAGTTTCTTGATTTTAGTGATAGGAATTTATTTTTAGCTTTTTATCGTCAGCGGTGGCTTTTTTGAATACTTTTTCAGCTAGAGGAAAAAGTATTTCCGGTCCGGAAGGACCCGTATAGAATGTTACTTCAGAAGTAAATAAGTTACAATTAACTACACTTTAATTCCTTTTGGTATTTGCCGAATATCAGGAATATTTCTTATTATTTTGTTGCCAATCCCACAGCAGAGCTTACTACGATAACGCATTTCGAAATTCAATTCCCTGTCGAAAACAGGATCACAAATTTTTCTTACTACCTTTAAACACAATGCGCACGATCAAACAAATAAAAGCTTTGTTTCACCCCGAGCGTTACCACGGCTGGAGGCGTACGCAACGGTATTTCGAGGGATGGTACTATAAAGTTATTTCGGCCGATGAGCAGCAGGCTTTTGCCTTTATCCCCGGAATTGCCATGGACGAACAGGGTAAACAACATGCTTTTATACAGGTGCTCGATGGAAAGGCGCAAACAGCAGAATACTTTCAGTTCGCGGCCGAAGCTTTTTCTGCCGCATCCGGTTCTTTCTCTGTTGGAGTCGGCGGGAATACATTTACGGGCAACAGCCTGCAACTGGCCCTCGACGACTATTCCGGAATACTACAGTTTAAAAATACGGTTCCCTGGCCCAACAGGTGGTATTCGCCGGGGATAATGGGGCCCTATACTTTTGTGCCGTTTATGGAATGTTACCACGGTATTGTAAGTATGGATCATACATTAGAGGGGACGCTGAACATTGGTGGTAAAACGATCGATTTTAGTGGCGGACGCGGTTATATCGAAAAAGACTGGGGCCATTCTTTTCCATCGGCGTATTTCTGGATGCAGTCGAACCACTTTGCACAGGAGGGAATTTCCTTTAAAGCATCGGTGGCAAAAATACCGTGGCTGCGGAGTTCTTTTGTGGGCTTTATCGCCGGGCTGTATTTTAACGGCAGGCTGTTTCAGTTTACCACCTACAACGGCACAAAACTATTGCGCTCGTTGGCCGACAAACAGCAGGTAGAATTGCTGATGGAAAACAAAAAATACCGCCTCGAAGTGCTGGCACAACGCGATCATGCTACCGAGCTGGCCTCTCCGCTTTCCGGTATTATGGATGGCCGTATAAGCGAAAGCATGACCTCAAAACTGGAAATTACACTTAGCGATAAAAAAAGTGGCGAAGTCCTCTTCCGCGACACCGGCCGAAATGCCGCACTGGAAGTGGCCGGAAAGATCGAAGAGATAACTTTGGAAGGATCAAATGGTGAAAAAAGGTAAAACCGGGTACAACAGAAGATAAAACAAAAGCATTGGAAGCCAAAGAAAAAGAAATCAATACCACCAATTCCCGGGCGACAAGGAAAAAAGCTTTTATAGTCAGAAAGCTGGTTCACCTGATCACCGGGCTGCTTATTTTGCTGCTTACCTACACCATTGAGCGCCATGTTCTGTTAATCCTGATTTTTGCCGGTTCCATCCTTTCGTTTGTTACCTTTCGTTTCAAAAGCTGGCGGCTTATTCATCAAACCGATAACAAAAGCCTCGGCACCCTGTTTTATCCGCTGGGAATACTTCTGTCGTTTCTGCTTCTGGCCGATTTGCCACTCTATTATTTTCAAACCGCATTAATGGTGTTAACCGTTTCCGATCCACTGGCCAATCTAAGCGGACAAATCAATACCAGGAATATCCTTTTCAGGATTGGCAGGGACAAAAAAAGCCTGTACGGGACAATTGCTTACACCTTATCGAACCTGTTGGTAGCAGCTGTTTTTTTGCCTCCGGAACTTTTAGCCGATGCCTTTTTTGTGGTGACGCTGCTGGTTCTTGCCGCTTATTGCGAAGTTATTTCGTGGCGTGGTTCCGATAATTTGTCCATTCCCATCGGGCTTGCACTGTTCTTTATCTTTCAGCACAACCAACAGCCCGATTTTCTTTTGATAAGTGTGGTGTTAACGGTAGCAGGTGCGGGTGCATCCATGCTCTATGCGTGGAAACTGCTCACTCGTTATGGAAGTCTGGCAGCCGGATTGCTCGGTTTTTATTTAACGGTTATAGCCGGGTGGAACTGGTTATTACCGGTATTGTTTTTCTTTTTCAGTTCGGTGATCTTTACCAAAATTGATCCATCTGCACGAAGGGAAAAAACACCATCCTCAGGGCGAAATGTCTGGCAGGTGGTGGCCAATATTTTATGGGCGCTGCTAAGTTCGGTGTTGTTCCTCGTTTTCAAAAACGAGCTGTTTATTTTCTTTTTTATCGCCAGCGTGGCAGCAGTAACCGCCGATACCTGGGCCAGCGAGGTGGGCCCGCTTTTAAACAAACGGAGTTTTTCGGTGGCCGACTGGAAAATGCACAAAGCGGGCACCACAGGCGGTATTTCTTTTGGCGGAACATTAGCGGCACTGACAGGAGCTTTCCTTGTTTCAGCGCTTTCGTATTATTTGTTTTTCGACACTTGGAATTGGATCCGCATCTCAATACTCACCTTATCCGCATTTTTGGCCTGTTTTGTCGATACCTTTTTAGGCGCTTTTGTCGAAGGGAAACTGCATAAGCTATCCTTTTTTAAAAAGCAGAAGACGAAGGAAGCATTTACTCCAAACGACGTGGTAAACCTGGGCGGATCATTTACAGCATGGGTGTTTTTCCTAGTGCTGTATGTTCTGGTATTTTAGATCGCGCCACAGATGTTGCATCAATTCAAAAAGTTATAGAGTCCAAACCCAACAATCATCAACACCGAAAAAATAAGGTGGATAAGTACCGTTAATTTGGCACCGGGTTTTAGCTGATCCGGATCATCGTGGTATTTCAAGATGATTCCTGCAGCTTTGGGAAACAGCAAAATATAGGGAAGAAGCGCCAGCAGCAATGGCCAGGTCTTACCCGGATACCCGGCAAACAACACGAGTATATTCAGCACAAGAGCCACCTGCACTAACACATACAACATCGAGGTAAAACGTGTACCCATGCGTGAAGCAACACCGTGTTTCCCTCCTTCACGGTCGGCGTCCAGGTCGATCATTTGCCCCACCAGTAATATCGACGAAGTGCTGAGCCCTGTTGTTGGCATCAACCAGAGCAAGTGTGGTTGAACAGCCATATTCTGACTGACAGCGGCAATGAGAATAGCCATGGGACCAAAGGCCAGCCAAACCGACACCTCGCCCCAGCCCCGGTAGGCCAGCTTAAATGGTGGTGCCGTATAATATTTGCTAAAAAATGCCGACACAAGAAACAGTACCCACAGCAGCACACGCAATTCGTTTTTTATCAGAAAAGTAAGGGCGATCGTTCCCAGCAGGGCAATAGACAAACCGGCACGCGCCAAAAAGTACATCTTTCCCATCAGCTCCGGATTGTCGAGCAACACACCCGATCCACCACTCGATTCGTTGCGGTGTACATTTACTTTGTCGGTGCCCTGAAGTGTATCGTAAATATCGTTATACACATTGGTGGCAACGTGCAGGCCAATTCCAATAAGCAGCACAACAATAAAATTCAGCACATCAAAACTCTCTTTTACGCCTGCACTCCACAGGGTGCCAATTACAATGGGAGCAATAATACTACTCAGGAATGGCGCACGAATCATTTTTAGAATACCGGGATTCTCGTTCATGTTTTTTGTTTTAGGTCGTTTTTGGTTCACTTTCAATGTTTTGTAAAATACAAAGAAAAATGACAAAAGCTGAAGCTTTTATTGTATTCTTACAAGCCCTGTCAACCACCTCCCACCCCGAATTCTCGGGGCGTACTCCTCCTAACAGGAGGAGAAATAACTCTTTTCCAATTCCGGAATTGGAATACTTCATTTCGTTCGTAGCACGAACGTTTCCCCTCCATAAAATCAGGTATTCCATTTTGTTTCCCCCATTTGGGGGAAATGTCTGCGTAAGGACCGGACGCGGCCGACAAAGGGGGTTAGGAGAGCCTGTCCCGACTTTTCGTGGGGAGGGGTACCGCGTTCACAGCGGTGGGGTGGTAAAAATACCAAAGCAACCTTTCAATATCCCCCTTTCGTCGATCCTGTGCTCGTATAGGTCGTATTTATTTGTCGATCCGACTCAAAATGTCCTACCTTACAAAGCAAAGAAGAAAAGATGAACACATTAGTTGTAGGAGCAAGCGGGGCAACCGGACGATTGTTGGTTGAAGATTTATTAAAACGGGGCGAGAAAGTGACAGCAATCGTACGATCAACAGAAAAGTTGAGTGCATTGCTCGACAATAAAAACCTGACCATAGTAAAAGCCAGCGTACTCGAACTTAGCGATGACGAGTTGGCCAAACATGTTCATGGCTGCGACGCCGTAGCTTCGTGTCTGGGGCATAACCTTAGCTTTAAGGGGATATATGGTCCCCCACGACGCCTCGTTACCGAAGCTGCCCGCAAACTGTGTGCGGCCATTGTCGCCAATAAACCCGAAAAGCCGGTGAAATATGTATTGATGAATACAACAGGCAACCGAAACCGCGATTTAAACGAGCCCATATCTTTTGCACAAAAAATGGTTCTTGTACTGTTGCGCCTGGTGCTGCCGCCACATGTTGATAACGAACAGGCTGCAGACTTCCTCCGTACCCAAATTGGTCAGCATCACCCAACGATTGAATGGACCGCAGTGCGCCCCGACGGATTAACCGATGAGGACAGCGTGAGCCCCTGTGAGATCTATCCATCACCCACCAGAAGTGCTCTTTTTAACCCGGGAAAAGTGAGCCGCATAAACGTGGCCCGTTTTATGGCCGAACTGATTACTGATAACAATACCTGGAACCAATGGAAAGGGCAAATGCCGGTTATCTATAGCCGCGAACCCGAAAACATTTAACAACGAACTAAAATAGAAAGAGATTGCTTCTCCGCCAGCCGGTGGATCGCAATTACCATATCCATTGTCCGCTGCCTTTTCAGCAACCTTCATTTCATTTCCGCCACATTCACCCCGGAAAGCCACACATTTGTCGAAAAATATTTCGCGTATAGCTTGCCGGGGGTATATTCACAGGCAGAATTAAAAAAACAACCATTGCTAACCGGTAAACAAGCTTATGAAACTCAATTTTAAAAAGGAGCTAAACCTTTGGGGAGTATATTTTCTGACCATTTTTCTAAGTATTTATGTGCACGAACTGGGCCACTGTATCCCGGTGTGGGTAAAAGGAATTGGGGCCATTCCTACGCCGGCAAAAGAATACATTCTGCAAACCATTCCCGATACGCTGCAGCAACAAGTATCGCTGGGAGGTATTTTAGGAACAGTGTTGATTACCCTCGGCGTAATGGTGTTGTATGGGCTGAAAAAGTTCAGGAACGATTCGGCTGTTTTGGCAGGTGTTTTGGCCATGCCGGGTATGTATACGCTTCGGTTTGTGGTAGTGGGACGCGGGCACGATGCCACGGAGTTTCAGGAAGCACAGGCAGCACTGGGCGCTGCTTACAACGGCCATTTAGTCGATTGGCTGTTTCTTGCGCTTTTTGTGGCGGGTACAACTTTGTGGGTGTTGAAAGCACAACCCAAACTTCGCATTGTTGGGCGTCTGCTTATTGGTTTTGTTCTTACCGTACTCTTTGTTATTGCGCATCAGGTGGTAAACAATGCGCTATTTGATCCTGTTTTTCAGTAAATATCTGGCTTTCCTTTTTCTACTCCTTGTTTGTAACGAATCACCACCTCACCAACTGCGCTGGTCCTCCCGACGCTCGCTTTGCTTGGTCGGGACAGGCTCTCCTTCTGACCCCCTTCGGCAACAGCCACCTAAAAGCCTTACGCTGCTGCCGTATTCCCCCTGAAGGGGGCAAGCATAAGGTATTTTACTATTGTTGGAGGAGAAACCGGGCCGGGGTTTCCATTTTTACTTATGAAATAAAAATACGCCTGTAGCATAAAAATTTCCCCTCCATAAAATCAGGTATTCCATTTTGTTTCCCCCATTTGGGGGAAATGTCTGCGTAAGGACCGGGCGCGGCCGACAAAGGGGGTCAGGAGAGCCTGTCCCGACTTTTCGTCGGGAGGGGTACCGCGTTTACAGCGGTGGGGTGGTGAATACCATTTCATAAACGAGGAACGACTGAAGCAATCTTTCTATAACTTTAAACCAAATTCCCGAAGATGAAAAAAGAAGCTTACGTTTATATCTTAACAAACTCAGGTAATAAGGTACTTTATGTGGGTGTTACCAGTAATCTTACCCTGCGAATGCAACAACATAAAAATGGGTTTTTCAAGAATGCCTTCACATCGAGATATTTGATTAACAAATTGGTTTATTATGAGTTATTTCAGAATTTGACTGATGCCATTGCCCGTGAGAAACAAATAAAAGCTGGGCCTCGTCAGAAAAAGATTGATCTTGTAAATAGTCGTAATCCTGAATGGGAAGATTTAATGCTCAGGAATTAGATTGCTTCGTTTCACTCGCAATGACGTTTGTATTAGAGGGTCTAGGGCAGCGGACAGGAGAAAATCTTGCCCGGACGAACAAGTTTATTGTCCGCTGCTATTCTTAATATGCATATTTGTCATTGCGAGGGAATGTAATGACCGAAGCAATCTCTTCTTCTCCCCCTCGTTACAAACTAATCCCTTACCCCTTGTTTTTTGCTTCCCTTGTCGTAAATTTAAAGAAGCAACACAGCACACCATTATGAAACTCACATCGCTTGTTATTTCCGCATTTTGTTTGAGCATTGCTCTTTTGCTCACAGGCCTTCAACTCCGGGCACAGGACGAAAACAAAACCCGTTTCGAGATCTCGGGGCAGGTGATGACCGATGCCGGTTATAATTTTCAGCAGATCAATCCCGATTATTTCGATGTGATGCGCCCCACGCAGCTGCCGGCCTTTAAAAACGAATACGGCAGCAACGGCAATGTATTTTTTGGCGTGCGGCAATCGCTCTTTCGCGTCCAGAGTTTTACCCCCACCCAATACGGAGAACTGACGATCCATTTTGCTTTCGACCTGTTTGGCTCGGGACAAAATGCCGGCGAAACCAACTTTCATTTGCTCTATGCTTATGCCGAACTGGGGATGCTGGGGGCGGGTCGTAACTGGAGCCTCTTTAGCGATATCGGTGGATTTCCGAATATGCTCGAATACTGGGGGCCGGTGGGACTTTCGTTGTGCAAAAATGTGCAGTTGCGCTTTATCCCGCTAAACGGAAAGAACCGCCTGGCTTTTGCACTCGAACAACCCGGTGCCAGTGCCGACGAAGGTGTGTATGCCGACCGTATCGAACTCTCGGATGTAAAACCCCGGTTCAATCTTCCCGATTTTGCCGCTGAATTCCGGATGACGCGAAACTGGGGTTATGCCGAAATTGCCGGGGTGCTTCGGAAGATAGAATGGATAGACCAGGGCAACGAACCCTACGACCTCAGCGGTAAAGCCTGGGGCTACGGTCTCAACCTGAGTTCGAACCTGAAGCTTAACGAAAACAATGTGCTTTTGCTGCAAACCATCGGCGGAAAAGGCATACAAAACCTGATGAACGACGCCCCCACCGACATTGGCATAAAAAACGATTTCAGCAATACGCTGCGCCCCGTTAAAGGTGTGGCACTGCCGCTGTTTAGCTATTCGTGCTACCTCAACCACCGCTGGAACGAAAAGTGGAGTACGGCCGCCGGCTGGTCGGCGATACACACCCAAAACTCCGACGGCCAGCAAGACGATGCTTTCCGTAACGGGCGTTATGCCAGCATTAACCTGCTGTATACCCCGCTGGCTTCTGTGATGGCCGGTGTTGAGCTGCAGTGGATTGAGCGCGAAAATTACAACGACGGCTGGACCAGCTCGGCTACCAAGGTGCAGTTTTCGCTGCGTTATGTGTTTAGCGAAAAGCTGTGACTTATACGCCTGCGCTCCGAGCAATCCCAATGCCCAATGCCCAATGACAACCGCAAATTGTTTAATCCTCCGATCCGTCAGCTGACGGACCACCTCCTTTAAGAAAGGAGGATCGCGTTAACAGCGGTGGGGTGGTCATATAATGTAGCATATCAATCACCACCTCACCTTTACTTCTGGTTGGTAAAATGATATTGCTACATTTGATCGGACAGTAGGTTAAGATATGATTGTAATAAAATTGTATCTTAGAATTATGAGTAGAGAAAGACGAACATTTACACGAGAGTTTAAGCTCAACGCAGTAGAATTGAGTTACTCCAGAGAAAACATTGTTGAATTGGCACATGAGCTAAAAATACGTCCGGCATTACTTTACAGATGGAGGAGCGAATTTGCCAGCTCACAAGGGGCAAGTTTTCCAGGTAATGGCAATCCAAAAATGACGGATGAAGAAAAAGAAATAGCACGTTTGAAAAAAGAGCTTGCCGATATGCAAATGGAAAGGGATATTCTAAAAAAGGCAGTAGGCATCTTTTCCAAGAGCGATGGAAAATATACCGGTTTATAACCGATAACAGCTCCATGTTTCCCATTGAAATGATGTGTAAAGTATTAGGAGTAAGCAGAAGTGGATTTTATTTCTGGTTAAAAAGGAAGCCCTCAAAACGGGCACTTGAAAATGACGATTTAATGGAACAGATACGAGTGATACATAAAAAGAGCAAAGGAACTTACGGAAGTCCACGCATCTGCGAGGAACTTAAGAAAGGTTATGTTCATGTATCACGACGCCGTATCGCCAGGTTGATGAAAAAAGCTAATATCCGCAGCACCACAAAAAAACGTTTTAAATGCACTACCGAATCCAGACACCAGTTCCCAGTTGCACCGAACCTGTTGAACCGGGAGTTCAAAGTGGATCAGCAAGGAAAAGTATGGGTTTCTGACATTACTTATATCCGAACCACCGAAGGCTGGTTATACCTGACTGTTATTATAGATCTATGTGATCGAAAGGTAATTGGATGGTCTACAAGCAATACGCTTAAAACCAATGAAACAGTTGTTCCTGCATGGAAAATGGCAGTTACAAACCGACCAATAACTGATAATCTGATTTTTCATTCTGACAGGGGAATACAATACGCCTGTACAGAGTTTAAAGAACTTCTGGCAACAAATCCATGTGTAAAACAAAGTATGAGCAGAAAAGCAGATTGTTGGGATAATGCAGTTGCTGAAAGCTTTTTTAAAACCTTAAAAACAGAATGGATTTACAGAAATAAGTATGCCACGAAAAAGCATGCGAGAGTTTCTGTTTTTGAATATATAGAAACCTGGTACAATACGCAGAGAAGCCATTCTTCTTTGAATTATTTGTCACCGGAAGAATTTGGAGAATTAATGAACAAACAAAAATTGGCAGCATAGCTTAACTGATTGTCCACTTTTTTGTTGCAAGTTCAAAAACGGAGTTTCGGGCCTCGTCCCCCTTGGCGAAGAGCCTGTCCCGGTCGCAGCATCGGGAGGGAATTAAAGGGGGATTGAAGTAATGCTACCACAAATTGTCTAATCCTCCGATCCGTCAGCTGACGGACCACCTCCTGTAAGAAAGGAGGACCGCGTTAACAGCGGTGGGGTGGTAATATATGTGGCATATCAATCACCACCTCCCCACTGATTTCGTTGCACTACATCAGCGGTACTCCTCCTCGAGGAGGAGAAATTTGTAATCCAATTTTGGCTTTGAAATAAAAAACAAACCTGTAGCACGAACGTTTCCCCTCCATAAAATCAGGTATTCCATTTTGTTTCCCCCATTTGGGGGAAATGTCTGCGTAAGGACCGGGCGCGGCCGACAAAGGGGGTCAGGAGAGCCTGTCCCGACTTTTCGTCGGGAGGAGGACCGCGTTTACAGCGGTAGGGTGGTTAATCAGAAACCTTTTAATTTTTAGATACTATGAACTCATTCTCCATATCCCCCATGCATCGACAGAAATACCCGACTACACCGGATTTCTGCTTCGTAGTGACGTTTTACAGACAGAAATACAAAAACTTACCGACTGGCACACCGACGAGCTGTTTGTCAATACAAGCGACGTGGCCGTTGTTGCGCCGTTCTCACGCGTGTTTTGCGATGTGGAACGTTTTACCGACGACAGCCTGGAGCCCATGGCGAAATACGGAATGGGTGTGCTGTACGAAAAAACCGATAACGGAAAACCGATGCGTGAACTTACTACCGCTTTTAAAGCACAGGTGCTGCAGCACTATTACAACACCCATCACCGGAAATTAACGGAGGCGGTGGAACAAGAGCTGGCTCAACAGAACAGCGCTTTACTCATCGACTGCCACTCGTTTCCCGATACACCCCTTCAACGCGATATCGACCAGCACCCGCAGCGCCCCGGTTTTAATCTCGGCACCGATCCGTACCATACACCACCAGAACTCACCCGCCGTGCCCAACAGTTTTTTACCGACCGGGGTTTTACCGTGGCTATTAACCGCCCCTATGCCGGAACGCTGGTGCCCCTGCGCTGGTACAACAACGATAAACGGGTAAGCTCGCTGATGCTGGAAGTCAACCGCCGCCTCTACCTGAAACCCGATACCAGTGAAAGATCGGATGACTTTGAAACGATAAAAGCGTTGGTACATGATTTTTTAGACCACATTAGGAAAAGCTTGCACCAGATGCCGTAGTTTTCCTTTTGCCTTTCCACTTTTGCCCCCGACGCTTCGGTCGGGATTTCGCCCGGCAAAGCCGTTTTCAACTTTTTACTTTTACCTTTACAGTATGACCGATGTACACGACAAAAAGACCCGCTCGTTTAATATGAGCCGAATTAAGGGCAAAAACACAAAGCCTGAGATGCTGGTGCGGAAGTTTTTGTTTGCCAACGGTTTTCGTTACCGACTGAATGTTAAAACCCTGCCCGGAAAACCCGACATAGTTTTACCCAAATACAAAACTGTAATTTTTGTAAACGGCTGCTTTTGGCATGGGCATAAAGGGTGTAAGTATGCAACCATACCAAAAACGAGAACGGAATGGTGGTTGGAAAAGATTAAAGAAACTCAAAAAAGAGACAGTAAAGCAGAAGTTGAGTTGAACGCAATGGGGTGGAGAGTTATTAACATTTGGACATGTGAATTGAAGACAGGAAGAGAGAATAGACTAAATAGGCTGATAAAAGAGCTGAAAATAGTTGAAAACTATTTGTGATTTAATCAAATAATCGTTATGAACTTTATTTTTTAAAACTAATTTTGATGTTTATTCAGAATTAGCTATGTCAAACTCCAAAAATAATATCAAAGTAGTTGATTTCTTTTGTTCCGTAGGCGGAGTAAGTCTCGGTTTCAAACAAGCTGGAATTGAGGTTCTGGGGGGAATTGATATCGATCAATCATGCAAGGAAACATACGAAAAAAATATAGGTGCAAAGTTTTTGCATGAAGATGTTTCGGAATTAAATCTTAAAAAGGTTGGTAAATATTTTGGAATCAGACGAGGACAGAGAAATCTGATTTTTGTTGGTTGTAGTCCATGTCAATACTATTCCAATATCAAAACTGATAAATCGAAATCCTCGAGTACGAGACTTTTGCTTGCAGATTTCCAAGAATTTGTAGCTTACTTTCGCCCAGGGTATATTTTTATTGAAAATGTACCGGGACTTGATTCTAATCCTGAAAGTCCTTTAGGTCAATTTAAGACATTCTTAAATGAAAACGGATATGTTTTTGATGATAATGTGTTGAATGCTAAATATTTCGGAGTTCCCCAAAACAGGAGGCGGTATATTTTAGTTGCCTCGCGGATAAAAAAGAAGATCAAATTACCAAAAGAAGATACCGATAACATTATTACAGTTAGGAATGCAATTGGAGATTACAGGAAATTCCCACCAATTGTAAATGGAACAAAGGATAGATCTTCTTATGTCCATTCTGCGGCAGCGCTAAAAGCAATTAACCTGAAGCGTATACAAGCAACTCCTCATGATGGGGGATCCAGGCTTGATTGGAATGATGACAGCTTACAGTTAAGATGTTATAGAAACCATGATGGACACACTGATGCTTATGGTCGATTGAGTTGGGATGAACCATCACCAACAATTACTACAAAGTTTGTAAGTTATTCGAATGGACGCTATGGACATCCGGAACAAGATAGAGCAATATCGTTAAGAGAAGGTGCAACTTTACAAAGTTTCCCCGAGGATTTTGAATTTTGTTCAGAAAGTCAAGTTACAATTGCAAAAATGATTGGAAATGCCGTGCCCCCACTTTTGGCAAAATCAATTGCTAAAAGTTTTAAATAATTAATATGGTTGGATTTAGAACTAAAGCAAGAGCTGTTGATTTATTAGGTAAAGGACAGATATCCGATTTGCCAACTGCAATATCTGAATTGTGGAAAAACGGATATGACGCATACGGAGATAAGTTAGGGGCACATTTATATCTTGAGGGATATTCCAACTTAACAAAACCTCTTTTTTTACTCAGTGATGACGGTACAGGAATGTCCTCAGAAGACATTCTTGATAAATGGATTGTTCTTGGAACTGATTCAAAAAGTAGAGGTGGCCTTGATATAAAAGGCGAAGATACCTTGAACAAGCCACCAAGAATCAAGATGGGAGAAAAAGGCATCGGTCGTTTATCAGTTGCCTATTTGGGAAGTCCGATGTTAATGCTGACTAAGAAGAAGAATGACATAGTTCAATTACTTTATTTTGATTGGAGAATACTTGAGAATTATAATTTGTTTATAGATGATATCAATATTCCTATCAAATCATTACCAAATTTATCAGACATTAGATCGATTTTTAATGAACTGAAAGAAGAATTATTAGATAACTTATCCGATCTGAAAAATGAAGATAGAAATGAGAAGATTCTTACACAATGGTATGATCAATTGGATTTAAGAGAAGAAATAATCTCAGAAAATGAGGAGATAGAATTACCAGATTTCTTCGAAGATGAAATTCTCATAGATTTTAAGAATCCGGAATCTCATGGAACAAAATTCCTTATTTATAATCCTGATGAACAGTTGCTTGAGCTTGCAAAATATGCTGATAAAAAAGATAGACCGGATTACATTGAAAGTTCAATAAATGAAATACGAGCAACATTAAGTGGATTATTCAATGTTTTTAAGAAAGAAGAAGAAAACAATAAAATTAAAACCAGTTTTTTTATAAAATCAGATACTGGAGAATATGACTTTATATCTTCACGCGAATTTTTTACTCATGAAGACTTTGAAATATGTGATCATTTAATTGATGGAGATTTTGATGAGAACGGCACATTCAAAGGAACAATTAGAGTGTTCAAACAGCCTGTTGATTATTCATTTAGAAATACGAAACCCCTTGGCAAAGTTCCTTATGGACCATTTAAAATAAAAGTCGGTGTTAGTCCAGGTAAGGGGCAAGCAACGATTATGAATGAAGAACAGTTTAAGTTACTCGATAATAAACTTAAACTGTTCGGTGGATTATATATATATCGCGATAATTTCAGAGTTCTTCCATACGGTAAAACGGAAGTTGATTTTTTAAATTTTGAAAAACGTAGAACTTTCGGTGCGGGATATTACTTTTTTAGTCATCGCCGAATGTTTGGTTTTATTGATATCTCCCGAATAAAGAATGAGAAGTTGAAGGACAAAGCGGGAAGAGAAGGGTTTATTGCAAATCAAGCTTACAGAGAGTTTAAAGCGGATTTAGAGGCCTTTTTTATTGATTTAGCTAAGCAATTCTTTGCTACAGATGCAAAATCAGATCTAAAAGAAAAACAACAAACAGATCTAAAAAAACAAGCTGAGGCAGAAAAAAAGGAAAAAGAAAGAGAAAAAGAAGAACGAAGAGAGTTTTCCAAAAAATTAACGCAACATCCCAAAGAGCTTAAAGAACTCCAACAGAAAATTGAAAGTGATACCGCTTTGTTAAGTGATTTGGTAACTAAATCCAGTCTAATTTACGATGAAATTAGAGCAACCTTAGGAAGGATAGAAAAAACGAAAACCAAGCTAAACAGCCTTATTCTGTCTAAACCAACCAGGTTCAAACTAACGGAAAATCAGGAGAAAAAGTTTTTCAACTTTAATAATCAAATTGAAACCTTTTTTAATACCTCCTTTATTTCAACACAGAAAGTGATTGAAGAGGCACGTTCAAAATTAGAAGAGGAAGAACTGTTAAAAGAGTATGAAAATTTAGGGAACTATTATCAAAATCTGATTAAAGATAAATTCTATGAATTTTCTGATACGTTTAAAAAATCATTTAACCGTTTAGAAGAGAAACTAAAAATAGAATCGAATCATTATACCGGAGAACTAAAGAAGCATTACGAGAATTATTATCCTAAAGAAATTAATAAGAAGGCAATTAAAAATAGCCTGAATTATCTTGAGAAGTCTTTTAATAAATTGCAAATAGAGCTTGAGAATAAAATCCCTCCTTTATTCGCTCATTTGAATAGACTTTCGTTTGATGTCGACGAAGACCAGTTAACCGGCTTCTACAAAGTTAGATTTGAAGAAATTGAGAAGCAATGGCAAGAAACAAAGGAATTAGCTCAGTTAGGTATCGCCGTCGAAATAATAGACCATCAATTTAATGCCTTATATTCTCAACTTGCAAACACAATAAACAAATTTCAACTTGTCTTATCTGAAGAGAAATCTAATATCAAACTATATAAAGAGCTAAAAACAGCGTTTGAGCATCTGGAAAGTAAATATAAGTTATTATCTCCTTTATATAGAACAACTGGAAAGACTAAAACCGAATTTAACGGTCAATATATTTCAAATTATATCGAAACATTTTTCTCAGAACAATTTGAAGATAATGCAATCAAATTCAGGCCTACACCAGAATTTAATGAATTTAGTGTTCATACATTCGAATCGATATTATTGCCAGTTTTTATTAATGTGGTACATAATGCTGTCTATTGGTTGACGTCTGTTAATGAGAGAAAAATAGTGCTGGATGTTAAAGATTCTGAAATTCTAATTATGAATTCAGGAGCACAAATTGAAGATTTCTATTTAGATAAAATTTTTGATTTGTTTTACTCTAAACGTCCTAATGGAAGAGGAATCGGATTGTACCTTGCAAAGGAAAATTTAAATAGTATTGGTTACGATATTTTCGCATCCAACGATAAGAGATATAACATTTTAGAGGGTGCATGTTTTATTATAAAAAAGTTATAAAATGAATAACCTTCCCGAATACCAAGAATTAGCTCAGGAAATAATAGCTGCTTCCATTAAAAAAGCAATTTTTGTTGATGATAATGCAACATTGCCTTTTTCAAAAGAAAGTATAAGTGACGATTTTTGCTCAGATTTATTTCAATCATTCAACCAGAATAATTCGGTCATTGACTTTTTCCCGTACACTAATGAAGTGGATGTTGTTGAAAAAATCTTAACAGGAAGAAATGATTTAATTATTTTAGATTGGGAATTATCAGAAAAAACACCGAAGTATAAAAACACATTGGAAATAATTAGAGCAATTATCTCCAATGAAAGCCCACATTTTTTATGTATTTATACAAACGAAGAGTCGAGTAAGTTTTCTGAAATATTATTAATGATTAAAGCCCATTTGAATTATTATGAATCACAAATTGAATATAAATTTGATGAACTTCCGGATTTTCTAGATGAATTTGGAATAGGACTGGAAGATTTTTCAATTGATTTTGATGAGATTATATTTAATTATCTTTTAGCTTCTAATGAAGATGAAAAAGGATTACGAAAAAGGATAATTTCAGAACTTCGAAAGTTATTTGGGAAAGATTTTAAGGCTTTTAACAATCTCTTTCCATCATTTATTGAATTCTGCTATCGCTATAAAGGATTCACCAAGAAAGATCATGATTTAGTTCCTTTCTATACCAATTCTTTTAAGGATAATAATTGTATTGTGGCTAATAATACAATCATTTTAGTAGTTCAAAAAAAAGAAATAAAACCGGAAAGTTTTATTTCGGGATTTTCAAACTCAATTTTGAATGTGCCTCACAGTTATTTGACTTTAGTGAGCCTGGACTACAGAAATAAATTTCTTCAGCAATCTTCATTTCTGGGAAAGGAACTTCAGCGAATAAATGAGAATGCCTTTTATCATCACATGATAGAATTAGGCGTTGAGTTTGAAAATTTTATTCAGGAGCTATGGAAGTATGACAATACTTCATTTTTAAATTCTTTTAAATCAAAAGTTATTGAAAACTTTGAAAAGTTTAAAAATGATAATGGGATTGAAGAAAATATTGACAAACAAGGTGATATATATAAAGAATTAGCAAAACTAAATTCGTATTATAATATCGCTCCGAAATTATTTAATTCTGGCAGGATTCTGTTTGGTGATATATTTTTCGTTGATGATAGTGATATTGTTCTGCTTTGCATTACTGCACATTGTGACTGTTTAAGACCTCAAAAGATTAATAATAACTTTTTCTTTATTGAAGGAAAGATTAATAATTTAAAAGGTACTCATTTAAAAGATTCTGATTCTGGTTTCAAATCTTTCATTCTTATTGAAAATGAACCAAAAATGATCGATTGGGGAGATTGTAAACCATTTACATTACACATTCCGGAAGAAAATAATGATAAAAAGAATCCAATAGTTGTATTAATGAACAACCAAGAAGTAAAGCTTACTTACATAAATACACTCAAAGAAAATTACGCCCAACGCATTTCAAATAATGCTTTTGGCTATGCAAGTAGAGTTGGTATTTCGTTTGCAAAATGGACTCAATAATTGAATATTTTAAGATGTATTGATAATTCCTCTATCCCTTAATCATTCGGAATCATATTCATGCTTGACATACTACAAAAAATTAAAACAGACAAAACATCGATATTTTGTGGTGCAGGTATTTCTTTTAACTCGGGTCTTCCCTTGGCTAACACGCTTATTGTAGAAATCCTTAAAAAATTTGAACTAAGTGAAGAGGAGATAAATCTAATTCTCAATTCTAATCTTCCTTTCGAGTCTTTCATTGATGTTTTACAGGAAAATACCGATGCAACCAAAATACTTGAAATATTTCAAATCAATAACGCTAACACCAATCATTATCTGATTGCACATTGGGCTAAACTCGGAATTGTAAAAAACATATTCACCACAAACTTCGATCTTTGCATTGAACAGGCACTAGCTGACTTTGGTCTAAAAAGGAATATAGATTTTAATGTCTTTACATCTGAAGAAGAGTTTCACAATATCCATTTGGACGGTGATACCGTTAACCTAATAAAAATACATGGTTGCGTAACGGATATAACAGAAATGGGAATTACAATGAAATCCGTTGCAAATGAAACTTTGTCAACAAATAAACGAAAATTGATTTCTGATTTTTTCAATAAAAATGTTAATCCAAATATCCTTATCCTCGGGTACAGTTGTTCGGACCATTTTGACATCTCCCCTGAAATTGAATCTATAACTTCAGGTCAAAGCGAGATTGTTTTTATCGAACACACCAACAATTCTGATCAAAAATTAGGAACCAACGAACATATTTCTCTAAAGCAAGAAAAGAATCCGTTTGTAAAATTTAATAATGGAACTAGGTTCTATACAAATACCGATTCCTTTATTAAAGAAATTTGGAATCTGACAATAGAGACACCTTTCGAACTTATTAAGTACCCGCAAATGAACTGGGATAGCAAAATTGACTCCTGGTATGATTTGGCCACAAATGAAAATACAGCACGTATAAAGTGGGACTTGTGCGGGCAACTTTTTTATAATATTGGAGAATTTCAAAGGGCTTCATTGCATTTTCGAAAGGCAGTAGACTTTGCCATCCGAATTGATGATCAATTGGGGATGAGTAATCTTGCGGGTTTAGGAATGTCCTATAATATGCTCGGAGAGTACGAAAGTGCTCAGAAATGTATAGAAGTCGTACTACAAATATCCATCGAATCTGATAACACCTATAATTATATAGCCCAACTTCAAAATTTAGGAAATATATACAGAAATTTAGGTAAGCTGGAAAAAGCAAAAAACGTTCTTTGCTGGGCTGTTATCGTATCGGAATTTCACAATGAGAAGTTTGTATTAGGCAATTCGTTGGGAAACCTGGCTTTAGTTTACAATCTTATGCGTGAGCCTGATAATGCTGTTAGATGTTTGGAATACGGGCTTCAGATATCACAAGAAATAGGTAATAAACAAGCAGAATGCAGCCAATTAGCTAGTTTGGGAATTGCCTTGATGAATAAGGGGTATCTTCCTAAAGCCGAAGAATTAATGGTTCAAAGTATAAAAATAGCAGAATTGATTGGTGCTCGAGAAAATGAAGCGGAAGTTAGAATTAACTTAGCGGTTGTAAAACTAAATCTAGGACAATACAAAGAAGCTCTTTTCGAAGCAAATAGATCTTTAGAAATTGCCAATGCTAATCTTTCGAAATCTACCCAAGGATTAGCATTCTTTATATTAGGTCAAGCCTTTTTCTTTTTACAAGAAAGGAGTTTGGCTATTTCAAATATGAAAAAGTCGGTTGATATATATAGTGTGATATATCCGATGGATCATCCAAATCTGCAAACTGCAATCAAGCTTCTGAATCAATTTCAATCAAAAGAGTAAATCACTATGGAATACTTCCCATTCGAAGAATTATTATTACCGCTGGCGACGGCGAGTGTAGTGGTGTTGATATTGATTTACCAGTACTATAACCGATATACCGGCATAAAAGCGCTGGAACAATTACTTCGGGAATACTATCAGGAACAGGAGATTGAGCTGCTAAGTATTTCAAAACTTAAAACGGCGGATAAATTGAAATACGGCGTTCCGATAAATCCGCTTATCAGTTTGTATACAACTCCCTTTAAAATATTCAGCGCCTTGGATGAAAGCTATTACCGTATGCTGGAAACCAAAAGTGCTTCGGGCAAGGAACACATTCGTTATGTTGAAATTACGTTTACGGGCAAAAAAGGAATGCATGTAAATGAGTTTGCTACTTACGAATTCTAGTTATCTCCATCGCAAGCCTTACGGAATTAATTTTATCCAACAGTCACCTATCTTACCAAAAACCACCGTCCTGCAAGCTTTTTACCCATCCTGCATCACTTTTTGGTGTTCCTGCAGGCTTTTTTGCTATCCTGCGGCAATTTTTTGTAATCCTGCAGCCTTTTTACCCGTCCTGCACCACTTTTTTGTGATCCTGCAGCGCAGGAAAGCCTAAAACCCCTGCAGGGAGGGGTAAAATAAAGCAGGGCGCCCTACAAGCTTGCAGGACGCCCCAAAATGTCGCAGGACGCTATGAATCAGCATCTTCGTCGTTGTTCTTTTGCTTTCGGTGTATTTTCCGCCAGTACTGGCTGCTATACCCTTTTAAACGGTTCGGATCTTTACGAAACACATATTTCCCGGCTTCACGAATTTCATCCACCAGCTCTTTCATGTGCATATAAGCCTTGTCGCGAACGATTTTTGATTCGTTGGAATCAGCTTTGTCGCCGTTGGCTTCGGCCAGCAGGTCGGCCAGTGTATCGGCCAGTGTTGCAGCCTCATCTAATTGTGCAAGATCGAAACTAATAGCAGTTAAGGGATCGGGATTTTCGCGCCCCAAAACAGCAATGTCGTTTAAATCCTGAATCATGTCGGCATGTCCGGTGCCATCGGCAATAGCACTTACGCGGCTGAGTAGTGCATCGTTTTTACGGTAAGCAAAGCGCAAAGAAGCCAGCAAATCAGTTTTGAATTCGTAAGCCAGAGGCGATTGTTCCGCCCATTCTTCCTGTGCTTCCTGTTGCGACCTGAAATCTTTGTTCCAAATCGATTGCGCCTCGCGGCAGGCACCTGCACGAACGGGGAGATCTTCAATCCGGGTGTCGCTAATTCCTACTACACCCAGTTCCTGGGCATCGTCTAAACTCCAGTGATAGAGGTTTTCGGCTTCCTGTAACGCAATGTCTACAGGCATGTTTGGATCTTTTACTTCCTCGTTGGGAATAGCCTCAATTTCGGCTAATTTGGCATTGTAATCATCTGTGTTAGCCATTTTTTGTACATTTAAAAAATTGATAATTGAAAGATTATTAATTCGGGTCACCTGTAAGCTTTCCTAGGGCGCAGGTGGCCTTTTTTGTATGCACGCCGGCATTCTATAATGACGTGTACATGCTATCCCTGTAGCATGTGATCAGTTCGTGTTAAAATTTTGACGGTAATTTCAGAGGGTTCTGGATTAACCGTGTTTTTGGTCTTTAACGCGTATAAAATTATGGAAAATAGACTTGGTTGTCAATATGTTATGTAGCAGTTGCACCACCGCCCTCCTGATTCTTTTACATTTCATCGCGAGGGAATTAAAGGGGGATTGAAGTAGTTACTGCAAATTGTCTAATCCTCCGATCCGTCAGCTGACGGACCACCTCCTTTAAGAAAGGAGGACAGCCCCGCTACCGCGCGAATCCCTTCGCGTGGATTAGTTTAGATTGCTTCTCCTCCTACTCCGCTATCGCGCTCCCGAAATTTCGGGACTTTCGCGTGGTGGAGTGCTTCGTTGTCCGTTACTACCTATTCTGCCCCAAAAACATTTTGGTGAATGAAACGTATAATCCGCCGTAACCAAAAATTGAATAGCCATGTTAGAAACCGAAAAAATTAAACATTTACAAGAATCGGAGCTTAGAAACAGAGAGCTTATTGAGCGCGTTTATGATGAGTTGTGGAACAAACGTAATAGTGCAGTGCTGGATGAGTGTCTTTCTCCCAATGTTGTGTATCGCACGCCAGGTACCACCTGTAAGGGTATTGAAGAGTACAAACAGATGTATGAAATGTATGCATCGGCCTTTGAGAAATCGCATTTTGAAATTCTGGACATGATTGCTAGTAACGATAAGGTAGTAAGTCGTGTTTTGTTTACTTGTGTGCATACCGGCGATCTGGCTGGAATTCCGGCAAGCGGAAAAGAAGTTAAGATGCAGGCGATATCGATTTGCCGGATAGAGCACGGAAAAATTGTTGAAGAATTTGAGGTATTTGATGAACTGGGCATGATGCAGCAAATTGGTATGGAGCTACACATGAAAGAAACAGTAGATTAACATTTGTTGTAAAAGCGTAACAATCGGCCCCCGCTACCGCGCTCCCGAAATTTCGGGACTTTCGCGTGGTGGAGTGGGCAGGGAGCGCATTAAATAGTTTTGGAAGTAAAATTCAGGAAACATATCTTTAGCCGCTTAATCTAAAAGATATACCAACATGAATCTTAAGCCTTTCCTGAAATTATTTTCAGTAGTACTATTTGTTTATGCATTGGGTTGCGAGGCCGGTGCACAAACCGAAAAATCATCAGAATTTATCAAAAAAGAGACCATTAAGAAAGATGGTTACACACTGGTTTACATTAACAAAGATGAAAAATTTAGTGCCGAAACCGGACAACGCCTAAAAGACACATTTTTTGAAGTTTATCCCGGAATGGTGGCTGCCTATAATAAAAATGCAGCTACGGAGGTAACTTTTGTAATCGACCCGGCGTACGATGGTGTTGCTGCCACATCGAACGGCAGTGTTGTTTTTAATCCGCGATGGTTCGACCGGTCGCCCGGCGATATTGATGTGGTAACACACGAGGTAATGCACATTATTCAGGATTACGGAAGAACGCCGGGGCCATGGTGGGTAACCGAAGGTATTGCCGACTACGTGCGTTATAAATATGGTGTTGACAACGAAGGCGCTGGCTGGTCGTTACCGGATGTAAAGGAGGACCACAAATACGATAGTTCGTACCGGATTACTGCCCGCTTTTTTGTTTGGATTGTACAAAATAAAAACCAGGACTTTGTAAAAGAAATGGATAAGATAATGCGCGATCATACCTACAACAAAGAGGTTTGGGTAGAGCTTACCGGCAAAAACCCGACCGATTTGTGGAAAGAATATATTGCTGATCCGGCAATTTAGAAGTTGTAAAAAACATTTATATCCCATAAACTACCTGTAAATTATAATGCTGCAGGTAGTTTTTTTGTTTTCAGGCCCCGCTGCTCCGCGCCCGAAGTTTCGGTGTTTCGTGTAGCGTAACGGAATATACAGTTGTCCTTATTCGGTGGGATACCCGGCGTTGGTCCAGGCACCAAAATTTCCTTCCAGCCGAAATACGTTTTTAAACCCGGCATCTTCCATCAGTTGTGCTCCTGCCATTGAAGGGCCATCGGCATGGCAATACACCAGGTACTTTTTTGTTTTGTCCATACCTGCTGTTAGTGTGGCCAAATCGGTTCCGCCGGCACCGGCGTTGGCATTGCTTGCCCCCGGAATATGCTGTTCATTGTAGTGCGGCGACACATCGAAAATGGCTTCAAAATCAGCAGCATCAATTTTTGATTTTGCCACGCTTGCCACGATATCCACAAACGAAACATCGTCCCATGCTGCGTAATTGCCCTGTAAGCGATAAACTTTTGAAAAACCGTTTTCGGTTAACAGTTTGGCTCCGGCAATGGAGGGAGCATCGCCGTGACAATACACTAAATAACTTTTGGTTTTATCCAGGCTGCCCAGCATTGTTCCCAAACCATCAACACCATTGGTATTGGTGGCAAATGGCAAATGCCCGTCGCTGTATACAGGCGACACATCGAAAATGGCTGCGTACGGGCTTATGGATACATCGTCAACCAGTTCCATTTTTACCTGGCTGGCCATTACATCGGTATAAGTATCTCCCGGTATTGTGTTGTCGCCATTGTCATCATAGTCATCATTGTTGTCGCTGCAGGCCGTGGCCAACAAACTAATGGCCAACAGTAAAATTGTATAGGTCTTCATCTTTTTCATGGTAAATCGTTTAATCGTTCTACTGCAAATAACGACGATAAGTATCACAGAATGTTCACAAAATGCTAAAGAATTCAGGAGGCTTTGCTTAGATTGCTTCGCCTCCTTTGTCGTCTCGCAATGACTAGTAATTTGTAGGATACGGCCGCGGACCATGAGTTATATGCATTAGGTATGATTCACGACGGTCCGCGGCCTGATTTACTTTTTCAGCCCCGTCATTACGAGAGAGCGCAGCGACCGAAGTAATCTGTAATTGCCCTCCGCTACCGCGCTCCCGAAATTTCGGGACTTTCGCGTGGATTAGCTTAGATTGCTTCGCCTCCTTCGTCGTCTCGCAATGACTGGCAATTTGTAGGATACGGCCGCGGACCAAGAGTTATATGCATTGGGCATAATTGTGTACGGTCCGCGGCCTGATCTACTTCTCAGCCCCGTCATTACGAGGGATCCGTCGGCTGACGGAGACCGAAGTAATCTGTAATTGCCCTCCTCCACAGCGCGAATCATTGCTTGTGGCTTAGCTTAGATTGCTTCGCTTCCTTCGTCGTCTCGCAATGACTGGCAATTTGTAGGATACGGCCGCGGACCAAGAGTTATATGCATTGGGCATAATTGTGTACGGTCCGCGGCCTGATCTACTTCTCAGCCCCGTCATTACGAGGGATCCGTCGGCTGACGGAGACCGAAGTAATCTGTAATTGCCCTCCTCCACAGCGCGAATCATTGCTTGTGGCTTAGCTTAGATTGCTTCGCTTCCTTCGTCGTCTCGCAATGACCCGGACTTATGGATATACAAAGCCGCGGACCAGGACAAAGTTTATCCGGGCAATTAACATTATGGTCCGCGGCCTGATTTACTTTTCAGCCCCGTCATTACGAGGGAGTGGTGCGACCGAAGTAATCTGTATTCTCTCCTCCATAGCGCGAATCATTGCTTGTGGCTTAGCTTAGATTGCTTCGCTTCCTTCGTCGTCTCGCAATGACTCGGACTTATGGATATACAAAGCCGCGGACCAGGAGTTATATGCATTGGGCATGATTCTGCATGGTCCGCGGCTAGTGAAATCTAAATCGTGTGTCATTACGAAAGAGGGGTGGGGAAAAGGCATTTTTTTCGTCACCTACAGAACCTAAAAATAGAAATGCCGTAGAATAAAGGACCTTAGTGTCTTTTAAAAGGAAATGTTATGGCAAAATACCTGGTTTGTGGAAAATACATTGGAGAAGGAGTTAAAGGTTTGCTGAGCGAGGGAGGCTCGAGCCGGCGTTCGGAAATTGAAAAATTAGTGGCTTCGCTGGGCGGATCGGTGGAATGTGTGTATTATGCCTTTGGCGAATACGATATTTACGGCATTTTCGATATGCCCGACAGTACCGTCATGGCAGCTTTTTCGCTGCGGGCAGCGGCAAGCGGTTTGGTAACGGTGAGTAGCGTGGCATTAATAACACCCGAAGAAATTGACGAAGCAGCCAAAAGAACAGGGGAATATCGGGCTCCGGGTGTGAATTGGTTGCCCTAAATGGTTGCATGCATCCGTGAAGCCTGTTTCCCCTTCCTGCCCTCCGGCTGCTACATCTACGCAAAACAAGCGTCTGAAGTTATGTTTTGTTTACTGTGCCTGGTATGTGACCATGCGATAGTCCCGAAATTTCGGGTGCACGGTAGCGGTGGTGTGTCCGGGGCGTTTCAAAATACCTGATTGTTAATCTTTATTGCTGCTGCCACTTACAGCCCACAAGGTAATTCCTGCCACTGTGATTAAACTACCCACAATAACGGCCAGGTTTACATTGCGTTGTGTTCGTCTTGCTTTTCTTAGCTGTTTCGCGCCAATTCCTTTTTCAGCAATAAGTTTTTCCAGATCTTTGATTTTTCCTTCTAATTCGGCTTTAATTTTCTCGTTAAATTCCATGTTCTTAATGTTTTAAGCTTCTTTCTAATTCAAACGCTCAGAAATTAAAAATGTTCCTTTTTATTGATGCTGGATTTCGGAGCGAATAGAGAAAAGCTGAAATGATACTAAACCACCTCACCAGCTGCGCTGGTCCTCCCGACGCTCGCTTTGCTTGGTCGGGACAGGCTCTCCTCCTGTGAGGAGGAGAAATTTGGCCGGTAGTTGAGTTGGTGGAAGAAGTTAAATTGTAGCACGAAATTTCCCCTCCTGTCAGGAGAGCCTGTCCCGACTTTTCGTCGGGAGGTGTATCCGCCATCGGCGGATGGGGTGGTTAAAAAATTCAACCTATTTTAGATTTGTAATGATTAACTGTCACAACTTCCCCCACAAACGCCCGGCCTTGCGAAACAGTTTTTTGGTGGCGTCTTCTAATTTTTTGTCGGCTTTGCGGTAGGCTTCGCTTTTGTGGATCTTTTCAGCAGCCTCGTCTATTTTGGCTTCTGTTTTTTCAATCCAGTTTTGGTCTTTCTTTTCTTCGGGAGTGTTTTCCTGTTCTGTTGGCTTCTTCTTTTCTTCCATGTTTTACGGCTTTCAGTGTTCTTTCAAATCTAAGGAATTAATGTGGGCATTGCTAACGCTTGTAAGCACCGGGTAACGCCGGAGTAGATTGCTTCGCCTCCTTCGTTGTCTCGCAATGACTGATAATTTGTAGGATACGGCCGCGGACCATGAGTTATATACATTGGGCATGATTCTCTGCGGTCCGCGGCTGGTGACATCTACATTGTGTGTCATTACGAGGGAGTGGAACGACCGAAGTAATCTGTAACCGCCTTACGGTTTTAGTATTTGTTTGAAATGTTGACAGGTGTAGCAGCGTTAAAGTACTGCCGACCACCTCACCAGCTGCGCTGGTCCTCCCGACGCTCGCTTTGCTAGGTCGGGACAGGCTCTCCTCCTGACCCCCTTCGGCAACAGCCACCTAAAAGCCTTACGCTGCTGCCGTATTCCCCCTGAAGGGGGCAAGCATAAGGTATTTTACTATTGTTGGAGGAGAAATTTGGCCGGTAGTTGAGTTGGTGGAAGGAGTTAATTTGTAGCACGAAAATTCCCCTCCTGCCAGGACAGGTAACGCGTTTACAGCGGTGGGGTGGTTAAGGAGCAGACTGTTTCTCCGTCAATCACCAATACAAATTTCAATTTCAACAAAGCTTTTAGTCTTGCAAGTAGCTACTTTATGTTATTTTATTTTAGATTTGGTTTCAATTTGTATTTCGAAACAAAAGGTATCTGGTCAATTTGTTTAAAATAGTTCAGCAAAGTTGTTTTCTTGTTTATCAAAAGAAGATTTCGCTGCATATTTCTGTTCAGGTATCTCATTTTAAACTAAAATATTTATGGTTAAAAGAATTTTTCCAATCCTTACGCTCTTGTTGTTTGTTTATGGCTGGTCAGCCGGTCAGGAAGTTTATACCTCAGCCGATTACGATCGTGCCGCTGCTACAATGGGAACAAACCTGACTCGTTTTGTTGATAATGCTATCCGTCCGCAATGGTTGCCCGATGGCCGCTTATGGTACACATGCCTGTCGGAAGACAAAGCGGAATACAAACTTTTCGACCCGGCAAGTAAGAAGATGCAAGTTGCATCGTCGCGAAACGAGCTTTTTGAAACGGCGGGTATTGAGCAGCCGCAGAGAGGTTGGTATTATACGGAGGTGCTTTCGCCCGACGGGAAATACAAGGCATTTATCCGCGACTGGAACCTGTGGATACAAGAAGTGGAGACAGGTAAGGAATCGGCGCTGACAACCGACGGTGTGGAAAATTTTGGCTATGCAACCGATAATGCCGGTTGGAAAAAGAGCGACAGACCTATCCTCAGCTGGTCGCCCGATTCGAAGAAGATCGCCACCTTTCAGCAGGATCAGCGGCATGTAAGCGACATGTACCTGGTGAAGACAAAAGTAGGTGCACCCGAATTGGCGGCGTGGAAATACCCGCTTCCCGGAGATGAGGATATCATCAGAATCTACCGGGTGATTATCGATATTACTAAAGATGATGGACTGGTGCGGCTAAAAATGGCCAGCGATGCGCGGCGTGGTTCGTTGTGTGATGATATCTCCTGCGAAGGTGGTTTTGACGATGTGAGCTGGAGCGACGACAGTAAAAAGCTGGTGTTTGTTTCTACATCGCGCGATCATAAAGAGGAGTATGTGCGTATTGCCGATTGCGAGACCGGAGAAGTTAATGATATTTTCGATGAGATAGTTGACACGCAATATGAATCGGGGCAGGGAACCATTAACTGGAAATATTTTTCAGCCACCAACGAGATCATCTGGTATTCGGAACGCAGCGACTGGGGCCACCTGTACCTTTACGATGCCACCAGCGGGGAAATAAAAAACCAAATTACATCGGGTGATTTTGTGGTACGGCAGGTACTTCGCTATGATGTGGAAAACAGGCAGATCTATTTTATTGCCGGAGGAAAAGAAGCCGGTGTAAATCCTTATTTCCGTTACCTCTACCGCGTTGATTTCAGCGGGAAAAACCTGACTTTACTGACTCCGGAAGAAGGCGATCATTCGGTAAACTTCTCTCCCGATGGAAACTATTTTACAGATACTTATTCGCAACCGGATGTTCCGGGAGTTACGGTGGTGAGAAATGCCGGGGGCAAACTGATTTCTACGCTTGAAAAAACCGATGTATCGCGTTTGGAAGCTACCGGATGGAAAGCACCGGAAGTATTCTCGGTTAAATCAGCCAACAAAAAATGGGATTTATATGGATTACTGTTCACGCCATCGAATCTCGATAAAACAAAGAAATACCCGGTGATTGTATACATTTATCCCGGGCCACAGGGAGGAAGTGTAGGATCGTGGAGTTTCAGTGCTTCCCGGAGAGATAACCAGGCGCTTGCCGAATTGGGCTTTGTGGTGGTGGTGCTGGAAGGAAGTGGTAATCCAAACCGCTCAAAATCTTTCCACGATGCTTCGTATGGAAATATGGCGGAGAACACACTTCCCGACCAGATTTCAGGATTGGAACAACTGTCGGAACGATATGGATTTTTTGATCTCGATAAAGTGGGTATCTGGGGACATTCAGGCGGTGGTTTTGCTACAGCATCTGCCATGTTCAAATATCCTGATTTTTTTAAAGTAGGAATTTCAGAATCGGGCAACCACGATAACCGGAATTATGAAGACGACTGGGGGGAACGATACAACGGACTGGAAACCTACGACGATAACGGCGTATCGAATTACGAGGATCAGGCCAACCAGCTGTATGCTAAAAACCTGAAAGGGAAGTTGCTAATTATTCATGGCGGAATGGATGACAACGTGCCTCCGTATAATACCTACCTGGTGGTTAACGCATTGATAAAGGCTAACAAGGATTTCGATATGATCATCTTGCCCAACGCCCGCCACGGTTATGGAGCCGACAGCTACTACATTATGCGACGACGCTGGGATTATTTTATCACCAACCTGATGAATGCTGTTCCTCCAAAAGAATACCAGATAAAAATTGCACCGGACCAGCGGGCAGTGCGCCGATAGATACAGCTTACTTCTACCCTTTGTTACAAACGAGGGCATAGATTGCTTCTCCCGATCAGTAATACGAATCGGGAGAAGCAATGATAACTATTACAGGACATTTAGCGCCGTGGACGGGAGTACATCATAACTGGATGAAGGAGGCATTTGTCCGTGGCTTATTTAACGATTGTCAGGATGGCATTGCGAGTAGGAACGACGATACAATCTTATGCTGACTTCGGAACCCGTTTCTCCGACCAGATCATCAGTAAAATAGCAAAAAACAGCAGAGCAACTCCGGCGGTATAGGTATAACTAAAACCTGCCCATTCGTATAATTTTATTCCGATAACCGGAGCCAGTAAAGCACGAAAACCGGTTAAAAACAAGTGCACACTCTGGTAGTCGGCCGCTTCGTCGGGTTGGCAAAAATAACTGCTTCCAATGCCCCATAAAATGGGCATACTTCCCATAAACAAGCCGTTAAAAAACACAGCCACCATCAGCATGTAGTAAATTTTAATGCCATATACTTCGGTGTAGCCGTTGTAATACTCGGTTAGTGCGGTAAACAGGATAAACAATAGCAGCGAACCAAAAGTGATAATACTAAAACGCCGGGGATCGCGTTTGCCAATGATCTTTCCGAAAGAGGGTAAAAAGGCAATAGCAACGATATTAAAAGCATTGTTATAAAAGGCCACGCTCGAATAGTTAAGGTGCAGGGCGCGTTCGTAAAAAATTGTAATTACGGCGTGGGTGCTCATCCAGGCAAAACCATACAGCATAAAGCCCATTTCGAGGTGCCGGAAAGCTTTGTTGTTTTTCAGGATCTGGAAAATCCGTATAAACGACTGGTGCAACGATTTCCACAAAGGTGTATCGATAACTTCTTCTTTCTGAACGAACTTTATTTTGGTGAGTTGGAAAATGGAGACAATCGCCAGAATACCAACTATGGGGTAAAATACTTTATAGGAATTGGGATTCCAGTCGAGCAGCAAACCAGCGGCGAAAGTAGAAAACAGCATGGCCACTTTTTGCAACGTAACGGAATAACCAAACAGACGCCCAAAATTTTCGTGCCGGTAATTTCCTTTTAAATACTGGTTTACTGAAGGGATAGCCACAATTCGCGACATAAAATAAAGCAGGAAAATGGCGAGGAAAAAGGTGTGGTAAATGGGAGGCAATCCTTTTTGGTGGCTTACATCGGGGAAAAAGGCCAGTCCTACCAGGGGCAGTTTCGAGATGATGGCAATACTGCGCAGCAAAATTTTTCGGTTGGTGTAACGGCGCAGAATTTCGTTGGCCACCATGGCAAACAAAAACACCACCATGTTAAATTGAAACAGAAAAGCCAGTTGTACATTGCTTCCCTTTAGCGACTTAATAAAGATAAACTCCGTGAGCAGTAAAGCTCCGGCAGCAATCCCTTCAATACCGCTGTAAAACAAATGCAGTTTTAGGGTCAGCCTTTCCTGTGGATTTAAATCGTTAAAAATTCGCATGTTTAGTATAAGGCTGCAAATGTAAAAATGTTTACAGGAAAGATTGTGCCAGGGGCAGAATGGTTTTGGTGGGGGTTGAATGGAGTGCGGTTACGGGGCATTAGATTGCTTCTCTCTATTTATAGGGAAAAGCAATCTAAGCTCATTGGTAGCAATACTTACACCCAAATTCCTTTTTTGGGCGGATTACCGTATGAGTCAAAATCGTCGCCGTTTTCGCGTAACGCAGCTTTTAAGTCATCAACAGAAAACTCAAATCCGTCTTCAGCGGCCATTTTACAAAATTCCTCCATCGAGAAGCAGTTGTCGTACTTAACACGAAACTGACGGTCATCAGCACCTTTATCCAGAAACTCAAAAACTCTTTCCTTTGACATGGTTATTCAATTAATTGATTAATAAAATGAAATTACAACAATGGTTTTAATTGCTAATAATCGCAAAAAATCCCAAAATAATATCACATTGTAAAAGGTAAGTTGTTTTGAGTTAACAATTTGATATTGTGACAGACGTTTCCTTAACCTGGATTACAGTTCCGTACCTCCGGCACTTCTTCAGCACATGCTTGCTGCTTTTACCGACATTACGTCCCTCCGGGACTGTTGGTTGAGCAGCAATATCATAAATAGGATAAGGATCAAGAAGTCCGGTAGGAACTAAATCCCGGTAGACATTAAGTTTTTAGAGGATTTTGATGTTCCCTTTGATGAGCGACCCTGGCTTTGTTTCGTACCTCCGGCACTTCTTCAGCACATGTTTGCTGCTTTTACCGACATTAGGTCCCTCCGGGACTGTTGGTTGAGCAGCAATATCATAAATAGGATAACGACAAAAAAGTCCCGTAGGGACAAAATCCCGGTAGAAAGAAATTAATCAGAAAACAAAAGTGCCGGAGGTACGAAACAATTAATCGACATTTTGTAAATTTAGATGCATAAAACACAAATGTTATGGCAAACACATACACCCAAATTCATATTCAGGCCGTCTTTTCAGTTCAAAACCGATTGTGTGTAATTCGTCCCGAATGGGAAACCAGTTTGTATCGATACATAACTGGGATTATCCAAAACAACGGACATAAATTGTTGGCCATAAACGGAATGTCCGATCACATCCATATTTTTTTTGGATTGAGGCCCAGCCAGTCTCTTTCGTCACTGATGCAGGATGTAAAAGCCAATTCTTCAAAATGGATCAATCAAAATAATTTTGTTGCGGGGAGATTTTCGTGGCAAGAAGGATTTGGTGCTTTTTCGTATAGCAAATCGCAAATTAGCCAGGTAGTTGATTATATCGAAAATCAAAAAACGCATCATAAAACAATAACGTTTACCGAAGAATACATTAAGTTTTTAGAAGATTTTGATGTTCTTTTTGATGAGCGGTATATTTTTAGGCCGGTATAACCCTGGCTTTGTTTCGCACCTCCGGCACTTCTTCAGCATGTGTTTACTGCTTTTACCGACTTTACGTCCCCTGGGACTGTTGGTTGAGAAACGATATCATGAAGAGGATAACGATAAAAAAGTCCCGTAGGGACGAAATCCCGGTAGAAAGAAATTAATCATAAAACAAAAGTGCCGTAGGTACGAAACAATTAATCGACATTTTGTAAATTTAGATGCATAAAACACAAATGTTATGGCAAACACATACACCCAAATTCATATTCAGGCCGTCTTTTCAGTTCAAAACCGATTGTGTGTAATTCGTCCCGAATGGGAAACCGGTTTGTATCGATACATAACTGGGATTATCCAAAACAACGGACATAAATTGTTGGCCATAAATGGAATGTCCGATCACATTCACATTTTTTTTGGATTGAGGCCCAGCCAGTCTCTTTCCTCACTGATGCAGGATGTAAAAGCCAATTCTTCAAAATGGATCAATCAAAATAATTTTGTTGCGGGGAGATTTTCGTGGCAAGAAGGATTTGGTGCTTTTTCGTATAGCAAATCGCAAATTAGCCAGGTAGTTGATTATATCGCAAATCAAAAAACGCATCATAAAACAATAACGTTTACCGAAGAATACATTAAGTTTTTAGAGGATTTTGATGTTCCCTTTGATGAGCGGTATATTTTTAGACCGGTATAGCCTTGGCTTTGTTTCATGCCTACGGCACTTCTTCAGCATGTGATTACTGCTTTTACCGACATTACATCCCTCCGGGACTGTTGGTTGAGTAACAATATCATGAATAGGCTAATAATATAAAAGTCCGGTTGGGACGAAATACCGGTAGCATCGTAGATGCAATATATCGGTAGTGCCGTAGGTACGAAACAACGGTAATATCCCAAATGCAACGATGTATTAAGCCAAGCATAAACACCTAAAAGATCTTGGTATACGATCGTTTAAAATGATAACCGTATACGGCATAGGTTATGGCCATTGGAAACATGTCGCGGCGATGGATCAAACTCCAGAAAAACAGTTTCCAGTAGTATTTCCGGTCGCGGTCGAGAATACCAATGATAAAAACCGACCTAAAAAATGCTTTTAATTTGGTAGCATTCATTTTGTTTTTGGATTTTACCTTTGGCTCGAAGTCTTTCAGGAAATTTTTTACCCGTTCGTAAAATGCCTTGCCACCGTAAATGCCCCTAATAACCTGGTTAAATCCATTCCGAAGTTTTTCACTGTCCATTTTTGGTATAAAGTTCATGGAGCTGCTGGTATTATCGCCATCCCAGTTATCAAGAATCCGCCCTTCGGATTTTAATCTTTTATAGAGTTGAGATTTGGTTGGGGCATTCAGCAAACCAACCATTGCCGAAATGATTCCACTTTCCTGGATAAACTGTATCTGTCGCTGGAAAATATTGGGTGTATCGCTGTCGAAACCAATAATAAAACCGCCAAGTACTTCCATGCCGGCTTTTTGCACTTTTTTCACGCTGTCGATCAGGTTTCGGTTTTTGTTTTGCACTTTGTTGCATTCGTTCAGCGACATTTCTTCGGGCGTTTCAATGCCAATAAAAACACTCAGAAAACCCGCCCGTGTCATTAAATCCATTAACTCTTCGTCGTCCGACAGGTTTATGGATGCTTCGGTGGTAAAATGAAAGGGATAATTGTGTTGTTGCATCCAGCTAATAATGGCCGGAAGCAGCTGTTTTTTTATCCGCTTTTTATTCCCGATAAAATTGTCGTCGACAAAAAATACCGAACCCCGGAAGTTCTGATCGTACAGATTTTGTAATTCGGTAATAACCTGTTGGGTAGGTTTTAGCCGGCACTGGTGACCCAATAAAGCTGTAATGTCGCAAAACTCACAGTTAAAGGGGCATCCGCGCGAAAACTGGATCGATTGTGATGTGTATTTATTTAGCTTAATCAGCGAATAATCGGGTATCGGCGATTCTTTCATGCAGGCAAACGCTTCCGTTTGATACAGGTGTTTCGGATGGCCGTTTTCCAGGTCTTTCAGGAAAAGAGGCAAGGTAATTTCTGCTTCGTTTAAAACCAAGTGGTCTACATTGCCGAACTTCTTGTAATCGGCTGTAAAAAGTGGCCCGCCGGCAACAACCGGAATATTCAGGTGATTGCAACGAGCTATTACCGTTATCGCCGACAGAATTTGGGTGTTCATAGCACTAAGAAAAACATAATCGGCCCAGATCAGGTCTGATGAATGCAGCTTTTCAATATTCATATCAACCAGTTTTGTTTCCCAATGGTCGGGTAACAGCGAGGCCACAGTAATTAATCCTAACGGAGGGTAGGCGGCTTTTTTGGAGACAAATTTCAGGGCGTATTTAAAACTCCAGAATGTATCGGGGTACTCCGGGTATACCAGTAATATTTTCATCGATAACTGTTTTTTTTGATTGCGTAATTGTAAAGTTCGGAACGATGATCTGGAATAAAAAGTAAATGGGATTAGAGGCCCGGAATAGTGACCGATAAAGGAAGTTAGGGAAAACTGTCGTTTATGAGGGGCGAACGGCAGTTTTCCCTAATCCGTTTTTTTAAGGAGTATGGTGGTGTTGAGAAGGACTATTTTGTTGTCATGTTGGCTGCCTTTTTTTAGGCTCACGACATTATTTTGTAGCCCCTACGGGCGGTTATCTTAACCCGCCACAAAGTTCATCCACGAGGTGTTCTCGTCGTAACCGTCAACCACTTTTTCTTCGTTTTTAAAGTTAAAGGCCGACATGAGTTTGGTGATCTCCTGTTGCAGGAATGCCACACTACCGTCGATCAGCTCTTTGTTAAATCCTTTCTCCGAGAGGTCTAACACCTGGTTCAGTGAAATTACGCGGCCAATGATCTTGCCCATCTCAACCAACTTGCGTTGCGGTATCTGAAGATCAAGATTAAAGTCGACCTGGCTTTTTACAAAATGAACGGCTTTATCAGTCAGGTCATAACCTTTCAAAAACTGAAACAGGTTACGCTCTTTGGCGCGTTTCATCATTTTTACCAGCCCCTCCGAAATCTGTGCGTACAGAATATCATTCGATCCTTCAAAGATCTGGAAGGGGCGGCTGTCGGCAGTACCGCGTCCGGCAATATGATTAAGTTTATACGCCTTGGCACCCACCAGCTGAACCACCGATTGGGCAGCTTCCTGCATTAAATCGGTAATTACACTTTTTACGGCGTTGGCTTCCATTCCCTGTGATGACAGATCGACATCAAGACCGGCTTTTTCGCTGCTGTTGGCACACATAGCCGAGCAAATGGTATACGAGGCCTGCAGTTTCGACAAACGATGTTGCACACGATCGTAGTTAAACAGACTTTTTCCGCCCACCATTCTTTCTTTGCAGTGTGTTAGCGCTTCGTCGAGCATACGTTGAATAAAACCCATGCCCATTCCGGGGAACTGCATACGGCTGCGGTGTAACAAGTCGAGCATCATTTTAACACCGGTTGTTTCGGGTACCAGTTTATGGGTTTGCGGCAGCTGCACATCAATACGGTTTCGTCCGTAGGGGATGGCATACAAACCGAGGTTCTCGAAAAACTCTTCTACCACAATATTCTGTCCGGGAGCCGTTACATCGCACAAAAAGAAGTCGATGTCGCGTTGCAGTTTCTCCGATTTTGATTGCTGACGTGCCGAAAGCAACCAAAAGTCGGCCCAACCGGTTAATCCTGCCCAGTGTTTTTTTCCTTTCAGGTGGTATTTCGATCCCGATTCGGTGTACGATGTTTGCATGTTCAAGGCATCACTGCCATAGTCGGGTTCGGTAATCATTAATCCACCCATGGCTTTATCGTTTAAAAAGCGATTAAAAACGGGTGCTTTTACTTCGTCCTGTCCAAACTTGCCAAAAGGCTGCAGAAACAAGGCCGAGTTAATACCAAAGGTTAACGACAGTGCCAGCGATTCGTACGAAGCTGTGGCCAGCAGGCCTATATTTTCTTTCATTACTCCACCACGGCCGCCATATTGTGTTGGAATACCCACCGACAGTGGATTTACCGACATAATTTCGCGCATTACAAACGGTGGAAGTCCGCGTTTTAAACTCAGTTGATCGATATCTGCCCGAACATGAAAAACCTGTTTCATTTTTTCTTTTAGACTCTCTAAAAACTGAGAAAACGGGATTAGTTCGTTTTGACTCTTATTTGATACCGATATAGAATCGGCTGTAGCTGCTTGCATAAATTCGTATTAAAATGATAGCGGCTTAATACTGCCGCCGGATTTACTTAAACGAAATCTGATGAATATTGTTCTGACCGGAAACATTCTTTGTTGAATCAGCTTTAAAATTTTTGAAAGTCGAACGAGTCCCAACAGCGGGTTCTATTGCGTATCTTCCTGTTTTTTCGTAACTTTTTATTCCTTTTTTGTATGGACGAAAATGTTGACACTTTAGCACATAGGTACAAAAACGACATTCGTGTCATGCCCCGATTGTTTTGTAGATAAAAGCTGAAAACCTAAGGCGGGTTGCAGTAGCAAAACAATTTTCAAAAGCCGGCGATCCCTTTTCTATAATTATCCTGATCCATTATTAACCAAAATTCAATTCATGAAAAAACTGTATCCGAATCACTCTCTTTGGTGTTTGATCGGTTTTCGGGATCAAAAAGAAGACAAAACAACTGGTTGCCTGCCTTTTAGGATAATGCATTTACTAAAATAAATAAGCATGAAAAATCGAATTCTGTTATTTGCTGCCGCTCTGCTTTTTGCCTGCACTTCAAACCATGATCAGCTGCAGGGCACCTGGAAATTGGTTGAATACAAAAGTATTGTTGACGGAGAAACGGCCTGGACCATTCCCGGAAATGCTGAAGGGGAACAACTAAAAAGCTGGTCGGGCGAGTACTTTCTGTTTGTAGGTAAATTTATTTCCGATGGAAATACTACTCCTAATTATGGCAGTGGAACTTACACCCTCAACGGAAATCACTATACCGAACATATCACTTTTCATATTTCGGAGGATTATACGGGAAGTGACGAACGATTACTTCTGGAGTTTAAAGGCGATACGCTGATTCAGATTAACCCTGTAAACGTTGACTGGAGCTACGACAAAGACAATTATCGGATGGAGAAATATGTAAGGGTGAAATAATTTTGAAGATATCCTGTTAATTCATCCGCAGCGTTCGTTGAGCATGATACAATAAAATATAAAGCAACTTTTAATGACGATACTGCGGATTTAAAAGGCTTCGGGTGGCGTGGCGTCGCCCGGAGCCTTTGTTTTTTTCTTGTATTGTGGTTTGCAAAACTACCTTTTGTTCAGGTGATTAAACAAAATTATTCAAGTTTGGTTATTATTAAGACTAACTTATCTTAAATAAAAGTTTTGTTTCCTTCGAAAAAAGCAACCAACATTTGAAAATATGAAGACATTCAACAAATCAGCAGGCTGGATTCGCTTTATTCTTTTACTCACGTTGAAGTTTCCCCTTCGATCTGCGACACAAAATGGTGGAGATTCATCCTGAAATGCTATTGAGATAAGCCATTTGTTCAACCATTTAATTTTAACACTATGAATTCCGAAGAATTAAGATCGATACAGGCTCCACTGAAGGATAAGTACAGAACCGAACCCGAGTCGGCAGTTATCACGCTTCGGGCGGAAGGTAAAATTGGGGAAGGAATTTCGTGCAAAGTGGAAACAGGCAGCGCATTGGCCGAAGCCGGACTTCATCCTGCCACGGGCGGTGACGGCTCACTGGCCTGTTCGGGCGATTTATTGTTGGAAGCCCTGGTTGCCTGTGCCGGTGTTACACTCAGTTCGGTAGCAACGGCGATAGGAATTGAGCTCAGAAAAGGAACAGTAAATGCCGAAGGCGACCTCGATTTTAAAGGAACACTGGCCGTTTCGAAAGAAGTACCGGTAGGATTTCGAAATATTCGATTGTCGTTTCAGCTGGACTGTGATGCCGGTGAGGAGAAAAAGAAAACGCTGCTAAAATTGACCGAAAGGTACTGTGTGGTTTTACAAACGATTACTTCTGCAACACCTGTTGATTCTGAAATTATTATCCCCTGATCTATTAACTATGCTCCGATTCTTCTCAAAAATGCGTTATAAACTCGCTGCCGAAAACAAGGTTGGTAAATACCTGCGTTATGCTGTGGGTGAGATTTTGCTGGTGGTAATTGGGATTCTAATTGCGTTGCAGGTAAATAACTGGAACCTCGAGTACCAGGCTCACAAAAATGAGCGGGATCTTGTTCAAAACCTGATTATCGATCTTAAATCAGACACCACACAGATTAACAACACGATTGAATATAATAAACAAAAACTGATGTATATGGACAGTCTGATGCAATATGCGGGCAACAGCATAAATGATCTTAAAAGTCCTAATAAGCTGTACATCTATCTTTCGATGTCGCTCTTAAATATGAGTGCGTTTGAAAATCAAAACCGAACGCTTCAGAAATTGGTTTCCGGAGGAATCAACATCAGCCGGCCGGCTGTTACCGACAGTATTTCTTCTTTTCTGGCTAGCCTGGAGCAACTCAATGTTCAATCACAAACCTACAAAAAAGCCATCGAAGCCACCTGGCCGTCAATGCACAAATTATTTAAAGTATACTCCATTTTCGATCCACACTATTTCGATTATAGTGCACAAAAAAGTACGGGTAAAGTGTTTCCACCGATAAACGAAAGTATTGAACTTCAGGATGAATTTTTCAACTACCTGACTTTTGCCCGGGGAGTTACGAGGCGTTACCTGTCAGAGGATTATCTGAAGGACCATCTTGGTAAAACCAGTAGGCTGATCACTTTTTTACAAACCGAATATGACTTGCAACCATGATTAGATTTTTCTCCAAAATACGCTACAAGCTGGCCACCGAAAACAAGGTCGGTAAATACCTGCGTTACGCCATTGGCGAAATATTGCTGGTGGTAATTGGGATTTTGTTTGCCTTGCAAATCAACAACTGGAACCAGCAACGTAAAGACAATGCTTCGGAGCTTGAAATTCTTAACGGTTTGCAGAATGAGTTCAATTCGAATTTAGACGCCATAAATAATTCTGTAAATCAGGATCGTATGATTAGTCACGGCTGTTTCAACATCATTGCACTAATTCGATCGGGCAAGATGGAAGAGCAGTCGGAGAAATTAGACAGCTTATTACAATTTGTCGGGAGTTTCGGATCTTTTGATGCAGTAACCGGAGTTACCGACGAAATTATAAATTCCGGGAAATTACATATTCTAAAAAACGATTCCTTACGTATAAAATTAACGCAGTGGTCGGGGCGGTTAACCGATTCAAAAGAAGATCTTGACTATCGTTTTGAGAACTATCACCATAATCTGATGCCTTTCTTCACGCAAAACTTTCCTCTGGTAAATGGCGACCTCACAAAAGAAATAACGAATCAGCTTACAGGCGAAATACTGCCCAATATTAAAGGGCCATCACCTTTTAAAACCAATTTCGAGGAATTGAACCTGATGGAATTTGAAAGCGTTATTTGGCTCCACAAACACAATAACGACTATGTGCTTTACACCGATACAGGTCTCAAAAAAGAAATCCAGACGATTCTCGAGCTCATAAAATCAGATATCTCAAAAAAGAAGCAATGATACGATTCTTCTCAAAAATGCGTTACAAACTGGCCGCTGAAAACAGGGCAGGAAAATACCTGCGTTATGCCATTGGCGAGATTTTGCTTGTTGGTAATGCTAATAGAATTTGATAAACATTTTAAAACCTGGATATGAAAAGAAATATCTTAACACTTTTATTCTGTTGGTTGACAATTTCCTTTGCTGGTGCACAAACTGATGGGAAAATCCTGGAAAAAACGAAATATATACTTCCAGACAGTGTTATAACGCAATTAGAAAAATTAAAAGAATTGGATTCACCTGAAGCAAAGGAGCTAGCCACTAATATTTTAAATACAGATTTTTTCCGAATAACCTATAGATCCGATGGATTAAAGGTCGTCTCTTATGTTGCAGAACCAAAAGGTAATGGCAAATATCCCTGTATAATTTTTAACAGGGGAGGCAATCGCGACTTTGGAAAACTAACACTGAACCGTATAGTGTATAATCTTGGGCTTATGTCTTCGTGGGGTTATGTTGTCATAGGCAGCCAATATAGAGGGGTTGATGGCGGTGAAGGCGGTGAAGAATTTGGCGGTGAAGATGTCAACGATGTACTCAATTTAATCCCCGTACTTGAACAGCTGCCCAAAGCCGATACATCCAGAATCGGAATTGAAGGATGGAGCAGAGGAGGAATGATGACCTATCAGGTTTTAAAAAACACCTGCAGGTTTAAAGCGGCTGTGGTTGGGGCAGGTTTAGCAAATTCATTTGAAAATATAGCACGCCGTCCCGGAATGGAAGAAAATGTATATAGCGAATTGGTTCCTGACTATTGGAATAACAAAGAGGAGGAGCTCAAAAAAAGGTCTGCAGTTTTTTGGGCAGATGAAATGTGTAAAACAACTCCTCTCTTAATCCTGCATGGAAGTTCTGATTGGAGAGTGCTCCCTGAAGAATCGTTAGAACTGGTAAACAAACTCTATGAATACAAACACCCTACACGATTTATTCTTTATGAAGGTGCCGACCACGGTATATCTGAATTTCGTTCGGAGTATAATGATCAGATAAAGCAGTTTTTTAACGATTATGTACGAGATTTAAGAGAGCTTCCAAACATGGAACCTCATGGTAGGTAATATAAACACGAATACCGAATAAACATTTAACAGTTTGTTTGGTGTGCTCTATTTCAAAAGCTCGTCTTTAAGGCTAACATTTTTGTTTTTGCAATGGATTTTAATTTCAACAGAAATACATCTGTCTCAAAAATTTATAATAATGCAGTATGAAGAACTGTATGGTTGATGAATGTTTTGCTGTGTATTCAGTGCTCAAGTGTCTTATGGTTAAATATTTATGGGGCAGTATGGGATAATAATTGAAACTTAACTCATCATCATGCTTCGTTTCTTTTCAAAAATGCGCTACAAACTGGCTGCGCAAAACAAGATAGGTAAATACCTACGTTTAGCCATTGGTGAAATTTAGCTGGTGGTTTTTGGGATTTTGATTGCACTGCAAATAAACAAATGGAATTCGAACCGTATCGATAGACTAAAAGAACGGGAATATCTCGAAAACTTTTTGGAAGAAATGAAACGAGACTCGGTGTTTCTGAATGTGTATTGGAAAAAGGATTATCCGGAAAAAGTAAAAACACTGGAATTAGCCCGAAACAATTCTAATTGGTTACTCTTTTTTGTTCTTCCTCGGAGGCCGTGTTTCGTTTCCGCATTTTAATGGCCTTATTTCCAAAATTATGGGTAAATGTTAAACGCAATACACGAGGCTCAAAATCCAGTTCATAGTAATTGTCGATCTGGAGTTCCGGAATATGTGCCTCCCGCTTAATCAATTGTGTTTTAAAAACATCCGACAGATTCAGATTTAAGCGACTGTTCTGACTTTTTGATCTCCACTGCACTCCAAGATCCAGTCGGCCAAGTGGTTTTTGTTCAAAAATACCGGCCAACGATTTTGAACGGTAAAACCCACTTACTTCAGCCGAAAACTGTGTGCTTATTGTAAAACTTTGGTTAGAGCTGATGTTATAATAATTTTGTTTGTATTTGATGGCAATTCCCTCATAATCGGTAGCCAGTCGCTGCCATACCCATGAAATATTATTCTGCATTTTCCACCATTCAGTAACAGTTATCGGCAGGGCAAGAACTGCCGAAAAGTTTTCTGATTTATCCATGTTCTTCGAAATAAAATACTGCCTGTCTCCATCTTCACTTAACACCGGCTGAAACCTCGAAATGGAATTTTTGGTGGTGGTATAACTTAGCGAAAGAATGTATGATTTCAACTGGTAATCTACCCGAAAAATATCACTCATTGCCGGCAAAAGATTTTCATTTCCTGCCACAAATGTTTCGGGAGTTACAAACGTTACAAAAGGAGCTAATTCATTAAAGGTTGGCCGATCGATTCGTTTGCTGTAAGAGAACTGAATGGTATTGTTTTCGTTTAGTTTATGCGAAGTGTAAAAGGTTGGAAACAGTTTTCCGTAATGAAGATCTACAACAGCTTTTTCTTCCTGTGTGTCGAGAACTGAGTTTAAATATTCGTAACGTAATCCGGCTGTTACTCCGGTTTTTTCAGTCATTTGCCAGTTTACCGATCCGTAAAAAGCAGTAATATTTTCATTTAGCCATGATTTATTGGTTAACTCAGGGTCGTATTCCCACTGTCCATCACGAAAATACTGTACAGCAACATCGTTGGTAAACCATGTAAGTGTTTCTTTAAATCCCAGCTCCCATTTAAGCTTTTCATTCTTTCTGTTAGAGTAATCCACTGCACCAACCAGAATATCAATTGGGGTAGTTTTAGTGATCCCAATATCCTCGCCGTCAATAAATTCTCCTAAACCGTCATAATTTTCAAGGGTGAAATCTGATGGATTGTCATTATAATAGTTCAGATAATCAATATTAAAATCCAGTATTTCCTCTTCATGAAAACGATGATTCAGGTTAATGTTTCCCATTCCATGTATCCATTTATTGAGCTCTGTATTCTCCAATCTCGAAAGGCTGGTTTCTACGCCTTCAGTAAAATAGTTGATATTGTTGTAGGCATCCATCTCGAAATCGCGGATATAGCCATTTGTAAGCACACTAAGCGTGGTTTTGCTGCTTAAAGTGTAGTCGAATCCCATTCGAATATTCTGATAAAGAATTAATGCCGAGCGAACACTTTTACCGTAAGATTCAACGCTATTATTGTCTTCCAGTAATGAACGATAAGTTAAAATACTGGACTTTTGGTTATTGAAATTTACATTGTACATTCCGTAAAAATTGAACTTCTCCACATGATGATTCAGGTTGAGGCTTGCATTCATTTTTTCGCGATTTGCCATTCCGGCTCCCAAAGAGAATGTACCATTTGTTCCAAAATCTTCGCTTTTTTGTAATACTATATTGATTATACCTGCGTTTCCTTCTGCATCATATTTTGCCGGAGGAGTGGTTATCAGTTCTATTCTTTTTACATTATCGGCATTCATCCCGTCAAGCATTTGCATTACGGCCTCAATGGGGATACGGTTTTGTTTGCCGTTAATAATTACCTGTACACCACCTTTCCCCGCCATCGAAATATTGCTGTTTTGACGATCAACAAGCACTCCGGGAGATTTTTCGAGAATTTCCAGTGCCGTATTTCCGCTCGAAGTGATACTATTTTCAACATTCACCACCATGCGATCCATTTTCAGCTCATAAATGGGTTTTTTGGCCACCACGTTTACATCTTTAATTTGATGAACATCAGGTTCAACTATTATGGCTTGTTCGTGGATATGATCATTCGTCGACTTTATTTCGAAAAGAGAAGACCATGCCGGTTTGTAACCAATCAGGCTAACTCCTATTAGATAAGTGCCGGGTTTAAATTCGGTAATCGAATATGTTCCTTCTTCAGAAGCCATCACCCCGGAGACAACAGAAGAGTCATTTGCGTTCATTAAAAGTACGTTGGCAAAAGGTATCGGCTGATTCAGCGCATCTTTTACCGATCCCTGAATTTGAGAAAAACCGGTGACGGAGATACATACAAACACACTAAGCAGAAGACTATTTTTTGTTGTAATGATTTTCATGGTGTGATAATTAAGGATAAATTAGTCTGTAATTTACAATATCTCTTTGTAAAAACAAATAATATGCTGAAATATAATGAGTTATTGGCTTGTGTTTTGTTTGCGATATGCCTTCAAATGCGATGTGTACCACCCCAACCTTTTTAAAAAAATAAGGTATAAAGGAAGAGGGTAGTAGTTTTACCTCAATGGTATTGTAACCATTAATTACAAATGCACTAAAAACAAAACCGATGCAACGGTTAAATCAACTTCCGGAGCGTATTGAGCTTTTCCTGCAACGTTTAACCGAAAACGAAACGTTAAGCGACTGGGATAAACTGGGAAAAAAATACATGATGGTACAAGGCATTTTTGCCATTACCGGTTTAACGATAATGTTAATTGTTTCGTGGCTCATTTCGGCCAGATTAATCTTCGAATTTTGCCTTATTTATATTCCCATCGTTTGTGTATCAACCACCATTTTCTATTTCGCGCGGAAAATGGACATGGCAATTAAGTTGTTTAAAATACTGATGATCGTAATTTCGTCGGTATATGTGGCCCGCATGGGAGGTTTGTTAACGTGGGCGGTTTGTTTTTGCTTTCTATACAGGCCGTTACCAGTTCGGTGATTTTACGCAAACCCAGGCTTATTTTGCCGGTAAGTATTGTGTTTGTAATTGCCATGCTGAGCTTGTTCATATTCGATCCGTATTTCCCAAAAGAACATGCTCTTAATCCGCAGCAAAACTTACTTTTCTTTTTTGTAAGCCTGATCATTATAACCGGATACATCTTCTTTTTTAGCCTGTATGCTGTAAACCTGTTTGCGAAAATGGAGGAACGCGAGGCACAACGACAAAAAGAAATGAATGCGGCTAAAACCCGCTTATATACCAACATTACCCATGAGTTCCGTACACCGTTAACCGTTATTCTGGGCTTGGCCGATTCGCTGCGTTCGGGTAAGAAAAACAGCCCGGAACTTGCCAAAACAATAATAAAAAACGGCAAAAGCCTTTTGCAGCTGGTCGATCAATTATTAGAGCTGAGTAAAATGGAATCGGGCAGTTTGTCGGTAAAAAAGATTAATGCCAACATCGTTCCTTTTCTACGGTATGTTTTTCAGTTGCAAGAGTATTATGCCGAAGAGAAAAACATAAAAATGGACTTTGAAGCTGATAAACAGTCGTATGTGCTTGACTTCGATCCGGAAAAAACAACGGTGATCGTTTCTAATTTGCTGGGCAACGCCATAAAATTTACTCCGGCAGGCGGAGCCGTAAAAATGCATGTTTTTGTTGAAAATGGAATGTTGAATATAATTGTTAGCGATAATGGGATTGGAATTCCTGCAGAAAAACAGGATAAAATATTCGACCGCTTTTACCAGACTGATGACAAAAATACCCGAAAGGCCGGAGGTGCAGGAATTGGTTTGGCGCTTACCCGCGAATTGGTTGCTTTGCTGAGTGGCACAATTCAGGTTCGCTCTATTCCAAATGAGGAGACCGTATTTACGGTAAAACTACCGGCAACCAGCATTTTACAGGCGAAAGAATCTCAGCAACAGGAGTTGCTATTGGAGACTGAAAGGGCTGAAACTCATCCTGCAAAACTTCGGCAAACAGGGAAGGAGCGTTTATTAATTGTTGAAGATAACCCTGATGTTTTGGGTTATCTGCAAGCCTGTTATTCCGATTATTTCCGTATTCAGCTGGCAAAAGACGGCAAGGAAGGTTTCAATAAAGCAGTGAATGAAATTCCGGATGTGATTATCAGCGATGTAATGATGCCCGAAATGGATGGTTTTGAGCTCTGTAAAAAGCTCAAAGAAGATTTACGGACAAGTCATATTCCCATTGTTTTGCTAACGGCAAAAGCCGATATTCCGTCGCGAATTGAAGGCTTGGAGCAAGGTGCCGATGCTTATGTGGTAAAACCGTTTAATCAACAGGAGTTGCTGGTACGCCTGCAAAAACTACTAGAGCTACGAAAGAAACTCTACGAACGTTTTAGCAAAGGCAACGGATTTGATTATAGCAAGGATCCGATTATGCAACGCGAAGATCGTTTTATGAAAAAGCTGAACACTACCATCAGTGAGAACCTGAACAATGAGGATTTTAACATTCCTGAGTTGTGTGAGGAAATGGCGATGAGCAAATCACAGCTGTACCGCAAGTTTAAGGCCTTAACCAATCAGTCGGTAGCACGTTATATACGGTCGGTGCGTATGCAAAAAGCTAAACAGCTGTTAAGTTCTTCGTCGATGAATATTACCGAAATTGGCTACGAAGTGGGAATGAAAAGCTTAAGTACTTTCAGCCAGGTTTTTAAAGAAGAGTTTGGCGAAAGTCCGCGCGAATTTCTACTACACGAAAACGAAAAAAGCTACAATTGATTCCCGGGAAAATTCAGTAAGTATTTGGGAAAAACCGGAAAGCCGCTTGAAACATTGTACTGTACATTGCAGATGAGTTTAATCCAAAAAATGTACTACAATGAAAACAAAAATTTTAATCCTGATCTTATTCGGTCTTTTTATTATTCCTGCCTGCCAGGAAGAGTTTGAGACTCCCGACACTGATGCTTTAAGGCCGGAAAAAGCAGCACTGGTGGGAGAAGGAACTATCGTTACCGAGATGATGCATGTAAAAGCGTTGGAGGGGAATCTTTTGGGCGACCCTGCCGACCGGATCATTCGTGTGTACCTGCCAAAAAGTTACTATACCAATCCTGAGAAACGTTTTCCGGTAATTTACTTCCTTCATGGTACACCTGCCTGGGGAGGAATGCTAATGGAATCTGAACCATATGAGTTTTTTTATCTGTCGGCACAACTTTCGGCTCGTGTTGATTTTCCTGAAGAAGGATTTTTACCCTGGCTCAATAATTTGGTCAATAACGAGGGCATGAAAGAGGCCATCATTGTAATGGCTGATGCACAAACCAAATACGGTCCGAGTATTTATGTGAATTCCTCTGTTGAAGGAAATTACGAAGATTACATCGTAAAAGACCTGGTTAAATTTATCGATAGTAATTTCCGTACCATCGATCATTTTAACTGGAGGGCTATAACAGGCCATTGTGCCGGTGCTTACGGCGCATTAAAACTGGCTATGAAACATCCTGATATTTTCCGTTATGTTGCTGGTTTGTCGCCTAGTCATTTCCCTCGTGAAACCATAATGTATATGGCTGCGTTTATGTCGGTTGAAGATGAAATGTGGGAACCAATGGGAGCACCCGCCGGACCGCTGCCTTATGATCCGCTGCAACCATTCAAGTTTGTAAATAACAGTTTGTATTTCCTTATGCAGGCCTGGTTACCTAATCCTGCAAACCCTCCATATTTAGCCGATCTGCCTTTTACTTTTGTTGATGGTGTGCCTGTTATGGATGAGGACTTGATGAAAAAAGTTGATGAGCAAAATCTGATGGCTTTGAGCCAGAAATACAGACAAGGTTTAAAAAAGCTGAAGACTGTATATTTTGATTGTGGTATGAATGATGACCTGATGATGTATACTCCAAATGTAATGCTCGACCAGCAATTGAGCGACATGCACATCAAACACCAGTTTGAGTCGTTTGAGGGTACACACATTAATCACTTGTATCAGCGTTTGGAAAAAGCTTTGGTAATGCTTTCAAATGATTTTCCGGAACGGGATGATGAATAGTATTAGGATATACTAAAATCCGGTTCAAAAAGCGGGGCTGTATTTACTAAATACAACTCCGCATTTTTTACTTTAACAATTAATTTAAGCCTGCGGAAGAGTAACAATAACAGACGTGCCTTTTCCTACTTCGCTTTCAATGCTTATAGTGCCTTTGTTCTTTTCAACAAAATCTTTTACAAGAACAAGGCCCAATCCGTTACTTTTTTCATTTTCAGTTCCTTGTGAATGGCTCTTGGAGCTGATGTCAAACAGCTTATTCAACTTTTCGGCATCAATTCCCAGGCCGGTATCGGTAACTTTTATGGTAACTTCACTCTGGGGCGAGGCGAAAGTTTTAACATCGATTGACCCACCGCGTGGAGTAAATTTTATAGCATTGCTAACAATATTTCGGATAATGGTTTGAAGCATATTGGCGTCAGACAATACTTTTAGTTGGTTATCGGTATCAAGCGAAATGGCTATTTGTTTTAGATTTGCCGATTGTTGCAATTTTTCAACCGTATTTTGGATCATACCTTTCAACTCAAGTTCTCTGGTATTTACCTCCATTTTTTTCACCTGCGATTGTGCCCAAAGCAAAAGGTTGTCGAGCAGGTCGCTGATGTTTTCTGATGATGATACGATTAGTTTCAGCAGCTTTTTCAGCTCACCTTTTTCAAGCGAATCAAATTCCTCGTGAAGGTGATCAAGAAATGCTGTTTGTGTGTGAACCGGGCCGCGAAGATCATGGGCAATAATAGCAAAAAACTTATCTTTTGCAGCATTGGCCTCGGCAAGTTGAATATTGTTTTGGCGCAGTCGACGATTAAAAAAAAGAATAACAGCAGCAATTATAAGGGCAACCAAAATACCAATAATCATAAAAATGAGTGAAATACGATGTTGTTGCAGTGTTAGTCTGTTAATTTTGTTTTGTTGTTCTAAATCTTCAATCTGACTGTTTTTCGCATCAATTTCGTAAATGCCTTGTAGCTGCTCCATTTTAATGTTTACTGCACCCAATAGCATTGAATCCTGAATGTTTATCAATTGTTGCTGGCAATCCATGGCTTTTTCGAGGTTATCTAAACCCAGGTAGATCTCGCTAAGTTCTGAGTAAATATCAAGTTGTATGCGTTTTTGGTTGTTGATAATGGCCTGGTCGAGACCTTTCAAAATCATATCCAATCCTTCGCCGGTGCGCCCGGTGTTTAAGTAACACAATCCAAGGTATTGATAGATTGACGGTTTACTAAGCTGATCACCGACATCGGTTTTTCCTTCCAAAGCGTCTTTCAGGTATTTTTCTGCCAAGGCATAATTTCCGGAAGCATATTCAATACGACCCAGGTTCTTGTAAGCACTCGATATACCGTATTTCGAATTACTTGCCTTGTGGATTTCAAGTGTATATTCAATGTTTTTACGGGCTTCATACGTATTCCCCGCCTTTAAATTGAGAATACCTATCTGCTCGAAACAGATAACGACTCCGCTCTTATTTTGGTTGTCTTTAGCCAGTTCTTCGTAGGTTGCAAGTGACTGCTTGTAATAGTCCATTGCTTTTTCGTTTAGCTGAAGGTCGGCATAAATCCGTCCGAGCAGATAGGCAGCCCAGGCATAACCCTCAACATAATCGGCTTTTTCGTAATTCAACCGCGACTTAATAATGTACTCAATCGCACGGTCGTATAAGCCGTTTACCCTGAAGACTGTTCCCATCATTGAATAGGAGGCACCAACAGCACGGTAGTTCTCTGCCAGACGTCCCGTCTGTATCGCCATGTTAAAAGATTTGAGAGCTTCTAAGTGATCTCCCTGGGTGTGCTGGTTAATCCCCGAACGCAATAAGATATCGCTTTGGTACCAGAGGTCATCCAGCTCGTTGGCAACAACAAGTGCACTATCGAAGTAGGTTTGAGAAAGATTGATGTTGTTGGTTTCGTGGGCAATACGTCCCAGAATGAAAAAAGCATGCATTAGAAGCGATTTATCTTTTAGCTGCTTTGCATCACTCAGTGCCGATTGTGCGACTATCTTTGCTTCAGTATTTTGATTCTCGAAAAGAAGCATTGCCAGTTCGAGCTGGGCGTTTATTTTATTTTCTCCCTTTTCATTTTGTATTACCCGGCGCAAACTATCTGCTTGTTCTTCAATAACTGTAGTCCCGTAACTTAAGTTTTGCCCCAGAAAAAGCAGCAAAAAAAACATTAATTGGGTTACTATTCGGTTTCTGATCATTAGAGCTCCGGTATTAGCAGATAAATTTGTCAAAATCTTTTATCAATAACTGTCTGAAGGGTAAAAATACAATTTAACTAGATTTTCTAACAAATAAATTGAAAACGTGTTTATTTCTAAATTTCAGAAAATAGCACGTTCGTATAAAAACAGCAGGAAACAGATCTCATGAATACCTTTAATAACTCTGGTTTCGGGTGTTTTACAATGTTCTTTTTTTGATATAAAATTTTCCCAATATTTACTAAGTGTCAGCAAAACAGGGAGTAAAATGAATTATAGTTGTTGCCGGTATTTAATCAAATAATTCCCCTCGGCTTTGCCACGGAGATAGTCAACTTCAAGGATTTTCTTTATTTATAAAAAACTCCTTTTAAGCGTGAAATACCAGTAGCGGTATCTCTGAATGGAACACCATTTTACGCGCTAAACTGGGGTTGAAAAGCCGCGATATCATACCTCGTTTATGCGTAGTGAGTGCCAGAATATCAACCGGGTCGTTTTTAATTGTGCTTTCAAGCGTGTCTAATACATTGTTCCCCATAATCAGCTTACACTCAAACTCCTTGCTCTCGTATTTCTTGTGCAAAATATCTTTCATTCCTTCCAGCCGGGCAATGTCCCAGCCATATTCGTCGGGAAGACCAACATGTGCACAAACAACTCTTACTTCATACGATTTTACAATGCTCATTAGTTTATCGAGTGCAGTAAAATCCTTTTCATCGAAATTGGTAGCATACAACACTTCTTTAAAATCTTCAACCGGTTTCAGTTCCATATTTTCAGGGATAACCAATACCGGAACAGAGGCGTTGTACATTACATCGGCGGTTACACTGCCCACTGTGCCGGGCCACGATTTATCGCCACCGCGGCCAATTACAATAAGCCGTGTAGGCTGTTCATTGGCAAAGGCCAGAATGTCTTCTTCGGCATAACCGGGCTTAACGATATATTCAGGATTTACATTTTCCCATCTATCCGCTCCGATACTTGTCACCAATGGAGCCAGGAAATTTTTAAATTGTTGGTTGGCTTCTTCCTCGGCATCTTCGGTTTGTTTTAAAAGGGTGGTGTCGTACGGATAAATGTCGCCGTAAGGTATTGAAAAGCGAACCGGACTAATATACGAGTGCATAATTACCAGTTTAGCATTCAGGTGTTCGGCAATGTTAAAAGCCATTTCTACAGCTTTTTCCGATACGGTTGAAAAGTCGATGGGGACAAGGATTTGGCCGGGTTTGCTAACTTTTTTCTGTTTCCCCGATTTTAGTCCCAGCAGTAAATCAACTTCTTTAAAGGCTTCGTTCAGGTCGTTTTCCAATATTTTAACCCGAACGGTTGAGGTGGCTGCTCCTTCAATTAAATGTACGTCTTCAAGCTCACATTTAATTCCTTTTTCCTCTAAACGCATTTTCAAGATATGGGCGCGCGCCAGAGGTAATACTACGATTGTAACTAGTTTTTCACTCATGGCCAATTAATTTTAGTTTCTATATTGTTTATATGGTTTTAAGGCCGATTAGTTTCAGAAAAGGACTGAAATCTTGTGTCGGCCGCACTTTTATGGGGGTGTTGAAAACGATGATTGGATATTGGTTTAGAGAAGTGGTAAAAGAATAATAACTTTAGCGATGCAAATGACTTTGTTTAACTACGATTCAGAATGCATTTTTAGCAATAACCAATTAAATTTAATAGTATGACCTATGTTCCAAAAGAATCGAGATACGATGAAATGCTGTACAACCGTTGTGGTAAATGGGGGCTGAAACTGCCTGCCGTTTCATTGGGTTTATGGCATAACTTTGGCGGCATTGATGTTTTTGAAAATGGCCGGGCCATGTTGCACCGGGCTTTTGATTTGGGTATCACACATTTCGATCTGGCTAATAATTACGGTCCGCCTCCGGGTTCGGCAGAAGAAAATTTTGGTAAGATTTTAAAGCAGGATTTTAGTGCTTACCGCGATGAACTGATCATTTCAAGTAAAGCGGGTTATCTGATGTGGCCCGGGCCTTATGGCGAATGGGGCAGCCGCAAATATGTGCTGGCCAGTCTCGACCAGAGTTTAAAACGAATGGGATTGGAATACGTTGATATTTTTTATTCTCACCGCCCTGATCCCGACACGCCGCTGGAGGAAACAATGTTGGCTTTGGACCGGGCAGTGCGATCGGGAAAAGCCTTGTATGTGGGTATTTCAAATTATCCGGCCGACATGGCCAAAGAAGCATCGCGTATATTGAAAGAACTGGGAACTCCGTGTTTGATTCATCAGCCACGTTATTCGATGTTTGAACGCTGGGTAGAAAACGGACTGCTGGATGTTTTGGAAGACGAAGGAATTGGTTGTATTCCGTTTTCGCCACTTGCGCAAGGTTTGCTAACCAATAAATACCTCAAAGGTATTCCTGAAGGATCGAGAGCAACCCGCGAAGTTTTTCTGAAGAAAGAACATGTTGAAACGGCTCACGACAAAATTGTGGCTTTAAATACTGTCGCACAGGAGCGTGGCCAGTCGTTGGCGCAAATGGCGCTGGCATGGATATTACGCGATAAAAGAATTACTTCGGTGCTGATTGGAGCAAGCTCGGTAAAACAATTGGATGATAATGTGGAAATGCTGAAGAACCGTAGTTTTTCGGAAGAGGAGTTAGCGGCTATCGAAAAGATTTTGAAGTAGGACTGTCATTTCGAATGAGGAACGACTGAGAAATCTATTGCAGTTTTGCTGCCAAGATACAGATTTCTCACTTTGTTCGAAATGACATATAAGTACCAATAAAAAAAAGGCTCGCAATTGCGAGCCTTTTAGTTCTATAATACGTGGTTTACATTCCAAATAACTTTTCCAATCCCCAGAAGAGACTGAAAATAATTGCCATTCCGGCAATAGCACCTGCGGCCAGTGTAAAAATAAAGTTTAATGGCAGCATCTTTTTCTCATTCTCAGTATTCATCTTAATGACGATCTGATTCTGATTTGCTTTCGTTTCCATTCAATTAATATTTAGTTGCCCAATCCAAAAAAGTATAAAAGTTTCAATTGTTATTTTCTGTATGTTATTTGGGATCGGACTGTTTCTAATTTTCTTCTTTGTCGAATAAAAGACTAAAAAGTATGCAACAAAGATATGGCTTTTTCTATTAACAGTCCAAAAAACATGTTTTAGAGCAGCTGTTTGTTAAATTCGTGTTAACGTGGCAGTTACAGAACAGGGTGGAATATTGTTGCTATAAATCAATTGAGAATAAGGCCAGTATGTACCAAAAAGAGGAGCTTTTTAAGCTCCTCTTGATCTATATGGTGATTTGTTTTTATTTTAAGTAGCCGACTCAAATTGTTTCAGAAAACGCACATCGTTTTCGAAGAAATGGCGGATGTCTTTAATTCCGTAACGCAACATTGTTATACGTTCTATTCCCATTCCAAAGGCAAAGCCTGTGTATTTTTTACTGTCGATATTACAAAGCTCCAATACATTTGGATCAACCATTCCGCAGCCCAGAATTTCGAGCCAGCCGGTGTATTTACAAACGTTACATCCTTTGCCTCCACAAATCGAGCAGCTTACATCCATTTCGGCACTTGGCTCGGTAAATGGGAAGTATGATGGACGCAAACGGATTTTTGTTTCTTCGCCAAATAACTCTTTGGCAAACTGTAACAGCGTTTGTTTTAGGTCGGCAAACGAAACATTCTCGTCGACATACAAACCTTCAATTTGGTGGAAAATACAATGCGAACGTGCAGAAATTGCTTCGTTACGGAAAACACGCCCCGGGAAAATAGCACGGATAGGCGGCTCGGTGCGCTCCATTACACGAATCTGAACACTTGAAGTGTGGGTACGCAAAAGCACATCCGGATCTTTTTCGATAAAGAAAGTATCCTGCATATCTCGGGCAGGGTGTTCCGGCGGAAAATTCAAAGCCGAAAATACATGCCAGTCGTCTTCAATCTCAGGCCCTTCGGCAACGGTAAATCCAAGGCGGGCAAAAATTCCGATAATCTCGTTTTTTACCAGCGAAAGCGGATGACGTGTTCCCAGTTTCATCGGCTCACCGGGCATGGTTAAATCCTGTCCGGAAGTTTCGCTGCCATTGTTCTCAAAACCTTCTTTTAGTGTGTTAATTTTTTCTAAAGCAAAAGTTTTAAGCGTATTAATGGCCTGTCCAACTTCCTTTTTCTGTTCGGCAGGAACAGTTTTAAAGTCGTTGAATAATTGGCCGATCAATCCTTTTTTGCTGATGTATTTTATGCGCAGCTCCTCTACCTCTTCCTTGCTTGAAGCTACAATAGCGTCGATTTCTTCCTGTAATGCTTTGATTTTGTCTAACATCCTTGTTCGTTTAAACTGAGGTGCAAAGATAATGATTCAGATTATAGTGAATAAGAACAGGGCAACAATATTTTGGACTGATTTGCCGGGATTCAGGTTTTTAACTACTTTTGCGCCACATTTATGGTCCCGTAGTTCAACGGATAGAATAGCAGTTTCCTAAACTGTAGATATGGGTTCGATTCCCGTCGGGACTACAAAGGTCGCTGACTTTCAGTGGCCTTTTGTTTTTTTCAGCCATGCATAAACACCGGCCTGGTATTTTTGGCCAGAGCCAGCAGCTCTTTTGTTTCTTCTTCTTCAATAGGATTAAAATCCTGCATAAACTCCAAAGCTTTTAAAAACAAGGTGTACTCACCCGGAGGAATAGCGGCAGTTACCTTTTTCGATAGGGTATAACGAAGTGCCAGTTTCATAATGCGTTCATCGTCGATGGGTTGGTACCAGCAGTTTTTAAAAATCAGATCTTCCTTTTCGCCAAATGTGGTAAGTGCCATAGCTTTTAAAGCCAGAATCCCAATACCCTGTTTTTCGGCTTCGGCATAAACCTGTGGTCCAAAGTCGCCGGCATTCCAGCAGGCAAAATTAATAGGGAAAAGTATCGAATCGAAATTAAAGTTTTTCAGCGCAAATAAAGCTGCTTTAACCGAATGTGCCGAAAAACCAATATGTTTTATTTTGCCATCCCTTTTGGCTTTTACCAGTGTTTCCAGCGCGCCGTTTTTACCAAAAACAGTTTGAACTTCATCATCGGTAGTTAGCTCGTGCAACTGGTACAGATCAAAATAATCGGTTTGTAATTTTCGCAGCGAGTTTTCCAGGTCGTTTTGTGCACCGGCGGCATCGCGTTGCCGGGTTTTGCAGGCCAAAAAGGTATTTTTTCGGTAGGGTTTAAGTGCCGGACCCAAACGATCTTCGGCATTGCCGTATTTGGGAGCCACATCAAAATAATTTACACCTAAATCAAAAGCTTTGGCTACCAATACGTTGGCAAATTCCTGTGGATTGTCGTTCAGCATTATTCCTCCAAAACCAATTATCGAAAGTTCTTCATTCGTTTTACCCAATTTACGTTTGGGAATGGAATAATCAGCCGGGAAATCTTTACCAAATTCTTTAATTGCAGAAATAAGTGTTTTCATGCTATTGGTTTAAATTATTCGAATTGCTATCAAAGCTACAATTTTTCTAAAGGATATAAAAAGGCTGCCATTAGCAAAGCTTCTGTAAAATAGACACATTGCATACCTGTAAATGCAGCTCCCGAGACAGAAAAATTCTAAAAAAAGCTTAAAAAGGCAAAAAATATTTATCAATGTTTTGATAACTAAATACTTTTTTGTTCATTTGTATTGTCGTGCGTTCAGCACGATGTGTGTTTGGGGGTTAACATTAGTAAAAGGGCAGTTGTTGAACTGCCCTTTCTTCGTATATATAAGTTTGTTAACATTCCTGAAAAGCCGTATCTTTTAGCTTAGTTTGATAAGATTTACGATTTCATCTGTACTTAATTCTGATTAAAATGAAAAGACAACTTTTAATTGTAATTTTTCTCATTACAATTATGTTTGGTACAAGTGCTCAAGACAAAGGAACCGGATTAGAACAAGATTCCGTATTTCGTATCAACGAAATAAGCCTTGTTGTGACAGATTTAATCGATGGTAGTTATCAATTCAGGTACGAGCGAAAGTTATCAGATCATATTTCAGTTGGGTTGGGTTCGGCTTTTAAAACCAAGGAGGGTTTGATAACTATTTCGGGAATTGACAGAGAACGTTTAAAAACAGGAGATATTACTTACTCAGGCATGAAACTCATTCCTGATATCAGGTATTACCTGAATAAAACTCAACAGTATCAGCTCGATGGCTTTTATTTTGGCGCATATGCAAAATACTTCCATTTTTCCTCTGGTATTAACGGCGCGTATATATCTACAGCGATGAATGAATATGACCTGGATATGGATGTAAATATCAATATCTTATCGGTGGGTTTAATGGTTGGTTATAAGCTGGCATTAAACAATAGGTTCACTGTTGATTTTCTGATTTTTGGCCCGGGAACCGGTAATCATAGGTACAAGTTGAAAAATAGAACGGAATTACCCGAAGAGTTTTATGAAGACTTAAACGATGCACTGCAGAATTTCAGCGTATTTGATGTAGTGCACAGTGATTTTCGTTTTGACTTGCGAGACAGAAGTACAAGTTTTTCAACATTATCTTTTCGCTACGGACTCACAGTCGGATATACTTTTTAGTGGAGGTATTAAACAACATTAGCGATTGATCTACAGGTGCTTTGGATTAAATACCTGCCAGTATTTACAAATATTCTATATAATTTAATTATTGTTAATAGCTGACATGTAGTTAGTTAGTGCAAAATAAATGCGATTTGTCATGGGTGTTTATTCATAATTGTTGTACCTTGTAAAGGTTAAACTTAATGTGCTGTATATAGACTTTAGCAAGCATTAAGAGAAACACATTCATAATAGGCCGGTTGTTGAACCGGCCTTTACTTTTTAATAAAATACTTCTAAACCTTTTGTTTGTTCTTAGGTTATAGATAGAAATTCTAACCGGACAAAATGTATCGATTATTTTCCTTGCTTTTTTCACTGTTTGTAGTGTTCGTTGGCTGTAACTCAAAAAAAGAATCAAAATCAACGGTTGTTGAGGATAAGCAGGAGTTATCCTGCTGTAATGTAAATTCCAAATCACGCTTTTTTGTACAGCCCGATTCATCGGATATTGTTCCGCAAACTACCGGAACCGAAGGAATGGTTTTTATACAAGGAGGTACTTTTGAAATGGGGGCCGACAATAACCAGGCCCGTCCCGATGAATATCCGAAACACCCCGTAAAGGTGAACAGTTTTTGGATGGATGAGCATGAAGTTACCAACGCGCAGTTCAAAAAATTTGTTGATGAAACTGGATACATTACCGAGGCCGAAAAGGATGTAGACTGGGAAGTAATGAAAACACAGGTTCCGCCGGGTACGCCAAAACCGGCGGCAGAAATGCTAAAAGCCGGATCGATGGTCTTTACGCCACCCTCGCAGGCTGTGCCGCTAAACGATTTTTCACAGTGGTGGAGTTGGGTGGTTGGTGCCAGCTGGAAACATCCTGAAGGACCTGAAAGTACAATTGAGGGCCGTGAAAATCATCCGGTAGTACACATTTGCTGGAACGATGCCGTGGCGTACTGTAAATGGGCCGGAAAACGTTTGCCCACGGAGGCAGAGTGGGAATACGCGGCACGCGGAGGTTTGGAAAACAATATTTACCCGTGGGGAAACGAACACATTGAAGACGGCTCACCCAAAGCCAATTCATGGAACGGACACTTTCCGAATGTGAATACTCAAAAAGATGGTTTTTACAGTACCTCGCCCGTAAAAACGTATGCTCCTAATCCATACAAATTGTACGATATGGCGGGAAATGTTTGGGAGTGGACAGCCGATTGGTACGATATGGACTACTACAAAAGTTTATCAACCAATCAAATTACAACCGATCCGAAAGGACCGGAAAAAAGTAACGATGCCAGAAATCCTTATGACAAACGAAAAACCATTCGCGGAGGATCGTTTCTGTGTAACGACAGTTATTGTTCGAGCTACCGGGTGGCAGCACGCATGCCGGGTGAAATTTATACCGGAATGAGCCACACCGGATTCAGATGTGTAAAAGATAATATACAATAATCGCTCTTTTAATGCTGGTTAAGTGTAATTAGGTTGAAGTGCTGTAAATTTCTGTTGCTGAAATAAAAAGCACCCAACCCTCAGTTCGTCGTCTAGTTTTGTGAGCAGGGCGTCAAACTCGACATATTCGGCCTCCGAATGTATGGCGGCCGGTGTAAGCAGCAGTAGCAGACTTTTAAAGTCGCTCGTAAACTGGAAGTATTGTTTACTTAAGTCAATGTTGTTGATTATGTTCTGTAGCATTTTTTGCAATGCCGCATTTAAATCGCATCTGAGTCATCCCGGAATTTAACAAGCAACACTATTAAAGTGTGCGAGCAAGAAATTTTGTAAGCTTACTGCAGTTGTGCTACACCGGTTTAAGAAAAATTTTACCCTTGTTGCAGAACTGCATAGGGGGTCTCAGCAAAATTTTTGGCCTGTTGCAATTCTGCGAGAGGGGTACCAGAAAAATTATTCGTACTTACACAGCTGCAGCAAGCCTGCCACAAAGTTTGCCGGCCAATTACATGGCTGCAGGAGGCCTGTAATCAGCAAGTTATAAGGGTGGTTTAAGTGTAGCCGCCCAATTGGGCGGCTCTTTACCTAAAACCATATCCCGAAATATTCTGCCCATAAAATTAAGATAACCAGACTTGACTTGAGACGAAATAAGCCATAACTTGTTTGTATGTTATAAATTTCTACCAATGTTAAATCCATATTTATGATTACTATGAGAACAAAACAAACAAGTAGTTGGATGGTATTTATCCTGCTAGTTGCAATGGCAGTGATTTGTGTGCCCCGGAAGGCAGAAGCACAAAGTGAAAAACCTAATATCCTCGTTATTATGGGCGACGATATAGGTTTCTGGAATTTAAGTTACAACAATAAAGGAATGATGGGGTATAAAACCCCCAACATCGACCGCCTTGCACACGAAGGAATGCAATTTACCGATTATTATGCCGAGCAGTCGTGTACCGCAGGACGAGCAGCCTTTATTACCGGTCAAATGCCGGTGCGCACCGGAATGACTAAAGTGGGATTGCCGGGCTCTACGCTGGGTATTCAACCCGAAGACCCAACACTGGCCGAAATGCTGAAACCGCTGGGTTATGCCACCGGACAGTTTGGTAAAAACCACCTGGGCGACCTCGATGAATTTTTACCTACCGAGCATGGTTTCGACGAGTTTTACGGCAACCTCTATCACCTGAATGCGGAAGAAGCTCCTGAAAATTCGGATTATCCTAAAAATCCAAATTTCAGAAAACAGTTTGGCCCGCGTGGTGTCATTCACTCCTATGCTGATGGAAAAGTGGAAGATACAGGCCCACTGACTAAAAAACGTATGGAAACTGTTGATCAGGAATTCCTGGATGCTGCGGTTGATTTTATGGAAAAACAAGTGGAAAGTGAAACACCTTTCTTTTGCTGGTTTAACACCTCGCGTATGCACTACGTTACTCACCCACCGGAAGAGTATCAAGGCAAATCAGGATTAAATTTTTATGCCGACGGAATGATGCAACACGACGACCAGATCGGCCAGATTCTGGATAAACTCGATGAAATGGGTATTGCCGAAAATACCATAGTAATTTATACTACCGATAACGGACCTCACTTTAATATGTGGCCCGATGGAGGAATCACTCCTTTCCGTGGAGAAAAAAATACCAACTGGGAAGGTGGATATCGTGTACCTTTCTTGTTGCGCTGGCCGGGTAAAGTTGAAGCCGGTAGTGTTACCAACGAGATTGTAGCCGGAAACGACTGGGTGCCTACTTTAATGGCTGCTGTTGGCGAACCGAATATAAAGGAAAAACTATTGAATGGTTACCAGGGAGTTAACAGAACTTATAACGTACATTTAGATGGTTATAACCTGTTGCCCTACTTAACCGGGGAAAAAGAAGTGACAAAAGATCAGTACGGTTTGTCGAACTGGCCACGTCACGAATTCTTTTACTGGAGCGACGACGGCGATTTGGTAGCCATGCGTTATGCACGTTGGAAAGTGGTGTTTATGGAACAGCAATCAGAAGCCTTTGGCGTTTGGATGTATCCTTTCGTGCAGCTTCGTATACCTCTGATCTTTGATCTTCGTATGGATCCGTTCGAAAGAGCGCAGCACAATTCAAACTCGTATTACGAATGGATGGAAGAACGGGCGCAATTTATTGCGGTTGGTGCACAGGCTTATGCTGCACAAATGATATCCTCATTTGCCGATTATCCACCACGACAAAAACCGGCTTCGTTCAATCTCGAACAAATTATGAATAGCTTTATGGAAGCTGGATCCGGTAAATAAAGAAGTTGAATAAGAATCTAATAGAAAGGGCATCGAAACGGGTGCCCTTTTTTATTCGAAATATAAAAAACAAAAAAGGTGAGCATTAAAACGAGTATCAAAAACAAGACCTGGCTTTTAGACGGGCTGATGATGGTTGGCTCTTTCAAATTCCGTTAAAAACACAGTTGGCGCTCTAGTTATTTCAGAACATAGTAAAAATAACCAGTAGATAATATTCTCCTATGATTATAAATAGACTTGACTTGGGTTTCAATAATTTATAACTTGAAAGAAAATACAATTTTATCCAATAATGTTAAATCCATATTTATGATTACAATTAAAACAAAACGGACAGGTAGCTGGATTGTATTTATCCTGCTAGTTGCAATGGCAGTGATTTGTGTGCCCCGGAAGGCAGAAGCACAAAGTGAAAAACCCAACATCTTAATTATTTGGGGTGATGACGTTGGCATGTGGAACCTTTCAGCCTATCACCGCGGAATGATGGGAGGTACAACACCCAATATCGATAAGATTGCTGATGCCGGGATGATTTTTATGGATCACTATGCGCAGGCATCATGCACAGCCGGAAGAGCGGCATTTATAACCGGGCAATACCCAATGCGTACAGGACTGAGTACTGTAGGTCTTCCGGGGGCTCCGCAGGGCTTGCAGGCTAAAGATCCAACCTTAGCTGAAATGCTGAAACCGCTGGGTTATGCCACCGGACAATTTGGAAAAAACCACCTGGGCGACCGCGACGAGTTTTTGCCAACAGCACACGGATTCGACGAATTTTATGGGATTCTTTACCACCTGAACGCCGGCGAATATCCCGAGCAATATGATTTCCCGAAGGATGAGGCCACGCAAGAGAAACTTAACCTGAAACAACGGGGAGTTATCCATTCGTGGGCATTGGAAAATGGCGAACAAAAAATTGAAGATCTTGGAGATTGGGGAACAGAGGTTCAACGCAATCTCGATCAGGATGTGTTGGAAGAATCGAAACGCTTTATTCGCGATGCAGTTGAAGATGACAAACCATTCTTTGTTTGGCACAACATGACCCGTATGCACTACAGAACGAATCTGAATGAACATTACGATGGAATTACAGGATACGGTTTATATGCCGATGGTATGAAAGAATTAGACGATGATGTAGGTGAATTATTAGATTTATTAGAAGAATTAGGAGTAGATGAAAATACAATTGTAATGTTCTCAACCGACAACGGAGCAGCCTCTAACAGCTGGCCCGATGGCGGTAACCAACCTTTCCATGGCGAAAAAGGAGTTGGTGGCTGGGAAGGTGGTTTCCGTGTGCCGATGGCGGTAAGCTGGCCCGGTCATATTCCCAAAGGAAAAGCTACCGGTGAATTTATGACCATGGAAGACTGGGTGCCAACAATCATGTCGTGGCTTGGTCAACCCAACTTGAAAGAAGAATTACTTACCGGTAAATCCATTGGAGGCAAAACCTATAGAGTTCATTTAGATGGCTACGACCAGTCTGATATCCTGTTGAATAATGGAAAAAGTAATCGTAAGGAATTCTATTACTTCACCGAAACCACATTGCATGGTATGCGCTACGGCGACTGGAAGGTTTTGTTCCGTGATCAGGAACATTGGTTTCGATCTCCTCAGCTTGCGCTTTCTACACCAATAATTACTAACCTGAAATTGGATCCATTTGAAAGATTCCACGAAGCTCGGGGTTATGATGAATGGGCCGAAAACAGAAGTTGGATTTTAGGACAGGTTGGTGTTCACCTGGGAGAGTTTCTACAAACATTTAAGGAATTTCCGCCCAGCCAGGAAAGTATGTCGGTACAGTTCGACGACTTCAATAAAATGCTGAAAACGGTAAATCAATAACATCGAATAACATTAATAAAAAGGGCATCGAAACGGGTGCCCTTTTTATTCGAAACTTCAAAAACAATAAAGGCTTGCGTTAAAACACAGTTGGCGCGCTGGTTATTAATCTATTATCGATATGAAGACAAGCAATAAAATGATCCTTCTGTTTGCTGCTTTTTTATTTCTGGTTTCGTGCTCAAATACAAACGAACCGCAGCAACAACAAGTAAAAAGCGATCCGCTTTCGTCATGGAACGACGGCGAAGTTAAAACAGCCATTTCAACATTTGTTTCGAATGTCACCGATGAAAGTTCCGCCGATTTTGTAGCGGTAGAAGACCGAATAGCGGTATTTGATAACGACGGTACTTTGTGGTGCGAAAAGCCGCTTTACATTCCTGTTGAACTGGAGCTGGCCTATGTGAAAAACGAGTATCCTGAGCATCCGGAGTGGGAAGAAGATAAATTCTTCAGTGGTATTGCCCAAAATGATCTTTCGGTGTTAAGTGATTACGACAACAACGAACTGATCGACAAACTGTTTGGTGCCCACGACGGTCAAAAAGAAGAAGATTACAAAGATTTTGTATATCACACTTTATCCTCGGCTCAACACAGCAAGTTTAATCGTCCCTTAAAAGAAATGACTTTCTCGCCAATGGTGCAGCTGGTAAATTATTTGCAGGAAAATGATTTCAAGGTATACATCGTTACCGGAGGCGAAATCACGTCCGTACGTACCGTTTCGGAAGAGGTTTATAACATCCCAAAAGAAAACGTAGTGGGTAGTAGTGTAGTACTTGAGTATGTTAGCGATGACACCGGTACCTACCTGATCCGCACAAAAAAGATCCAGTCGGCAAACGACAAACAGGTAAAGCCTGCAAATATTGAGTTGCATATTGGACGTAAACCTATTTTTGCTGCCGGGAACAGCGATGGCGATTACCAGATGATGGAATTTACATTGTCGAACGATAAACCATCGATGGCAATTTTGGTGCACCACGACGATGAGGCCCGTGAATACAGCTACATGCACGGAACGGAAAAAGCGGTGGAAGATGCTGCTGAAAAAGGCTGGTATGTAGTGAGTATGAGAGATGATTTTAAGGAGATTTTTGCTGAATAAAAGAGCCCGACGAGCACGAAAATTTCTTTTTGTAAGGCAATAGAAACATTTGCTTTTCTATGTAAATCTTCCGAACTTATTAAACCAATAAGCACTTTAGCACAAAAAAATAAACGAATGAAACAAAATGTAAAAGTAATCTCCACAATTATTGTTTTAACAATAATTTTAATGGCTTGTAATTCGGCCATTACTTTTCCTCCTGTGTCGCAAACACCAACTAATAGTCATAATCAGGGGCAATTCGTTTGGCACGATCTGGCAACCTATGATCCCTTAGCTGCAAAAGATTTTTATTCTGAAGTTTTTGACTGGGAATTTGAAACCCTGGGCACAGGCAGTAATGTGTATTATGTGGTAAAAAACAAAGGAATACCAATTGGCGGAATGTTTAAACTGGCCGATAAGTACGGTAAAGCTGCCGAATGGATCGCATCGATATCGGTGCCCGATGTTGATGCCGCTATATCGTACAATACTTCGGGTGGAGGCAAAACGATTTTTAAGAAAGCAGCATTCGATGGCCGTGGCGAAACCGCTTTGGTCCAGGATCCGCAAGGTGCTTTTGTGGCATTTTTGCACTCAGAAAGCGGCGATCCACAGCCACAAAGAGCCGGAAACATCAAAATGAATTCCTGGCTTTGGAACGAATTGTGGACGAATGATCTTGATGCATCGCTCGGTTTTTACAGGGGCCTTACAAGCAGTGAAACGGAAGAAGTTAAAGCTGCAAAAGTCCCGTATTTTATGTTTAAACAAGATAATAATACATTCTCAGGAGCAATCGGTAATCCCGTTGAAGGTGCCCGAAGTGCCTGGATGCCCTACATAAAAGTGAAAGATGTGAATGCCACTTTTGAAAAAGCCAAAGCTGCAGGCGCTCATGTAATGATGGAGCCCACACAGTCGATACGTAAAGGAACGGTGGCTGTTTTAATGGATCCAACCGGTGCACAGTTTACAATACAACAATGGATTTTAAGATAATCGTTATGAAAAAAAGAATAAAAATAATCATCGTTTTAGTGATTTTGGCAGCCGGATTTACCTTCTCAGCCTGTTCAAACATGCGTTGGGGAGCCAATGCCGGTGTTGATGTTCGTTTTGGCCCGCACGGACCCAAACTTGATCCGCATGTAAGCCTCGATTTATACAGTGGAGGCAGGATGTAGTAGTCATAAAATTAAATCAATAAAATATGAGATACACGATAGTCTTTGCAATTATATTGCTTTTGGCGGGCTGTAATCCTGCGGAAAAAGCAAGCATATATTGGGTGAACAGTTACAAGGTTGATTGTGTTGGCGTGGGCCCGATGAAATGTATGTTGGTTCAAAAAGGCGAAACTCCTGACCCCGGCAAGTGGACCAATTTCTATTCAAAAATTGAAGGTTTTGAATACGAACCCGGTTTTATTTACAAGCTGAAGGTAAAAGAGGAGCAGCTGGAAAATGTTCCTGCTGATGCTTCGTCGATTAAATATACTTTGGTGGAAGTGCTGGAAAAAAGAGAAGATGGAAAATTAGCTTTGGACGGCATCTGGGATGCGCTAAAAATAAATGGTTCGGTAATAAAATTGCCTCGTTCGCTTGGTGCCGGAGTACTACCAAATTTGCAGATTAATATTCGTGAAATGCAAATTACCGGCATTGATAACTGCAATAATTTTACCGGGCAAATTACTGAAATTGGCGAAAGTACCATTGAATTCGGAACCATTGCGGGTACGCAGAAAATGTGTCCTGACATGACGATCTCAAAAGCTTTTAACGAGGCTTTAAACGCCGTGAAAAAATACAAGTTGAAAGAAAATAACCTGGTCTTTACTGACAATGAAGGGACTGAATTGCTGGAATTTACTAAAGGCACAGAAGCAAAAATTTTGTTGAATGACATTTGGGTAGCTGAAATTGTTGACGGAGAAACAGTCGCCGACGCTGCCACAGCGCCACATCTGGAAATAAACAGCAAGGAAATGAAGGCGATGGGAACCGACGGCTGCAATAATTTTACGGGGGAGATTACAACTTTAACCAACAACGAGCTGGTTTTTGGTCCCCTGGCCGGCACCCGAAAAATGTGTCCCGATATGACTGTTGCTGACAAATTTAATAAGCTGATTCCACAGGTTCGTAGTTATAAAATAGCCAACTTGAAGCTTACGCTTTTTGACGGAAAGGGCGAAGTTTTGATGGTAATGAAAAAAGTGGATTAAAACCCTGATTAATGAAAAGAACAGCTATAGCCTTGATTTTGGTTTTAAGTGTGTGTGTTGTGTTTGCTCAAACCAAAGAGAAAAAAGAAAAAAAGGATAAATCGGAAAAGAATTTGTCGATAGTTCCCTTACCCGCCATTGCTTACAACCCGGGTAACGGATGGTTGCTGGGTGTTGCTCCAGGAGCCAGCTGGTTTATGGGAAATCCCGAAAAAACGAGTATTTCATCAGGTTTGGGAACCTTAATTTATACCACAAAAAAGCAGTTTCTATTTACAGCCAAAACCAATATTTTCCTCGATGGCGATAGTTGGAACCTAATGGGCGACTGGCGTTATTTTATTACCTCGCAACCTACTTATGGTTTAGGAACCGGGCCACAATCGGGGAAACCGGTTGGGACCGGGATTGAATACGCCGATGGATTGTTCAGCAGCCCGATTTCTGATGCTCAGATGATGGATTTTAACTATCTGCGTTTTCACGAAACAGTTTTAAAACGCATGGGTGATACACGCTACTTTCTGGGAGTTGGGTATCATCTCGATATGCACTCAAAAATTGAAGACAACCTGCTCGATCTTGGGGCTGAAGAGCCGGTTCTTACCAGTCATTATACCTACCAGACAATTAGTGGCCTGCCTACCGATAAATATACGCTTTCAGGAATTTCATTAAATGCATTGCTCGACAGCCGCGATAATGCGGTAAATCCATACAGCGGACGTTATGTCTTTGCCAATATCAGGATTAATCCGAAGTTTTTGGGAAGTACAAAAAGTTCGTCGTTGCTGTGGCTCGAATACCGCGATTATCTTCATCTCGATAAGGACCGACCACGGCACTTAATCGGATTCTGGACTTATGGCTCGTTTGTTACTTCGGGCAAGGTGCCTTACCTTGATTTGCCTGCCGTTGGCTGGGACCAATTCGGGCGCTCGGGACGTGCCTACACACAAGGGCGTTTTCGCGGAGAGGATTTGATCTATGGCGAGGTAGAATATCGTTTCCCCTTGCAAAAAACAAAAGAAACCTTTGGTGGAGTGATATTTGTAAACTCAACAACCGCCAGCAACCGCAATGCCGATATCAATCTGTTTAAATACCTGGATTACGGTTATGGAGCCGGTTTAAGGGTGATGATTAACAAAAAATCGCGTGCCAATCTCAGCATTGATTATGCCTTTGGGAAATACGGTGCCCAGGGATTTTATTTTGGAATAAACGAAGTGTTCTAGAAAAGCAAACTCCGATTTATTCAAAATGTGTTCCTTAAGTTCTAAGTTATGAACAATTCTCGCAGCGTATTAATTCTTCTAATTATTTGGGCCGGCTTCATACAAACGGGTTATGGCCAATATTCCCAGTTGCAGAAACGCGATTCGCTTGTTGCCGACTACCCTTATAAATTTCCGATTTTAGGTAGTAAAGCCTACGAGCGGGGTTTTAATATACCATACCCGGCAGGGGGAATGTTTAATTATTTTGTGGCAAAACAAGATATTGATATCCGTGAGATATCGCTGGCTTTTAACGACAGCGAAAGTCTGGATTTAACCGAATTGCTTGAATTTGGGACAGTAAATGCCCGGGCAACATCGGTAAACGTTCGTCCTGATTTATGGGTTTTCCCCTTTTTTAACGTGTACGGAATTTTCGGAAAAGCCTGGGCGCAAACCGAAGTGGAGTTAACCTATCCGGTAACCTTAAAAGCGGTTTCAAACCTGCAGGGAACAAGCCTGGGATTTGGTGTAACCGGTGCAGGCGGTTTAGGCAAATATTTTTTTGTGGTAGATGGAAACTGGATATGGACCATGATGTCGAATTTTGAAGCGCCGGTAAGATCGTACACTTTCTCGGGAAGGCTGGGAAGAGCATTTAAACTGGGAAAAAATCCGGATTCGAATATCGCCCCGTGGATCGGAGGCATGCGAATAAAAATGGGAGGAGTCACTGAAGGTTCAATCTTATTGAACGATATTATTCCTGATGAAACCTGGGCACGTCGCGATGAAATTGTAACTAATTACTGGAACTGGTATGACAATGAAGCAACAATAGCACAAAAACTAATTGCTGATAAAGTATTAACTCCCATCGTAAATAAAATTGATGAGGCCGATGGTTCGGGAGTGATTAAGTACCGGCTTCGAAAAGAGCCCAAACAGAAATGGAATATTATTGTTGGTGGGCAATACCAGTTAAATAAACACCATCAGTTCAGGGCAGAAGGCGGAATTATTGGTAATAGAAAGTCGCTGTTACTATCGTATAATTACCGTTTTGGGTTTTAGTTGAAATTTGGATGTGGAATAAACAACATGATTTTGTAAATTGTAGGTAGTTTTTTGAACATTGTATAACCAAAACATATAGAAAAATGGAAAAAAAAGTAGTATTTATATTCGTTATCGTTCTGGCTTTTGCCGTTCAATCAATGGCACAACCCGGTGACGACTGGATTAAACTGGGCGAAAAAAATGTGGCTTTTAAAGCCGACAAAGACAAAGTTACCTTAAGTGGAAAAGAACGTAATGTTTCTAAAATTAAGATTACTTGCGTGCAGGGAGCGGTAAAAATCAAAAAGATTCATGTAAAAATGTCGGATGGCGAAAAGAAAGATTACGATCCTCTCGCAGGTGTGCTAAATAAAGGAATGTCTACGAAGTCGTTTGATCTGCCCGGGAAAGACAATAAACTCACCGACCTTGAACTCGAGTACGATTCGATGGGAACCGTAGTAACCAACAAACGGGCAAAGGTTGAAATTTGGGGCAAAAAACGTAAGGAAAAGGACAAAGATGATTAACACATCTAATACCGCAGAGAGTCCACAATTTCGAAGTTGGGTTTGTCGAACTGCATACTTGTTATTGCAATGACTTACGCCAATTAGAGCTAAAAATGAATTTTATAAGTACCTCATTAAAAATATTAAAATGAAACTATTTAATAGTGTTGTTCTGGTGTTGTTTTTCGCATTGATTGTTGCGTGCCCAAATTTTGTTTCGGGGCAGGAGCAGGCAGAAAGCAATGCCGCAGAGCTGGCAAAAAAATTATCAAATCCGATTGCCAGTCTTATCAGTTTGCCATTTCAAAATAATTTGGATGTAGGAATAGGCGAATTTAACGGTTCGCGGAATACCTTAAATATTCAACCGGTAATTCCATTATCGCTCTCCGAAAATCTGAACCTGATTACCCGCGTTATTTTACCGGTAAATACCCAATACAGTATAACCGGGCCCGGTAGCAGTCAGAGTGGCCTGGGCGATGCTGTGGTTAGTGGTTTTATCAGTCCAAAGGTTTCGAATATAACCTGGGGAGTAGGTCCCGTACTTTTGCTTCCAACCGGCTCTGATGCTTTTTCGGCTGATAAATTCGGGATTGGACCTACGGCAGTGGCCCTTTACCAAACCAACGGAATGACATTAGGCGCGCTTGTTAACCAAATATGGAGCGTGGACGGCGATGTAAGCAACATGTTTTTTCAGCCCTTTTTTACCTATAACTGGAAATCGGGAGCCGGAATTGGTGCAAATATGGAACTCACACAAAACTGGAAAGCCGAAACCACCAATCTTTGGCTGAATCCAATTGTTTCTGCGGTAACTGCCATGGGAAAACAAAAAGTGCAGTTTGCCATTGGCCCACGATTTAATCTGGCTGCTCCCGATGCCGCCAAATCGAAATTTGGTGTTCGTGCTGTACTGGTATTCTTATTTCCAAAATAAAAATGTTGAATTATGTGAGAGCGGAGCGGTTACATCCGTTCTCAAATTTTAAAGTAATTTATTGGAAACTTGAAAATTTTAAACGGATGAAACGTAAATGGATTGCTGCAGCTTTTATTACCTTGTTATTTTCTGCCTGTGTTCCAACAATGAAATATACCTGGACAAAGGAGAACTACACCGCAAAAAGTTTTGATAACATTTTGGTTTTAGCCATTACGCAAAACATGGAAGCCAGAACAACGTTCGAAAACACGATTGTAAAAGCGTTGGAAGAAGAAGGGTTTCATGCCGAGAACAGTTTGAGCTTATTTCCGCCGGTTGTTGGTATCGACAAACTCAGCGAGGAGGGAATTGAGTCGAAGATCAAAGCATCAGATTACGACGCAGTAATTGTATCGAGCCTCGTTGATGTAAAGTCGCAGGAAGTGTATGATTACGATAGTTTCTATCATCCCTATCCTTATTTTTATCCACGGCACATTTATTATGGCTATGGTTATGCTTATCGTCCCGGTTATTACCGGCAGGAAACGTCATTTGTTATTGAGTCGCGCTTGTTTGATACATCGGCTACAACAAAGGAAGATGCCATTATCTGGTCAGGGCAGTCAGAGCTGATCGATCCTGTTTCCTACGAATCGGGTGCAAAGGATCATGCCTATTCAATGGTTAAAACATTATTAAAATCACGAGTTTTGCAAAAGCCATAGTTTAAGTATCTTAGGCAGATGAATTTATAAAAACAACCGGATTGTAGCTTATTTAAATAAACCAATTATGAAGAAGATTAAATTTTTACTTGCGTTTGCAATTGTTTTAGTTTTAGCGTCGTGTTCCTCAACTATGAAATACACCTGGCAAAACGAAAATTACCAGGGAAGAGCTTATGAAAAGATTTTAGTGGTTGTTGAGGCGAAAACACATAGCAGCAGACTAAATGCTGAAAATTTAATGGTCGATCAGTTGAAAAGTGAGGGAATTAGTGCAACAAACAGTATATCAGTTTTTAAGCCGGACGAAAGAATCGAGGAACTTTCTGAAGAAGAAATTGAAAACAGGATCTTATCGGGTGGCTATGATGGTGTGTTGATAAGTCTGCTTGTTGATGCCAATTCGCGTGACGTACGCGAAGGAGGAGGAACCTACATGCAACCGGTTACTTATCGCTATGGAAGACGAATCCGGACCGGATATATTCATATGCAGGAACCCGAGTATTACCGTCAGGAAACAACTTTTGTTTTGGAAACACAACTTTACGACACCAAAGACCAGGCAAGAAAAGAGAATGTGGTATGGTCCGGACAATCGGAACTTACCGATCCATCATCGCTTGATTCGGCTATTAAAAGTTATTCAAAAAAACTGGCCAAAACTTTGGTTGAGACCGGAATCGTAAAACCCTGAGAAATCATTAAAATTTATACAGATGAAAACAAGAATAATAGTAAGCTTGATTGCACTGACCTTTCTTTGGTCATGCTCGACAACCATGAAATATACCTGGACAAAGGATAATTTTGAAGGCAAGAGTTTTGATAAAATATTGGTATTGGCAATCAGTAAAAACCTGAAATCGCGTACACTGTTTGAAAATACCGTGGTTGATCTGTTAAAGGACGAAGGAATAAATGCTACTAATGCATTGAATGTTTTTACACCGGTTGAAAAGTTAGATGAACTAAGCGAAGACGAAATTGGCAACAGAATAAAAGACGGTGGCTACGATGCGGTACTAATAACTTCTTTAGTAGAAGTGAATACCAGGGATGTACAGGTGAACGACTACAGTTATTACCCTTATATGTATGGAGGAAGATACGGATACGGTTATCGTAGTTTTATTCATTACAACTACGATTTTATGTACCGCGATCAGTATCGCCAGGAGAAAACGTATGTGTTGGAAACACGTTTGTACGATGTAAATGAGCCGGATGTGAAAGAAGCTGTTGTATGGTCGGGGCAATCGGAACTGGTTGATCCGTCAGGTTCTGAATCAGCTTCAAATACTTACTCGAAAAGTTTGGTAAAAACCTTAATGGAATCCGGAACCGTGAAAAAATAAGACCAGTTCAGCCAAATGCGAAAGAAGCATACCTGATAAACAGGTATGCTTCTTTTTTATAGGTGTATCAGAATTAATTAGCTTTCCGTTTCATCTGTTTTGGCAACTCCAATCGGAATATTCACTTTAAAATGCAGCGAGTGATGTAAGCTTCCCGATTTATCTTTAAACACATTGGTAAGTCCCTGGTAATAGCGAACTCCAATAGTCCAGCCTTCGCCTTTCATTAGTTTGTAACCTGCACCAAATGCAATGCCACCATTAAACCAGTTCACTAAATCATAATTGTACTCTTTTATGTTCCAGTCTTTGTTGTCCTGGTCTGAAGTAAAATCAACCCAGCTTTTGTATAGCAGTCCTACCTGCGGACCGGCTTCGAGGTAAATATGATTGGCGAATTTATAATTGGCAAGAATCGGAACCATAAATGATTTTATTCTTTGATTGTAAGTTCCTTCCACTTCATATATATCGGCGTCCAGAAATTCAAGATCAGCAGCGGAAAGTTTGCCCATTCCCAAACCGGATAGTCCCTGTACTCCGGTGTAGAGGTACAGGTTATTCTTCATTCTGATATCGAAGTAAAATCCAAGGTTAAAGTTTCTAACACCTCTATTGTTTTCGAACCCATTGATGTTGGTAAAATTAAGCCCGCCTTCAAGGCCAAACTCTATATTTGGCGAATTTAATTTATCGCCAAGCAGCAACGATATAAGCACCTGTGCTCCCGAAATGTTGGCTATTAGAAGAAATGCGCTTATGATCAGTATTTTCTTCATTAATTAGTTTTTTCAACGATTTATTCTGTATTGTTCAAGATGGTTACAAGATAGGAATAATACCCATTAACACCAATGCATGGTAATAACAAAAAGATCTTTTGTTTATGGCGGTTGTCGCAAATTATTATTTGCGATTCAGGATTAAAAGCCCGATCTTGATTTGTATAAATTAAAAAAACTTAATCGCACAAATCTTACTATGAAAAAAATTTTTATTTCATTGCTCGTCCTCCTGTCCGGAACAGCTCTGTTTGCTCAAACCATTGAGTTAACGCCAATATTTGGTTACACAGTTGCCGGGAAAGTTGATAATTACGGCCGGTACTTTAATGTAAAAGACAATGCCCTATACGGCGGATTGCTTAGTGTTCAGTTCGATGATTTTATGTTTGCTGAAATAAGCTATGAAAGAAATGATACAAAGGGAAGTACTTTTTTACAAACTGTTGATTTGGCCGTAGAACACTACCAGTTTGGCTTACTTCGTGAGTTTTCAGCGGGAACGGTGGTACCATTTACCAAAGTAAGTTTTGGTACATCGAGGTATGTACAAAAATCGGGTGGCGATGAGCGGGCCTGGCTTTTCTCTGCAGGAATTGGAGCCGGAGCGAAACTGCTTCTTTCTGATAGAGTCGGATTGCGCTTGTTTACCAACTTAATGCTTCCGCTTGAATTTGATGGAGCCGGTTTTTGGTGTGGAATTGGTTCCGGTGGTAGCGGATGCTCAGGGGGCGTAAATTTTAATGTACCTATAGTTCATTGGGATCTGGGCGCCGGCTTAATTATTCGCCTTCAGAATTAAAACATTTTTAAATTTCGAATATGAAGATTATACGATTTATTTGCCTGATTCTGGCAACACTTACAACCCTGAGTGCTAACAGTAAAGAAAACCTGGTGTGGCCGCGCGAAATTGATATAGATAGCCATATTATTACTTTATATCAACCACAACTGGAATCGTTCGAAAAAAATATTCTGGATGGACGAATGGCCTTGTCGGTAAAACCTAAAGATGGCGACATTATTTTTGGAGCTTTGTGGTTTAGTGCAACACTTTTAACCGATATGGATAATCGTACTGCTGATTTGGTAAAACTGGAAATACCGGTGATTAAGTTCCCGGATGTGGAAGATGAATCGAAGCTGGAGAAATTAAAAGAACTTATTATCTCAGATATTGAGGCGCTGGATATGCAAATGTCGCTCGACAGAATAATTGCCGATCTCGAGGATGTTGAAAACCTTGAGCTTCTGAATGATAATTTAAACAACAATCCGCCAAAAATATACTACCGCTCTGAACCTGCAGTTTTGGTAATAATCGATGGCGATCCGATCTTGAAAGCGGTAGAAAAGTCGAAGCTGGAGTACGTTCAGAATACGCCGTTTTTAATATTGAAGCAGAAGTCGGATTATTACCTGAGAGGAGGAGATTATTGGTACACCTCGCAAGCGATTGTGAGTGATGGCTGGAGTGTTACCAAATCGGTGCCCAAAGAGGTAGAAAAGGTAGCCAAAAAAATGATGGAGAAACAGAAGGAGGAGCCCGAGGTAGAAGGTAACGATGCCATTCCCGACGTAATTGTAAGCGATGTTCCTGCCGAACTTATCAGCTCCGATGGCAAACTTGAATACGAAACCATTAAAGGCACATCGTTGCTGTATGTAAAAAACTCGGAGAACGATATAATTATGGATATCAACTCGCAGCATCATTTTGTGTTGATGAATGGACGTTGGTTTAGTTCAAAAACATTGGCCGATGGCGATTGGACATTTGTGGAGCCGGCAGATTTGCCGGCAGATTTTGCTAAAATTCCGGAGGATGCATCCATTGCAACAGTTAGAGCAAGTGTTCCGGGAACACCCGAGGCTGACGAAGCTAAATACGAACAGCAAATGCCGCAAACAGCTGTTGTTGATCGTAAAACGGCAACAGTTACAGTGGAATATGACGGCAGTCCGAAGTTTGAAAAAATTGAAGATTCGGAAGTGGAATATGCCATTAATACGGCAAGTACAGTGCTACTAATAAAAGGAAAATATTACTGTGTTGATGATGGTATCTGGTTCGAATCCTCGAAAGCTACCGGGCCGTGGGCAGTTAGCGATAACCGTCCGGAAGAGGTGGATGAGATACCGCCCAGTGCTCCTGTTTACAATGTGAAGTATGTTTATATCTACGATTCAACTCCGGATGTTGTGTATGTTGGTTATACGCCCGGGTATTGCCACTCGTACTGGTACAATGGCAGTGTATTTTACGGAACCGGTTATTATTACCGTCCATGGTATGGTAGTTACTATTATCCGCGTCCGTGGACATTTGGTTTTGGAGTTCACTACAATCCTTACACCGGGTGGGGTTTTAATGTCGGATTTAGCTACGGTTGGTTCCATATGAATTATTATGGCGGAGGCTATGGTTATTGGGGGCCGGCAGGATATCGTCATGGCTACCGTCATGGTTATCATCACGGCTATCATCATGGCTACCGCGACGGTTATTTGCGGGGTTACGCAGGTGGTTATGCCAACGGCCGATACAACTCGCGCAATATATATAAACGCAGAGACCGGGGAATTGCAAGTACCCGTGATGTAAGAAACAGAGATTTGCCAAACCGCCGTGATAAAGTGACTTCACGACCATCGAATCGGCCAAATAATGTTTACTCCGACCGCGATGGAAACATCTTGCAACGCGATAATAACGGCAACTGGCAACAGCAGAATAAGCGGCCAAGTACGCGCCCCGATCTGCCAAACAAATCGGGTAATACCAATGCAACAAGGCCATCGACAAGGCCAACCCAGCCAACTCAGCGGCCATCAACCCGACCGACGCAACCTACTCAGCGGCCGTCGGCGAGACCGGCAACGCGTCCAAATACGATGGAGCGTGATTTTAACAGCAGAAACAGGGGAACCGCGAGATACAATAATTTCCGGAATAACCGGCCTGCCACAACACCACGCAGCCGACCGGCACCAGCCACACGTGGAGGCTTTAGAAGATAAATAAAAAAAGAGCAGACATGAATAAAATGTCTGCTCTTTTTCTGTTGAAATGTGTATTTCTATTTCTCTACTACTTTTTTGTTCACCAGTTGTTTGGCAACAATGTAAGCAAGTGCCTTCGCTTCTTCTTCAACCGATTTAATATTGGTAGATTTTGTTTGTGCCCGGTAAATCAGTTGTTCCGATTCCACATCGTATAAATTACACTCGATATAATAGGAGATGTTATCTACGTAGTAACCGCTATTGTACACAGTTCCTAAAGAATAAGCATAATAATCGTAATAGGAACCATGAAGCCCGAATGGCGAGCCGTAATAACCAGTGCCTCCCACTGAGAAATTGCGGTCATTAACCCAACGCTGTTCTTTCGTCATATCAAAAAGTGTAACAATCATCAGGGCATCAATATTGTTTTCTTTTACTTTGGTAACCACCGATTTTCGTACAGCTTCCGAGTGTTTCATTATCTCTTCGGAATTAATTGCCTGTGTTGCCATCGGAAAAACATCAACAGTTGACATGCCGTTTAATCCTTTTTCTTTTAACTGATCAACAATGGCATGCTCAGTAACATACCGGTTCGATGAATTTGGGAAAAGCGCAGTAACACCTATGTTTTTATACTGTTGTGGCGTATTTTCTTTGTCCGTCCAGGAATTGATCAGTTTGGTTGATGCACAGCTTGCAAGTAAACAACTCAAAGCCAGAATGAGGTAGCTAAACTTTTTCATTTTATTTATTTGTGTTTTTGTATTATACAATAATACAAAAATTATATCGTGTGGTTCGATACAAAAGAATTAAGGTGTAAAAAAAGATAACCAGCTAATAATGTTGGTTTAGAATGTTATTCTGATAAAAATGCATTAATTTTAAAACAACAATTTAAACTAAAACCGAAAATTCAATTCAAACATTATGAAAAGTCTTTTTACTGTTTTATGTCTGGTTGTCTTCCTTAATTTTACTTTTGCCCAGCAAGAAAAAGACAGTGCTTTATTCGAACCAATTGGTCAAACGCTTGATAACATTGGTTTTTTTGATGTAGATGAACCCCTAAAGATTACCTTAAAATACGACATTACTTCGTTTGTAAAACACAAAGCAAAAGGCGAATACCTGCCTGCCGAACTCGCCATTTATCCGACCGGCACTGATTCAATCGTTAAAGATGTCCGGTTAAAAGCCCGTGGCAATTTTCGTCGGGGACATTGTTCTTTCCCGCCAATATATTTGAACTTTAAAACCGATCCTATCAACCAAACAGAATTGGAAGGGATCAGAAAAGTAAAAATGGTAACCCATTGCAACTCTTCAAAAGGTTATCAGGCTTATGTAATGCGTGAGTACCTGGCTTATAGGATCTACAATATTTTATCCGATAATAGCTTCAGGGTGCGACTTTTAGACATTGATTATATCGACACCGGGAAGAAAAAAAGACACTATCAGCAAAAAGGATTTCTAATTGAGCCCGTTGAATTAGTTACCAAAAGACTTCATGCTATTGAAGTAAATTCGGATGTGGTTTTTGGAAAAGATGTATCACCAGACGAAGGAACACTGGTTGCACTTTACGAATATTTTATTGGAAACACCGATTGGCGATTTAAAGGAGGACATAACATGAAGTATATTAAATCCATGGATGTCGTTACCAATTACCTTATTCCTGTACCGTATGATTATGACCACGCAGGAATTGTTAATACCAGCTATGCAATGCCACAGGAATGGAGCAAAGCAGATAAAGTTACCGAACGCGATTATCTGGGTTACTGCCAGACGAACGAAGACAACTATCGGGAGGCTATCGATTTATTCAATGCTAAAAAGGATGAGATAATAAATACCATTGAAACATTTGAGTACCTCGACATGAAGGATAAGAAGAATATATTATCGTTTGTAAATGAGTTTTACGTTCAGGCTAAGCAGCCTAAGAACCTGATTTGGAAGATGAAAAATGAATGTAGAGACATTGATTTTTAAAACTTACAGAAAATGACAGATATACAGCTACACAATATTAGCGGAGAACCCTGGTCTGATTTTCTAATCCGGCTTACGGTAAACATAATCTCTATCTTTCTTTTGATCCGGTTTATATACTATCCCAAAAACAGCAGGGTAAAATACCTGTTTACTTTTTTTCTGATGGGAATGATGATCTTCCTTATAGCTTCTTTGCTCGATCGGGTGAGTCTTGACGTAGGACTGGCTTTGGGTTTATTTGCCATTTTCGGCATTATCCGCTACCGCTCGCCTTCTATCGATTTAAAAGAAATGACTTATTTGTTCCTGGTTATTGGCCTTTCAATTATAAATGCGCTGGTTGAGTTTAATGTGCAAACAATTACAGGACTATTGGTTGCGAACCTTATTGTTATTATTTCAGCAATTATAATGGAAAACTATAAACCTCGTGACTATGTTTTAAAGAGGTTGTTGGTTTATAATCCATCTGATTATTCCATTTTAAACGATAATAAAACTTTACTGGAAGAAATAAGACAAGATACGGGTATCAATATATTGCGGGTCGACATTGAAAAAATAAACAAGGCTAAAAATGAAATTACGGTTTGGATCTATTTCAGGGAAAAAAGTCCGGAAAGGGTTAAAGTAATAAATCCTGATGATCAGGCTGCAGAAGATTCAACAATGGAGTGGGAAAGCACAAAGAGTAACCATTATTAAAAGAAAAAGGTCCGGCAGTGCCGAACCTTTATGTATTGTTTATTTTAGGCCAATGCCAACTCCTAAACTTAAATACGACTGAGCCGGGAAATCGCCCGATTTAAACCCGTAGTTGTATTTTAGTTTCACCGAAAGCCAGGCTTTGTAGTTCATATCGTAAAGCATGCCAATTTCGGGAGCGATATTAAACAGCCATTTGTCTTCGTTTAAAGAGAAAACACCAACATCGTTTCTCGTTTCGTTGTACGATGTTCCCAGACCGAACCCAAAGTAAGGTATGTAATCGCCTTCACCCATAAAATATTTCTTTACGTTCACCTGTAGGGGAACAATATTGGTATAGCGAAATTGTACCGCAGTTATTGTTAATTCTTGGTAGTAAAAAGTTTCTTCCGGAATTTTTTCCCGGAACAGGTTCCAGCCGATGTTAAATCCTACTGAAAGTTCTTCATTCAGAAATCGTTGTACCTCAAAATCAATACCCCGTGGACTTATATTGTTACTAAAGTCAGCAGTCTTTCCCAGGGGTATTGAGGGTAAATAGCTGACAAAGGTTGATGTTCCTTCTTGTGCTTTTACGGCAATGGTTGCAATAACCAGTAGTGATATAATGATATATTTCTTCATAGCTGCTGGATTTATTTTTGTAAATAAGGACTTTGTTCAAATACCTGGTTAATTTCAGTTGTTAAACGATCCTGAATACGCGAATCCGATCCGGCCAAAATGCCAATAACCGATCCTTTCCAGGCCATTGGTATTTTAAATGAACTATCGCCTTGGTCAGGCATTTCAACATCATCCATATTCAACATGTCAATAAATAATGTTCCAACAGTATATCCTTCAATAGGATAAGTAGGGTAGCCCGGCCAAATTGGATAGCCCGGATAATAGTATGTGTCAGCATACCACGGATACCACCAGTCCCAGGGATACCAGTACCACCAATCCCACCAGTAGTAGTAGTAATAATTAATATCGGTTTCAAGTACTGAAAGCATAATCGAAACATCTGCATCGATGTGACCGTTTGTGGGGCCGGTAATTTCTGTCCAGCCCATATCGAGAAAATTTTGCCTTACTAACGACAAAATATGATCTTCATGTGCATGATCCACACTGATAAGCGAATTGGATTCTTCATCATTAATATAGATGATCGAATCAGCCATATAGAAGGTTTGTAGCTGCGAAAAATCCTGGTCTTCATCGTGTTGGGTAACAGCAATGTCTAATTCTTCAACAGTGGCATCGTAATCCGGATGACACGAAAAGAATAGAACAGAAGTAAATAAGAGAAAAGTAAAAATGTGGTAATTTCTATTCATAGTTTCTATCTTAAAAGTTTGAACGTATATAAATGTGTTTTTGAGGTTAATCTTCCTGGATCTTTACGTCAGTAGCTTCCAACTTTTCTTTTACATCATTCATCCACAGTTGAAGGATTTGGTAGCCTAAAGCCAGAACTACCGCACCAATAAACAGGCCGATCATTCCCATAAGCAACATGCCGCCAATTGCCCCTATAAGAATAACGAGCATGGGGATGTTAAGGCCACGGCCCAGCAACATGGGTTTTAGTACATTGTCGCTTAAGGCACCTACAATACCCCAAATTGTAAACAACACTGCGGGTGTTCCGCCAACTGCCGAAAACATGTAAATGATGAGTGGTATGATAATTAAAAATACCGGTATTTGGGCCACTGCAAAGAAAAATGTAACCAGTGTTAATACGGCAGCCAGTGGTATTTTAAATACAAAAAGTGCAGCTGAAATAATAGCCGTTTGTATTATGGCGGTTCCTAAAATACCGGTTACCACACTGCTCACGGTTTTTTTAGAGTTGTTTACCATTTCAGTACCTTTTTCTTCGCCTACCAGGCGGCCAAAAAGCTTGTAAATAAATGGATAGCCCGAAGTTGAATTGGCTAAAAAGATGCCGGAAATAATAATGGAGAGCATAAAAACCAGTATGCTACCCATGAAACTTTTAAAGAAGCCGAGTACTTTTTGTCCCAAAGCCTGAATTTGTGGTTGGAATTGTACGGCTGCATCCTTAACATCAACAGCGAATTCATGCCACGAATTGTATATCGACTTCCCGACCAACGGCCAGTCGGCAACTTTTTCGGGGGGCTCATTAACTACCAGATCGCCTGTTTTCAAATGCCCTGCAATTTCTTTTACATTTACGAATAACGAATCAACGAAGGTACCGGAGGGAACAAGCAATATGGCCAAAAGAACAAGTGTAATTATTGTGGCCGATAAACCACTTTTTCCTTTCAGCAGTTTTGTAAGGCGAATATGTAAGGGGTGAAATGCAATTGCAATGATCATTCCCCAGATTACCGGCACTAGAAATGGTTTAAAAATGAGGAAGCAAATGACTACAACTAAGAAAATTAGTGCTGTTTTTACGTAGGTTTCAATGTTTTCTTTTCCAATTGTGTTGGTTGCTTTTTTTTCAGACATGATCTAGTTATTTTAAGTTATGTTATGCGGCGATTGACTTTTTGTTGAAATTGTATGTGCTATGGTTTATTATTTTGATGTCGTAATTAACTTTTCACTAAATTTACAGCATTAAATTAAATTTGTCAAGTGATATCGAAATTGAAAATATCAAATCTACTGGTAAGCTACCGGTGCTTATTCGAGTGCTGGATCTTGTATGCTTAAAATCTGTCCCTTAGGTTAACCCTGTTTCTTTTCTTATTGTTTAATTTAATTTTTTGAAATCATGTCTTTAGCAGACGAACTAACCATAAAGACACCCGAACGTCCGGCAGGCGCTGAAGGTAATTTTTATACGCCGCATCCTGATGCTATTGGTCCCGGCATGAACGAACGCATTCAGCGATTGCGCAAACAAAGTGTTGAAACACAGGAGTCGCTGTCGATTGAGCGTGCCTTGATCACCACAAAGTTTTACAAAGAAAACTACGGCAAGCACTCGGAGCCGATGATGCGCGCCCTTAATTTTCTTGAAATTTGTAAGCAAAAAACCATATACATTGGCGACGATGAATTGATTGTTGCCGAACGAGGCCCGGTTCCAAAATCGGTTCCTACCTTTCCCGAACTCACCTGCCACAGTGTGGAGGATTTTCATGTGTTGAACACACGGGATCAGCAACAATACACCATTTCGCAGGAAGATATTGATACTTACGAACGCGAAGTAATTCCATACTGGGAAGGGCGCACCATGCGCGAACGTATTTTTAATCATGTTCCGCAGGAGTGGCAACGTGCCTATGAGGCAGGTGTGTTTACCGAGTTTATGGAGCAACGTGCTCCCGGTCATACTGCGCTTGATGGGGCGATCTACAAAAAGGGAATGCTTGATTATAAAAAGGAGATCAACGATCATATCAATCGCTTAGATTTTATGAACGACCCGGAAGCCACCGAAAAGCTGGAGGAACTAAAAGCCATGGATGTGTCGTGCGATGCTGCTATTGTTTTTGCTGAGCGCCATGCCGATCTGGCGGAAGAGATGGCCAAAACCGAAAACGATCCGAAGCGTGTTGCCGAGCTGAAACGTATTGCCGAAGTGTGTCGTTGGGTGCCTGCCAACGCGCCACGAAATGTTTGGGAAGCCATTCAGATGTATTGGTTTGTGCACCTCGGAACCGTTACCGAATTAAACGGATGGGATGCTATGAATCCGGGACATTTCGATCAGCACCTTACACCGTTCTACGAAAAAGAACTGGCCGATGGAGCCCTGACCCGCGATGAGGCAAAAGAGCTGATCAGCTGTTTCTGGATAAAAGTAAATAACCACCCCGCGCCACCAAAAGTGGGAATTACAGCACGCGAAAGTGGAACGTTTAACGATTTCACCAACATTAACATAGGTGGTGTAAAACCCGACGGAACTGACGGCGTAAGCGAAGTGTCGTATATGATGCTGGAAGTTATTGAAGAGCTGCATGTGTTGCAACCGGGTAACTCGGTGCACATTGCCAAAGTTACTCCCGACGAGTTTTTACAGGCCGCCGGTAAACTGATCCGCCAGGGACACGGTTACCCCTCGGTATTTAACCCTGATATGTATATTCAGGAAATGGTGAACCAGGGAAAGACCCTGCAGGATGCCCGCGAAGGCGGCTGCAGTGGATGTATCGAAGTGGGTGCTTTTGGAAAAGAAGCTTACCTGCTCACCGGTTATCTGAATGTTCCGAAAGTGCTGGAGATTACGCTGAATAATGGTATCGATCCGGTAACAGGAAAAGTGGCCGGTATTGAAACAGGCGATCCACTGACTTTTAAAAGTTTCGATGAGTTGTACGACGCATTCCTGAAGCAACTGAATTTTGTGGTCGACCAGAAAATACGTGTAAGCAACTACATCGACCAGATGTTTGCCAAGTATGCACCGGCGCCATTCCTTTCAGTGGTTATTGAAGATTGTATCTCGAAAGGAAAAGACTACTACAACGGTGGGCCGCGCTACAATACCAATTACATACAGTGTACCGGATTGGCAACGGTAACCGACAGTCTTTCGGTCCTGAAAAAACATGTTTTCGAAGACAAAACCTTCCCGATGGAAACCCTTCTTGGCGCTGTAGCCAAAAACTTCGAAGGCGAAGAAGTGTTGCGTCAGCGTATTCTGAACCGCACACCGTTTTTTGGTAACGACGACGAATATGCCGATACCATTGCTGTGCAGGTGTACAACGATCTGCTGGATGCCATTGAAGGAAAGCCGAATACCAAAGGCGAAGTATTTCATTTAAATATGCTGTCGACCACCTGCCACGTGTATTTTGGACTGGTGCTGGGAGCCACACCAAACGGGCGTTTTGCGGGGAAATCGATTTCCGATGGTACATCACCGTCGCATGGTTGCGATACACACGGACCAACCAACGTGATTCGCTCGTTGGGGAAACTCGACCAGTCGAAATCGGGAGGAACCTTGCTGAACCTGCGTTTTGTGCCGAGTTTGCTAAAACGCGATAAAGACGTGGAGAAACTGGGACATCTTATCCGCAGTTATTTTTCGCTGGGAGGTCACCACATTCAGTTTAATATTGTTGACACGGCAACGCTTTTGGCAGCACAGGCTTGTCCTGAGGATTACAAGGACCTGCTGGTGCGTATGGCCGGATACAGCGATTATTTTAACGATATGAATGCCGACCTGCAACAGGAAGTTATTGACCGTACACAGAATGAGGTGCTATAGTACTGTCATTTCGACGAGTATGCGAGGAAAAATCTGTTGCTTGTTGAATCAGATTTCTCCTATCGTCGAAATGACAGAAACTTTGAATTGTCATTTCGAAGGAGGCACGACTGAGAAATCTGTTCCAGGAGATTGAAAGTTTTTATCAAATGAGAGACCATAGTTATTTCGTTTACATCGTTACAAACAAAAACAAGACTGTTCTCTACATTGGAGTTACAAACGACTTACAAAGAAGAGTTTATGAACATGAAAACGGATTAATACCAGGATTTACTAAAAAATACAATTGCCATTTTCTCGTTTATTACGAACATTTTCAAAATATTGATGACGCTATTGGCAGGGAAAAGGAAATAAAGAAATGGAGAAGAGAGAAAAAGGAAAACCTGATAGATAAAAGGAATCCTGATTGGAAGTTTCTGAATTCTCAGATTTATGATGCGTTGTAGAGACAGATTTCTCCTGTCGTCGAAATGACAATAAACTTTGGGTTGTCATTTCGAAGGAGGCACAACTGAGAAATCTTTTACATTAAAAGAGATTTCTCCTCGCATACTCGTCGAAATGACAGAAAATGGCTCAGTACGAAATGCTAACAAAAAGATGAATCAACCACTAATATTCGATATAAAACGATATGCCATTAACGATGGGCCGGGGATTCGCATAACCCTGTTTATGAAGGGATGCCCGTTGAGCTGCAAATGGTGTCACAACCCGGAGAGCCAGTCGCCGGGAGTACAAAAGCTGTATACCGAATCGAAATGTATTGGCGCGCAGGAGTGTACCAAAATGTGCCCGGAAGATGCGCTTACACTTACGCCAAAAGGAATTGTTACCGACTACGAAGCCTGTACCCTTTGTGGTATTTGTGCCGATGTATGCCCCACAAAAGCCATCGAAATGTCGGGGCGGCCCTACGAGGTGGAGGAGCTGATGCAGATCATCGAGCGCGAACGGATTCACATCGATCAGTCGGGTGGTGGTGTTACCTTTTCGGGAGGTGAGCCCTTGATGCACCCGGAGTTTCTGCTACAGATGCTCGATGCCTGTGGCGAAAATAAACTACACCGGACCGTTGATACCTGCGGATTTGCTGACACCGACACCTTGCTGGAAGTGGCTAAACGAACCGAACTTTTCCTGTTCGACCTAAAGCTGATGGATGAGGGCAAACACAAAAAGTGGACGGGCGTAAGTAACAAGTTGATCCTGAAAAACCTTCGGGTGCTGGCCGAAAGCGGTGCGAACATCAATATACGTGTGCCCTTTATCCGCAATGTAAATGCCGACCATAACACGCTTACCGAAATGGCGGAGTTTATTGCCGCTTTACCGGGCAAAAAACCGGAGGTAAACTTGTTGCCCTACCATAATATAGCAGCTAACAAATACAACAAACTGGGATCGAAGTACAACGCGTTTAATATGGAAGAGCCCACCGAAGAGGAACAAAACCGGGCGTTGGCGATATTCCAAAAATTTGGGATTGAGGCTGAAATTGGGGGATAGATTGTAAGGCATGATAGGCTTCATTTTCAATCATTTTTCGCATTTGCGCCTTTTCTAATGCTTTTCAATAACCCCGGGTGACACTTTCCGCCATGGGGCGGATCGTTTGCCCGGGGCTGAATTATTACGGATTTTCAGCCCTTTAATATTTTATCTCTTTTTGTTAGAAAAAGAAAGAGCACTGAAAGTGCGTGTTATTTTAGCCCAGAGCAGAGTAATTCAACGAATTACGTCGCTCTGGGTTAGCTTAAAAACAATTGTATTCGTCCGGCGATATACAATGATCGAAGCTAGTTGGTTCTTCCGGACGAAATTCAACGAACCTTTCAGTGATAGATGTGTATAAAGGGTAGCTACCAGCAGAGAGGGACGATTGTGTCGAAGGCACAATCAGGGTGAGTCTATAAACTTTAATCCAGATTTTGCTATTGATTTTCCGTAGACTTTCAAAATAAAAGAGCATCCAATACGGGTGCTCTTTTATTTTTATGGTAATACCCTCAACCTTTTTAGGTTAGCATATGTTAAGTATATCAGATGGACTTTTTTCACCGTTTTTATGGTGCATTTCTGAACTGATCTTCTTAACTTATACATCGTCAAAATAAAAATTCATATAGTAACACACAGATTAAGTGCATAAACAGTAAAGATTATGAAACAAATTGTTTTTTTATTCCTACTTGCGTTAATGGCATCATGCATGCAACCGCAACCGCAAAAGCAAGCAGAAAGCGAAAATAGCTTGCCTTATCCTCCGCCCGAATTCCATGGGAAAATTGGAACTACTTTCGAAGATTCGGAAGAGGACTATCCGCAACCATTCGAGGCTCCCGAAGGTGCTCCCAACGTGATCGTTGTACTTTTAGACGATGTTGGTTTTGGCCAGGCCGGAGTTATGGGAGGTCCTATACCTACACCCGCTATGGATAAACTGGCTTCCAACGGGCTTACCTACACACGTTTCCACACTACAGGTATTTGTAGCCCTACGCGTGCTGCTCTACTTACGGGAAGAAACCATCATCAAACGGGTTTTGGTACTATTTCCGAACTTTCAACAGGCTACCCTGGTTACAACAGTATTTGGGGAAAAGATGTTGGGACTGTTGCTGAAATACTGAAGCAGAATGGTTACAGCACGGCAGCCTGGGGGAAATGGCACAACACCCCCGATTGGGAAACCAGTCCGATTGGTCCTTTCCAACAATGGCCTACCGGGCTTGGATTTGAATATTGGTACGGATTCCAGGGGGGCGAAACCAGTCAGTACTATCCGCAATTATTTAAGAACACCACTCCTGTAGAACAACCAAAATCACCTGAACAAGGTTACCACTTTACAGAGGATATTACTGAAGATGCCATCGCATGGATAAGTCAGCAAAAATCCATCAATCCCGATAAACCTTATTTTATGTACTTTGCTACCGGTGCTGCACATGCACCGCTTCATGCACCAAAAGAATGGATCGACAAATTTAAAGGACAATTCGATGAGGGTTGGGATGCCATGCGCGAACATACTTTGGCACGTCAAAAAGAAATGGGTATTGTTCCCGAAAATACGCAATTGACTGCACGCCCCGATGCCATTCCTGCCTGGGAAACGTTAAGTGCCGACGAAAAGAAATTGTACGCCCGCCAAATGGAAGTGTTTGCAGGTTTCCTGGCACATACCGACTATTGGGTCGGTAAATTAATTGAGTCTGCCAGAAGTTTGCCCGGAGGCGAAAACACCATGGTGATTTATGTAATTGGGGACAATGGTTCGAGTGCTGAAGGAACCATGACAGGCACCCTAAACAATATGATGACCCAAAATGGTTTCCCCGATAATGTGGAACGCCAGTTGGAAGAAATGGAAAGTTTGGGTGGGCCTGAGCATGAAAACCACTTTGCAGTGCCATGGGCATGGGCTGGTAGTACACCATTTCAGTGGATGAAACGTGTACCTTCGCATTTTGGTGGTACCCGCAACGGATTAATCATTTCGTGGCCGGCATCGATTAAAGCAAAAGGTGAAAAAAGAACCCAGTTTCATCATTCCGTTGATATTACTCCAACTATTTTAGAAGCGGCACATGTTGAAATGCCAACCAGCATAAATGGTGTTGAGCAAACGCCTTTAGCCGGTGTTCCGATGAATTATACGTTTGATAATGCCGATGCTAAAGACACACGCACGGTGCAATATTTCGAAACCGGAGGTCATCGTGCCATATACAAAGATGGCTGGGTAGCTGCCTCGTTCCATGGAATTCCCTGGCAACTCACAGGGTCTGTCGGCTTTAAGGACAATAAATGGGAATTGTATAATATTGACGAGGATTTCTCGGAGGCCAACGATTTGGCGGAACAATACCCGGAAAAGCTGGAAGAGTTAAAGGCAGTGTTTGATGAAGAAGCCAGAAAATTTAATGTTTATCCGTTAGACGATCGTTTTGCCGAACGGGCAAGCAACCCGAACCGTCCTTCGGTAACAAGGGGGAAAACCGAGTTTTCATACCTTGCCGGTACCGAGCGTGTTCCCGAAGGAAGTGCGCCTCCTGCATATGCACGCACACATACTATTTCCAGTAAGATTAACTATACAAAAGGAGATGAAGGTGTAATTGTTGCCAATGGCGGTACTTCTGCAGGTTATTCGCTGTACATTAAAGAGAACAAGTTGGTTTACTATTACAACTTCTTCCATATGAACCACTACCACGTGGCCTCTGCTGCTTTACCTGAAGGAGAGCTGGATATTCAAATGAAGTACACCCAGGAATCGACCGAATATGGTGGTGGCGGAACGGCACAGCTGTTTGTAAACGGGCAGAAAGTTGGTGAAGGAAAAATTGGAAAAGTAGTACCTGCCAGGTATTCAGCTACCGAAACCATGGATATTGGTAAAGACCTGGGCTCTACTGTTTCACCGGAGTATAAAGCACCTTATGCTTACACCGGAGAAATTGAGTATGTGAAGTTTAAATTAGATTAATACGTTTATTCCGATACGAATTAAAAGGGCATCCAAGACGGATGCCCTTTGTTATGATTGGCAAAACCCCGATCCGTCAGCCGACGGACGGGATGCAATCGGTGTGCAATTCGATAGAATGGAAATTAATTTAGCCCCCGCTACCGCGCGATTCTATCGCGTGGCTTTCCATAGCCTAAAGAAGAAACAAACCCCGTGTAAGAATACGTGCCGTTGCAGAAAACTTACAGTATTGTTTTATTATGCTAACTTTATACACAATTAAAAACCATAACCGTTGAATACGCGCCCGGAAATAGCAGTAGAAAATAACTTTTACAAAATTGAATATTGTATGCCTAAGGTTGATAATATTTCCGTTATTTGGAATTATTGTAAGCTTTTTGTGCACATATAGACTAGTTGTGCACCATAAAACAAAGACATCATGAAATATATTAATTCCTTTTTTTTATTGCTGATAATTGGAAATATCTGTTATGCTCAAAATCCATTTATTACTCATATGTACACAGCTGATCCTTCGGCAAGAGTATTTAACGATACGCTATACGTGTACCCCTCACATGACGAAGACACAGCTTCTTGGTTCTTTATGCAGGACTGGCATGTATTTTCAACCACCGACATGGAGAATTGGACTGATCATGGTGTGGCTTTTTCACTGAAAAATTTAAGCTGGGCTGAAAAAATGGCTTGGGCTCCGGATTGTATTGAAAGAAATGGGAAATACTATTTCTATTATCCTGTTGAACAGAGCATGATTGGTGTTGCCGTTAGCGATAAACCTTATGGCTATTTTGAAGATCCGCTTGATTCAGCACTAATTCATATCAAATCAAAAGGAGTAGTTTGTAACCGCGATTTTATTGATCCCGCTGTTTTCATTGATGATGATGGTCAGGCATATCTTTATATGGGACAATTGGTTGTAAATGCCATAAAATTAAACGATGACATGATCTCTTATGATGGAGAAGTTCATTTGCTCGAAGGAACAGATGACTTTTTCGAAGCGTCCTGGATGCATAAATACAAAGGCAAATATTATCTCTCGTATGTTGGAAAAAGAGGTGAGATAAAATACTGCATGAGTGACAAGCCCTTGGGCCCGTTTGAGTACAAAGGTGTGATCCTTCCCAAAATGAATAGTGGCACAAGTCACCATTCCATAGTTGAATACAAAGGTCAATGGTACATGTTTTACCATAATTCTGACTTATACTTTAAAAACCATCCTGAAATAGAGGAAAAATTTGGCTGGGGTCATAAAGGAAGTCCACATACATTTCGCAGATCGATATGTTTTGATAAATTATACTACAATGAGGATGGCACTATTATGCAAGTAATTCCAACGAAGTAGATAAGTAAATAAGCGCCTGGTGATGTTTATCGATGGCTGTGAAGTGGAGAAATTCCCCTTGTTGTAGCCCTGCGAAAGTTACAAATAGAGCTCCGGGGAGCACTCAGGATCAGTCAGTTAGCTGTTTTTCAATATTAGGTTTTCGGAAACCCGCCTGCAATAAGCCTTACGGGCTAAAGCCCGGTTCAGAACGCGCTATGCTTAACCCCGGCATTAATGCCGGGGTTAGTACACTCAGCTTCTAAAGTGGGGCTTTAGCCCCCGCTACCGCGCGATTCTATCGCGTGGCTTTCCATAGCCTAAAGAAGAAACAAGCCACGTGTAAGAATACGTGCCGTTGCAGAAAACTTACCGTATTGTTTTATTTTTTTATTATGCTAACTTTAACTCTCAATAAAAACCATAACCGTTGAATACGCACTCAGCTATAACATTTATACAAAAAGTTGGGTTATACACCCAAAATGGGCGTATAACCCAAAGTGACAATAGAGAAATAACCCAAAGTTTTGGGTTCCACATACGTTGTGGGTAATGTGACTCAACCAATAAGAAATAGATGATTACAAAGTTTAAAACGATAAATAATCTTGCCGTATTTAAAAATTTTGATTGGAATTCAACCATTCGAGATAAAGGAAACAATGTTGTTATTTTTAAACCAATCAATATTATTTATGGTCGAAATTATTCGGGAAAAACTACACTTTCTCGTATTGTTAGAGCATTAGAAACCGGTAACTTATCCGACAAGTATGAGAATCCTCAATTTGAAGTTAGTATCACAGATGTTGCAGATAGCACACCTAACAATTTAACTGGACACGGGAAAAAAATCAGAGTTTTTAACGAAGACTTTGTAAAAGCCAATCTTCGTTTTATAGTAAATCCAGATGAAAGCATTGCACCATTTGCAATAATTGGCGGTAATGCTACAATAGAAGCTGAAATCCAGGAACTTAAAAACGAATTAGGTGAAAAAGAAAACATTGAAGAAGGAATAGATGCAACAGGATTTTACCTTGAATTGAAAAATGTTTCTGCGACGGCTAAAACTGCGTTGCTAGCATTTCAAACAGCAAATAGGTCTTTAAACGACCAATTAAGTTCTAAAGCAACTAACAATCCTAACGGAATAAAGTACAAGTCTGATAAGTATGGTGACCAAAACTACAATATTAACAAGTTAAAAAATGACATTGAAACTGTTTTAGAAGCGTCTTTTCAGCCGTTAACTGATGATGAAGTAACCCAAAAACTTAATTTGCTTCAGGAAAGAGCAAATCCAGATATTCCGGAAATTTCAAAACCAAATTTAAAATTAGCCTCACTTAATTTAAAGGCAAAGGAACTTGTAACGAAGTCAATCAGCAGTTCCAATAAAATAGATCAGCTTTTAAAAGATGCTATTCTCAATCGTTGGGTAAAGGAAGGACGTCAACTACATAAAGAAAAACTTGAGAAATGTTCATTTTGTGGTAACGATATATCACTGGAGCGTTGGAAAGAACTAGACAGCCATTTTGATGAAGAATCTGAAAAATTAGAAAAGGAAATTGATTTATTAATTTCTGAAACCAAAAATTCAATTCAGAATATTGACTCAAAGCTTCAAATAAACAAAAATGTGTTTTATTCAAAATTTCATTCCGATTTGGACACTTTGATTACAAATAGGCAACAAACTATTAATAACATAAAAATTGAATTAAATACTGTCAAAGAAAAGCTTCAAGAACGTAAAGATGATTTACTCAATCCAAAGAATTATAATGATATCACAGATTACAGTCAACAACTCGAAGATTGTTGGACAGCGTTTGAAACTCTCAGAACCCAAGCAAACGAATACAGTAATTCTTTAGGGACAGAACAAACAGAAGCAAAAAGATTATTGCGATTGAGGGAAGTCAGCGATTTTACAACAAACATTCAATATGGCAATACAATAGCAGGTATTCAATCTTTGAAGGCAACTTCTGATATTGAAATACAAAATAAGCAAGTTGTAGAAGAAAAAATCAAACAGCAAATTGATCAAATTGAGGATAAAGAACGTTTGATGAAGGACGAAGAAAAAGGGGCACTAAAAGTAAATGAGTATCTCAATAATTTTTTCGGACACGACTTTCTATCATTACAAGCATTAGAAGAAACCGATGATTTTGGTGGTAAAAAAATAAAATTTGAAATTGTTCGTAATGGAGTCAAAGCTCATCATTTGAGTGAGGGAGAAAGTAGTCTTATAGCGTTTTGTTATTTCATGGCAAAGCTTGAAGATGTCGAGACGAAAGGGAGTAAACCAATTATTTGGATTGATGACCCAATTTCAAGCTTGGATAGTAATCATATATTTTTTGTTTACAGCCTAATTAACGCTGAGATCTTTTCAAAACAAGAATTTGAGCAAATATTCATTTCTACGCACAATCTTGATTTCCTAAAATACTTGAAACGATTACCAGGTGCTTTGAATAAAAATCAGTGCAGCTATTTTTTAATTTCTAGAGAAAATGAAATCAGCAAGATTAATATAATGCCTAGGTATTTGAAAGATTATGTAACAGAGTTTAATTTTCTTTTCCACCAAATTTACAAGTGTTCGGTTGTAGATGCTGAAGATGAAAATCAACACAATTTGTATTATAACTTTGGAAATAACACTCGAAAATTCTTAGAAGCTTTTTTATATTACAAATACCCAAATGCTAATAGTGATATTGAAAAGCTGACAAAGTTTTTTGGAAACAATAGACAAGCTTCGGCAATGACCGATAGAATCAACAATGAATTTTCGCATTTGGAAGGGTTGTTTGAAAGAAGTATGACACCTATAGATATTCCTGAAATGAAAAAAACAGCAAAATTCATTCTAGATAAAATCAAAGAAAAAGATAATGAGCAATATAACGCTTTATTACTAAGTATTGGAATAGAAATGGAAAACGAAGTATAAAAAACACTACCCACAACAATGTGTATAGTGCATAAGGGTTTCAGCGGTTTTCGAGCAGTATCACCCGCATCAATTTTGGGTGATAACTTGACATGTTTGAAGCCCGCAATCCCTTACGACACCATACAATCAACGTTATAATGCATATTGCAAATAAAAAGTGACTATTAACAAATCAAAAATATGAAAAAGCCAATTACACTTCTAATCTTTACTCTTGTTACACTAACATCATGTATTTCAGGAAAAGTAGAAATAACAAAAGACGAATATGTTAGTACAACAAAATCGATCTTAGAGAGCAAATCCAATAACCAATCTGTAATTGCTCACATTGCTCAAACAGATGAGGATATTGAAATGAGAAAAACAGCACTGGAAAAGCTAACGAATCAATCCGTAATTGCTCACATCGCCCAAACAGATAAGGATATTGATATGAGAAAATTGGCGTTGGGCAAATCCAACAACCAATCCGTAATTGCTCACATTGCTCAAACAGATGAGGATATTGAAATGAGAAAATTAGCACTGGAAAAGCTAACGAATCAATCCGTAATTGCTCACATCGCCCAAACAGATAAGGATATTGATATAAGAAAATTGGCGTTAGGGAAATCCAACAACCAATCTGTAATTTCTCACATTGCTCAAACAAATGAGGATATTGAAATGAGAAAATTAGCACTGGAAAAGCTAACGAATCAATCTGTAATTTCTCACATTGCTCAAACAGATAAGGATATTGATATAAGAAAATTGGCGTTGGGCAAATCCAACAACCAATCTGTAATTGCTCACATTGCTCAAACAGGTGAGGATATTGAAATGAGAAAATTAGCACTGGAAAAGCTAACGAATCAATCTGTAATTTCTCACATTGCTCAAACAGATAAGGATATCGAGATAAGAAAATTGGCTTTAGAAAAATTATAGTTAATGTGAATCCTCCGCTCGCGCCGATTTGCAATCGGTGTGCAATTCGGTAGAATTGAAATCAACAAACTTTAAAATAAACATAAACCACCAGGTAAAACTACTCTCAAAATAATTCTTCTAACATGAAACTAAAACCTCTTTTATTATCGCTTATTCTACTACTTACACTGTCGGGGTGTTATAATAAGTTTCTCAGCTTTGTGTATAACGACAAAGAAATTAGGGTAGTTCGGCTACATGGGAAATATCCTGAAATTGAGATATTTGATTTGAGACAGCAGATTTCGGGGCGAGAGATTAAAACACCTGGTCTGTTTGCAATGCCGGGCTGGCATGATAAGGTCTATCCTAAATTAACAGAAGAGCACAAAAAAGAAATTATAAAGGGGGTAAATCGGCAATTTACCAATGAAGGAGAGAATTATAAGGTAACTTGTATATTGCGAAATTCCATGCAAAAAATCAATGTGCGTCTTTTCAAAAACCGATACTTTGCTACGGTTGAGTTAGAAGTTTTCTTAAACGATGATAATGATAAATTAATTGACTCGTATAGAACAATTGAATACGTAGAATATAAGACCGGCTCGATGATAAAGGATAATATTAATTTGCTCTACAATAAAGCATTAAGGAATGCAGTTCATAAGTGTTTTATCAACTTAACTAAAGTTGATGACATTAAGAGTAAAAACGAGTATTACAGAAATAGTAATATCATTAAGTATAAGAAGTAACCCTCGCTGCCGCGCCCCCGAAGTTTCGGGGCTTCGCGTGGTATTAAATCAAATTAACCCAAAATGAGAATGCATATGAGAACTAAATTAATTAATCAAACTTTAGGCTACCTTAAACTATTTTCAGTGGCTATAATTGTTGTTTCCGCAATAATGACACTTTTTACAAAAGATTCCTGGACGTACTCTGAGCTTGAATCTTTGTTTGCGTTTGTGTTGTTGATTGTTTTTTGCATTTATCTGATGCAAAGTGGTTGGACACAAGTAAAAATGAAAAACCTCAGATCCAGATTTCTGGTTTTTACCGGCTTGTCGATTGGAGCTTTTATAATTGCAATTTGGATTTTTTATATCGTAGAAAACGGAGTACTGAATTTCACCGTTATTCATATTATTATACTGACACTTGTAACTTTTATGGTGAACGATGTTCTTCGTTTGAGAGCCCAAAATCGAAATGATAAGGTTTAGCTTTGCGTGAGGTAATTAACTCCCGCTCGCGCCGATCCGTCGGCCGACGGACGGTGTGCCATTCGGTAGCATTGAAATCAACAAACTTTCAGCCGCCGGCTGAGGTAGGGATTACATCCCGTCCGCCAGCTGGCGGACACTGACACATCAGCGGTGAGATAATGTTTTCTCCTTTCCCTTCTAATCTATAGTTCCCCCTGGCTTTACCATAGGCTAGACAACCTCAGTTATACTTTATTAAGCCTTATTGCTTTTGCTAAGCAGGATTCGTACCTTTAAAAGGAGCAATAGCTTGAATAAGTACCTGAAATATAAGAATTACACAAAAAGTTGGGACATATAATTGTTAGCACCCACTTTGAAATTAAATTGTTATCCATAAAAACATAGATTATGAAAAAAATTTTAATCCTTATTTGTATTGCAACAATCGTCTCCTGCACAAGTCAAACGGGAGAGAAACCACCCAGCCAATCTGCAGAGTGGCCGGATCGACTTCATTTACCCATTGAACCCTACCAGGAAGTAGGAACGATTGCGCCATCACTCGGCGAATCGGATCCCATCGACTGGCCAAAGGAAATAACAGCTCCCGAAGGAGCACCGAATGTGCTGCTGGTTATGATGGATGATGTTGGCTTTGGAGCCAGCTCGGCTTTTGGCGGACCAATTCCAACGCCTACCTTCGATCGTATTGCCAACGAAGGACTACGTTTCAATAACTTTCATACCACGGCGGTATGTTCGCCTACACGGGCAGCCCTTATCACAGGGCGCAACCACCATGTGGCGTCAACCGGTATTATTATGGAATTCTCTACTCCCTATCCGGGCTATCACAGTATGGTTTCGCGGAGTGTAGGTACAATAGGCGAAATTCTGACCGATAATGGATACGGAACTTCGTGGTTCGGTAAAAACCATAATGTACCCGACTGGCAGACTTCTCCGGCCGGACCATTTAGTCTTTGGCCAACAGGGCTGGGATTTGAGTATTTTTACGGTTTCCTTGGCGGAGATGCGCATCAATACCGGCCACCGGTATACGAGAATACAAGGCCGGTTGAACCCTATTTAGATCAAGAGGATTACCACTTCGATAAAGATATGGCCGACCATACCATCAGATGGATCAGAGACCAAAAATCGGTGTGGCCCAACAAACCATTTTTTAGTTACTACACACCGGGAACAGCTCATGCTCCTCATCACGCACCTAAAGAGTGGATCGATAAGTTTAAAGGACAGTTTGACGAGGGTTGGGAAAGTTTACGCAAGATGACCTTTGAACGACAAAAAGAAATTGGAGTTATTCCTGAAGATGCAGTGCTTAACCCAACACCCGACAGCTATAAAAAATGGGACAGCTTATCGGATAAAGAAAAAATGGTAGCCGCCCGCGAAATGGAATGCTACGCCGCAGCGCTCGCCCATGCCGACTACCAGGTAGGTCGTGTAATGGAAGCCATAGAAGCGATGGGAGAACTGGACAATACATTGGTGATTTACATTATGGGCGATAATGGTGCAAGTGCAGAAGATCCAACCGGTTTAGGAATGACCAGCGAGATTGGAACCCTGGGTAACGGTGTGGTTGACGATATTGATTATATGGTTGAGAACCTGGATCTGTTTGGTACAATGTGGTTTGAAAATCACTACTCGCACAGTTGGGCGCATGCCATGAACACACCTTTCCAGTGGGATAAAAAGATAGCTTCTCACCTGGGCGGAACAAGAACCGGTATGGCACTGATGTGGAAAGGTCATATTATTGATCCCGGAAGTATTCGTGACCAGTTCAGTCATGTAAATGATATTGTGCCCACCATTCTTGACGCAGCCAATATTCCCCAACCGAAAACGATCAACGGTTTTGAACAGGTGCCAATGAACGGAACGAGCCTGGTTTATACCTTCAACGATCCCGATGCTGAAGAAAGACACAAAACACAATATTTTGAAATTATTGGTAACCAGGGGATTTATCACGACGGCTGGATTGCAAGTACAACGCCCAAACGCCTGCCATGGGAAGGACGTGGCGAAAGCAGTCCTGATCCATTTAACGATTACAACTGGGAACTGTACAACCTGACAGAAGATTATAGTCAGTCGAATAATATAGCTGATGAATATCCTGAGAAACTGGAAGAACTTCGCGCTATATTTAAATCGGAGGCCGAGAAAAACAAAGTATTCCCGCTCGACGACCGCTATATCGAGCGTGCCTCACCCGAATTCAGACCGGAGCCCAATCGTGGTCGTAAAGAATTCGTTTATTATGGAAGTACAAACCGTATCCCTGAAGGTTCTGCCGTTGGGACTAAAAACACCTCGTTTACCATTACTGCCAAACTCAATATTCCGAGTGGAGGCGCCGAGGGAATGATCATCACTCAGGGTGGATGGTTCGCCGGTTATGGTCTGATGCTTCTTGACGGGAAACCGACTTTTGCTTATTCAAAATCGCACTACCCTAAAGACAAATACGAGGTTGCTGCCAGCAAGGCAATTCCTGCAGGTAAACATACGCTTGTACTTGATTTTGCCTACGATGGCGATGGAGCCGGTAAAGGAGCTACAGCCACACTTCTGGTTGATGGAGAGCAGGTAGCACAAGGCCGGATTGATGAAACCGTACCAACGCGCTATTCGATGACTGAAGGACTGGAAGTAGGCCGCGATGCTGGAATGCCAGTAACAAAAGAGTACAAGGTTCCGTTTAACTTTACCGGAGAAATTGAAACGGTTACTGTTACATTACCATAAATAAAATGTAACCTACGAATAAGGAAAAACCTGGATGAAAATGCTGTAAATGGTATTTGATTCCGGGTTTTTTTCTTCGCTGCCGCGCCCCCGAAGTTTCGGGGCTTCGTGTGGTGTAGGTAATAACCCGTGATACCCCGCTTGCGCCGATCCGTCGGCTTACGGACGGTGTATCTTCGGCAGAATTGAAATCAACAAACTTTCAGCCGTTGGCTGAGGTATAGATTAAAAAACCGCAGCAGCGGTGCGATATACCAACAAACTTATTCAGAAACGTTATAGCCCGGGTATTATACATATACTTCGTTTTGCAAAGATTTTATACACCATTTCGAAGGCAGGGAACTTGATACGATTGAAGTAGAAGAAGTTAACGAATGTTGGAACAGTTAAAAATCCTTTGGATGATATATTTGACAATTCAATATAATAAGTGTATTTTCTATGCCCATTGGGAGGTGTAACAGCACTTTTTAAAACGATACAATAAACAGATTAACAACAGTGATGTTCCATAGTAGTTGTGCTTCATTATCAAAAACCGTTAACCAATGATAAAATTCTTTAGAAAAATCAGACAACAATTGGCCTACGAAAATAATGTATCCAAATACATGAGATATGCTATTGGTGAAATTGTGCTCGTTGTCATCGGAATTCTGATAGCACTTTCATTAAACAACTGGAATGAAGGTAGAAAAGGAAGGATCTATGAAATAAAAGCATTGAAAGAAATATCTGCTGCATTAAAAACTGACTCAATTGTCAATAAAGGAATACAAGAAAGAGTTCAAAGACGGGATACAGCTATAAACAACATTCTTTCTTATTTAAAGAGTGGAGCCACCAATGCAGATTCGATGCTAATTGAAAACCTGAAAGATTCAAATACTGGTATTAAAATTAGTTTCAACGGAGGGGCATATGAAGCGCTAAAATCAAAAGGATTGGAGTACATTAGGAATGATTCGTTGCGTAACATGATCGTTGCTGCGTATGAATTTTGGTTACCCAGAAATGAGATTTTTGGGGATGATGGGAGAAAAGATTATATCTTAAATAATATAGATCAATTACACGAGAAAGTTACTGATCTTTCTATTGAATCAAATGGAGGAAATAATAGTATAAAAGAATCCATCATCTTAAATTCTAATGAAAAGAGAGAGGCGTTAATGCGTTTAATGAACCTCCAAATGGAGCTAACAGAATCTTACAGGGGGCTTCTACTCACCCAATCACGTAAAATCAATCAAGTACAAACACAGATACGTTTAGAACTGGAAAAGTCTAAGCATTGAACCAAAAGGTAAATTGAAATCTCAACGGCTCAGTTTTCCTTTTTAGACAGATTGCCGTTGTGTGTCACACGAACGAAATCAAGGAAGTCCTATACTAAAACAGGATATTTAATTATGAAGAATTTATATAGAAGTTGTGTACTGGTTTTTATAGCTACAATATATTTTTCATTTACAGGCTACAGCTCAAAATCAGATAAAACATTTGATGTTGTAATTGACACCGATTTAGGGGGCGATCCTGATGATATTCAGTCCTTGTTCAGAGCCGTTCATTATAGTGATATAATCAAGATTAAAGGTATAATATCAACACCAAACACGAATAAAAACGCGCATCCCTGGGATACAATAAGAAATACCGACTTAATTAAACACTGGATTAAACGTGTTGATGTAGAACAAATTCGGTCGAACGGGTTTCCGGAATTAATGCCTGAAAAGGAATTACTCTCAATGGTTAAAGCGGGTTCAGTTACCAGTGGGGCACCTTCATTAAAAGGCGCTTCAGAGGGTTCGGACTGGATAGTAGAGGCTGCCCGAAATTATTCAAAGGAAAAACCGCTTTGGATACTTGTATGGGGAAGTATAACAACAACAGCACAGGCTTTGTATGATGCTCCTGATATAGCAGATAAAATTCGGATTTACTTTATTGGTTCCACAAACACATTGCACGATACTGCCAGCAGAAATTTCATTTATAATTTCATGGAAAATAAATATCCTGATTTATGGTGGATAGAGAATGGAATACTTCCGCGGGGAAGTCATGAAACATTCAGAGGGATTTACCAGTCTGGTTTTCAGGAGGGAGAATGGTCGTATACCTCATTTATTGATCATAACATCAGAGATCATGGTTCAAATCATAATGGTCTGTTTGAGGAGAAATGCGGAGATGTTTTTCCGGTGGCCAACTATCCCAAAAACAGCTTAAAGGAGGGAGATAGTCCTTCGATTTTGTATTTACTATCCCCAGTTATTGGAAATGTCGGAGATGTTGATGACCCTACCCGGGAAAGTTGGGGTGGACAATTTCGAAATTACAATGTAGATAAATACCCAAACTACTACGTTGATTTGGACTTGTCGGCAGAGCTGTGTCAAATGACCATTGGTAAATGGCGGTACAATATTTTGAAGGATTGGAAGCAAAGATGGGACAGATATGATAAAAGAGAATAAAAATTAATTACCTCGTTCGCGCCGATCCGTCAGCCGACGGACGGTGTGTCTTCGACAGAATTGAAATCAACAAACTTTCAGCCGCCGGCTGAGGTATAGATTACAAAACCTCACCAGCGTAGGGAATAAAAAAAGAGTTCAACAAATGAGAAATTGGATATTAATATTTGTCATTCTAATCTTTATTACTTTTAGCGGTTATGGACAAGAGCGGGAATGGCTATTAAACAAAGATTCTCTTTTTACATCAATATCTTCTGAACATTTTAATCTATATACTTTTGAGGGGCATCTAAGTGAGAAAACAAAGTCAAATTTCCTAAATGAAAGGGAATCTGCTTATCGACAGATTTCCTATTTTTTTCAGATTAACACTGATTTATCGGTCAATATTTTTCTTTTCAAGAGTAAGCCAACAAAGTATAATCTTACTGGTCATGAAGGTTTTGGATGGGGATTTGACAATAATATTGTTGAGGTATTTAATAATTCAATACGTCTTGACCCTTATCATGAGTTAGCGCATGTAATTGGATATACACTTAATAAACCTCCTGCGATGATTGATGAGGGTACTGCAGTTTATCTATCTCAGTTATATGGAGACAAAGCCTTTTCAAGATTAATTGGTTACCCGACAAAAAGTATTAATGAGATCCTTTTGTTGCTTAACGAAAACGAAAAGGAGCTAACTATCTCAACTTTACTTTCATATAATGATATTGGTGATAATTTAGCGTATTGCATGTCAGCATCTTTTGTTGAATTCTTAATCAAGGAATTTGGGAAACAAAAATTCCTGGAGTTGTATAAATCATTATCAAATTCAGATAGTGTCAAAAATAAAGAGATATTTGAGAGGATTTACAGTATAAAATTTGATCAAATCGAAAATGAATGGGCAAAACAAACATATATTAGCAATTGAAAATAATTAACGCTGCTCGCGCCGAATTGCAATCAACAAACTTTCAGCCAGCGGTGTTGGCACAAATAATCAATTATAAAAGAAAAATGAAATCTAAAGTTTATACACTGACATTTTTGTTATTGGCCTTAATTTCCTGTTCAAAAACGGAAACCTATCAGCTTTTGTCGCCTGACAGCGAACTCGGTATATCTGTTTCGAACCAAAATAATACGTGTAGCTTTTCGGTAACGTATAAAGGAGACACACTGGTTCAGCCATCTGCGTTGGGTTTACAGCTTATGGATAACAATTTCACGGAAAATGTTTCCCTTTCCGGCTTTTCCAAGAAGGAATTTGATGAAACATGGACAACAATAAACGGCAAACAATCGAGTGTTCGCAACCATTATAATGAATATGCCATTACGGTGGAAGCTGTTCATGATCCACAGCGATACTATTCGATTATTTTCAGACTTTATGATGACGGCTTTGCATATCGGTACAGCTTCCCTGAAGGTGCCATTGGCGATAGCCTGATAATAAATAAGGAATTAACAAGCATCAATTTTAACCGTGATTTTACCTATTGGGCAACCAATGGAGAGCGCCATAACCTGGGGCCAATCACAAGGTCGGAAAAAGAGCTTGAAAGTATCATCCCGCCGGTGGTGATGCAGTTTAGCCCCAAAAGTTTTATGGCCATTCATGAAGCTGAAATTGTTGAATTTGCACCATTTACTGTTAATGCCGCTTCAACCAATTATTCATTCTCATTTAACACCAACTACTCCAAACGCAGCCAATCATTTAATACCTCGTGGAGAGCCTTTATGCTGGGAGAGAGTGCTGGCGATTTGGTAGAATCAAACTTACTGGTAAACTTAAACGAACCTTGCAAAATTGAAGACACCTCGTGGATTAAGCCCGGCAGATCGTTATGGGACTGGCGTGTTTGGGGCTATAAAGCACCTGACGGTTACGAATATGGTTTAAATACCCGATCGCATAAAAGGCTAATCGATTTTGCCGCAGAAAACAACATTCAGTATTTATTAATCGATGCCGATTGGTATGGTGAAGAATTTAGCGAAAACTCCGATCCAACATCTGCCCGCGAAGGGATTAACATTGAAGAATGTATGGAATATGCATCGGGAAAAGGTGTTGGGATCATCCTGTATTTGAATGACGTAGGCGCAAAAAGGTTCGGACTGGAAAGAGTTTTAAAACAATTTTCAGACTGGGGAGCTGTTGGAGTGAAATACGGATTTATGACAGGGAGTCAGGAAGATAAGGTAAAACAAACCCGGAGAGTGGTTGAGTTATGTGCAAAATATAAGCTGATGGTGAATTTTCACGACAATCCCATTCCTCCAAGTGGCGACCGCAGGACCTATCCCAACCTGGTTACAAAAGAGTTTTGTCATGCACAGGCCGATGCTATGCGCTCCTACTTCCCGGAGACTGCTGTTAACCAGGTTCTGATTAATATGATTGCCGGACCAATTGACGCAACAAACGGATGGTTCGGTTTAAACAATGCGCATTCGCGGGTTAAGGTATTTCGGGAAATCCCCGGAACAGTGGTGGCAGAAGTTGCCAAATTAATAACAAACTACTCCGGCTGGATGGTAATGCCCGATAGCCCCGAGGAATATGCAAAAAAAGATGACTTATTTGAATGTGTACGAAATATGCCGCCTCAGTTCGATAGCTTTTTAGTACTTGATGCTAAACTGGATGAATTCGTTTGTGTTGCACGTAAAGCAGGAACAGATTGGTTTGTGGGGTCGTTATCCAACAGGGATGCACGCACCATAAAGCTGGATTTAAGCTTCCTGCCAATTGATAGAAAATATGAAGCAACTATCTATGAAGACGCAGACGATTCGCATTTTATGACCAATAAGGAGTCATATACTATACGAACACAATTGGTCGATTCAAAAAGTGAGCTTACTATTCGTCTGGCGCCGGGAGGTGGTAATGCCATCTATTTAAAAGATATTTTGAATGTAAAAGAATAACGAAACGGACATCGGAATTGTAAATGGCTGACGGATCAGGACGCACCAGCGGAGGCCGTAACCAGTTCTTTTGATACCTTTAGATTAAAAAAGAAAATAAAACGATTGGCAGAACCACTAAAACAAAGATTAATTATTCGGGCATCCGACTTGGAAAACTGAATTCTCAACGGCTTAATTATACTTTTTAGTCAAATTGCCCTTGTGTGCTAGCCAAAAAAACGGCACAACCGTATAGGAAGGCTATAAAATATTAGTAACAATGCTTCTTATGAAATCTGAAAAAAGCAACAGATTATTTTATAAACTCGGTGGAATAACCTGCATACTATTGATAGCTTATTCCCTGATTACAATGCTGATAATGGTATTTATAGGGACACCTCCAGAGACAATTGAAGAGTGTTTTTCAGTGTTACAGGAAAATAGATTTAATGGATTATTGCGACTTGATATCTTGACGGTTTTTGTAATGCCTCTTTATTATTTACTTTTCTATAGTTTATATTTAGCCCTTAAAAATACTGACAAAGAACTTGTTACAATTTCGACAATACTTGTATTTGCCGGATTAACACTATTTCTTGCGTCACCATCTGTGTTTTCTTATCTCCATTTGAGCGATAAATATGCTACTGCGGTAACTGAAGCAGAAAAAAATCAGTTGATTTCAGCAGGACAGGCTATACTTGCTTCCGATATGTGGCATGGAACCGGTGCAAGAATTGGTGGAATATTGATACAATTAGGAGCATTGTTGGTTTCTGTTGTAATGATTAAAGGCAATGTTTTTAATAAACTAACAGCATGGACCGGTATAATTACACATGGACTTGATTTTGCCCACATTATAATTGGATTTTTTCTTCCAACCTGGGGAGTTGTTTTAATGGCAATTGCAGGACCTCTTTATTTATTATGGTTTCCTTTAGTCGGAGTGAGATTCTTTAAACTTAACAGAGAATGAAAAGCCGGCACTCAACACTTTGTAAATTGCATTGCGGGGTTGGTGCGGTGTCGTTCGCTGGATTCTCGTTTCGCAGTTCCGTGTCCTTCGAAATTCGCAATAACAACTTATAGCCAGACCATTGTGTGGCAATTAAAAGTGAGGAAATCCTTTGTAAAAACGTATATTGGTTCAAAAATATAAATATGATGAAAGCATTTAATTTGTTCTTAATCAGTTTTATTATAGCAACTACCGTTGCTGTTGGCCAATCAAGTGATGAAATAAAAATCACACAATTAGAAAAACATTGGACTGAATTGCTCAATCAGGGAGACACAACCTCGTTATTAGAAATCTGGTCTGAAAACTACGTGGTAAACAATCCAAATGGTAAAATTGTAACCCCGAAGGAAATCGTTGCACTAATGAAAAGCGGGCATAAATTTCCATTGGTTGAAAGGATAATCGAGAAAATCACGTTCAATCAAAACATTGCAATTGTGATGGGTAAAGAATTACAACAACCCAAAAATATGACCATGAACCACGATGATTGGATTCCGCGGAGATTCACCAATGTTTGGATAAAAACAGAAGGAAAATGGAAACTGGCAGCAAGACAATCAACGCAAGTAAATTCACAATAGCGTTTAGTTAAAATATATTACCCCGCTCGCGCCGGTTTGCAATTCGGTAGCATTGAAATCAACAACTTTCAGCCGCTGGATGAGCTACGGATTACAAATTCCCACCAGCGTTGAAAAACTGAAAGTAAACAATGAGGCTGGACTTTATGTTTTGTCAATAGATGTTGTGTTAAAACATGTTACAGCTATACAAAAAAACAGTAAATTTAAAGGAATTTGCGAATCGAATAGAATATTCAAATTTATACGTATAAACTTAAAAAGAGCTTATTTATAACATTAAATGGGCCATATACCAAGCATTAAATGAATAGTTTATGAAGGCAGGCACACAGAACCAATTCTCGTATATTTCGATATGCTAAAGAAAATAGAGCTAATAAAAGATATGATCATTAACAGGATTGTAATTTTAACAACAATACTGTTATTACCTGCTTTAATTATGAGCCTGGCGCGGTATTTTACAACCGGCTGGGTAAATGTTTATTTATTTCATATTATTCTTTATTGCTTAATTTTACTAACCGCCATTTACAGAAAAAGAATAAAAACAAGCTATAAAATTGTATTTATAACGTTTATTTATTTTGCTATTGCAAATGTAGGTTTACTAACATGGTCATTAGGCGGAGCTTATTTCTATATTATTTTAGCAATTGCAATTTTAACCATTTTAACTAAACGCAAAACAACCTTAATATTAACGGCCATATTTCTGGGTATTTATTCAGTAATTGCTTACGGATTTATTTCCGGTTATTTATCCCCAAGCTTCGATTTGAATGTGCTGTCCCGAATGTCTTCTCATTGGATTTCCCAGTTTATCTCTTTGTTTTCACTTTGTATAATTTTTATTTATGGATTTGGGGATATTTATAAGGAATTGATTAGCACGCTGGAGAGTGAAAAAGTATTAGAAAAAAAATACCGAACTTTATTTGAGAGGGCTAATGATGCGATAACCTTATTAAAAGATGGAGTATTTTTTGACTGTAATGATAAAGCTTGTGAGTTATTTATGTATAGCAAGGAGGAGCTTATCGGCAAATCGGTTAAAGAGTTAAGCCCTGAATACCAAATTGATAATCAGAAATCAGAAGCTAAAGCATTAACCCTGGTAAAACTCACGCTCGAAGGATATCCACAACAATTTGAATGGCAACATAAAAGAGCAAATGGTGAAGTTTTTGATGTATCTATATCGTTAAATAGAATTGAACTACAGGATGAGGTTTATGTTCAGGGAATATTACATGATATTACAGAGAAAAAGAAGACTGAAGCAGAACTTACAAATTATAGAAATCACCTCGAAAAACTGGTTAATCAAAGAACTTTAGAATTAGAAGCAACCACAAAAAAATGGAAGTTAACAAGTGAAGACTTAACCAATAAGAACGAAATTATTGAAAAGCAAAATACTGAACTGCAATTAACATTAAAGCATCTAAAAGAAACTCAGGCGCAGCTTTTACAAGTTGAAAAAATGGCTTCATTAGGTACTTTAACGGCAGGAGTAGCGCATGAAATAAATAATCCGTTAAATTATTTAATGGGTTCTTATGTTGGCCTTTCGAACTATTTTGAGGAACACGGAAGTAAAGAAAAAGAAAAAACAGATGTGCTTATTAACAGCATTAATGTAGGAATTAATCGCATTTCCGGGATTGTGCAGGGATTAGAACAATTTAGCCTCAATAACGAGGGTATGGACGAAGATTGTGATGTCCATTCAATCATTGACAATTGCCTCGTGATGCTGCACAATAAATTAGATTACAATACAGAAATCATTAAGGACTTTTCAAAAAAACAAGTGATAATAGAAGGAAATATTGGGAAATTACACCAGGTTTTTTTCAATATTATTTCAAATGCCATACAGGCAATAGCTGAAGATGGCAAAATCGTTGTTAAAACTAAAACCGCTGATGAAAACATAATGATTGAAATTATAGATAATGGAATTGGTATTGATGAGAAATATTTGAAACAATTAACTGACCCATTTTTCACAACCAAGTCGCCGGGCGAAGGAACAGGACTTGGACTTTCTATCAGTTATTCGATAATTAAAGAACACAGCGGCACTTTAGAATTTAAATCTGAACCCAAAAAAGGAACTAACGTAATTGTAACTTTACCATTAAAACGATAAACAGCATGGATACAAAACCTAAAGTTTTATATGTAGACGATGAGCCCATAAACCTTCAGTTGTTTGAAATAAATTTCTCTAAAAAATACGAAGTTTATATCGCCCCAAATGGTTCTGGAGGGCTTGATATACTCGACAAACATCCGGATATTTCAGTAATTATTAGTGATATGAAAATGCCCGGAATGAATGGTATTGAATTCATCGAAAAGGCAAAAGAAAAATTTCCAAATAAAAGATACTATATCCTAACTGGATTTGAAATTACTCCTGAAATTAATTCAGCACTTGAAACTGGCCTTATTTTACAATATTTCAGAAAGCCTTTTAATTCAAAAAAAATAGAAGCGGTTATTGAAAACAAAATAATCGACTAAACGAATCTGGCAGAGATGTTTTAACAAATATTGTCGAATGTATTATTACTAATTCGTACATATATAGTGGTTTATATAAAAATGAAATTTAAAACTGCTGCCTGCTCAGTGCATAATGCAGCGCGGTGGCTGGTTGTGCTCCAAAATCCGCGCTGCAACATGTACCAATCGTCACAAAAACAATAATTCATATGGAATACCAGGGATCATGTTTATGCAAAGGAGTTCAATTCAAAATTACCGGTGAATTCAAAAGCTTTTATTTGTGCCATTGCAGCTATTGCCGGAAAGATACCGGATCGGCACATGCAGCCAATTTATTTTCAACCAGTGCTAAACTCGAGTGGATAAAAACGGAAACGGAGATCAGCTCTTATCAGCTCCCCGATAGCAATCATGCCAAAGCTTTTTGTGCCACATGTGGTTCAGCATTACCCAACTTACAAATGGGCGGCAGACTTTTGGTGGTTCCGGCCGGAAGTTTAGATACGAAATTGGAAAAACGTCCCGACGCACATCTGTTTATTTCGAGTAAAGCGGCATGGGATGAGGCGCTTGAGGAAATAAAAAAGTTTGAACGATTGCCGGAATAAAACCCGCCGGCGCCGGTTAGCAATCTGTGCCTCTTTGCCGTGATAATCCTTTGGCGTGGTGCTAAAAACAATTAGCTTTACATAAATCAATCGCGTATGCCACGAAACGTTGTATCAACACATATCAATAAGTTTAATGAAGCATTGGAACAGATTTGTTCTAAACCCGATGAACTTACCTACCGCTTAAACCCGGAAATAGGTTCGGGCGAGTTTAAGCACTACAAACGACCGAATTGGGATTTGTATATCGGCCGTTTTAAATTGATTGAAGATATACGTTTTCAGCGTTTACCTGCCCCCGAAGATGTGGGCTGCTATGGCATTTCGTTTCAGACCCTGGGCGATACGATAAACACGGCTAACTGGGAAAAACCGGGAATTAAAAAAGCAGCGGAAGGATTGGTTTTCCATTCCAACAACTCCAGTATAAACACGTTTTGGCACCGCAATACCGAGTGTAGTCTGGTGCATTGGTCGTTTAACCGCGAGTGGATGAAGGAAATTGAACACGAGCTTAATTTCCCGAAAATAATAGGGCAGAAGCTGGCAGAACATAAGAACCCCATGTTTCATGTGCCTTTATCAACCGATATGCGAGGTAATATCCGTCAAATGTTTTACCTGCCTTCAGAAATATACAGCGATTTTGTTGAACCTTATATTTACGGGAAATGTTTTGAGCTCTTTACACAAGCCTCCGGTCTAATCGCTCAGAATGCTAACAAGCAGGGTAAAAAACAACACATCCACCCCGATGATTTTAACCAGCTCGAGCAGGTGAAAATTCGTCTGATAAATAATTATCAGAATCCTCCTTCAGTAAACGAGTTGGTAGAGCAAACCGGAATGAGCAAGAGTAAATTACAACGTTTGTTTCATGCCACTTATAATACATCGGTATACCAGTTTATAAAAAATATACGTATGGAGAAAGCGATGGAATTGCTTCTTCAGGGCTATTCGGTTACCGAGGCCGGGTATGACATTGGTTATTCTTCCATCCCCAACTTTTCGGCAGCATTTAAAGAACATTTTAATCAGGCTCCGGGTAAAATTGTCTCGGGGTAAGCCTTATTTCAGCTTGAGCAGATTGATGTTTTCTATTACTAACACCGTCCTTTAGGGCGGTTAATCATAATCCTCTAATTCAGTTAGGTGGATTAAAAAGTGCTGATTCTATCCCTTTTGATCCCTTTCCATAAAACCTTGAATCTTTTCGATAAGAAGACCAAACGACTTCATAGCAACTTTGCAATGTGAAATTTAATTATTCATATTAAAAACATTGAATTATGAAACGTTTAGTATTAATTGGTTTGGTTGCACTGGGAGCTTGTTCAACCAACACAGAAAATGAAAATCAGTTAAAAACAACTTATCCATCGCCGTATATGGATGCAAAAAATACGGAGCTTTTTGAAATCCACAACGGCGCCCTGGTTACACAGGAAACAAAAGATTATTGGGATTTGGAAACGGATAGTCCGCAGCGGGTATCGTACGACGAAGAGATCATGGTTGAGGCAGCACCCGGAGTGTGGACTTATGGCTCGGAAAGTATTGTAAATTTGCATGTGGTGAAAGCACCTGAAGGCCTGATTATATTCGATACCGGAGATAACGACAAAGACGGCCTGAACTTTTACAAACACATACGCGAAGTTAGCGATGAGCCCATAAAAGCCATTGTGTACACTCACTCGCATTATGCACTTGGAGCCCGGGTTATTGTGGATGAAGAAGCAAAACGAGGCAACACCGATATTCTGGTTATCGGACATCCGAAATTGAACGAGGAATTGATAACCACGGGTGGTCTTGCAGCCTTGTATCCCGAGGTGTCGGGTGTATTATTGGCACGTTCGATGGAGCAATTTAATATGTTTGCACCCGTTGAAGGGCCCGAAAGCCGCTATAAAAATACGATTGTGCCCGGTAATGCAGGCGGTTATGTACCTGTAAATACGCCGGTAAACCATTTGCAAAAAATGAATGTGGCCGGATTAGACATGGTTTTCTACACCGAAGGCATTGCCACCGATACCCGAAACCAGGTATTGGCTTATTTTCCGGGTCAGAAGATTGTTGTGAACAACGTTTTGTGGGGATGGTTTCCGAATATCTATAGCATACGTGGAGGTAAATACCGCGATCCGGGCGAATGGGTAAATTCAATAGAAGTAATGCAGGATTTAAAACCCAATATTCTGCTTAGTTCACACAGTGTAACGCTCAATGATCCGGAAAAAATACAAGAGACGCTACAAGATTATAAGGACGGATTAAGCTTTGTGTTAGACCAGACTTTAAAAGGAATTATGTTAGGATTAAATCCTGAAGAATTGCAGTATTATGTAACGGCTAATCTTCCAAAACAACTCGAAGAAGCACCCATCCTGGTTCAGAATTATGGCGATGTAATGACCATGCCGGGCAGAATTTATACCGCCATTTTTGGACAGTACGACCGGAATGCCGCCAATATTGTGAAATTACATCCTGCCGATGAAGCTGCCCGTATGGTTAATGCTATGGGAGGAGAGCAAGCTACTTTTAAAAAGGCAAAAGCTGCGTTTGATAATGGCGATTATTTGTGGGCTGTTCAATTGTCCGATTACCTGGTGCGTTTAAATCCTGCACAACATAACAAACAATTGAAGGCCGATTGTTTACGCCAAATGGGCTATCGAACACTGGCAACAAATTCACGCTCGTGGATGATTTCGCAGGCACAGGATTTAGAAGGTAAAGTAGCTATCCCAACAGCCATGCCGGCAATACCTGCATCGGTAGTAACCAATTTGTACGATTACTTTAGCTATTACCGTATCCGTATAAACCCTAATCAGGCAGGAACCGTTAATCAAAGCATTGCCGTTGATTTTGGTAAAGGACAGGTTTATGGTTTGGAAGTTCGTAATGGAGTAGCGTATACTTATGCTGATCTGGCTGAAATGAAAAATAAGCCATCAATGACGCTAAGCATGAAACCTGAAGACTGGGTGCTGATTTATAACAACCTGGCATCACCTACCGAGTTGATAACGAATTATAAGATTCGGGTTACCGATGGATCGAAAGAAAATGCTATACATTTCTTCAGTATGTTCGATCAACTTTTTGACTGGGAAAACGATCCGGCATTGCAAGCCGTTAAGCAGTTGCTATAAAGGGCAAACAGGTAGTTCTATATATTTCATTAACAGTGTAAGGCTGTTAGTTGATTCAATGTTGAGCCTCCGGAATTTATTCCGGGGGCTTTACGTTTGTTTTAAACCATGTTGACCTGAAGATGCAAATACCTGCTCCAACATCCCCATAAGTTGTAATAACAAAGCTGACTTTTGTAAAGTAGCCAAATATTTCGTTTGTTACTAAACCGGATAAATAGGCATCTGAGCCAGGATCGGTATCAGTAAATATCCCACAAAAGAAAGATATGCCTTGCAGATATTCCCAGCATTAGGGCGCCGGTTAAAAGAAAATCGATATGTTCCTGCAATATTTTTCTGTGAACCGCCTGGAAACATAGCATTAACAAAACCAATCCGTTGTTTTAACAAATCAGTCATTACGCCAACAGTAGCAGGTAGGTATATTCGAGAAAGGTTCTCACTGCCGGTGCGATTTTGTAAATCATGCTTCAGCCTGCAAGGCTGAAACAAGTTAAGGTGTATTTTTTTGTTCTAAATAAAAGGTCTATTAATCCTTAAACAGGAACTTACCATGTAGTGGCCCCATCCTTAATTTTCGTATTTATATATTTTATTTTAACTTTATTTTGAGGGATTCGGATTAAAAAGCTGAAATTGTAATCTGTGAAAGAAAAAACACAAAATCACCATATGAAAGAAGTATCCAAAATCTCGTGGAAAGCATTCCTGGTTCTGATCATCGGAGTGTTGCTTACGGGAGCAATGACATATTCTACCTATTTGAGTCTCAGTAGAGAAGAAAATGAAGATTTTGCGATGGTTTGCCAGGAGATTAAAACAAAGATCATGTCGCGGTTGTATGCCCATGCACAACTCTTGCGTAGTGGAGCAGCTTATGTTAACGGATTCGATGAGGTTACCCGTACCGAATGGCATGATTTTATTGAAAAAAGTAAAATCGATAAAAATTTACCCGGAATACAGGGAGTGGGTTATTCGGTTGTTGTTCCTGAAAACAACATAAGTGAACTGACTCAAAATATCAGAAATGAAGGATTTCCCGAGTTTAAAATTTACCCCGAAGGGAAAAGAGATACGTACACCGCCATCATCTATCTTGAACCCTTCGATTTCAGAAACCGGCGTGCGTTTGGATACGACATGTACTCCGAGCCGGTGAGACGAAAAGCCATGGAACAAGCCAGGGATTCTGATGTGGCTGCACTTACTGGAAAAGTTTTATTGGTGCAGGAAACAAACGAAGATTTGCAGGCCGGAAGTTTAATGTATGTGCCGGTTTACAAGAAAGACAAACCGGTGTCGACCATTGCCGAGCGAAGAGAAGCGTTTGTCGGATGGGTTTACAGCCCTTACCGAATGGACGATTTAATGAATGGGATACTCGGGCGCTGGGATACCATTAATTCCGAAAGGATACACCTGCAGATATACGACAACGAAGATATTTCTGCAGAAGCGCTTCTTTTCGATAGTCAACACGGGAATGTGAGTAAAGTACCTGCAAAAACCAGAACACTTGGAATGCCGATTGAATTTAACGGCAAAACATGGACCTTATATTTTCATCAGTCGAATAAATTTGAATGGCTATTAACGAATAGAATAATCATCGTATTTATAGGAGGTCTGGTAACCAGTTTACTGCTGTTCTTCTTAACATCATCTCTTCAAAATACAAAAACAAAAGCACAGCTGATTGCCGAACGATTAACAGCAGAATTAAAAGAGAGCGAAGAAAAATTTAAGACTCTGGCCGATACTTCACCAATGGCTATTTATATGTCGACAGGAATTGAACAAACCGCCGAGTATATCAACCATACTTTTGTCGATTGGTTTGGATACACCATTGAAGAAGTGCCAAATTTTAATCAATGGTGGCCACTAGCCTATCCCAATAAAGAATATCGCGAGCGCTTAGAAAAAGAATGGCAAGAGAAGGTTGGAAAGGCGATTAAAACAAAATCGGAAATTGAACCTATCGAAGCAATTGTAAAATGCAAAGATGGCTCTGAGAGAAATATAACATGGGGATTTAAAACCATCGGGAAACAAAACTGGGCCTACGGACTCGATCTTACCAAACGAAAGCAGGTTGAACAGCGACTTATTGAAATGAATGAAAACCTGGAAGAAATGGTATACATCACTTCACACGATTTGCAGGTTCCATTGATTTCGATGGAAGGCTATGCTTCTGAATTATTGGAAGATTACGGTAGCGAGTTGGACGAAAATGGAAAGTTCTGTTTGCTCAGGCTTAAAAATAATGCACAAAGCATGCACAATCTTATTAAAAGTTTGCTCGACATTTCCCGTTTGAATACCAAAATTCATCCTTTCGAAACATTTGATTTGAATGTGATGGTTGAAAAAATAATAATGGATCTGGCCTTATTTATTGAGAATAAAAAGGCAAATATCATTACACAGGATTTACCCAAATTACATGCCGACAAACACCGTATCGAAACGGTTTTCAGAAACTTAATTGCCAATGCATTAACATACGGTGGCAAAAACATCACCATTGGCGCAAAAGATAACACACTTTTTGTGTCAGACGATGGAATTGGAATCCCTGAAGACCAATTATCTTCCATTTTCAAAGCAGGCGAACGCCTCATGCAGATCGACACCGATGGTGTGGGAATGGGACTTACCTTTTGTAAAAAAGTGATTGAAAAACACAACTGGGACCTGTGGGCCGAGTCGAAAGGAATTGGAAAAGGCACCACTTTTAAAATCAGATACCGAAAATGAAACAAGAACAAAAAAATATATATGCTCCCATCCTGGTAGTAGAAGACAATCCTGACCATGCCCGAATGATCATTAGAACGCTAAAGAAAAAAAGCAATTTAATGAATGAAATCATTCATTTCTCCAACGGGCAGGAAATTCTGGATTATGTTTTCAAGATGAAAAATGAAGAAAACAATGATCAGCCCAATCCAATACTTATTCTTCTGGATGTAAAAATGCCGATTAAAAATGGCTTTGAGGTGCTCGAAGGAATCCGCGCTGAAAAAAAATGTTTGAACATACCCATTGTTATGCTTACCACAACTGCGAATAGCGAAGACGTTGCAAAAGCCCTAAAACTTGGTGCCAACGATTACATAGTGAAACCGTTGAAATATGATGAATTCACCGAAAAAATTGAAAAACTGGGGTATTACTGGGGCGTAATCAGCGACACAAAAAAAGCAATTAACGACAACTGACATTTCTTATGAGCAATAACTTAAGTGATAGAAAAGTTGAAATTCTGATTGTTGAGGACAATATTGATTTCATACATTTTATTAAAAATGTTATCTCTGATGAAATGTATCACATTTCGAGCATTAAATCGGGAAAAGAAGCCTTCAACTATCTCATGAATCCGGATACTCAAACCGACATTGTTTTACTTGATTATAAACTTCCGGGCATGAACGGTATTGAAATACTCGAAAAACTAGGTGATGCAAAAGATCGGTATAGTTTCATTTTCCTGACGGTTGATGACAGTATTGAAACCGTTATAAAAGCCATGTCGGCCGGTGCGCTTGATTTTATCGTAAAATCGATCGGGTTAAAGAATGAATTGCCCGGCAAACTTTCCAAAGTATTAAAAATCCATCAGACCAAACTTCATAAAGTGCAATACGAAAAAGAACTGGAAGAGGCGCGGTTTAAATTCAAAACAGTTGCCGATTTTACCAACGACTGGGATTACTGGCAAAATCCGGATGGATCGTTACAATATGTTTCGCCTTCATGTAAAAGATTTACGGGCTACGACGTAGAGGTTTTGAATGAAAATCCGGGACTGATTGATGAAATAATTTTCGAAGAGGATAAAACGAAATGGGGAGTACACAAAACAAACGTTGGAACAATTCATAAACCCGAGACAATCCAGGTTCGTATCAAACGAAAAGACGGCGAAATTCGCTGGATCGAGCATAATTGTCAGCCGGTAATTGATCCTCACGGATCATTTTTAGGGATCAGGGTAAACAATCATGATATTACTGAGAGAGTATTGACCAATGAAAAGATCAGGCTGAACAGCTCACGTTTACACGACCTACTGGAACTCTCGCAGCACAACACCACCGACAAACAGGAAATATTCGACCATGCCCTGACAACAGCCGTTAAAATTACACAAAGCCGGTGCGGATACTTATATCATTATAATGAAAAGACAAAACAGTTTACCTTAAACTCATGGACGAAGTGCGGAATTGAGGGATGTAACGTTACTAATCCACAACAATTTTCAGGTTTTGATGAAATCGGATTTTGGGGAGAAGCTGTCCGTCAGCGAAAAACTATAAAAGCAAACGACATTGACCCCGTGCAATTATCTAAATTGGGATTTAACAACATCGGATGTAGTTTAATTAGTAACTATCTGGTTACACCGTTTTTCGAAAATGGTGAAATACAATTTTTAATTGGAGTCGCTAATAAACTTTCGGCATATGAGAACGATGATGTTGTACAGCTAAATTTGTTATCGGAAACGGTGTGGAAGATATTTCAGCAAAAAAACGATCAAAAGAAAATACGTGAAATGCTGGCTGAACTGGAAGAACTGAATGCCACAAAAGATAAGTTCGTATCGATTATTGCTCATGATTTAAGAAGCCCGATCGGGGGTATAAACAGTTTTTTAGAAGTTTTATCAGAGAACATTCGTTCCTATACCGTTGATACGATTGAGAACTACATTAAGGTGCTAAAAAGCCAAACCGAAAACACATTTAATTTATTGGAAGATATATTAATGTGGGCACATTCTCAGTCTTCCAAAATTCCTTTTGAACCGGAAACTGTGCTTTTAAGTGATCTGTGCAGCAATGAGATTACGGGGCTGCAGATTTTGGCTGAGAATAAAAAAATCACTGTTAGTAATAATGTTCTTAAAACTACGGAGCTTTATGCCGACAAGAATATGCTGAAAACCATAATACGAAATTTACTGTCGAACGCCATTAAATTCACAAACGAAAACGGGTACATATCCATAAGTTCGGCAAATGAAAATTCAGCTGTTACCGTTACTGTTTCAGACAATGGGGTTGGTATTGACCCCAATAAGTTAACATCTATTTTCGAAATATCGATGGTAGACTCAACGCCGGGAACAGCCAATGAAAAAGGCACCGGGCTGGGATTATTGCTTTGTAAAGATTTTGTGGAAAAACACGGCGGCAAAATTTGGATTGAAAGTGAAATCAAAAAAGGTACCGACGTTAAGTTTTCGATACCGGTGAATCAATAAACATCTACATGCAACTCTCCTCTGTTGGCGCTCGTACCATCAGATAATTATTACGCTCAAAAATTCTATGCAACGATCGGGTAATTGTATCACTCAGTGGCATTATTCAGATTGTTGGTGTGGCTAGTATGAAATCAATGCCTTATATTTGATACAGAAAACTGTTAATCCATGAAGTTTAAGGAAATTCGAATACTTGTATTTCTGTTGTTCTTGCCGGCACTGTTGCTGGCACAGGAAGATTCATTGGAAATTGCAAAGAAAGCCACACCTTACGATCTGCTGTCGAGCTATTACAACCAGGATTTTAAGCCCTTTAAAAAACGAAATGTATACGTTGGTTTTGCGTTTTCGTTGCAGGATAAAAAAATGACAAATACCAATTACCTCTTTCGGCAAGTGGTAGATGGCGAGCGACTTAATTATGATATTGTGTTAAAGGGCGGGTATTATACAGGCGATTACGGAATGGCGATTCTTAGTCTGAATTATTACCAGAACGATTTTGACGGTCTTGTTTTTAAAGATCCCGACTCCTTACAATCGAATAAACTTACACGGGGTTTTGCAGTAACGCCGGGTTTCCGCTCATCGGTGCCATTAACACCAAACGAGCGACTGAGCTTTTTTACCGAAATAGGATTTACTTTTGGAGGAAGCAGTTCGTTAACTCAGGACGTTAAGAATACAGATGAAATTGACCGCATACATGAAACTGATTTTAATTTCAGAGTAGGGCTGAGTCCCGGAATCACCTTTTTTGCCATGGAGAATTTTGCCCTCGAAGTACAGCTAAACGTGCTGGGATATGATTTAAAAGTTTCGAAAATGAGCATAAATAACGGCCCCGAGTCAAAACAGGTACGGCAGAATGTCGATTTTAATATCGATCTGTTTTCATTAAACCTGGGGCTGTCGTATTATTTTGGAGCAAATAAACCGCGTAGATAGTGAAACGAATAGATAAATATGGTTTTTGGGTTTTAATGATACTGGTGTTCGTATCGTGTGTCAACGAAGATCACTTTGGATTATCACCACACGGTAACATTAAAGACCTTCTTGTTAGTAACCAGGCCGGAAATGCAAGCATTGATCAGGAAGCTATGCTGATAACCGTAGAAATTCCGGGAGGTGTTGATTTGGCAGGCATTACCATACAGGAGCTCCAACTGTCTTCGTTTGCAACGGCCGATAAAAACGTTGGCGATATTATTGATTTAACCAACGATGCCGTTATTAGTGTTACGGCTGAAGACGGTAGTAATCATCCCTGGACGATTAAGACTTTTGTAGCCTCGGCCTTTCCGCAACTGGATAACGGCGATTTAAATTCGTGGTATAAAACCAGTTCCGATTATTACGAGCCGGGATCCGATGCGGCTTCCACCATTTGGGGTACTGGTAACCCGGGAACGCAAATTCTGGGGAAACTGGCTACAACGCCAATCGATCTGGGAAATAATAATTTGGCGGCCCGTATGGAAACGTACGATCTTGGTTTGGCCGGAGTTCCTTTAAAAACACCAATCGCCGCAGGATCATTGTTCACCGGTTATTTTGATTCCGATAAACTCGATCCTACCGATCCGGAAGCTGCCGTAATATTTGGTACACCTTTTACCGGACGGCCCGATAAAATCAGGGTTCGATATTCCTATGTTCCGGGCGAAACCAATAAAGACCGGAATGGAAACGTGTTGGATTACGACGACAGCTGCGATATTTATGCATTCCTGGAAGTGCGTCTGGGCGGAGAAATACAACGTTTGGGAACAGCCTGGTTTCGCAGCAGCGAAAATCAACCGGATATGATCACCAAAGAAATGGAGGTGGTTTATGGCCCGCTTGATGATTCGTACCCCGATTATATGAAACCGGAAGACGGGAATTTTGTATCGGGCGATTCAGCAACCTACATGCTGCCTACTCACATCTCCTTTGTGGCTTCATCAAGTTACGACGGGGCCAATTTTGCCGGAGCAATTGGCAGTGTATTAATTATTGATGATGTGGAAATGGTTTATGATGAGGAATAAAAAAGCTTCTGTGGGTGCAGAAGCTTTAAATGGTTTAACTGAATTGGTTATGTTTGCTATCATTCTTTCTTTCCCCAGGTGAGCACAATTACCAAGCCCATAATTGCCAGTAATACAGCATATACAATTACGTCAACAACCAGCACTTTCAGGTCGTAGAGGGTGGTCATGGAGTACATCATCAGATCCATGGTTAGCGACATTAGCAAACCAACCAAAGCACCTGTTTTTATGCCATCTCCAATTCCCGAAGCACCAGACCATTTCAGGATCAGTGTTAAAAGTAATCCTAAAATCAGGTTTGATAAGATCATTGCCCACCAAACCATTTCCGTGTCCAAACGGTTGGCACATGCGTTGGAATTGGCTTCCATAAAACCTGCCAGCAGAAATCCGTAAACCAGCCATCCGAGGAGGAAAAACGTGATTCCGCCAAAAACAGTTCCCCGTAAAATTTTCATAATTATTTATTTAAAGTTTAGTGGTGATAATTTATTCAAAAAGCTGCGATAATTCTTAAAAGAAGAGTCAATAGCTTTGTATTTAGTCCTTTAGTGCCAGCAGCCGGAACAATTTTCGAATTTTACATTCAACTTTTTTACAATTGCGGGCTGTTCGAACCAAAAAATTATAATTTTAACGATCCTGAAAAATTTAAAAATGAGAGTAACACTATTTTGCGTGCTGTTATGGGCAGCAATTACACTAAACGGATTTGCACAGCCGAGTGATAATGATTTACGTTTAAAAACCTTTCATTCTATCTCGAGCAACGAGTTAATGGAGTTTGCAACAGAACTCAGTGCTGATAAATACGAGGGCCGTTTGTCGGGCTCCCCCGAGTATATGGAAGCTGCCAAATGGTGTGCCTCAAAGTTCGAAGAGTGGGGTGTTCAGCCAGCAAACAATGGCAGTTATTTTCAGTATTTCCCAAACGAATATTCAGAGGTAAACTCGCTGGGTTCGGTTGTTTATTTTAACGGCGATGAAAAAACATACCTCGATTTTCCGGAGGATTATTTGCCGGGTTCCAATTCGGCAAGTGGCACCGTACAGGCCGAACTGGTTTATGTGGGTCACGGAATTACTGCGCCGGAGCTGGGTTACGACGATTATAAAAGCGTTGATGTAAAAGGAAAAATTATCATTCTTGAAAGCGGAACGCCATATACCAAAAACGATGAGACGCTGGCCAAATGGACACCTTACGCTTATCACCGCTACAAATTCAGAAATGCGGTAAAACACGGTGCTGCCGGAATGATCTATGCCAGTAAGCTGGCCAATCCGAACACTGTTAATCTCGAAGGATTTGTGTATGCCCACGTTGATACAAAAGTTGTTGAGCAAATTATGGCCGATGCCGGAAAAGATTACCAGCAAATTCGCGAACAATTGAAGAACATGGAAACGCCATCGTTTGAGCTGCCGGCAGAACAAAAGGTGTTTATTCGTGCTGAAACAAACTATTTCCCCGATGCACAGGCTTGCAACGTGGTGGCCATGATCGAAGGTTCCGATCCGGAGTTGAAAGATGAGGTAATAATTATCGGCGGCCACCTCGATGGACAGGGGCAGATGGGAGATGTTTCTTTCTCAAGCGCCTTGGATAATGCATCGGGAATCAGTGATATTCTGGGAGCTGCAAAAGCTTTGGCCACATCAGAAGTAAAACCCAAACGTTCGGTCCTTTTTATTCTTCTTGGTGGAGAGGAATGTGGTTTATACGGCTCGAAATATTACTGCAAAAATCCGTTGTTCCCGGTAGAGAAAACCAAAATGATGATCAACCTGGATATGGTTGGAAACGGCACCGCATTTTATGTGTCGGGAGGAAAAACGCATTCGGCATTATTCAGCCACTTTGAGGACGCCAATAATCACTACATCCATCGCGAAATGGGAGCTTCGGCAGTTAGTAAAAACTATGGACGCCCACGTTCCGATGCATCGGTTTTTGAAGATGCCGGCATAAAAACTTTTGGTCTGTGGACCCGCAACTCGGTGTATCCGGTGCACTACCACATGCCTGACGATAAAACAAACGTGTTAACTCCCGAGATTATGGAAGATGCTGCAAAACTGCTCTATTTGGGCGTTTTGGGCGTGGCAAACGACAGTAAACTTTAGCAGCGGCAAAGATCGTTTCAACTTTTTATCGATTTACCTTGTTACTTTCTAAACATCACTACTTGATCAGTTTCTATGGAGTCGAAAAAAGAACATTTTAAACGCTCATTGCTTGATTTGGCGCAAAGGAAGGATCTCATTCCCGGGATTTATAATTATTGCGATCGCTGGTGCGAGCGTTGTACTATGACGCAAAAGTGTCTGACTTACCTGCACGAACAGGAAACAAAAGTTGAAACTGATACGCAAAATCCCGACGAAGAGAATAAAAACTTTTGGGAGCAAATTCGACTGGCCTGGGAAGTGACCATGGAAATGATTGAAGAAGATGCCGACAAAGAGGGGATCGACCTGAGTGATGTTGAAGATATTGAATTACCGAAGCATGTTGAAACACCACTTGAGGTACAAGCCCGCAACTACGGAATCAACATTCATAAATGGATGAATGAGCATAAGGAGCTTTTTTCGGCCAAAGCTGAGAAACTGGTCATGATCGACGATGATGAATCGATGTTTAAATACCGTGATGCAGCAGAGGTAATTCAGTGGTATAGTGCTTTTATCGGGGCTAAAGTTCATCGGGCACACCTGGAGCTGGATCAGCGGCAAAACGATCCCGACGATGAATACGGTTTATACGCCGATAACCTGGGATCGGCAAAAATTGCCATCATTGCCATTAAACGATCGATGGATGCACTGTCGGTATTTTACTCGGGTTTTAGTGAAATGGAAGATGAAATACTGCAGTTTTTACTCGATCTGTCGCACATTAAAAAGCAACTGCTAAAAACATTTCCGGGCGTTATGGAATTTAAACGACCGGGTTTTGATGATTAATTTCCGAACTTTACTTGTATCCTGCTCCTTCTGTATTATTTTCACGTCAGAAAAATACAAATCATGCAATACGAAGGCAACATACGAAAAATGATTACCGAGCTTAATGCGCCGGTAAAATATATACTACCCATTGGCGATGAAAGAATTGATATGAACGCGCTGATCGGGAAAGAAATCTCGATGCAATTTGACGGACAGATTAATTGTGTGTCGTGTGGGAAGAAAACGAAAACATCGTTTAGTCAGGGATTTTGTTACAACTGCCTGCAAACCGCTCCTGAAGCCAGCGAGTCGATTATTCGCCCCGAGTTATCGAAAGCACATTTGGGAATTGCACGCGATATGGAATGGGCTGAAAAACACGACCTGATCGACCATTTTGTGTACCTGGCCGTGTCGAGTGCTTTAAAAGTTGGTGTTACCCGTGGTCATCAAATTCCTACCCGCTGGATCGATCAGGGAGCCAGTTATGCCATAAAAATTGCCAAAACGCCCAACCGACATATTGCCGGTGTAATCGAGGTATTTCTAAAAGATCATTTTACCGATAAAACCAACTGGCGGTCGATGTTGAAGAACGAAGTATTGAAAGATTTTGACCTGGCAGCCGAAAAAGAACGTATTGCCAATTTACTGCCGTTGGAATTGCAGAAATACATGGATCCGGAAAATGAGGTGACTGAAATAAATTATCCGGTTGAACAGTTTCCTGTGAAAATAAAAAGTATTGGATTTGATAAACTCCCGGAAATTACCGGAACACTGGCCGGCATAAAAGGGCAGTATTTAATTTTTGATGATAGCAGGGTTTTAAATATCCGGAAACACAATGGTTACTTTTTGCGGGTGGCAATGTAGTTCATCAGCTCGATGAGCGATTCGCGTGCCTCGCAGTCGGGAAATTCTTTTAGGCCGGCAATTGCCCGGTCTTTAAATTCATTCATTTTTTGCTCGGCGTATTCAAGGCCGCCTTTTTCCGTTACCAGCTGAATCAGTTCTTCAACTACTTTCGAGCTGTTATTCTTGCGTTTTATCAGCCTCAAAATGCGTTTCCGTTCACTTCGGTCGGCTTCATTTAAAACGTGCAGCAGTGGCAGGGTGATTTTCTTTTCCTTAATGTCGTTACCCGTTGGTTTGCCCAGCAGGCCTTTCGATTGGTAATCGAAAATATCATCTTTTATCTGGAAAGCAATTCCGGCATCTTGTCCAATGCTGTACATTTTTTCGATTATCGCCTCGTCGTCAACCGCCGATGCAGCACCAATAGCCATGCTGGTGGCAATTAACGAAGCTGTTTTTTTGCGGATAATCTCGAAATAGGTTTCATCGTCGATGTCGAGTTTGCGGCTTTTTTTCATCTGCAGGATTTCTCCCTCGGCCATATCCTGAACCGCGCGCGAAATGAGATGAAGGAAATTGTATTTTTTGCTTTCGAGTTGCAGCAGCAGTCCGCGGGCCAAAATATAATCGCCCACCAAAACGGCCAGTTTGTTTTTCCAAAGCGCTTTAACCGAAAACGATCCGCGGCGCTCGTACGACTCGTCAACCACATCGTCGTGTACCAATGTGGCGGTGTGCAATAATTCCACCGAACAGGCCGCCAATTTCGAAGATTCATTGGTTCCGCCGTGCAGTTTTGCCGATAAGAATACAAACATGGGGCGAAGTTGTTTGCCTTTGGTACGATAAAGGAAGTTTAAAACGGTTGCCAGCAAAGGAATATCGCTTTGCAGGGATTTTTTAAAATAAGGCTCAAAATCATACAGTTCCTGTTCAATGGGGGCCTTTATTTTCTTTATCGTAGTCATTCCTTTTTCCGCTTCACTTTTGATGAACGAACTTAGAATAATTTTAAATAAAAAACAGACATTTTATTTAAAAAATCTAAAAATTGAGGATTTTGTACAAATGTTAGATATCCATGCGCAAAAAAGCAGTACACAAGTCTCAAATATTTATATATTTGCATTCTTAAAGGTATAACCATGGTAGATATCAAGGAGATAAACGTCGAGCGTTTGGAGGTCGCTGCCAGCATGTTGAAGGCAATGGCGCACCCGATGCGTATTGCTATTTTGAAGCATCTGGAGGGAGGTAAAAAATTAACAGTTACCGAGATCCACGAACTGCTAAAGATTGAGCAGTCAACTACATCACATCACTTAGGCATTTTGCGCGACAAAGGTGTTTTGTGCTCGAAGCGCGAAGGGAAAAACACTTATTACTACTTGAAATACAATATTTTGAGTCAGATTGTTGATTGCCTGGAAACCTGCACCTGCGATTAAAAAAAATTATTACGATAGCAAAAGCCGCTGATTAAGATCAAGCGGTTTTTTTATGCAAAAATTTAAAGGTTTTCTTATTTTGTGGTTCATTTTTATGAAACATTAGCCCGGGTATTTTTTAATATAATTTCTTAACTCGTTTGAATATCGACCATTTTATAAAAAAGTACGGAAGCATACTGTTATTGGCGGTTTGTATTATTGCCTTTTGGCAGGTAGCCTTTCTTCAAAATGGCATGAAATGGGATTTTGTGGATGCTTATTTACCGGCCCGCTACTTTTTTTCTGAAGCGGTTTTAAATAATATTTTTCCGTTTTGGAATCCTTACCTTTTGTATGGTGTACCTTGTTATGCTGATCTGGTTTCGGTTTTTAGCCCCGAATTCTGGCTTGTTGCCAACATGTTTGGCTACTCGAATATTACTCTGCAGTATGTGTTTTTAGCCTATGTATTTTTTGCAGGAGTCAACTTCAGGTACTTTCTGCAACGATTTAATGTAAATGAGCCGATTGCACTTTCGCTGGCAATTGCTTACATGCTTTCGGGTTTTACGGTGGGAAATGCACAGCATATCGGGTTTATTGCAGGATATGCGTTGTTACCTCTTGTTGTAGCCGCTTATGTTGAGTATGCAAGGCAGCCCGAAACGAAAAGTTTGGTGCGTTTTGCTCTTGTATATTTAGTTATGGTTTTTGCCGGTTACCCTGGTATTACAATAATTCTTTCCTATTTGTTGCTGTGTCTGTTTTGTTATTATTTCGTTTTATCCTTCAGGAAAAGTGTTAAGCGTTTTTTTGTTTCTCATCTGATTTTGGCCGGTATTATACTTGTCGGAAGTTTCGTATTGCTGCTGGCTTATTCGCAGGCACAACCCTATTTAAGTCGTTATTCCGGATTAACACTCGAAACCGTTTTAAGGCACCCGTTTTCTTTGCGCTCATTTTGGTCGTTTCTGTTTCCATATAGTACAACAACCGATGTGGCTTTCTTTAACACCGATCCTTCCATGTCGAATGCATATTTCGGACTGTTCGGACTGGCGTTGCTGGTTTATGCTTTAACCGGAAAGATCAAACAAAAAGCAGGGGTGATCTTTTTGTTGTTCGCAGTATTTTCTTTGTTAACCGCGATGGGCAGCCGGTTCTTTTTAAGGGAATTTCTGTACGATCATATCCCGTTAATGAATATGTTTAAATATCCATCGATTTTCAGAGCACTCACCATATTTGGTTTTTTGGCTTATGCGGGACTTAATTGTAAAATCGATGATATTACATCCGCAAATAAAAAGAAGCTGCTGGCGGTTATTAGCGTGTTAGCGATTATTATTTTATTCGTTGTTGTACGATCGGTGGGACAACTTGAAGCTTCTGTGCTATTCGACTTCAATTTATCATTGGCCGATCGTTTGCAAAAAACAACAATTCATGAGGCTTTTGTTTTGCAGGGCATTATTCATTTATTGTTGTTGGGATGCTTTTTTATCGTGCTGGTTCTCAAACAAAAATATTTACCAATAGCTATCGTATTTCTGTTTGCCTTCGACGCGATTGTTTCAATCCAACTGAATTTGCATTACACGGTAGTTAGCGATATTGATTCTATTGAATTTAAAGCAGATTTAGATTCACAACCCAAAGGATTTCCTATTCCTGAATTGCGTCCGATTGGTGAAAATACGGACAAGAATGCATCCGGAAAATTTACCTGGAGAAACAACAATGTGTTTCCCAAACGTCCCACATTCGATGGACTGGTTTCCTTTAAATCAGATGGTTATTCCACGCTGAGCGATGATTTTCCGGAAGTGCTGGATGTAATGAAAATGCAGCCGCTTTTTTTCTTCTCCGATGATGTGAGGGCAAACGGAGATACGGCTAACATTGGCCCGAAAACCGTTTTGTTAGAGCCATCGGATTTGCAGAATATTAATGGAAAAAAGCAGCAACAGCATCAGGCAAATAAATTAGAAATTGAAAGCTTTTCCCCGAATAAAATTGTTGTACACACCGAAACACTACACGAGCAGTTGTTGGTTTTTCAGCAAAATTACTTTTCAGGATGGAAAGTAACAATCGATGGTAAAGAGCAAAAAATAGTGCGTGCAAACTATGCTTTAATGGGCACCATCGTTCCGGCAGGAGAACATGTTGTTCAATTCAGTTATGGTAACAAGTTAATAATCGTGTTATTTGTTGTTGCGATGCTGCTCATGTTGGTATTGGCAGGCCTGCTTCTGTTTATACATTGGAAAGAGGATTTAAAACACCGTCGAATGATTCTGGGGTCAGCATTTGGATTGGTGTTGTTGTTTATAGCTTTTAGTGGTATTAACAGGTGGCGCTATCATAAAAAGACTAGCCGATTATTGCCTGAAATTGCAGAAGAATTCGAAGCTTTAAAAAACTACGATGTTACCACTTTTTTGAGTTATGCTTCAGGTACTCTGGTTGAGATGCCAAATACCGATCATCAAATTTATCTTGATGGCAATATGAATGTGGCCGCCTTTGGTAAGGTGCTGGCCGAAACGCACACGCTACAATTTGCGTTGGCCTGGGTGAATGGTGCCATTAGTAAAGAAGTGCTGGAGCTGTTTTCTTCTTATTTTCCGCAGGTGGAAAAAGAAAGAATTTCAGGAAATTCAGGCTTTATTCTTGCTCGGAAGGGCGATGATGAAATGTCGGATTTTGATGAAGATTTTGAGACGGGAACAAATCGTGTATGGGAGATAGACAAAACGAGGATTAAAATCGACTCTGTGACAGCAAATGCGTATTACACTTTTCTGCCAGACCAAAGGTGGGGAGCAGTATTAAACATTACTGTCGATGGAACTAATAGTGACCTAGAAAAAATTACGGTGTTGGGAGATTTACGTTTCCCCGAAGTGTTTTCGGAGGTAAATATGGTTATTACAGTATCGCGGGGTAAAGACCAACAGGAATATTATACCCGAGTAATAAGTGATTTTACCTACGAAACAGGAGTTTGGTCGCGGTTTGCCGTTGTAAAAATGATTGATTTTGACTTGCAATCAGGCGATGTAATTCATATTTATTTATGGAACAGAACTGAAGCCCGGTTTGATATTGATAACCTGAGATTGAAAATGTGCAGTGGTAATTAGATGCAATCTTCGAAGTGCCTGCAAAGTAGAGCCATTTTCTTATTTTTACCTAAAATTATTCGATTATGAAGCTCGTTTTTGCAACAAACAACAAACATAAACTGGAAGAATTACAGGCTATTTTGGGCGATCATTTTACGCTGCTTAGTTTAAAAGATATTGAATGTTTCGACGAAATCCCTGAGGAACAGCCCACATTGGAAGGAAATGCAAGCCAGAAGGCTTTTTACATCTACGACAAATTCGGTATGGATTGTTTTGCCGACGACACCGGTTTGGAAATTGAAGCCCTGGACGGTGAGCCCGGAGTTTTCTCGGCACGTTATGCCGGCGAAGATAAAAATTCGGAGGCGAATATGAATAAGGTGCTCGAAAAACTGGCTAAAATAAATGACCGGAAAGCACGTTTTAGAACTGTAATTTCGCTGATAATTGATGGCGAAGAGAAACAATTCGAAGGCATTGTAAATGGCGAAATACTAAAGGAAAAACGAGGTGGATCGGGATTTGGCTACGACCCCATTTTTAAACCGGAAGGATTTGAGCAGTCGTTTGCCGAAATGGGCCTCGAAGATAAAAACAAGATCAGTCACCGGGGGCGAGCTGTACAAAAGCTGGTCGACTATTTAAAAAAGCTCGATTAAATGAAAAGAAAACTTATACTTTCTGCATTTTTATTACTGACTTTTTTTCTTTCACAAGCGCAGCGCGAACAGGGCTCGTGGCAGGATTATCTTTCGTATAATAAAGCCAGCAAAATTGCGGTTTCGCCCAATAAAGTTTTCTGTGTTACCGAGGGCGGAATGTTTTATTACGACCTGGAAGACAACAGTGTAAATAAATTTGGCGGTGCCATTCAGTTGTCTGATTTTGGGGTAAACACCATTGCTTACAGCGAGCAGAACCAGGTGCTGGTCATTGCTTATTCAAACAGTAACATCGATTTGCTTTACGATGATGGCGAGGTGGTTAACCTGTCGGATATAAAGCGAAAAACTATTGCAGGGAACAAGGTCATTAATAACATTTCTTTCTCGGAAAATGAGGCCTATCTGGCCTGTGGTTTTGGGATTGTTGTGTTGGATCTGGATCGCCAGGAAGTAAAAGATACTTATTATATAGGCGATGGAGGTTCGTCGTTGGAAGTGAATGATATTGAAACGGATAACAATTCAATTTTTGCCGCTACTAACCAGGGAATTTACCGGGCGGATAAAAATGATCCCAACCTGGCCAATTTTGCCAACTGGATTCATGTGGATGATATTCCGCATCCGGACGGTATTTTTAATCATTTGGTATATCATGCGGGGAATGTAATTGCCAATTATGCCGCCGGAGAGTGGTATCAGGACGAAATGTATATGCTGAATAACGGAACATGGGAGCCCTATAATCCTGAAATACGTTTTGCATTCGACCTGCAGAGTAACGGAAACTACCTCTGTATTGCCAGTCGCGATGTGGTTTTTATCATCGATAGTAATCACTCGCAAATAGGACGGATTGACAGCTACAAATTTAATAACCGAACGGTAGAAAGTATCGCTCCAAAAAGTGCGGGTGTGTCGGCCGACGGTTCGGTTTGGATTGCTGACAACAAGGAAGTGCTGGTACGCTTTTACAGCGAAAGTTTTGAGCAAACCTTGCCTCCCGGACCGATTAATAACGACATGTATTTTGTTGGTGCTTTTAACTCGGAGATATGGATGAGCGCGGGAAGTACCAATGGGTATGTGAGCCCGGTTTTTCAGCGTTTTGGTAGCGATGGCTGGACCTACTTTAACGATCAAACGCATCCCGAATTGAGTGGATTTCATAACATATTAGCCGTTGAAGTGGATCCCCGCGATCCGGATCATTTTTTTGTGGCCAGCTGGGGTGGTGGATTACTGGAATACCGTAACGATGAGCTGGTTGAACGTTATTATAACCTGAACAGCCCGCTGGAAACTGCCTTGCCCGAGCAACCTAACGAGCCGTTTACACGAGTTGGCGGTATGAGTTTCGACTCGGAAGGAAACCTGTGGATTACCAATGCCGAGTGCGCCCATAACTTACACAAATTAACGCCATCGGGCGAATGGGAGTCGTTTGAATTGCCCGAAATTGCCAACAGATACAATGTTTCTGATATTATTGTGAATGAAAACGATGATAAATGGATGCTCATTCCGGGTGGACATGATGCTTATGTGATCAATAAAACCGGCGACCAGAAAAAAAGACTGTTGGTGGAGACCTATTTCAGCAATGGTACCGACAATATTATAACCCCGATGCATGATGTTTTCTCCATTGCTGAAGACCAAAATGGAGCCATTTGGATTGGTAGTGGGCAAGGCGTAGCCGTGTATAGCAGCCCGTCGCGAATATGGAATTCGGATAATTTTTATGCCACACATCCGGGGCTTGATTTGAATGACGGCATTTACCATCCGCTGCTTGAAACAGAAACCGTTACTGCCATTGCAGTTGATGGTGCTAACCGAAAATGGTTGGGAACACAAAACTCAGGAGTCTTTTTGGTATCGGAAACAGGCGAAGCGGAAGTGTTGCATTTCACTGCCGAAAACAGCCCGTTGCTTTCGAATACTATTCTGTCGATTGCCATCAATCAGAAAAATGGCGAGGTGTTTTTTGGAACCGACAAAGGACTGATCTCCTACCAGGGAGAAGCAACCGGAGGAGCAGACACGTATAGCGATGTTTATGTTTATCCAAATCCGGTGCGCGAAACCTACGATGGGCCGGTAACAGTTGCCGGATTAATTGAAAATACCGACGTAAAGATTACCGACATCACCGGCAATTTGGTATTCAAAACCACATCGTTTGGCGGACAGGCAGTTTGGGATGGAAAGAACCTGAACGGCAAGCGCGTAAAAACCGGAGTTTACCTGGTATTTTGTAACGATGAGAACGGGGAAGAAACCCACATTACAAAAATACTTTTCATCCATTGATAGGGATTCAACAGCAGCTTAACTGAGTTATGATTACGGCAACCGAAGGTATTGTTTTGCACACGATTAAATATGGCGAGAGTAGTGTTATTACCACTGTTTTTACCAAAGAATTTGGCCGGCAAAGCTACCTGATAAATGCTGCCCGAAGCAGAAAGTCGAAAAATAAGGCCGGTTTGTTACAGCCCTTGTTTATGGTTGAACTGGAGGCATACCAAAAGCAATCGCGCGACCTGCAGCGAATCAGGGCAATGAAAAGCCTGACCACCTATCAGGAAATTCCTTTTGACATTGTAAAATCCACACAAGCTATTTTTCTTGCCGAGGTGCTTTATAAAACCATCCACGAGCAGGAAAGTTACCCGGAACTGTTTGAGTTTATAAAAAACGCGTTGCTGTATCTTGATCTGATGGAAGAGGGCAAAACAAATTTTCATCTGTACTTCCTGTTTCATTTAACCGAGTACCTTGGTTTTATGCCCGACACTACACAAAGCGGTTTTGAAGGCTGGCTCGATTTGCAAAAGGGTGCAGTGGTACCTTTTGAGCCTTCGCACCCCATGTTTGTCAATAAGGAAGCAACGGCAGTTTTGGTACAACTGGCTTTGCTGAAAATTAACGAACTGGATAGTTTGAAATTGAAACGCAGCATGCGCGATACGCTGCTAGCAAAGTTAGTGGATTATTACCGCCTGCATTTTGATACGCTGGGTGAAATAAAATCGCTGAAAGTGCTTCAGGAAGTTTTTTCCTGATCGTCCTTCACAATCACTACCTCATAGGTGTAAAGTTCAGCGGTTTTCCATCCGTCCCAGCCAATTCCGGCTTTGTTTTTTGCGCATCTTCCCAGAAATTCTTCTTTGCTCCAACCGGTTTTTTCAGCTACCTGCGGCAAAAAAGTACCCGAGTTAAAACCACTTTTTATATAAATGCCGTGTTTCCCCAATTCAAATTCATCAATCGATTTAATCTTTTTCAGAGGCGTTAAAACCGAAACTTCCAGTGTCATATTGTCGAGCTCAGAAGGTTCAATCGGGTCGAAACGCTGGTCGTTTGTAGCCGAGACGGCAAAACGTTTAATCATTTCACGCAAGGTTTTTTCTCCCGCAAAACCACCAATGCAGCCGCGTAATTCATTGTTGATATAGATGCTGATGAATGCACCGGCTTTCTGATTCAGGATGCTGTTATGGCTCCTTTTTTGCTTCTTTTCTTTTATGTCTTCACCCAAAAAACGGGCTATTGAATTTCGGGCCAGCTGCAGAATTTCCTGTTTTTCCGAAAGGCTGATTTCAAAAACAGGTTTTTCGTAAACGCCAATAGCCCAGTAGCCCACCACGCGGTCTTTTTCGCCATAAAGTTTACTGTCGCCCGAGTTTTTGTAGGCCAGTTGTTTGAACTCAAAATCCCTTCCTTTGGTGAGATAAAGCAGCGTTAATACCGACGTCCAGCCGCACAACGAGGTGGCAAGATTGCCGATCTTCTTCTCCTTGTTCTTTTCAAGTGCTTTCAACAGTTTGTTGGGTTTGTTTTTGCAAATGGCATCGGCGGTTAACTGGTCCGCCAACTTTGCATTTTCATAGCTTGGGTAGTGTGAAAAGTCGGTGCTGATAACAAATAAATTGTCAGGTGTAAAATAGGGTCGCAGCGCTTTTGCCAGCTTCATGCAAATGCCGGTCGAGTGTGTTCCAAGAATAATAGGAACCAGTGTAAAGTTGTTTGACAAACGGTGTTGCAAAAACGGTAACTGCACCTCGAGACTGTGTTCGTAAAAGTGCGATTCATTATGATCGACAAAAATCGTTGATGAGGCCAGCAGTTGTTTCCCGATCTTTTTATTCACCGAAATCTCGCCCAGCGGAGTTTCATAATTTCCTTCGGTGTAAACTGCGGCTCCGCCAAAAGTGTAGCGGTGGCTCGATGCCAACACAAAAATACTCCGGTAGTTTTTATTTGCCGGAATTTGTTTGAAAGCGGCCGCTGCAATTTCTCCGCTATAAATGTAACCCGCATGCGGCGAAACAATAGCACGCAGCGGTTGCGAAGTTTTTACAGTAACGGCAGTGCTGAAAAGTTCTTCCAGCTCATTTCGTAAGGTGCTGGCGGATGAAGGGTAAAATTGTCCGGCCACTGCCGGCTCGCGGTTTTTGTTATTATTGAATATCATAGCTTCCTTTCTGCTAAAAGGTAGTAATACTATTACGCAACTCAATGAAATTGGTTTGTGGATCTGTTTGTGAAGAAACATTTAAATAGCATTTGTTTTTGTGGACAGCGATTTTATAGGTGGAACAGATAACGTAAATTTACATGAATACTAAAGCTGAATGGAACTAAACAAGGTACATAGCGTTATTGATGTGCTGGCTGAAGCCGGAAGAGCAATCATAGAAGTGTATGAAAGTAACAACTTTGATGAGCAGCGTAAATCGGATAATACAGCAGTTACCCGGGCCGACAAAGCTTCGAGTAAGATTATCAATGCAGGCCTTGCACAAATATTCCCCGAAATTCCTGTTTTAGATGAAGAAACAAATTTCCCGGAGTACGAGATTCGTAAAACCTGGGAGAATTATTTTTTGGTTGATCCGCTGGATGGCACCAAGGAGTTTATTAAACGAAACGGCGAATTCTGCATCAACATCGGATTGATTAACAAAACAGCTCCTATAAACGGATGGATTTATGAACCCTTGAAAGAAAAAGGCTGGTATTGCGGTAAAGGTGGAGGTATTTATACGTTCGACAGCAAAGGGAATTTTAAAGAAATGCAGAAACCGGAGCCATACAACGGAAAAATAAGGGTGGCCACCAGTCGCTCGTTTTTTAAGCCCCGCGAAGCTGAACTGATCGAAAAAATGAAAGGCACTTTTGAGCTGGAGATATTACACTGCGGCAGTTCAAAAAAGCAAATCGAGATCATAAAAGGAAATGCCGATATGTACCTGAAAGCAGGCCCTTGCTCTGAATGGGATACTGCACCCGGCCAGTTGATGGTGGAAGAATTTGGTGGCACTGTTTTTCGTCAGGATACCTTCGAAACCATGGCTTACAACAAAGCCGATCTTATAAATCCGCACTTTGTAATGCTTAATGAAAGGCTTAATACACCTGAATTTGTTGCATTTATGCAGCAAATTATTCAGGAGTAGTTCGCCGATTCCACTTTTCTTTCTGATAATTAAAGCCTAACTTGTTCGGGAAGAACGGGATCTTCTCTTTCGTGGAAATCAAAAACAAATAGAAATGAAACGTACATTTATTTTATTGGCAGTGGTAGTAGCTGCAGCACTCCTTTTTGCCGGATGTGCAACACAATCGTTTGAAAACATTGGCGATCCTCCGGGATTCATAAAGGGCATTTTTCATGGTTTTATTTTGCTGTTTAGTTTTATAGCCAGTCTTTTTACCGATTACGAAATTTATGCTTTCCCCAATGCCGGAGGCTGGTATAACTTTGGTTATCTTATTGGTGTGATGCTATTCTTTGGCGGTGGTGGTGCCGGTGCCAAATGTAAAAAATAGACTGCCCGGAAATAAATTTTTTAGTTGCGAACAACATGCTGTGCAAAACTTGCGTTTGATTACAAAAACGGACGCAGCTGTAATGCGTATCTTCGTGTTAGATTTTAAACAGAAATACAGAAATAAAAATTTTAGACAGATGAATAGGATAGTTGTTCTTTTAGCGATTCTTGCAATTACTGCATCTTCATGTAAAATATTTCAAAAATCATCGGGTCAGGCCGAATCGGCCTATACCACCGACACCACTGCACCAACAAAAGTGTTTACCGTACCGGGTAGCGAAACAACCACGCAGCCAACTGCTGTAACAAAACCCGAACCGGTAGCCGACGAAAAACCAATTGCAATACGCAAAGAGCAGGTTTCGTTTACCAGCGAAACCGATCAGACTGCTAATGCCGGGAATACTTTCTTTGTGATTTTGGGCTCGTTTAGCCAGTTAGACAACGCAAAAAATTACCGTACAACGCTTATCGATGAAGGTTTTACACCGATCATCCTGCACAGCGAAACCGGTTATTACCGTGTTTGTGTTAATTCGTACAAAAGCGAATCCGAAGCACGCGGAAGAGTAGCACAGGTGCGTAATGCTTTCCCAAAATACTCAGATGTTTGGCTTTTAATTAAAGAATAAACAATATTTCAAATTGATTTGAAGACGCCGCTTTATGCGGCGTTTTTTGTTGTTGGAATCTTATACCGTTCTTTTGAGCGGTGAGTTATTCTTCAATGGGAAGAGAAGCCTCTGGTAAAGTCCAGAGTTATTCGCATTAAGGAAATTTAGGCCTTATCAGGCGGATTTTACTATTTGGCTTAGCCCAAATAGTAAACACAAAACCCAAGGCTGCGCCCGCTTCCCTCGGAAAAGCTACGCGATGCCAGCTAAAATTACTGAAACTTCCCGATGCTAAGATCGGGACAGGCAGTCGTGCCTTTTCAAACCTGCCTGCCGGCAGGCGGGCATCAGTAATTTTTTGACGCCGTCACCGCTTGTATTCCGGCTCACCGGACGAGGCCAAGCTCCGATGTCGCTGACGTTGCATCAGTGGACGGCCTCTTTTGGTCGTTGCCCGGAGTTGAAGTAAAACCTTAATGAGAGCGGGAAGCTCCGAGGAATCGAGGAGATCACCCGTCCGAATTTGGGTTTTACAAAAACGTAGGGGAAGGACCAAAAGCAGCCTTGAATTTTCTGCTTCGTCTTTGCTTCAAGGCAAAGATGAAGGCCGCCGGCAGGCAGAAAGTCCGGTAGTTTCGGAGTCATTTCAAAATTAGAATCCACTGGAAATAACATTTGATTTGCGGTGAGTACTGAATAGGAAAAGCTCTAGCGTTTAACAATTCAACGTGAATGGCGAAAGCCGCGACGCAAAACAAGATGATTTCCTTCGAATAACAATTCAATCCTTAAAAATTCTTTAAAATCAACAACAAAGGGTTTATCGGTGTTATATTTTCAGAATTTATTGGAAATCAGTATTACATTTGTAATCGTTGCAAAAAACGAATACCCATTCTAGAAAGAAAACATATATGTGTAAAGACGAAAAGCAGAAGTTATTGGATCAACGCTATCTGAAGATGGCCGATATATGGTCGCAAAACTCGTACTGTAAACGCCGCCAGGTAGGTGCGTTAATTGTAAAGGATAAAATGATTATTTCTGACGGATACAACGGTACACCGTCGGGATTCGAAAATAATTGCGAAGACGAAGACAACAAAACAAAACCATACGTACTACATGCCGAGGCCAATGCCATTACAAAGGTGGCCAAGTCGGGTAACAGTAGCGACGGTGCCACTTTGTACGTCACTTCATCGCCTTGTTTAGAGTGTTCGAAACTGATTATTCAGGCCGGAATTAAACGTGTGGTGTTTACCGAGAGTTACCGCCTGGAAGATGGAATAAACCTGTTAAAACGTGCTGATATTGAAGTAAAGCAGGTGGATATATAAGAGGGTAAACAGCCCGTGATAGACAATTAAAATAAGGCCGGGTTTCGTTATCAGCAATACTGGCCATTAAAGAAAGCCTATGAACAAGAAAACAACAATACTTTTACCTGTGCTGATTGCAATTGCCGTTGCAGCAGGTATTTTAATCGGAAACCTTTTAAGTCGGAATGCTGCTACTCCGGCATTTCACGGAATGGGGTTCGCGCAACCCAATAAAATCTCCACTATTCTCGACCTGGTTAACAGGGGATATGTAGACAGTGTAAATACCAGCGAAATTGTTGAAAGTACGATTCCGGAGATACTAAAAAATCTCGATCCACATACCAGTTACATTCCTGCCCGCGACATGAACGAAGTGCAGGAGGAAATGAGCGGTAACTTTTCAGGTATTGGTGTACAGTTCTCTATTCAGGAAGATACGGTTCGTGTAATTGAGGTAATTCCCGAAGGCCCTTCAAGCAGGGTGGGCGTTTTGCCCGGCGACCGCATTGTAAGTGTAAACGATTCGTTGATTGCGGGTGTAAAAGTGCAAAACAACACGGTTATGTCGCTTCTGCGCGGCGAAAAAAACTCGAAAGTTCGGGTGGGCATAGTACGCTCGGGTTACGATGACGAACTGGAGTTTGAAATTACGCGTGGCGATATTCCGCTCTACAGTGTTGATGTGTCGTATATGATTGATGATAACACCGGTTTTATAAAAGTCAGCCGTTTTTCAAATGCCACATACCGCGAGTTTGTGGAGGGAATGCTGAAGCTGAAAAATGCAGGTGCCGAGAAGGTGATTATCGATTTGCGCAGCAATCCCGGCGGAGCGTTGGTTGGTGTGTTACAAATGGTTGACGAATTTCTGGAAAAAGGAGAACCTATTTTGTATACCGAAGGCCTTCATCAGCAACGTAAAACATACAATGCTTCGGCAAAAGCTACTTTCTCCGACATTGGTGTTTATGTAATGATCGATGAATTCTCTGCATCGGCAAGCGAAATTTTTGCCGGCGCAATGCAGGATAACGACCGCGGTTTTGTGATTGGTCGTCGTTCGTTTGGAAAAGGACTGGTACAAGAGCAAATTCCATTGATGGACGGCTCGGCGTTGCGTCTTACTGTGGCACGTTTTTATACGCCAAGCGGACGCTGTATTCAAAGTTCGTACGATGATGGCAACGAAGAATATTACAACCATATTTACGAACGTTTTCATAATATGGAGCAGTTGGTTGCCGACAGTATTCATTTTGTTGATTCGTTGCGGTACGAAACCAAAGGCGGACGCATTGTATACGGCGGGGGCGGTATTATGCCCGACTTTTTTGTACCGGTTGATACCACAGGGAATTCGGAATATTTCAATCAGATTTACCGCAAAGGACTGATTTATTCGTTTGCTTATGCTTATGCCGATTCGCACCGCGAGGATCTTTCTAAATTCACCACAGCCAGCGAGTTCGAGAATTATATGGATCAACACCACGCCATGAACGAATTTATTTCTTATGCCGAAGAGAAGGGCGTTAAAAGAGATGCTGAAGGTTTAAAGATATCGGGAAAGGTGATTAACACGCAAATGAAAGCATACATTGCCCGGAATATTATTGGTGAAGAAGGTTTTTACCCGATCATCAAACAAATTGATAAAACCTTGTTGCGCGCCATCGAGGTATCGCAGCAAAACCTGATGGTGCAAAATGTGGTAGCTACCGATTCGGTGGTAGTGCCCTTTGCACAATAGCCATTAACTTGCTTAGTATAATGATCCGGGCCGTATTATTAGAAAAGATAAACGACCCGGATTTTTTTGTGGAAATAACCGGCGGTAGGGGGATTTTTCGTACGATATTTTATGAAACTGAAAACTTTTCTAAAGTATCAATGGTGATAATTAATCAAATTGTACAATATCCTAAAATATACATCAGGATATTTAATCAAAGTGTACAGTTTTATAAAAAGCAAAAGCTGATAATTTAGGAAAATGAAACAATTCCTAAAGATTAGCAATCAATACTTTAGGAGAGATCTCATTTTGATAAATAATCAAACAGGTAATATTCTCGGGTGAGAAGATTTTCTTACTTTTAAGAAAAAACCTGTTATGTCCACAAACAATTATACCCCAATTACGCCCGAATTAGTTTTTAATGGTTTGATTGATAACCCCGGGAAAGAAATTAAAAAGTGCACAGAGCTGGTTCGGGAGAATAATGCCAGCGAAAATAACTACATGGATATGTTTGCCAATTTGGTGCGGATTTACGGCAAACGCGATGCGAAAGATTATGCCAAAATGTTAAATGCCAATTATCGGCATTTCGATGGGGCTATCCGCTGTATGTCGGGCATGAGCGCACACGAATGGATAAACAAATACTTGTGTTTAGTGGCTTGCGATTTGGTGGAACACACCGATTTTACATTTAAAAGCATCGGTAAGATTTTGGGATTTTCGCAAAGCAGTTTCTCACAGTTTTTCCGAAGCCAGCAAAAAATGCAGCCCTGGGAGTACCGGAATTTGAAACGCCATGGCCGCAAACGTGGATTCTTTTACGATTAGACATTAGTAATTGGTGATAGGAATCCGAAAGCAGGGACTTGTAACCAGTAACAGATTTCTCCTCGCTTACTCGTCGAAATGACAGCATCTCGGCACTCGTATCTTGTAACTAGCATCCAACATCCAGTAACCAGTATCCAGTAACAGATTTCTCGCTGTGCTCGAAATGACAGCAGCTCGTCACTCGCCACTCGTGTCTTCCGAAACTACTTCGAAATCTCCAACATCCGTTGAATTGGGATGCGGGCTTTTTCAATTACGTCTTGTGGCAATGTAACCTCCGGTTGTTCGTGTTTTAAGCAGATATACAGCTTTTGCAGGCTGTTTAGCTTCATGTACTCGCAGTCGTTGCAGGCACAGGTTGAATCGTTTGACGGTGCCGGAATAAATAGCTTATCCGGACAAGCTTTGGTCATCTGGTGCAGAATACCGCTTTCGGTTGCTACAATAAATTTCTTTGCATCGCTGCTTTGTACGTAATTCAGCAGGGCAGTTGTTGATCCAATATGATTTGCCAGCAGTAATACCGGTTTTTCGCACTCGGGGTGGGCGATAAATTCGGCATCAGGATGTGCGTCCATCAGGTCGATAATCTTTTCTACCGAATATTGCTCGTGAACCATGCAGGCTCCATCCCACAATACCATGCTGCGGCCGGTTATGCTGTTGATATAGTTTCCAAGGTTTTTGTCCGGAGCAAAAATCAGCTTCTGATCTGCAGGGAAACTGTCGACAATTTTTTTGGCATTGGCCGATGTACAAACAATGTCGGACATGGTTTTTAACGCCGCTGTTGCATTTACATAGGTAATTACCTTGTGGTCGGGATATTTGGCTTTGAATTCAGCAAATTTATCAGCCGGCGCCGATTCGGCCAACGAACAGCTTGCTTTCAGGTCGGGAAGAATCACTTTTTTATTGGGATTGATGATTTTGGCTGTTTCGGCCATAAAATGCACCCCCACAAAAACAATCATCTCCGCATCGGTACTGGCTGCTGCCTGGGCCAGACCAAGGCTGTCGCCAACGTAGTCAGCAATGTCCTGCAGTTCGCCCTCAACGTAAAAGTGGCTGAGTATTACCGCATTCTTTTCCTTTTTCAGGCGTTTAATTTCTTCAACCAACTTAAGGCTCGGATCAATTGTCTCTTCAATATAACCCTTCTCGTCCAACATTTTATCTATATGAAGCTGTTCCATCTCTTAGTTTCTGAATAAACAGGGCGCAAAAATATAAATTCCTGTAAAAAAAACAGTGATATCGGTTAAATGTTTGGTTTTGAAGCATAAAAAAAGCCGCATAACTGCGGCTTTCTTCATATTGAGTTGGACAAATATCGTCCTTTATTGAGCACTTACGTGGCTGAAATAGAAACCATGTGAAAGTTGATCTGATCCCTGATAAGACCCTTTCGTCGCGATAACGGTTAGCGTATCCCCTACTTTAATACCTTTAGCAGCTAGCAAACCTTTTCTGTCATCACCGGTTGCGCCATATTTTGGATAACATCCATATACATAAATTTCACTATCGCCGTCTTTCAAATAAAGATTACCGTAATCCTGATTAGTAATCGATGTTATTTCACCACTTACAATATAGTAGGTGTTGGAATCATCAGCTTTAGTCAGCACCTCTGCTATGGTAGCTTTAGTGGCGGTTATAGGCAGAATATTTTCCAAGACCGAACCACTTACTTGTGGAGATCCATTATATGCTGCACGTTTGCCAACAATTGTGATAATGTCGCCTTCTTTTACACCGCTACCGGCAAAATCTGCAATTTTATACACATATGTTTCTCCAGAGAAATCGCTCAGGTATAATTTTCCAGATGTAGCATCGGAAATACTTGTAATAACGCCAGTCAAACGATATAATGTGTTGCCAACTTCTGCCGCAAGGAATTCAGCAATAGTTACGTCTAAGATAGATCCTTCCTGGCTCAACATTGTTTGTGCTGTATAGTTTTTAGTTCCATCAGTAGTGCTGAATGTGAGAGTCGTTTCGCGATCTCCTGCTTCATTAGCTTCAGCTCTGAACGTTACTACAGAACTTGTTCCTGCAGTTTGGATCGATGAAATGGATAACCACGACTCGGCATCAGCAGGAATGTCTACCGATAAGCCTTCGCCTTTGCAGGTAACATATGCAACAAATTCACCGCCTTCGATAGGAAGCTCAGCGTTTAGTACCGAATCAACTTTTACCAATGATTTATTGATACTGACAACTGACACATTAACCAACTCTACAGTTCCATTGTAAGTAGTTTTTGGTCCCTGAACAGTAATTTCATCACCTACCTCAAGCCCCCAGCTTAAAAAGTTTTTCTCACCACCTTTTGAATCAAGTGTACCATAAATATAAATAGAACCTGTTTCATCCTCCAGATACCAGTTACCATAAGTTGTGTTGGTTATTGCTGTAACAACACCGGTTACCTGGTAGGTTTTACTGTCAGGTCCGTCAATTACTTCCTTGCAGGTAGCAGGGGCAATTGTTGTCAAACCCTGGATGACATTTATTCGCTGAGTTGCTTCTCCACATTGAATTGAAAGCTCTGCCTTGCGACCATCGATGGCCGATTCAGCCGAAAATGTAAGTGTTGATTCTCCGGCACTGCCAGAGGCTGAAGAGATCGTTAACCATTCAATATCGCTCGTTACTGTCCAGCTATCGGTAGCTGTTACAGTGATGGAAGTAGAACCTCCATCTACAGGAATAGATACGTAAGACGATGATACCTGAATTTCTTTAAGCAGTGTCACCGTGTCTTCATCTTCGCAACTTGTCATCAGGGCAAATAGCGCGATGAATATTGGAAATAAATATTTTAATTTCATATGATCTGTTCTTTTAAATTAGTTGAAAATATATTTGATACCAATAGAAGCATTCCAGCACTGACCCAATGTATAGCTTGGTTTGAATGTTTCGGTATCACCATGGATTGAAGCAGGTGTTGAGAATGTAGCCACACCGTCGGCATCTACACCTTCGTATTTCAGGATGCGAGGATCAGAACCAATTTCAGGGTTCAGGTATTTAGCTACACCCCAACTGTTGTTGAAGAAGTTCATCACGTTTTTAACATCAAAGCTAAGTTGCAGTTTGTGTTCGTTGTTACCTGTTTTAATCGAAAAATCATGTTTGTAGCTGAAGTCAACACGATGTACCCATGGAGAGTAAACGCTGTAGGCTTCTGCATAGTCGCCTTGTTGATCTTTCAGATAATCATTTGCATGAACATAGTCCATAAAACGAGTTTGGTCGTCTGTTGAAACAAAGCGGAATTCGTTGTTTGCCACTTCGTCGTCGGTTGGAACGTAGATTGCATCGTAGTTGTAACCATCACCGTTCATGTCGTTAACCGTCATAAAAGAGTAGTTAGCTCCACCATGCCATCCTTCATAGATAAAGCTGTAGTGGTTACCGCTTTTGTCGTGGGCAGTAAGCGATGCCACCAAACGGTCGGGTGTGGTATATTGCGAATTGTGCAATTTAATGTTATTAGGACCTTCCACAGTTGGAACGTAAGTAAATGCCGATTCCGGATTCGATCCCGGCATGCCGGTTACATCTTTTGCAACGGTGTGCGTATAGGCAGCCATCAGGCTGATCCATTCTGCCGGTTGAGCATTTACAGTGATGTTGGCTGACCAGCCATAACCACGGCTTGTGTTATCCAAAATAAACGCCTTGGTTCCGGTGCGGTAACCTGCCGGATAAACCGGACGATTGTCAACTCCGTTAAAACGGGCAAAACCACCAACGTTTGGAATACTCCAGTCGGAAATAGAAACCCCGTTTATCGTTTTATTGTAGATTCCTTCTACTGTTGCAGACAATGGGAAAGATGTTGGGAATGCATAATCAACAGCAAATGATGTTTTCCATACTTGTGGCATCTTAAAATCTGAAGCTATACCCGCAATTGCAGAAGGAACTGTTCCGTCTTCAGGTGAAATAGTTGTAGGGTAACCTAAGGCTGCCAGCTTATCGTGAAGTGCTGCTATTGTTGCATTTCCTTCAGCATCGGTTACCAAACCACCGGCGAATTCATCCATTGAGAAGCCATTGTTCTCAGCATTTCTTGCATTTATTTGTGCCTGGTATTGAACCATACCACCATTGGTTGGCATGTTGGTGAAGAATACCAGTGGTAAGTTACCCGAGAAAAGACCGGTACCACCACGAACCTTCAGACTCTTGTCTCCTGAAGCATCCCATACAAAACCTACACGTGGCGAGAATATGATATTTGCATCTGGCCATTTTCCTGTATCAATACTACGACCGGAATAATCAAGATCTTTGATTGCCTGGTTGGTTATCAGGTCATTATTGTTGAAGATAAGCGCGTCAATGCGAAGGCCGTACGAAAGTTTAAATCTTTCGGTAACACTCCAGTCATCCTGGGCATACGCTCCAATTTTGTTACTTCTTACACGAGCTGCAGGATTCATTTCACCATCGTAGCCATAAGTTAAGTTAACAATCTCAGGAGTTGCTTCGTTTAAGAAGTCGTCAAGACTTGAGTAGCGATAATAACCGGTTCCGTTACGCATGTAGGCATTATCAGCCATTTTATATTCGTAAGCAATACCGCCAACAATTTTATGATTACCTGAATAAAAAGTCACCTCATCTTTAATGTTCCATACATTGTTATGAACACCGTTGTTCCAGGTAAATAGCTCGTAACCTAATGAGAGGTAAGCCTGATCGTCTTTCAAAATATCGATAAAAGGAAACGGTGCCGAATTTGTTCCGCGAACATCGTCGAGTTTTGAAAAGGTTGCCAGGAACTGGTTAGAGATGTTTTCCGATAAACGACTGTTTAAGTCAAAAGAAAAGGAATGAACAAGGTTGTCCATCGAATACATCGAGTTGGCATACGACATTGAAGCCTTTGACATCCTGGCCTCAGACATACGGGTACCTCCGTCCATAGAAGATGCGTTAGGCGATCTCCACGAAGAATTCTTTGTGTAGTTATAGCGTAAGGCTAAACGATGTTTGTCGGTGATGTTCCAGTCGATTCGGGCAAGCAGTTTTTTGTTGCTTTGATCAGCCGGGAAACTGGTGTAAGATCCTGTTTCATATCCATATTTATTTCTTACAAAATCAGAAACGGTCTGAAGGTCGTCTTCTGTTGTGCGTGAAATAAAATTGTCCGGATCGGCAACACCATCGGTTGAAGCTCTCCAGCGATTGGCAATGGTTGGTGTTTCTTCCTTTTCAGCGTTTACGAAGAAGAACAATTTGTTTTCAATGATCGGACCTCCTAAAGTGAATCCGTATAAGGTATTACGGTCTTTTTCACGTGCTCCGGCTATTTCCACTCCATCAGCAGTATTTCCGCGCATGTTTTCATTTCGGTGATAAGTGTATGCGCTTGCTTTAAAGGTATTTGTTCCCGATTTTGTAATAGCGTTTACACCACCACCAATAAAGTTTGTCTGGCGTACATCGTATGGGGCAATTACAACCTGCAATTCTTCAATAGCTTCAATAGAAATTGGATTACCTCCACCAGGAAGCGCATCGCTTAAACCAAAGTTATTGTTGAAATTAGCTCCATCCACAGTAAAGTTAGCCGTACGACCATCGGAGCCGACAAAGCTCATTCCATCGCCTCCATAAGGAGAAAGGCGGGTAATGTCCATAATACTGCGGGTTACGGTAGGTAAATTATCAATCTGGTCGTTTGTGATATTGGTAACTGCTCCGGTTTTCTCATTAGAGAATTTTGTGCGGCTTGCCGAAACAATAACTTCATCTAATGATAATGCTTCTTCAGAGAGCACAACATTCATTACATAGTTTTCACCTAAACTCAACGTAATATTGTTTTGTGTGAATGCACCATATCCTATAAACGTAATTCTTACAGAATAAGGTCCTCCTACACGCATACCGTTTAGGTTGAACCGGCCCTCCACGTTGGTTACGGTACCATAAGTCGTTCCTGAAGGGGTGTGTGTGGCAACCACTGTTGCGCCTATAACAGCTCCTTCAGTATCAGTAACACGTCCACTCATACTGGATGTGGTTACCTGTGCCTGAATAATAGTAGCAGAAAAAAGAATGAATGCTACTAATAAAAAACTGATTTTTTTAATCATAGATTTGGAATTTAAATAATTATTGAATGGATTGTATGTGTTTGTTTTTCTTATCGTTAAAAGACAATGGGTGGTATAACATAACGCATTGTTTTGTGTATTCAATTGTGGCTCTCATTTTGTTTTTGTGTGCAGTTTTTTATTGACTATAAAATCAATCTCTCCACCCTGATTTCCTAAACATGCAGCAAAGGAAACCTTTCTTCCAGTTATTTTTGTTAAATAGATGTTATCTTAATGTGTATTATACCTTAACTTTTACCCCCACTTCGAACAAGATAAAATTCCTATTAATGCTGAGTAAAAACAAACCAACTCGTATTAAGTTGTTAAACAAATTGTTCGAGTTATTAACAAATTTATTCACATTTTAACAGTTCCGCAACGTTGTGTCACTCGCCAAAAAGACTCTTATTGTTAAATAATCTAAGAGATTCTCATTTTATTAAAAAATTCCTGAAAAATAATATCTTCTGTAAAAGGCAGTAAATCAATAAGAAAGAATAAATTACTCAGATTGTATGTAAAAAATATGGTACTATGTGTTGCAAAGTACTAGATTAATGACATATATTTGTAATGCAAATAACAGTGTAAAAAAAAGTACAATCTTAAAAAAAGTTCTTTGCAGGTTGTAACGGAAACAAAAAACAATCGTCTTAAAAACGGAAACAGAAAACAATTAGAAAGCAGAAACGAAGAGCGAACTTCGGAAAAAATCGCAAAGCCAAAAAACAAAAACAAAACAGAAACAGAAAACAAAAACTCAAAGTCATGAAAACAAAAAACAATGTTCAGAAAGCAGTTTTACGTTCAGCAGCAGTAGTAGTTAGCTTTGTTCTTATAAGTTTTACAGTAAGCGCACAAACATTTTGGAAACGTTTATTGGAGAATACAGGTTTTGGCGATATTGCTATAGCAATGGCAGCACCCGCTGAAATTGAAGATGTGGAAGGAATTCCTGCAGAGGCCGGGGCTAACTATTACTTTGTGAACGAAGTTGAACCAGCCATGGAAGTTGAAGCATGGATGACCGACGATTCAAGATTTAACACCACTCAGTTTGTATACAGCGAGGCAGCGGAAACAAACCTTGAGCTGGAAGACTGGATGATGAACGAAACATTTTTTCAGCCGGTAGTAGAAGAGGAAGCAGCGTTGGAGCTGGAGGCCTGGATGGTTTCGGGAAATACCTGGGAGATCTAATGGCAGGTAAAACCAATTAATTGTGAGGAAAATAGAGGACTAACAGATAGAAAGGGACATAAAATGAAGATAGAAAACACAAAAGCACAAATGAGAAAGGGAGTACTGGAATACTGTATTCTGCTCGTTCTCGATGGAAAACCACTTTATGCCAGCGATATTATTCAATCGTTGAAAGAAGCAAAAATGATAGTGGTGGAAGGAACATTGTATCCCTTGTTAACACGGCTAAAAAACGCCGGGTTGCTGGCTTATCGCTGGGAGGAATCAACACAAGGGCCACCTCGTAAATATTACGAGCTTACCGAAACCGGCCGTGCTTTTTTAATCGAACTGGAAGGTTCGTGGAGCGAACTTGTTGGTGCAGTACAAACAATTAGAGACAACAAAGCTTAGTCCATCCTAATAAATTCAAACAAAAAACAAGATGAAAAAGACATTCACAATAAATATAAGCGGCACAATATTTCACATTGAAGAGGATGCCTACGAGGTGCTGCAAAAATACCTTATCAATCTGAAAAATCATTTTGGAGTTGACGAGGAAGGAAGAGAGATTATTGCTGATATTGAGGCACGTATTGCCGAAATCTTTAGCTCGAAAAGTACCGACGAGAAAAAGGTAATTACTGTTGAGTGGGTAAACGAAATGATAGAAGTAATGGGAACTCCCGAAGATTTTGCCGAGGAAGAAGGCGAAGAGGAAGATGTTTCTATTGCATCGGAAGCTAAGCGTAAACGCCGTTTATACCGCGATCCCGATCATCGGGTACTGGGCGGAGTTTGCGGAGGTTTGGGAGCCTATTTCAACATGGATCCGGTAATCTTACGTATCATCCTGGTAATTCTGTTTTTTGTAACATCGGGTGCTGCAGGTTTGGCTTATTTGATTTTATGGATTGCCGTACCGAAAGCGGTTAGTACAGCGCAGCGCCTTGAAATGCGTGGTCAGGAAGCTACTGTTAAAAACATCGAGAAATCGATTAAAGAAGAGGTAAAGGAAGTAAAAGAAAGCTATCAGAAATTTAAAGAATCGGATACCTACTCGAAAGGAAAAAAGTCGATGGAGGGAGCCGGCGACGTGGTTTATAATATTTTCAAAGTAATTCTGAAAGTATTTGTAATCGTGTTTGGTGTATTCCTTATCATCTCCGGTTTTTTAGGAATACTCGGATTGGTGTCGTCGATGGTTATTGGTCATTCGTTTGTTGAAGGAATGCCACTTATTTGGGGCCCCGAAATTCATGTGCCAAATATGTTGAACCACTTTATTGAACCCGGTGCCGTTACCTGGGGATTGGTATTGGTTGGACTGATTGCGGGTCTACCTTTGCTTGCTCTTGTTTATATCGGAACCAAGCTGGTTTTCAGGTATAAATCGAACAATGCGGCAGTTGCCTTGGCTATGGTAGGTGTTTGGTTGGTGTCGCTTTTCGCGCTGTTAATTCTTTCGGTTGGGCAGGTTGGTAACTACAAACAAAGTTCATCGATTACCAAAAGCGAAACCATTTCGTGCGATTCATGTCAAACTCTCTATCTCCGGGTAGCGGATGATAAACTGGATGATTATGCCGAAATAGACTGGGATGTAGAAGGTTTTAAAGTAGCGGTTATTGATGGAGAAGAGGTAGTAGTTGGTTATCCGCAACTGGATGTTATCCGTTCTTCGGGCGATGACTTTGTGGTAACCGTTCGCTATTCATCACGAGGAAAAACACGCGACAATGCAAAACAGTGGTGCGAAGAAATGGTATATACGTATGAAAGAACGGATTCAACGCTATATTTCGACCCGTATTTCTTTATTGGCGACGAAGCAAAATGGAGAGGTCAGGAAGTGGATATTAAAGTAAGAGTTCCTGAAGGAAAAGCAGTATTCCTTGGAAACGACATGGACGAGATTATCCACGATATAGAAAATGTTTCGAATACCTGGGATGGCGATATGGTAGGAAAATACTGGGAAATGAAACCTGAAGGATTAACTGAGAAAGCAATTAAATAAAAACAAAAAATCGCGGTGACATAAAGAGAAAGGCGTAGAATAGCTTTGTGACTTAGTGTCATCGTGTTTAAAAAAAGTAGCTATGAAAACAATAACAACATTACTTTTTGCACTTGGTCTTATGCTGGCCGGGCTGCTGGCTTCAGGACAAAGCAAGTCGGATAAAATGTACGACACCTTTGCCAATAAAGACGGTGTAACCAGCTTTTCGTTCACAAAAGATATGATCGATGCCATTGATCTCGATTTAGGCGATGATGATGAAAAGAATGTTACCGGCGATTTGAGTCGAATTCGTTTTATGTCGTACAATCCCGAAAAAGGGAGTTTAAAAAATAGCGAATTCACCAAAAAAGCTATTGCGCTTCTTCCGGCGAAATATGAAAAATACGAAGATGATGACGACGATTCGGATGCGGAGATCTACTTATTGGGAGGAAAGAAAAAATACACGGAGTGTCATGTATTTATTACCAGTGAGAGTCCGGAAGGCAACAGTTTTATTGTGTCGTTCTTTGGCGATTTTAATGTGAATGATATCGATAAATTGAAGTCGCAGGGCCGGGATATGTCGGAATAAGAAACAGAAATTACATTTTTTCAGAAGGTCGTTATGGGCAAAAGAGCTTATAACGACCTTTTGTTTTGTGATAAATTGTGTTAATTAATCGTGGTTCAATGTTAAATCTTGTCCCAAAATGAAACAAATCCCGCCAATTAAGGCTTCTGGGTTCACATGGTTTTGTTAATTCTTTACATTTGGCGACTAAAGTGTAACAAGTTGTAATTGTTATATTTGAAGCGAGTGATTGAATGTTGGTCATTGTTGTTTTGAGATTTGTTAAAACACAAGCAATAGGTTTTATGCAAAAGAGGCCCAAAATGGTACTGTTGCATTTTTCCCGAACAGCCGACAGAACTGTTATTGTCATGTGCAGGGAATAACAGAAGGAACAAAAGATAGAAAAGTAAGAGTAAAAGAATTGTGCGAACAGTATGCTTTAGGGACATATTAAATAATGCCCATATTATTGTTTTGAAGGAGGAATACATTAATCCGTTGTTCACGGATATCAAGTTAATGTATATACGAACTTATTTCAAATTAATCGCGTTGCAATTCTTCTCTAAGTTTAATTTTGATCGGATGTTATCAGTTTTGTTTGAGCAACAAAAGCTTGTCTTAACAAAGGTTTACTAATTTTCCTCTGTTGTGATTGGAGGACTTTCCTTCATTGAAGCATCGGAATATTAATTAAATTGTTAGTGGATAGAATGGGATTGAGTGATATAAAATACAGGTTAAAAAGTACAGCGGGCATATTGTTATTTCCGGCAATTACCGGAATATTACTTGCTGCAGCTTCAATGCCATCAAAACTGTATTGGCTCAACTTTCTGGCTTTTATTCCATTGCTAACAGGTGTAGAGCAATTGCGAAAAGTAAAAAAGCCATATTTATTATTTCTTCTTCAGTTGTTTTTGGCTTTGTCAGTATTTTTTATTTGGACAGGGCGTTGGGTATTGCAAACGGCTAATATGGGATTTCTTCTGGGATTACTCCTTATTGTTCCTTTTGTGGTTTTGATTTCTCCTTATATCTTGTTTAAAAAAAATGAGGCCCAATATGCCTTGCTTTATTTTTTGGCTGCCTGGTTAACAGCCGAAATGATACAATCTTACTTTCAACTGGGGTCCCCGTTTTTCAATCTGGGTCACAGCATTGGGAAAAATCCAAATCTTATTCAGTGGTATGAATATACAGGTGCAGTCGGTGGTTCCCTCTGGGTTTTAGCTGTAAATATTTTACTTTTTTCATTCGGTAAAGCATTGGTATACAGTGATAAATATTGGTATGTTAAAGGTGTATTTGTAGTAGCTATACTACTGGCTCCTATTATTGTATCTATTCTTATTTACCGGAATTATGAAGAAAGAGGAAGATCTGCAGAAGTACTGGTTGTGCACCCTAGCACCAACAATGCCGATGTAAAATACCAAAAAAATATTTATGAGTTGTTAGATATTTACCTTGGAATTTTAAAACCCGGATTAACAGCAGAAACTGATTATGTGGTTCTGCCCGAAACGGCATTAACAAATACGGGTTGGATAAAAGATTATAACCGAAACCTTGTTTTTCAGCACTGGTTCGACAAAACTTCGGACTTTCCCAACCTAAAACTGGTAACCGGTGCCATTGCCTACGAAGCTATTCCCGATGTTGAAAAAATTAAAGGATATGAGAAAATTCCCGGCATTCGTTATTCTGAAAACTATAAAACCTGGTACTACACTTACAATACTGCGTTGTTTTTGGAAAGAGAACGACCTGTGCAAATCCGTGTAAAAGACAAACTGGTTCCTTACCAGGAATATGCACCTTATCCACGTTTTATGCCGCGGCTGAAGCCTGTGGGCATCGATTTCCAGTTTTCAACACGCGAAAAAAACCGGGAGGTTTTTATTGAAGAAAAAAACCGGAAAACCGCTGCACTAATTTGTTACGAACTGGTTTACGGAAAGCAGTTTTATGAAAAAGCCCGCGAAGGAGCCGAAGCCTTTTTTGTTTTATTGAACGAAGGCTGGTACGATGATCCCAAAGTACCACAACAGTTTCTACAGCTTTCAGCAATCCGGGCTATCGAAAACCGGCGTAGCATTGCCCACAGTTCCAATTTGGGTATTTCGGCAATTATTAACCAAAAAGGAGAGATTATGGAAAAAACGAATAGTGAACAGCCCGGATACTTGAGAAATCAGCTACGTTTAAATAAGAGCACTACACTTTATACATCACTAGGTAACTACATTGGTGCAATAGCTGCGGTGATTGTTTTGGTTGGCATCTTTAGAGGATTGGTAATCTTAAAACCAAAGGTAAAAAGTTGATGCAGGTCAGGAAAAAACATATTATCTTTTTACTATTGATTTTGGGAACCAAAAGCCTATTGGCGGGTAGTGTTGGAATTATTGCAAATCCTGACCTTGATTCTCCTGTAGTGGTTGGTGATACAATTACTTTCACCGCTGATTATGATAATACTAAAAACGCAGAATGGAAATTTGGAGTGGGTGCTACTCCTGCTGATGGGAGCGGCGATTCTTTTGACGTTTATTATTCTATTCCAGGAACAAAGACTGTCTATGTTACTGCTTATGGTGTTGCCTTTGGTAACGAGTATAATGACGATATTACATTTGAAGTTATCTGCAGTGCAGAAGCTTCAATTATTCCTTCCGGACCGCAGAGCATTACATATGGTTCAAACCTTAGTTTAGACGGTAACCCCTCAGGTAGTTACGGGGCTTATGACATACACGAATGGACCGGCGACGGTGCAGACTACCTGAGTGCAACCAACATTCAGGATCCTGTCTTTAGTGGTGCCCCAGTTGGGTCATATAATCTGACGTACACGGTAACTGATAGCTATGGTTGCCAGGGAAGTGATAATCTCACGGTAACAGTTACAAAAAAACAACTTACAGTAGCTGCAGGCAACCAAACGGTAAGTTATGGCACACCGCAAAATACGGTTATTCAAAACGGTACCTATACAATTACAGGTTTTGTAAATGGCGATACTACATCCGAAATATCCGGCTTGTCTACCATCTCTTATTCAACAAGTTATACCGAAACTTCCAATACCGGGTCAACGGGAGTTACGATTACTCCGGGTATTGGTGGATTAAGTGCAGAAAATTATTCATTTATACCTGCTAATGGTACCATTAGTATAGATAAAGCCAATCAGGTAATAAATGCCGCTTTTGTTTCGTTTACACAGCCATTGACTGAATTTACAACAGATATTCCTGTGGTGGCTACAGCAACATCGGGTTTGCCGGTTACAATTACCAAAACAGGAAGTGCAGCCGACTTAATCGAAAGCCCTGCATATAACTACTTCCTTACCAACGTTGGCCAAACAGGAACGATTACACTTAAATATAACCAGCCTGGCAACGACAACTATAATGCTGCTGCTGAGGTAATTTCTGTAATTGATGTTACTAAAAGCAACCAGTCCATCAGTTTTCCCGAAATAGACGACCTGACTTTCTCCAATGGGTTATCTATCGATTTAAATGCTTTAGCTTCATCGGGTTTATCCGTTAGCTATACCGTAGTAGGTGGGCCGGCAACATTAAGCGGAAATACTTTAAATATATCCGGAGCAGGGGAAGTTATCGTCAAAGCAAGTCAGGGAGGCGATGATGAGTACAATTCTGCAACCGATGTTACCCGTATTTTTACAGTAAATAAAGGTACTCAATTTATTACCATTGCAATAGAGCCGGGCCCGATTACTGAAATGACCAAAATCACGGCTACTTCAACATCAGGATTACCAGTTGCGTTAACCCTTGGAACAGGAAGCGCTGCGACATCACTTGATTATAACTCCGGTGGTGATTTTTATACACTGAATGGGTTACAAAGTACGGGCGAAATTTATATTGTTGGGAATCAGGCAGGGAATGAAAAGTTTTTACCTGCAGATCAGGTTCTTCAAACAATTGATATAGATAAAGAAAACCAGGTCATTTCATTTGCAGCTATTGCAGATCAAACCTATTCACCAACGTTAACTTTACCACTATCAGCAACAGCAAGTTCCGGGCTTTCGGTTTCATATAGCATTGTTAGCGGACCTGCTTCACTTTCTGTCAATACACTAACCATAAATGGTGCAGGTACCGTAGTGGTGGAGGCCAGTCAATCTGGAAATCCCACCTACAATCCAGCCCCAACTGTAACCCAACAGTTCGAGGTGCTTAAAGCTACTCCGGTAATTAATCAGGACGATATCGTAAAAACTTTGGGGGATTCCGATTTTCAAATTACGCCCACATCTGAAAGCAGCGGCAGTTTTAGTTTTGTAAGCGGAAATGATGATGTATTTACCATGAGTGGCGCTACCGCATCTGTTTTAGGTGCAGGAAATACAACATTGTTCATTACCCAACAGCCTGCAGGAAACTATTTGGGTACAACTAAAACGGTTGCATTCACCGTTAACAAGGCTTCTTCAACTATTGAGGTAACAGGTGAAACGGTGTATACTTACAATGCCAATCACCAGGGACCTAGCACTTCAAACGTAACAGGTTCAACAGGAGTAGTTACCTATAGTTATGAAGGCACACCTAATGTGGGCCCTTATTATAACTCCAGTACAACAAAACCAACCAATGCAGGTGCCTATTCAGTTACTGCAACTGTTGCTGCCGACGATAACTATGCTGCTGTGACTTCCGATCCTTTCGACTTCACAATAAATAAAGCTGATGCAACTATTTCTGTAACTCCGTACTCAGAAACCTATACCGGGGTATCCTATACAGCTGTGGGATCAGCAACAGGCCCAAGTGGAACTCTTGACGGATTGGATTTATCCGAAACTACACATACTGGTGCTGGGGTTTACAATGATTTATGGGAATTTACCGATGTGACCGGGAATTACAATAATGCTTCCGGAAGTGTTACAAATACAATTGTACCAAAAGCATTATCGGTTACCGCCGATGACCAGTCTAAATGTAATGGGCAGGAGCTTATTGCTAACGGCACCGAGTTTTCATCAACCGGGCTCGTTGCGGGTGAAACCATTGGAAGTGTAACACTTTCAAGTGATGGTTTTTCGGCAGGTGCAACAGAAGGATTTTATCCAATAGTACCTTCCAATGCAACCGGAGAAAATCCGTTTAATCCGGCTAATTATGATATTACATATGTTGATGGACAATTGACGGTAAAACCTCTCCCCAGGTTAGAAGGTGCATCCCTTTCTTCACCAGTCTGTTCAGGTTCAGGTGCAACCATCAACCTTACCGGACTTTTGCCAGGTAAAGGATTTTCATTGGATTACTCCATCAATGGAGTGGATCAACCCACGAAAATAGGATTGTCTTCCGATGGTTCCGGAAATTCTTACTTTACTACAACAGAATTGACAGAATCAAATGACGGGAAAATTTTGAAGATCACTGGAATTACAATCACCAGTGAATCACCCGGTTGTTCCCAAACATTTTCCGATGTGGAAACCACCCTGCATGTTAATGCACTGCCAACGCTTGATGTTGTTTCCCAGGATGGTGTTGCGTGTGTTGGCTCGCCGGCCACAATCAACCTCTCCGGACTGATTCCGAATACAACTTTTTCACTTGGTTATACCATAGAGGAAGGGGACAATACAGTGGTTGAAAACATTAGTGCAGACGAAGATGGAAATGCCAGTTTTCTGACTATACCTCTTGCGGCTTCCAACAACGGAGATCAATTGCAAATTTACGGTATTCAGATAACCAGTGAAACACCAAACTGTGTGCAACCCTTTAGCGAAGATGTGGTATTACAGGTGGGGGATAATATTAACCCAACTATCACCTGCCCGGCTGATCAAACCGGTACTCTTGATAATAATTGTGAATTTACCTTACCCGATTATACCGGGTTAGCAACGATTAGCGATAATTGCGATGCCAGCCCAACCGTCACACAATCACCTGCGGCAGGAACAACAATCAACGGAACAACCACGATTGCCCTCACCGCAACCGATGCATCCGGAAATGCCAGCAACTGCACCTTTGATGTTAACCTTGTACCTGCCGAAGAAATTGAAATCAGGGTTGAAGATTTGGGCAACAGTTGCCAAAGCGGTGAAACCGGTTCCACAACCACCGTAACCTGGGACATAACTATACTTTCGGGCACCACTGACTGGACCTTTGATTATGAAATTACGGAAGGGGCAACAGTACTTGCCAGTGGTAGTAATATTGCTGCCAGCGGAAATACACAAGTGAGTTTTGATGCGGATAACGAAACAGCTCAAAGCAAGACATTCACCATCACAATTAGTAATGTGCAAGATGCTTGTGGAGTTGGAGGGATAAATACATTATATAATAGCGATTCGGTAACGTTGTATGGAGTTCCGAATACAAGTGATATTAGCACAAATTAAAATTGAATTATTATTTACAAATTAAATTATATCATTATGAAAAAGCTCTTTATCTTTTTCTTTGCGGTTGTTCTTACCGCAATTAGTGCAAATACTTTTGCCCAGGGAACTCAACAAACGGTACTTATAAACGCAAGCCGAAATTATTGGGTGAACAGTACTGATGGAACGACACAGGATGTCAGTGGTCATACTAACAGCACTTATGTCTGGTCAATTTATGAATGGGATGGTCTTGATGCAACTGACTATACAAGTTCAGGTTGGACTGCAACACCTTCAGCAACAACTGAAGCCGACTTTGTTTTTGGAAACACTTCATTTAATACTCAGATCGAGTGGTTAGCAGCAGGTAGCTATGTTGTTGAAGTTGTTGAAACCAGTGATGGTGATGGCTGTACCACCAAACGTAGATTTGGAGTTAAGGTACTTGAACTCGACTTACTTACTACTACAACGTATGTCACTCAGCAAGTGGCTCCTTTAACTACATGTAATACGAATTCAGGAGATATCTGGGGTGATAGCAATGATGATAACTTGAATGCAGAAGCCTTGGCAACAATGACAATCACTTATGAAATCACGCTGTCGACAAAAGCTGGTAGTGCTGCAAGCGCTGATTTAGTAGGAACAGTATTCCCTAATGCAAAATGGAAATTTACTGCCGCAGATGCTAGTACAATTCCTGCTGCAACAACAACTCCTGCAATGACTCCAGATATTACATGGACGGTAAGTAATGGAGCAACTTATACTTCTACAGGTGATGGAACCACAACTGATAATGAAATTTTAGTTGGAGCAGGCACTTCGACTGTGACAATTACAGCAGTTGTACAAAATATTGCCGCAGATGCAACTCAGGATTATGTATTGGATTTCACAATTGATCCAGCATCAGTATTAGTCGATAATGGCGGAATTGTAGATGACTACGCTGAAGGACAAGAACCTACAGCAAATGACGGTACTAATAATAATGATGGTTCTGGTTCTGGAGCATTCCAAAACGACGCTTACCAGATTACAATCAATCCTGCACCGAATACAACTAAAATTAAATTTGACTAAGACGCAAATTGCTTAAGAGAACTTTCATAATGATATTTACCCTTCTGGCTGCCCTATATGGGGCAGCCCAGGAGAGGTATGATTTTATGGAAGGGAGTCAAACTGAATACAGTGTTGATAATCATAACGGAAATACCTATTCCTGGAGCGTAATCGGCGGATTAAATTCAGTGGATTATGATTTTATTTCAACCCCGGAGAACAACACAGTTGTAATACAATGGAATCTTGTTGGTAACTACACTTTACGTGTCATAGAAACCGATCCACATGGTTGCTCTTCGATACGTGAACTGCTGATCAGTGTTAGAGCCAACAACCGAAGCATCGCATTCTCAGACCGTTCAAGTTCAATGTGTTTTAATCCTAATCCTGATGAATCAAGATTATTGCAATTGCTCGATAATGAAGGCGCGGAACTCGATCCATCAAAATTCCCGGTTGAGGTAAAAGTGGATATTAACGGCTCGGAATTTGAATTTCAGATAAATTACGATAACCGGGAAATTACTGTTCCCGATAGTTTTATGTTGACGGCGCCCGAGCATGATGTGCAGATTGATATAACACTGCTTGAAGCTACTGATGCAAGCGGGCGAAGCTTAAAACCACTTGGGGGAAGCGATGTGCATCGGATAACCGTTTTTGCGCAGCCTGAAATAGAATATACTACTGCCGATGATACGATTATAAATGGCGGTGAAGGCTATTACGAAACTGCAATAATACGTGGAAATCCCGATGGTGCCGTATACCGTTGGACAGTGGAACCGACTTACGGAACGAGTACCAATTTGCAGGAATTAACCGGGTCTGCTGCTAATATTCAATGGGACGGACCGGAAGGCACTTATAAGCTATACACCACAGTAACCGATGGAAACGGATGTGTGACAGATACCATAAGCCAGGTAGTTGAAGTTGAAAAAACAGGAGGACAAACGTTAACCGTTTTTGCCGGCCCCGATACCTTAATCGGAAGCTGCCAGCCCTACTTGTTTAACGCGGTTTATCCTACCGAAAACAGCTATACATACCAGTGGGAGCCAACCACAGGATTAAGTGATCCGTCAATTCCAAATCCTGTGTTTACACCGGGCGAAACAACTACGTACATTTTAAGGGTTACAACTTCGCCCGATTCTACTTATTCCGATACGGTTACCATCAGCGTTTCGAATTTGTTAGCCGAAGCAGGCGACGATTTTATGATCGAATATGAATCAACGGCCGTTTTAAACGGAATCGGAAGTGTTGGCGAGCAAATACAATTTGCCTGGACAACTGCGAACGGAACCTTTGTTGGAGGCCAAAATACCGCAACTCCTGAAATTAGTTCTGCCGGAACATATTATTTGCAGGTTACCGATATTTTTGGTTGTACCGCCTCTGATTCGGTGGTGGTTAGCCGCTTTATTTCGGCGCCAATTGCCCGCGATGATTACGATACCACCGAATATCGAACAGCGGTAACGATAGATCTGCTTGCAAATGATGAAAGTCCACAGCAGGAACTTGATCCTTTGTCGTTACAGATTATGCAAGACCCCGCTAATGGTTTTGTTGATATTAACGGCGATGGGACGGTGACATATACGCCAAACGATGGCTTTTTGGGTGGCGATGTATTTCAGTACCGCATTTGTAACACCTACGAAAGATGCGATAACGCCAATGTTTTTGTGTATGTAACGGCCGCCGATTTCTTTATTCCGGAGGCATTTACACCAAACGGCGATAACGTAAACGACTATTTTGAAATTGAAGGAATTGAGTTGTTTGAGCAAAATTCGATAACCATAATAAACCGCTGGGGAAAAACAGTGTACAAAGCCCGTGGTTATGGTATTTCTACATCGCCACAATTTTGGGATGGTAAATCGAACCAGGGTGGCGACGACAGCGACCTGCCAGGCGGAACCTACTTTTATGTACTTGACTTAGGAAACGGAGAACAACCAATTGCCGGCTCGGTATATATCGACAGATAATGGGAAAACGAACTAAAATAGCAGCATTTTTAATTCTTACCCTTGTGGTTTTGCTACAAGGAAAAGAGGCCAGTGCTCAGCAAGATCCCATGTACACGCAGTATATGGACAACCTGCAGGTGCTAAATCCGGGATATGCCGGTTCTCAGGGAATTGGAAATATTTTGATGGTAGCACGCAGCCAGTGGGTGGAGTTTGATGGCGCTCCGGCAACACGCTCGTTTACCTATAACACTTCGTATGACGAGCAAAATATTGGTGTGGGTTTCTCACTGATGTCCGACCAGATCGGGCCAATCAAACAAACCGGATTTTATGCTGATTACTCTTATTTTCTTCCGGTTTCGGAAAAATTTAAGTTGGGTTTAGGACTTAAAGGTGGTGTGAGTTTTTACCGCGCCAGCCTTGTTGCACTTAAAACAGTTGATTCCGACCCGGTATTTAACCACGATATTTACGAAAACTTTCTGCCCAATGTTGGTGTGGGATTGTTTTTGTATTCAGAAAATACCTATTTCGGCTTATCGGTGCCAAAGCTTATTGATAATATTATTATTAACGAGGATGTTAAAACCGATTACATTAATAAACAGCAGCGGCACATGTATTTTGTAGCCGGGCACCGAATTGATTTTAGCGAAGATTTTCAGTTAAAAACAAACGGAATGATGCGATGGGTTAAAAGTGCTCCTCTTTCGGTGGATCTGACTGTGATGGGCGGTTTCCGTGATAAATTCTGGGTGGGTGCCATGTACCGTTTTGGTGATGCGTATGGCATGCTTGTTAAGTTTAATCCTTCGCCAAAAATGTCAATCGGTTATGCGTATGATATTACCATTTCCGAATTAAGCGCCTTTAGTAGCGGCACGCACGAAATCATGTTCAGTTACAACCTCGATCTCTTTGGCCGTGGAGGCCAGGCAACCGCTGAAAAGTAACTCCAGATGGCTCACCTCAGCCACAAAAATGTTTCACAAATCTATGTTTTCGCAGTAGAACGCGGGCATTTTTATACAAAAGTGTATCCTCTTAATCCTTGATAATATTGAAGGCATAAGATGAAGACAATCTTATGAAAGATACAGTTGATCTTACAGGAGATGATGGTTGTTCCGGACGAAACTCAAACGGCAATACACACAAAAAAAAGCCGGGAGATACCCCGGCTCTTGAGCAGTATTTTAGCTAAAAACTATTTTACCAAAACCTTTTGTGTAGTGGTGTTGCCATTTTGTATAATCCGGAGTAAATAAACACCCGGAGTATAATTCTGCACATCAATTTCAATCTTGTTTTTGCGTAAGTCGTTTGCCTGATATTGTAAAGTTCCGGCAATTGAATAGACCTGAACTGTGAAAATCGTTTTGTCAGAAGCTATAGTCAATTTGCTAGAAACCGGATTCGGATAAACCTGCAAATCGCTACTCATAATTTCCGGTTCATCGATATCAGTTACAATTCTTGGCTCTTCAAATTGTTGTGTTGAATACAGCCGGTATTCGCCCGGAGCAAACGTAAAGCTTTGATTTGTACTCGATATTTCAATAGAATCGCCACTGAAAAATTCGTAGTATTTTCCTGTTTCGGGGAAATCAATGATGATATCGTTTTCTGTAACTCCAAAGTTGCCCAAAGCAACAGCATGGTTGCCGGCGCTGCTTGAAACAAACCATTTTGTTGCACCAGAAAGATTATGGGTAAAAGTTTCTGGTGTAAATTCATCGTACTTTTGTTTCAAATCGTTCAATTTTGCCATTACCTGAAACAGATCAGTACGGTCGGTATTGTTCAGGTACTGCCAGTATGGTGGTTTTTCGGCCAGGCGGCAGTCGTTACTTATCGAACCATCAACACAACGGTTTATCGACAGGTCGTAACCGCGCTCGCCAAATTGCCAGATCATTTTTGGCCCTGGCAGCAACAAATGAAAGAGTGAGTTCAACTCAATTCTTTGCAAGGCGGTTGTCTGGTTTTTTATGTTGTAATCACCATTTGATAAGCCCGAGTTTTTAATGGTGTACATTATTCGCTCTTCGTCGTGGCTTTCAGGGTACGAAACCAGGTTCGGTTCATTCCAGTTTCTTTGGGAGTACACCGCCCAGCTTAGGTCTGAATTTCCCGTTTGTCCGGCTGCAGCGTTTTGGTAACTGCCGTGCATATTTCCCCAAAGAAGTATCCCGTGGTTGGCCAGCTCTGTTTCTTCCGAATTGTCGGCAAGGTGCTCGAAAATTACCAGTGCATCAGCATTGCGATTCCAAATTTCGTTGCTCATTCGTTTCAGGTTGGCAATCCGGTCGGCATCGTATTCGCTTCCCCAGCTCGACGAGCTGTAAGGTGTATTCGAGAAGCCTTTTGTAAAATCGAAACGGAAACCATCAACTTTGTATTCGCTCATCCAGAAAGATGATACACTATCGACCAACTCCTGGGTTGCCGCGGTTTCGTGGTTAAAATCATAGCCCCATCGCAGGCTTGGGTTCTGGAAATTACTTTCCTGGTTGTACCATGGATTATCGGCTGTAACCACCCAGTTATCCATGTACATTTGCACAAACGGACTTTGTCCGTAGCTGTGGTTCAACACCATATCAATAACCACTGCAATTCCACGCTGGTGGCATTCATCAATCAATTCTTTTAGTTTTTCTTTTGGGCCGTAATATTTATCGGGTGCAAAGTAAAACGACGGGTTGTATCCCCAGCTGCTGTTTCCTTCAAACTCGTTAACGGGCATTAGTTCAAGTACATTAATACGCAGGTCTTCCAGGTAATCAAGTTGATCGATAACGGCCTGATAGGTGTGCTCAGTCATAAAATCGCGCACCAGTAATTCGTAAATCACCAGTTTGCTTTTATTGGGCGATTCAAAATTAGTAACCTGCCAGTTGTAAGGAGTTTGGGCGGTTTGTAATACCGAAACAATTCCTTCAGTTTTCCCTTCAGGGTAAGCTTTCAGGTTGGGGTATGTTGCTTCGTCGATGTAGCTGTCGTTCCATGGGTCTAATATTTTTTCGGTGTAGGGGTCGGCAATACGAATGTTTCCGTCGATGAGGTATTGGTAGGCGTACTCTGCTCCGGCTTCTAATCCGGTAATTTCCAGCCAGAAATAGTCGCCATCTTTTTTCATCAGGTAATTGTCGGAAAGTTGCCAGTCGTTAAAATCGCCCTGTACGTATACAAATTCTTTAAGTGGTGCCCACAGCACCAATGCTGCGGTGTTATCGTCGATATAGTTGATTCCTTTTTTATATCCGGCGGGTAGCGGTTCGTTAACCACTTCGCTGCCGACAAAAATTTTCAGCGAATCGTAAACCGTTTCGCCATCGGCGGTGGCTTCGGCAATCAGCCAGTAGTTTCCGCTCTCGGTAAAAGTGTGTGTGGTGGTAATGTCGGTGCCTGTAGTTTGGGTTAATACCGTTTCATCAAGACTGAGTTTTAAATCAGCCTCTACCGATGATTGGGCCGAAAAAGTTATTGCCTCGTTTATCTTAAGTATAGAGGAGCCCGAGGGTTCGGTAATATTCACTACCAGTCCTTCATCAAAAACAGTTACAAAAAGGTCGTTTGTTTGCTGGCTACCATCTGCCGAGCGAAAAACCAGGCAAAGTTCAGTAACTACCTCACCGGCTGCAACACTATAAAAGCTGTTGATGTCGGGGGTGATTTCAAGTTCGTAGATGCCTTCACCCATATAAGTGAGTTGAGATTGGGTATTGTTATCTCCCCACGTTCCAATTACATATTGCCAACGGTCGCCGCCAATTGTTACTCCGGTATGGGCGTACAAATCTCCTGTAAAATAAGTAAGCCGGCTGTCTTCGGCCGAGTTAAACGTGATGGTTACCGGCTGTGTAGCCACCGGGAATTCAGGATTGGTAGTAATTTGCGCCCTTGCATTTATGGCAAAAACAACCAGGCTTATCAGAAAAAGAAAAGACTTGTACATTGGATTTGTTTTAGGATAAAAAAACAGGTAGTGCCTAATAGAAAGCACTACCTGTTGTATTATAGCTTACAGTTATTGTGCTGTAATTTTATACGTATATTCCGAGAAGTCAATCTCAATTTTATAAGTACCTGCTGAAGCCGGTTCCGGAATTTCTGCCGGATCAGGATCAGCGTCGCCCGAACGGTAAGCAAGTTTACCCAACAAGCTGTTTCCGTTGCCATCAGATCCCCATTGAGGAGCCCACGCACCGCTGTTGGTAGCCATAATTTTCATTCCGCCGTTTCCAACAGTAAGATCGGTTACCAGTGAGTATTTACCAATGCCATCTTTTGTGAATGCAATTCCGTTTGCCGGATCCCAGCCAACAGTTGTGGCACCACCTACCAGGTAAATTTCATCCGGAATAGGATAAACCGAGTAGGTAAGGTTGGTAATGTCAACATCAATACGGTAGTCGCCTTCAACCGAAGGAGATGGAATAGAAGCCGGGTCGGCATCGTCCTCGGTAGGGCGATAAGCCAAAACTCCGCTATAGGCGTCACCAGTTCCGTCAGATCCCCACATCGGAGCCCACTGGCCCTGGGTTTTGATGAACTTCAACCAGGCGTCGGGTACTAAATGTGCGGCAATTCCGTATTTGCCACTCGACATGTACGGTGCTTCCAGTGTAGTATTGTTATCCCAACCTGCATCGGTTGCGTCTCCTAATAAATAAATAGGAGGCAATTTGATGGAATAAGTAATTACGTTGAAGCTGAATGTTTCTGATGGTAATGCATTGGCATAGTCGCTAACTGAAGCTTCAACTCTTATTTCAAGCGGAGTTTCTACACCAGTTGGATATTCCATTGATGTTAACAACGAGTTTAATTCTCCAACCGTAATTTCGTAACCTAATTCAGCTGACGAAACAATAATTGATGAATTTGCAAAGTCGTTACCGGCATCGTCAATTTTTAGCAAGTAAGAAATTGCTGCCTGGAAACCAAAATCTGCTTCCGTCCAGTCAAAAGAGAACAGTACATCATCTGCTTCTTCTTCGGTAAGCAGATAGGTGCCACCGGAAGCTTCTGAAGCGGTAAGAACCGGGCTGTTTCCGTAATTAATCACCGGATCGAATGTCTCGTCCTCGCAAGAAACAAACACCAGCAAAGCAGCCAGAATACTTAATATATAATTTATCTTTTTCATGATCTAAAATTTTGCAAGTGATTAATATCCCGTGGTTTGAGTTAGATTTGGATTGGCACTTACATCTGAAGAAGGAAGTGGGTAAGTGTTGTATTTGGTATCAACACCAATACCTTCTTTAACAGCTCCTTTCCATGCCCAAACGTAGTCTGATCCCGTAAATTTGCCAAAACGAATCAGGTCGGTTCTGCGGTGTCCTTCCCAGTACAATTCACGTGCACGTTCATCCAAAATAAAATCGAGTGTAAGGTCGGCTTCGGTCATGTTTCCAAAGTCGTCGCCATAAGCTCTTTCGCGCAATTCGTTGACATACGACAGTGCAGTGCTCATGCTTCCACCACCACCGCGCAGTACTGCCTCGGCATACATCAGGTAAGCATCAGCCAAACGGAACATTGGGAAATCAGTGTCAGGATGTGTTAAATCCGATCCGGTTTCGCCTGTTGAAGTAACGTTCTTCCACTTGGTAATGGCATAACCATTGGTAAACTCAAACAGGTTATCAATTTCAAGCGTTTGCCCGTCGGTGAAGAACAAAGCACGGCCATCAGAACTGAATTTCTCAACGGTGTAAGTATAATCCGGCGATTCCAGTTTCATGGTAATTTTGTAGCTTCCACCTTCAGCAATTGAAATATTAGCAGCGCCACCTTCTAAAATACCGTCGGCACCGTCATCACCGTAGTTCAGATCCCAGCCGTCGTTAGCGCGGAACTTAATTTCGCCTGCGGCAAGGTCGATTTCTGCAACCCAGGTTTTGCTGTCCGCATCAAATTCCATGTTTTGGTCAGAGTCCCAGCCGCCAGCTGTAGCTGATCCGATAATTCCCCAATCAGTTTTGGTAATTGAATAGGTAAGATCGGCTGTGTTTACATTCATTTTGTAATATCCGGCTTCAGTTACCGAAAGGTTTGCACCTCCTGATTCCAAAATACCATCAGAACCACCCCAGTTTACATCCCAGTTCGGTCCGGCAGTGAATTTAAACTCACCTGCATCGGCAAAATATACATAACCTTCGTAGTTGTCATCAGAATTAACCGAAGCCAGTGTTGGTGCTACATCCGGCGACCAGTCGCTGTCGCTGTAACCCGCTGCACTTTGGTAACCACCTGGAACATAAATTACCGGATAATCAGCCGTTGCGTTGGCGCTTTTTAATTTTGGTGCTAAAGTTTCCAAATCGAGAAATTTGCCAACAAACTCTTTTGTAGTTCTTAAACCACTCCAACCACCGTCGATTCCAAATTCAGCAGGATCCATTGTTCCGCCAACAGGTGCGTGAACAAGAAAAGTTGTTCCACCCCAGGTACGAATGTTGGTTCCATCCTGAATAATTGGGAAAATGGTTTCGCTTGATGTATGGTTGTCGGCAAGGAACATGTGCGTGTAATCCGGGTCGAGCGAATAACCTGCGTTAATTACTTTTTCGGAGTAATTCAAAGCGTCGCTGTATCTTGCTGTTCCGGTGTAAACTTCGGCATTCAGGTACATTTTTGCCAAAACCATCCAAAGTGCTGCCTGGTCTACTCTTCCGTATTCGGCACTTCCAGGTGCTGCAAGTTCGTTTTCAACAGCCATTAATTCCGATTCAACATAGTTAAACAGGTCGGTTCTTGAAATCTGTTCCGGGAAGAATGCGCCTACGTTGTCTTCTTCCGTAACAAATGGTACGCTACCAAACAAATCAACAGCGTGGTAATAGCTTAATGCACGCAGGAAACGCGCCTCGGCACGAAACTGTTCAATGTCTGTACGAATAGCACCGTCGATTCCACGTCCGTCTAATTTATCGGCAGTTGTTTCGCGAATAAACTCGTTACACAACGAAACCTGGTAAAAAATTCGGTAGTACAGGTTGGTGATAAAACCATCGTCAGCCGACCAGTCCATATCGTGGAAATCGCGTAAAGTTGCATCGTTCCAGCCAATAACTGCTTCATCGGTAGGAAGCTCCTGTGCATACCAGTAGGCACGCAGGTACTGACCGAAACCTTCATCCAAACCACTAAGGTCATTGTTTCCGCTTGGTCCTTGCTGGCCACTAACTGCCAAACCTGCATATAGTTTTGCCAGAACATGGATGTAGTTGTTCGGATTTTCGTAAACACTTTCCGAGGTAACCACATCTTCATCGATTGGCACGGTGTCCAAATCGTTGGTACATGATGTAATTGCAAGCAGTGCTGCAAGTACTATTATGCTTAAATATTTAAATTTCTTTATTATCATGGTTATCAGTTTTTAGAGATTAATAATCAATGCTTAAGCCCATCATAAACACGCGTGGACGTGGATAAATGTTGTTGTCGATTCCATTACTAACCTCCGGGTCAAGACCTTCGTAATCTGAAACTACAAACACGTTTTGAACCGTACCGTACAGGCGAAGACTCATTTTGTCTGCATTCAGATTTTTAAATGTGTGTCCCAGCGAAATGTTATCCAAACGCAGGAACGACGCATTTTTTACATAGTAATCAGTGAAATATTCAGGATTTTCGAATCCTGTTGTCAGTGCATTTTGGTTTACGTTTAACAGGTAGTTCGACGACCAGTACAGGTTGTTTAACGAACCACTTGACGACCAAACGTTGTTGTATACGTAGTTGCCCAGGCTAACTCTTCCGGCAAAACCAAAGTCCCAGTTTTTATAGTACAGTTTCGAGTTGAAACCCATAAACCAGTCGGGAGCCGATTTTTCGTAGCGGTATTTGTCTTCGCTGTTAATCTGTCCGTCTCCGTTACGGTCAACATAAAGTCCCTGGATTGGTTTTCCTGCTTCGTCGTACACTTGTTCGTACACAAAGAACGAGTTGGCCGGATACCCTACCGAGTGAATTTGAATGTTGTTACCAACTGCACCCGAAATACCTCCTGTTTCTACACCCGGATATTCTTCCAGCGACATTTGGGTTGCAGTAAGTTTGGTAATTTCGTTTTCGTTGTAGGTGGCGTTAAATCCAACTTCCCACGAAAGGTCTTGTTTCGAGATAATACGACCCAAAACAGAGAACTCAAAACCGCGGTTTTCCAAATCGCCCACGTTTGTTAACAACATATTGGTAAGGTTGGTACCTGCCGGAACCGGAATAAAGTTCAGCAAGTCGTTGGTAACACGTTTGTACACGTCAATTGTACCGGAAATACGGTTGTTCACAAAACCATAATCTAAACCAATATTGTAGGTTGTGGTTTCTTCCCACTTAATTTTCGAGTCGTAACCTTCAGGACGAATAGTGGTGTAATACTGATCGCCAAACTGGTACTGCGCATTTTCCTGGCTGTATGTGTAGCGTGCCAAATACGGGTAATCGCCGCTGCCAATGTTTTGCTGACCGGTAATACCGTAACCTAAACGTAATTTCAGATCGGAAACTGCAGTGCTGTTTTTCAGGAATTCTTCTTCTGAAATTCGCCATGCAAAAGCTGCCGATGGGAAAAGTCCCCAACGGGTATCGGGCGAGAAACGTGAAGTTCCGTCCTGGCGAACAGTAAAAGTAAGCAGGTATTTGTCTTTTAACGAGTAATTTAATCGTCCGAAAAACGAAACCAGGTAATATTCTGTAGGATCCCAGTTTTCAGGATTGATAATTTCGTTGGTAATACCACTTCTTGCAAAGTTGTAGCTTTCGCTCCAGAAATGTTGCCACGAGTAACCACCCATTACACTGATGTTACTTTCAATCGATTCCAGTTCTTTATCGTAAGTCAGGTAAAAGTCTAACAATTTATTTTTCTTTTCCTGTGTGTATTCGCTGTAATATCCACCTCCGTTACCAATTGTCCACGGAGCATCGTCATCGTCGATGGTAGTCCCCTCTGAATCGGTGTATTCATATCCAAGGTTAAGGGTGGCTTTCAAATCAGGAAGGAAATGGAAATTATAATCGAATTGTGCGTTAGTCACTGCTCTTTTTGCAGTAGAAGTATCATCGTGCATCATAATTAATGCCAGCGGATTGGTTGGTGCCAGGGTGTTTGGATTTCCGTTGCCCTGCAACCAGGTGAAGTAACCTCCATAACGATCGCTGTCGACATAAATCGGCTGGGTTGGATCGAAGCTTACTGCGGTTCCGATGGCGCCCTGATTAGAGAAATTATTGTCGATCAACATTCCTTTAAAGTTCAGGTTCATTTTTAGATGATCATCGAAGAAACTTGGATTTAAACCAACCGTTCCGGTCCAGCGCTCCATGCTCGATTTTAGTAAAATACCGTTTTGGTCAGAGTATCCGATTGATGCACGGAAAGGAATATCTTTAATATTTCCGGTAACGCTAAAGTTGTGGTCGTGACTTACAGATGGACTTAAAACAACATCCTGCCAGTCGGTATCAGCATTGCCCAACAGGCTGGCTGCGTTAGATCCGGCTCCGTGTTGATCGATAATCGTTTGTCTGAAATCGTCGGTCGACAGAATATCAACTTTATCTGACGGTGTGCTATACGAACTAAAGCCGTTGTAGCTAAGTTTTAAACCGGCACCTTTACGGCCTTTTTTAGTGGTAATAAGAATAACACCGTTTGATGCACGCGAACCATAAATTGCAGTCGCCGATGCATCTTTTAATACGGTCATGGTTTCAATATCGCTTGGGTGAATCATATTCAGCGGGTTTCTCATTCCGTTAACACCATCGCTCGAAATTGGTACACCATCGATTACAATTAGCGGGTCGTTACTTGCTGAAAGCGAAGAACCACCACGAATACGGATGGTTGATCCTTCTCCTGGAGCACCACCACCGTTGGTAATTTGTACACCGGCAATTTTACCGGTTACCAATTCTTGTGGAGAAGTAATAGCTCCCTGGTTAAAATCATCAGAACTTACTGCCGATACCGAACCGGTAGCATCTTCTTTTTTAACTTGTCCGTAACCAATTACTACAACCTCGTCGAGGTTTTCCATTGATTGTTCCAACTTAACATTTACCAGATTTGAAGCAGTAATAACTACTTCCTGCGGTGTGTAACCAATGTATGAAAGAACAATGATTTGTCCTTGTTCAACATCGATGCTGAAATTTCCGTCAAAATCGGTAATTGTTCCTTGTGTAGTTCCTTTAACTACTATGGTAACACCAGGTAAAGGCTCGTCGTTGCCGGCGTCGCTAACAGTACCTGTAACTGTTTTTACCTGCGCATAACCAAGCGTAAAGCTCAGCATGGCAAACAAAAACAAGACTGATTTAAGGTTTTTACGAATAATCCTCATTTTACATGTTATTAGTTTATGAATCTTCCTGTTTGTTAAATTCTCTTTAACTCATTTAAATAGGCAATAAATCAATTCGTTACAGAGACTTTGCGTTCAACAAATGCTAAAATTCAAGGGCGAATGTATAATAATTGTTAAGAAAAAATTACGTTTTTTAACACACCGGTTTATGCAAACGTTTGCGGTGACGTTTGCGCCCAACATGTTATAAAACAGGTGGTTACTGGTTGGTCTATTTAGTAGTTCGAATTTATGTAAAGATTTGGGCTAAATTGCTACATTTGTATAAAGCCTTAAACAAGGAACAGGAAAAATCAATAATCAACAATAGGGAGTCAGAGGAATATGAAAAGCGGACTAGTAACAATAAAAGACTTGGCTCGTGAGTTAAATATTTCAGCGTCAACGGTTTCGCGTGCTTTGAAAGATCACCCCGATATCAGCAAAGAAACAAAACGGGCGGTTCAGGAACTCGCCCAAAAGCTAAATTACCAGCCCAATGCTGTTGCACTAAGTTTAAAACAACGACGCAGTAATACCATTGGTGTTATCATTCCCGAAATTGTCCACTATTTTTTCTCATCGGTTATTAGCGGAATTGAAGACGTAGCTTACGATGCCGGTTTTAACGTAATTATTTGCCAGAGCAACGAACGATACGAGCGCGAAGTGGCCAATGCTAAAACATTGCTGTCGAGCCGTGTCGATGGTGTTTTGGTCTCTATTTCAAAACATACTACCGACTATAAACATTTAGAAAATTTCCAAAATCACGAAGTACCCATAGTATTCTATGATCGTGTTGTTCCGGATATAGTAGCTGATCAGGTAATTATCGACGATTTTGACGCAGCATATCGTGCAACCCGTCATTTGATCGATAGCGGAAGAACACGCATTGCTCATTTGGGCGGGCCAATGGCTTTACTGATTGGGCAAAACCGAAAGAATGGTTACCTGAAAGCTTTAAGCGAAGCCGGTATTCCGGCCGATGAAAACCTGATTCTGGAAGCCGACTCATTTGAAAAGGCACGGATGGCCATTATGAAGCTTATTAACCAAAAGATTAAGTTTGATGGCGTGTTTGCCACCAACGATCTTACTGCCATTGGTGCTATGCAAACCATTCAGAAAAAAGGCTACAAAATACCCGATGAGATTGCAATTGTTGGTTTTTCCGATGGTCGCTTTTCAGGAATTACCGACCCTACGCTTACTTCAGTCGATCAGCACGGTTACGAAATGGGAACACTGGCAACACAAATGCTCTTAAAACGCATCACCTCGGAAGACGATGAATATCCGGCTGAGACAAAAGTGTTGGATGCGGATTTGATTGTTCGTGGCTCCTCTATTATATAATATACCATTCAAAATTTATTGATTTTTGTAATTATTGGTCGATTTCTGTCCTTACACAAAAATATGTTGTACAATATATTTTCACTTTCCGCAAACGTTTGAAATGATCATTATTGGCTAAAATGCGCTGTTTTTCAGGTCTTAGCATGGTGCGAGGTTTGGAAATTACTTCGATTCTAACTTATATTTGTGCAGGCAATTTTTCAATTCACACACTTTGTGTTTAACAGCAAAAGTTCTTTTGCTGTATTATCTTGTTAGTACATACAGCTTTGCTACAAATTAAAACTACTATTATGCGCAAAAAACCTACGTTAAGTTTTTGGCAGATTTGGAATATGAGTTTTGGTTTTCTGGGTATCCAGTTTGGATTTGCCCTGCAGAATGCCAATGTAAGTCGTATTTTCGAAACACTTGGGGCCAATGTTGAGGACATCCCGATTTTGTGGATTGCCGCTCCGGTTACCGGGTTAATTGTTCAGCCGATAATCGGGCACATGAGCGATAAAACCTGGAATCGCCTCGGGCGAAGACGGCCTTACTTTTTGTTCGGCGCCATTTTCGCATCGCTTGCCCTTTTACTAATGCCAAACTCGCCCGCCTTATGGGTAGCCGCCGGTACACTTTGGATAATGGATGCTTCCATAAATGTTTCTATGGAGCCATTCCGCGCGTTTGTTGGCGATATGTTACCCAACGAACAACGTACCCGAGGTTTTGCCATGCAAAGCTTTTTTATTGGTACCGGTGCTGTTGTGGGATCTGTACTTCCGTACGCGATGACCAATTGGCTGAATATTCCCAATACAGCTCCCGAAGGGGTAATTCCACCATCAGTGCGCTGGTCGTTCTACGTTGGAGGTGTTGTTTTCTTTCTGGCCATTTTGTGGACTATTTTTTCAACAAAAGAATACCCGCCCGAAGATTTGAAGGCCTTTGAAGAAAACGAAAGACAAACAACCAATAAAGCTGAGGTGCTTAATGAAGAGGAAGTGGCAGGCAGCCGGTTTGCAAAAGTTGGTGGAATAATGGGGATGCTGGGTTTGCTGATTGTAGTAGTTACACAACTAATGAACCTGGAAAAGGAACTGTACATTCTTGGAGGTATTCTTTTCCTTTTCTTTTTGCTGATGATGATGGCTGCTTTGCTAAAATCGCAAAAAAAGGATAAGAATGCTCTGGTGGAAATTTTCAGCGATTTATTACGCATGCCGGTAACGATGAAACAACTGGCGCTGGTACAGTTTTTTACCTGGGTTGGATTGTTTGCTTTGTGGATTTATGCCACCGCAGGAATTACCAGCCATGTGTACGGAACTTCCGATACTACCACGAAATTGTACAACGACGGCGCCGATTGGGTAACCATTCTTTTTGGCGTGTATAACGGAGTTGCTGCGCTAATGGCATTTGCGTTGCCTGTAATTGCAAAGTACACCAACCGCAAAATTACGCACTTCATTAGTTTAATAATCGGTGGTGTGAGCCTGGCCTCCATCTACCTTTTTAACGATCCGAACTGGCTGATTGTGCCAATGATTGGAGTTGGCATTGCCTGGGCAAGTATTCTTTCCATGCCTTATGCCATTTTAACCGGATCGTTGCCATCGAACAAAATGGGGATTTACATGGGAATTTTCAACTTCTTTATTGTAATACCGCAAATTCTGGCGGCAACCATTTTGGGGTTCATGGTAAAAGATCTGTTTGGAGGAGAGTCGATTTTAGCACTCGTTTTTGGTGGAGTATCAATGGTGATTGCAGCCATATTGGTACTTTTTGTTAAAGACGTTGCAACAGAAAATTAAAAAATTAAAAACACTGAGATGAAGAATTATATCATTCATCACGACTGGAAAATAGTTGAAGAGGGTTTTGTTCCTGAACATAACCGGATTTCCGAAAGTATCTTTAGTATCGGAAACGGGAAAATGGGCCAGCGCGCCAATTTCGAGGAGAAGTATTCAGGCGACACGCTGAACGGAACATACGTAGCCGGTATTTATTACCCCGACAAAACCCGTGTGGGATGGTGGAAAAACGGCTATCCGGAGTATTTTGCCAAGATCATTAATTCAACTAACTGGATTGGAATAGGAGTTACCATTAATGGTGAGGAACTCGATCTGGCAAAAGCAAAAGTACTTTCATTTAAACGCGAGCTCGACATGCAACACGGTTTGTTAACGCGTTGTTTTGTTGCCGAGTTGCAAAACGGTAACCAGGTTGAGGTTTGTTCGCACCGCTTTGTAAGCACTGTTGCTACAGAGATTGGAGCTATTCGATACACGGTAAAAGCGCTGAACTTTGATGGTGAGATAAAAGTTACGCCTTACCTCGATGGCGATGTGGTGAACGAAGACTCGAATTACGACGAGAAATTCTGGGTGGAAGTTGCCCGTGCCGTTGGCGGTCCGGAAGGATATCTCACCGTTGAAACCTTAAAAACAGGATTTCAGGTAAGTACCGGAATGTGGTTTCAGCTGCTAAAAAACGGAAATAAAGTAGACACAGATATTACGAACGGGGAAAGGGAGAAATATGTCGAGGCATCTCAAAGTGTCTCGGTAGAGAAGGGTGATGAAATAGTAGTTGAGAAATTCTCTTCTACTGTTTCTTCCCTTGATTATGAAAAGGAATCGCTTCCTGAAAAGGCAAAAGAAGCTGTTGATCTGGCTGTTGAAGCCGGTTTCGATGCCCTGTTCGATAGTCATAAAAACCGCTGGCTGCAAAAATGGTCAACCAGCGATATAAAAATTGAAGGCGATATTGCTGCCCAGCAGGGAATTCGCTTTAACATTTTTCAGCTCAATCAAACTTATTCGGGCGAAGATGAACGGCTGAATATCGGTCCAAAAGGATTTACCGGCGAGAAATACGGTGGTGTAACTTATTGGGATACGGAGGCATATTGTTTGCCGTTTTACCTGAGTACAGCTCCACAAAAAGTTTCGCGCAACTTGCTGGTTTACCGTCGCAAACATTTGGAAAAAGCCATAGAAAATGCCGAAAAACTTGGCTTTAAAAGTGGGGCTGCCTTGTACCCAATGGTAACCATAAACGGTGAAGAGTGCCACAACGAGTGGGAGATTACTTTTGAAGAAGTTCACCGAAACGGAGCTATTGCTTACGCCATTTTCGATTACATAAATTATACCGGCGACAAGGAATACCTTGCTCCGATGGGTTTTGAGGTGTTGCTGGGTATTAGTCGTTTTTGGAGCCAGCGCGTAAACTGGTCGGTCGATAAAGAAAAGTATGTCATGCTGGGCGTTACCGGGCCAAACGAATACGAAAACAACGTAAACAATAACTTCCACACCAGCTATTTGGCCGTGTGGACATTAAAATATACGCTTGAAGCCATTGAATACCTGAAAAAGGAGTTCCCGTTCCTGTTCGAGGAATTGGTAAAAAAATGGAAATTCAACGAGTTAAATGAAACTGCGCGCTGGAAAGATATCATTGATAAAATGTATTTCGCCAGGGATGAGAAGCGCAATATCTACCTGCAACAGGATGGATTTTTGGATAAGGATTTGACACCGGTGGCTGAACTTCCGGCGGAGGATTTACCCATAAACCAAAACTGGTCGTGGGACCGCATTTTACGTGCGCCCTACATTAAACAGGCAGATACTTTGCAGAGTTTGTACCTGTTTCAGGAGAATTATACTACCGAAGAGCTGAAACGACATTTCGATTTTTACGAGCCTTTAACGGTACATGAATCATCGTTGTCGCCTTGTGTTCACGCAATTCTGGCAGCGAAGATAGGTTACCAGGATAAAGCTTACGAAATGTATTTACGCACTTCGCGGCTCGATTTGGATGATTACAATAACGACACAGAAGACGGTCTGCACATTACGAGTATGGGCGGAACGTGGATGTCGTTTGTAATGGCATTTGGCGGAATGCGCGTAGTAAATAACAAACTTACATTTGATCCGTTCCTACCAGAATCGTGGAAATCATATGGATTCCGGATTGATTTTGGAGGAGCACACCTCGAAGTTAATATGAAACATGGAGAGTTTTTTATAACCAATCATTCTTCGGTTGTTGTTGAAGCAACAGTTTGGGGTACAGAGCACAAGATTGCCGGAAATTCGACACTTGAAATTAAAAAGTAGAAACGACTTAACAGTATAAAATGAAGAAACTTATCACTTTGTTTATCATCCTTCTTACCCTGAATGTTGTGGGCCAGGAAGTAGCACGGGTTGAGCCGCCAAACTGGTGGGCCGGAATGAAAAATCCCGACTTACAATTAATGATTTATGGTGAGGATATATCAAAAACTGATGTGGTGATCGATTACCCGGGAGTAAGGTTGGAGGCCACCACAAAAGTGGAAAATCCGAACTACCTCTTTGTCGATCTGAAGCTGGCAAAGGATGTAAAACCCGGCGAATTTGAAATTCAGTTTAAACAAGGCGATAAAGTTGTAGATAGCTACAATTACGAATTGTGGGACCGCGAAAATGGATCCGCAAAAAGAGAAGGTTTTAATTCTTCTGACGTAATATATCTGATCACCCCTGACCGGTTTGTGAACGGCGATACCGGCAATGACGAGGTGGAAGGAATGAAAGAAGGTCTCGACCGTGATTATAACTATGGCCGCCATGGTGGTGATATTCGTGGAATCATCAATTCGCTGGATTACCTGCAAAACATGGGATTTACTGCCGTTTGGCTAAATCCTGTGCTGGAAAACGATATGCCCGAAGCATCGTACCACGGTTACGCCTGTACCGATTTTTACCAGGTTGACAGACGTTTTGGCTCTAACGATGAGTACCGCGAACTAAACGAAGAATTGGATAAACGCGGAATGAAACTCATTATGGATCTGATCTTTAACCACTGTGGATCGGAACACTGGTGGATGCATGATATGCCTATGAAAGACTGGATCAACAATTACCCGGAAATGAAGATTACCACTCACCGCCGTACGGTGAATGAAGATCCACACGCTTCGGAAGCGGATAAAAAGGCAATGGTGGACGGGTGGTTTGTAAGCGCAATGCCCGACATGAACCAGAAAAATCCCTACCTGGCAAAATACCTTATTCAAAACAGTATTTGGTGGGTTGAATATGTTGGTTTGGAAGGAATTAGACAAGATACATGGCCTTATCCCGACAAGAATATGATGAGCGAATGGACAAAAGAATTACTGGAAGAATACCCTGATTTTAATGTGGTTGGAGAAGAGTGGACCACTAATCCGGCCATTGTTTCGTACTGGCAAAAGGGAAAACTCAACCAGGACGGTTATAAGAATTATGCACCAAGTATGATGGATTTTCCATTGCAGAGTGCGGTTTCTGAAGGATTACGCAACGAAGAAAGTTTCGACTTCGGGTTGATTCAGATTTATAATGCATTGGCTAACGACTTTTTATACCCCGATCCTTACAAACTGACCATTTTCCCGGACAACCACGATATGTCGCGCTTCTATGTTCAGGTGGGCGAAGATGTTGATTTGCTGAAAATGGGTGTGGCTTTCTTTTTAACTACCCGTGGAATTCCGCAAATTTATTACGGTACCGAAATTCTGATGCGCCACGATGGAAGTGAACACGGCGATATTCGTGCTGATTATCCCGGCGGTTGGGAAGGCGATAAAATAAATGCGTTTACCGGCGAAGGAATGAGCGATGCAGCAAAAGATATGCAGCACTATATTTCTAAAATACAGAACTGGCGAAAAAATGCCGATGTAATTCACGATGGGAGATTGATGCACTTTGTTCCAGAAGATGGAACTTACAGTTATTTCCGTTATACTGATGACGAAGCTGTGATGGTTATTCTGAATAAAAACACCGAAGCAAAAACCATCAAAACAGATCGTTTTAATGAAGTGATGGATGGTTATAAATCGGGTAAAGAAATTATCTCGGGTAACACCATTTCAGAACTCTCGGAAATTACGGTTCCTGCAAAATCAGCGGTAATTGTAGAGTTACGTAAGTAAAAGAATAGCCCTGTAGGGGCGAAATAATATAGCCCGGGGCAGCGCCCCGGGTTTTTAACGTACAAAAGAAAAGGCGCATCCAGCAAAGATTTATGAAATGGTGACGTTCCATGCGCCGCATCCACTACAAATCATAAAACCATGAAAAATCTTGTTTCCATATTTTTTTTAATTCTGGTATTATTTGCCTGCCAGCCCAATCATCAGCAAAAACCAGAAAAACCCGATTCTCAGCAAGGAAAATATGTGGTTTACCAGGTATTTACCCGTTTGTTCGGAAATACCAACACCACCAATAAACCATGGGGAACTATTGATGAAAACGGGGTGGGTAAGTTCAACGACTTTACCGACCGTGCATTGGAAGAAATTAAATCGATGGGTGTTACGCACATTTGGTATACGGGTGTTCCACATCATGATGTGATAACCGATTATACCGAATATGGCATTTCAAACGATGACCCTGATGTGGTAAAAGGCCGCGCCGGCTCACCTTATGCGGTGAAGGATTATTATAACGTTGATCCTGATCTGGCTGTTGACCCGGCAAACCGAATGGCAGAATTTGAAGCATTGATCGAGCGCACTCATAAACACGGCTTGAAAGTGATCATCGACATTGTTCCCAATCATGTTGCCCGGAATTATCAGTCAATTTCGAAACCCGAAGGCGTTTCTGATTTTGGTGAATACGACGATACTTCGGTGGAATACAAACGTGATAATAACTTTTATTACATTCCCGGCGAGGCATTTAAGGTGCCGGAATTTTTGAATGGTTACCAACCTTTAGGTGGTGATAAGCATCCGCTGTCTGATGGGAAATTTGATGAAAACCCCGCGAAATGGACCGGAAACGGCGCACGTTTAGCACAACCCGGATTTTATGACTGGTACGAAACGGTAAAAGTAAATTACGGTGTAAAACCTGATGGGACCTACGATTTTGATTTACTTCCCGAAGGTTTTGACAGGGAAGATTACAAAGCTCATTTTGAATTCTGGCAGGATAAAGATGTACCGGATTCATGGGAGAAGTTTAAAAATATTGCTTTGTATTGGATGGAAAAGGGTGTAGATGGTTTCCGTTATGATATGGCTGAAATGGTTCCGGTGGAATTCTGGAGCTACATGAATTCGGCATTAAAAATGAAAAATCCCGATGCGTTTTTGTTGGCGGAAGTTTATAATCCTGCCCTTTACCGCGACTATATTCATAAAGGGAAAATGGATTACCTATATGATAAAGTGGAACTGTACGATACGCTGAAACATATTATGCAGGGGCATGGAAGCACTGATAATCTTCCGGCGATTTACGATGGGTTGGCTGATATCGAACATCATATGTTACACTTTTTGGAAAATCACGATGAGCAGCGTATTGCCAGTGCCGGTTTTGCCGGAAAAGCCGAAAAAGGAAAACCGGCGATGGTGGTATCAACTTGTTTGAGTACTTCGCCAACCATGATATATTTTGGACAAAATGTTGGTGAGCCCGGCGACGGAGATAGGGGATTTGGCGATGAAACACGAACTTCTATTTTTGATTATTGTGGTGTGCCTGCTCATCAACGCTGGATGAACAATGGGAAATTTGATGGAGGGCAGTCAACGCCGAAAGAAAAAGAATTAAACGAATTTTATAAAACCCTCCTGAGTTTCTCTGCACATTCTGCAGCTTTGATGGGCAAGTACAAAGAAATTCACTCGTACAACCGGCAAAATACAGAAGGATACACCGACAAGGTATTTTCGTTTGTTCGCTGGAACGGAGATGACCGTTTGATAGTGGTGAGTAATTTCGAAGAAGTCCCGTACAAATTTCAATTGAAACTGGATGAAAAAACACTAAAGGCCATGCATTTAACAGACGGTTTGTATCAACTAACTGACCAACTGGCAAATGAAGATGAATTGGTACTGGAGGTGAAAAATGGAAAGGGTAAGGTTGAAATAGCATTATCAGGGCTGGAATCGTTCATTTTGAAAATGGATTTGATTGCAGATCTTGTAGAATAACACTGCAAGAATTCATTGGATTGTAGTGAAATCTGCGAGAAAATTTTGTATTCCAACAAAAAAATCACAATTCAGTAAACCTTTTTAACCAACAGGTGTTTTACTGTTACAAATCTTTTTTCATAAAGATTTACATACCATAAAAGATGGTTTGGTTTTTGGTTTAGTTTAGGTTTAGGTTGATTGAGAAAGGGCTGGTTATTGAACCGGCCTTTCGTTTTTTATGGCTTCGAAGCTTTTAATGATATAATATACTGTTAAAGAGCATGTTTTTATATTTGGATTCTTGCATGCAATAACATTATTTTGTTAACACGTTAACGTTAACGAAGAACAAAACTAAACTTATTTGACTAAATTCTTACAAAACTAAACTTATGAAAAAGAATCTAAACTCAACTTTGTCAGTTTACCTGATTTAATAAAGTTAGCACCATAAGAAAGCAGGTAATCTCTAACCAACAGTGCATAAGTATTTTATCCATTCCCATTTAAATTAATCCGCGATAGCTCAGATTGGAAATACAATCCATTCCGTTAACGCACACGAATCTTACTAAAGCCTATAGACTTATGTTTAACCAGGGTTAATGAACCTGTAATTCACTTGAAACTAATTGCTTATAAATATCTATTATTTACTAATTAAACACTAAAACGTATGAAGAAAAGCAAAGCAAAAAGAACTTTGTTCGGTTTACCAAAGGTGAGCTTAACAAGGCTATTTGTGGTTGGGATTTTTCTGATCTCTCAACTTGGGGTATTTGCCCAGCAAAAAACGCTCACAGGTACTGTAAAAGACGCTGAAAGTGCTCCAATCATAGGAGCTACAGTTATTGTAAAAGGTACCACAATCGGAACAGTTACAAATGTTGATGGGGAATACACCCTGTCAGAAGTTCCAGACAATGCCACACTTGTCTTCTCATTTGTTGGAATGAAAACCCAGGAAATTGCGGTTGGAAATCAAACCAATATTGATGTAACAATGGAAGTTGATGCAATTGGGTTAGAAGAGGTTGTAGCCATTGGTTACGGTACCCAGCGAAAAAAGGACATGACCGGTTCTATTGTTAGCGTAAACACTGAAGAGATGGAAAAATTTCAGCCATCAAACGTTCAGGAATTGTTACGCGGAGCTGTTCCCGGATTACAAATGGGTTACAGCACAAGTGCAAAAGATGCTCCTGAATTTTTTATTCGTGGTGATAATACCATTAAAGCTGATAATGATGCTGAAAAATCAGCAAACCGTCCGCTTATTGTACTGGATGGAGTAATTTTTAATGGTGACATCGCGGAAATTAATGTAAACGATATTGAATCTGTGGATGTACTCAAGGATGCAAGTGCAGCTTCTATTTACGGTTCGCGTGCTTCCAACGGTGTAATTGTGTTCACCACCAAAAAAGGGAAACTGGGAAAAGCAACGATTACTGCCAGCGCCCAATGGGGGCTTGTTACCCGCGGAAAACATTTTGAGTCATATAATGCCGGAGAGGTGTTTGACTGGCTGATTGATATGAATGAATCGATTAACAGTTTGACACAAGATCCATGGTCGAAATATGAAAATTATAATGATGTGCCTTCCGAATACCAGGCCGACTGGCTCGACGCCAACGGAATTCCCGGAGAAACAGACCCTGATGTAATAACTGAAGCATGGCTTGACCAGTTTAATTTTGAACCCAACGAAAAAGAAAATTACTTTTTAGGCAGGGGATTCGATTGGGATAAATTAATGTTTCATACCGGTCAACGCCAGGATTATAACCTGAGTGTTTCCGGACGGAATGAGAATGTGTCTTACTACTGGTCGCTTGGTTATGTCGACAATGAATCGGTTCAGGTTGGAGAAACGTTTAAAACCATTACATCCCGCTTAAACCTGGATGTTAAAGCAACCAATTTTCTTAATATTGGTATAAATGCCAACTTTGCTTACCAGGATGAAGGCCAGGTACCAATTGATAATGGTGGATATTACACCTCTTCGCCTTATGATTCTCCCTGGAAAAATATTGTTTACAACGAGAATATGCCAACAATTGGTGATTTGCCAAACAGGTATCCGAGACAATACTTAAAAACAGCGGGTGCCGGCTCAAACCGTGGAAACCCGTTTTTGAATCCGGCCTATACAACGAGGGATCACGACCGTTACCGGATTTTCCCAACCATGTACGCCAAGCTGACACTTCCGGCTGGTTTTACAATTACTTCAAGGTTTACCACCCGTCTTGATTTCCGGAAAAGACTGTATTATGAAGATAGCGCCAATCCAAATTTCAGCCACGGAGGTTTTGCAAGAAGAGAGCATAATCAGGGTTTTGAGTGGCAAATGGACAATATATTAAACTGGAGCAAAGAAATTGGAGAACATCGTTTTGAATTTACCGGTTTAATAAACGCAGAAAAGAACCAGATGTGGTATACCAGAGCTCAAGCTGAGCAGTTCTCACCAACAGAAGCACTTGGATGGAGTGCGTTAGCATTTGGTCTTGCTCCTTCAGTTGCTTCAACTGATGAAGTAATAACAAGAGATGCCCTTATGGGACGTTTGAATTATGCTTACGGCAACCGTTTCAATCTTTCAGCTTCAGTTCGTCAGGATGGTTATTCGCGATTTGGTTCTGAAACGAAACGTGCGGTATTCCCTTCTGTTTCTGGAGCCTGGACAATTTCAAACGAAAGTTTTATGGAGGGTGCACCTACGTGGCTTTCGTTCCTGAAGCTTCGCGCAAGTTGGGGGGTAAATGGTAACAGTAGTGGTTTGGGGTCGTATGCCGCTTATGCCACACTTAATGATAATAAATACCTGAATTATGATGGTGGTTACTTTACTGCTCCGTACTTATACATTGACCGGATGGCCAATCCAACCCTTGCATGGGAAAAAAACCAGTCATACAATTATGCCGTAGACTATGGTTTTTGGGACGGAAGAGTAAGAGGTTCTGTTGATGTTTATTTCTCAGAAACCACCGATCTTCTTTTGGATAAAAGGTTACCTGTTCTCACCGGATTTGAAACCATCACAACAAATGTTGGAAGTTTGAAAAACCGTGGTGTTGAATTAGCCGTTAATACAATCAATATCGAGAATTCAGATTTCAAATGGACATCTAATTTTAACCTAAGCTATAACAATAATGAAATAGTATCGTTAACAGGCGAGAAAGTTGAAATGACTGACGAGGATGGAAACACCTACATGGCTGAACCCGACGACGTTTCAAACGGCTGGTTTATAGGCGAAAACAAAGATGTTATCTATGATTACGAATTAGACGGTGTTTATAAAATTGGTGAAGAAGCAGAAGCTGCTAAATATGGATTGTATCCAGGTGATTTTAGATATGTTGATCAAAACGGCGATGAAATAATCAATTCAAAAGACAGAGTTTTCCAGGGAAATTCTTCTCCTCCGTGGTACGGCTCATTTATCAATAACTTTACGTACAAAGATTTTGATTTAGGCGTAATGCTTTTGGCAAAATTAGGTTACAAAGGCGGTACACAATGGCCATTTAATAACCAGCAGGAATACATTAAAAACCGCAACTGGTATAAAATTCCTTACTGGACTCCGAATAACCAGATTGACAATGGAGCCAGAATTAATTCAATTAACCTGGCAGGTGCTCAATACTACCAAAATCGCTCATACCTGAGGATTCAGAATGTCTCTTTGGGATATAATGTTCCATCTCAATGGCTTAATGCGATCAACGGTAGTAGCGCCCGTATTGCATTTACCATTGAAAACGCAGCAGTGTTCACAAAATGGAATGATGGCGATCCTGAATCAACAAGAGAAATGCCAAGGACCTATTCATTTAGTATAAACTTTAAAATGTAATTGAAAAAGGTTGTAATTTTATTGAGAGTACTTATAATAGAAAATTATTTGAAATGAAAAGAACAAGAAATATATCGAGTTTAATATTAGTTTTAATATTGACTTTAACAATGTCTTGCGATGACGAATTTCTGCAGCAAGACCCATTATCAACCCTCAGCCCTGAGAATACCTTTGTGAATGCAGCGGGCTTACAAACCGCGTTAGACGCCTCTCTTAAAGGTATTTTTAATCAGTGGAACGGCGATACCCGCGAGTTGATGTTTAATCACAATATGGGTGAAACAACTGTTATTGCGGCTACTGATAAACCTGACTCACCCGGTGTTGATATGAAAATTTATGCTACTCCGCAAAATTCAAGAAACAATGATGCCGGACGTATGCTGAATTTTTATATTGAAGGTTACAAGCAAATAAAAAATGCCAATTCAGTAATCGATAACATAAACATTCCTGATTGGGAGGGTGGCTCAAATGATCCTGAAAGAAACGACTTGTTGGGAAGAGCCTACTTTGCCCGCGCATTTTTCTTTATGCAACTTACCATGCAGTTTGGAAACGTTGCAGTGCCATTAACTGTTGTGGCTGAAGCAAGACAGGATTTTAAAGCATTCTACCAACAGGGAATATGGGATCAGATGATCGCCGACCTGGAATGGGCAGAAAAATGGGTAAAACCTAAAAGTAAGTTACCAATTGGCCAGCCGCCGGTTGATGCAATAAGAATATTGCTTGCCAAGTATTACACGTTAAATGCAAGATTTGCAGATGCAGAAGCGATGATGACAAAGGTGATTGATGATCCGGAATCGCATCTGTTTACACAGGCCGATGTTGATGCTTCAGGAGTTGATATTGTTCAGGTAGGTAATAATCAAAATCCATACACTGGTGAACTAATTCCAGGGTGGGACTGTAATCAGCCTGCCGATCCGGTAAATCTTCTTCATACAGCAGCGAATGATAACAGAGTAAAAAACCCGGAAGGCATTTTTACAGTTGTGAATGAAGAAGGATGGTCAGGCTCCGGCGGTCAGGGAAGATCAGCACGTATTCGTGCATGGGGTCCCTGGTATGTTAGTACAAACAAAGGTATTAAAGCTCCTCCATTAGGAGCAAAACCAGGAATGAACATACAACAGAATGAAATAACAAAACAAATGCATAAATGGGGACGTGGTGTAGGATTTACCCGCCCAACAAATTATGCAGAGTATGAAATCTGGAATGTTGACGGAGAAGACGACCGACAGGACTATCGTCACAAAAGAGGAAACTGGGTTGACATGGATATGATGATTTATGACAATCCTGAGCTTGAAGGTACAGAATGGTATTTGGAAAATTTAAGACTTTATTATGATGATGTGTTGTTGTGCGAAGATACTATTCGTTGCTGGTTTGGCTACCCGTTTTATAAATTCTATGCGCCAAACATTGAAGACAACGTAGCAAGACAGGATGGCGGGAAAGCGGATATGTATATTTACCGTGAAGCTGAAGCCTACCTTTTAAGGGCTGAAGCCCGTATCTGGCAAAATAACTATGCCGGCGCGGCAGATGACATAAATGCAATTCGCGAACGTTCGAATTCAAAATACATGTATACTGCTGCCGATGTTCAGGCTGCAGGTATTGGTGCTGTTCTGGACGAACGTGCCCGTGAATTGTGGGGAGAGGAATACCGCCACGACGAATTGGTGCGCATATCAGTTGCATTTGCTAAATCAGGTAAACCATGTTATAATGGCAAAACCTATTCGTGGGACGGAGTTGACATGGAAAAATCATTATCTGCCGGCAGCTTTTATTACGACAGACAGATGGAAAAAAACAATTTCTTCAGAGATGAGATTCCTTGGGCAACCTATCCAACCACAAAATATACAATGGACCCAAAACATATTTGGTGGCCAGTATATGAAGATTATATAATTGGTAATGTTGGTGCGGTTTTAAACCAAACTACTGGTTACGACGGTTCTGAAAATAACATCGAGCCTCTTACTCATGTAGTGCAACCTGCAGGAGAACCAAATATAGACCCGATGGAGGCAATTGGAGTGGAAGAATAACCTGTATTAAAACTCACCTGTTAAATTGAGGCAGGTGAGTTTTTTTTTCAGCTAAAAATAGAAATTAACCCGTACCCGCAACTTTTTTGCAGGATTATCATGTTGTTCGTCCGATCCCTCAGGATCAGATCGACCGTTCATCAAACGATTATCAACAAAATGATGGTTATCCGGGTTCTTAATGAAATTAATACTGATCAGATCTGTCACAAGTTAGTGTCTGTTCTGATTATTTAGTTTGGTTAGATTTTTATAAAGGGATTGCAGTTTTCGGATTGTGATCCCTTTTAAATTTCCGTTTTTTTTTGAATGTCAATGCTCACCTTATGACTCGTCCTAAAGAGCATATAATTAGCAATTTAGATCTTGGATTGTAGTTGAAACGTTTCGAAGACTTCAATTTTATAAAAAGTAAAGATCATAGCCCGAAGATTAAAATGAGTTTTAGCTGATGTGGAGCCATAAACCGGCAAAGATTTCCGGGGTTTTTAACAGCCGGCGAATTTTGAGAATATGCTAAAAGGCATACGAATGTTGTAAATTCTTTGAAATAAAGTTAATAGATTTAAGTTTCGTTAGCGTTAACGGAGTTCATTTTCAAGTTAAACCAACATAAACCAATAAAATGAAAGAATCAAGAAGATCATTTATTAAAAAAACTGCTGCAGCAAGCTCGGTAGCCATTGTCGCGCCTACCATTGTTTCAGCAAGAGTATTTGGTGCAAACGACCGTATAAATGCAGCCGTACTCGGATTAAACGGCCGTGGGAAAAGTCATGTCCAGGGATTCATGAGCCAGGACAATGTTCAGGTTACTACTTTGTGTGATCCTGATATGAATGTTTTGAAAGAGCGTCAACAAGAATTTAAAGACAAGTATGGCGACAATGTGGCTTTGGAACAAGACCTTCGCAGGGTGATGGATGACAAGGACATTGACGTAATTAGTATTGCTTCACCAAACCATTGGCATGCATTGTCTGTAATTTGGGCTTGTCAGGCCGGAAAAGACTGTTATGTTGAAAAACCGGGTTCGCACAATATTTGGGAAGGCCGCAAAATGGTAGAAGCAGCCGAGAAATATGACCGTATTGTTCAGCATGGAGTACAATTACGCAGTTCGCCGGCCGTAAACGAAGCTATTCAGTTAATGCGCGATGGTTATATCGGACGTGTTTATATGGCGCGTGGTTTGGTTTTCCGTTGGAGAGGCGACATTGGTGACCAGGGATTTTCTGCTGTTCCCGATGGTTTGGACTACGACCTGTGGACAGGACCGGCACCTAAACGACCCTTCACCAAAAATCTTGTACATTACAACTGGCACTGGCACTGGGATTATGGAAACGGCGATGTGGGTAACCAGGGTATTCACGAAACCGATTTATGTATGTGGGGACTGGATGTTGGTTTGCCTACAAAAATTACATCGATGGGGGGCAAATTCCTATGGAACGATTGTAAGGAGGTACCCGAGGTGTTGACTTCAATTTATCATTATCCCGATGAAGATAAGATCATTCAGTTTGAAGTACGCCCGTGGTGCACCAATACCGAAGAAGGGGCAACTGTTGGTAATATTTTCTATGGCGAAAAAGGAATTATTGTGGTAGATGGTTACGATAAATACAAATCGTATTTGGGACAAAACAGAGAACCCGGAAAATCAGGCGACGATGGTGGTATTGCTGCAACCGGAATGGACAGGGGAGCAGGCGGTACCGACGGACACTTTGCTAATTTTATTGAAGCTGTTCGTGCCCACGATAAAACCCTGTTAAATGCACCGGTTGAAACAGCACACCTGTCTTCTGGTTTGGCGCATTTAGGTAACATCGCCTATCGTCTCGGTAAAGTGTTGACGTTTAATCCACAGGCCGAGAAATTTGTAAATGATCCGGAAGCAGATGAAATGCTTACACGGAATTATAGGAAAGGTTATGTTGTTCCAAATATGGTGTAGCAACAGCATCTTCTAATTTGAAAAATCAATTTAATTAATATGAAATGCATGGTAAGCAGAATGCAGTTACTTTGCATTTCTATTCCTAACAAATATCCTCACAATGAATATTAAAACGTTATTCGCTACGGCATTAACAGCAGGTTTATCAATGTTATTTACTAGTTGTAATTCGCAGCAAACCATTGATTTTCAGGTTGACGAGGCCGCAAAAAAAATAGATGTAAACATCGATGGGAAGTTGTTTACTTCGTACATCTACCCCGACAATATTATGAAACCGGTGCTGTGGCCACTGATGTCGCCTGCCGGAAATATGCTTACGCGTAGTTTCCCTTTGATAAACAAGGAAGGCGATCGGACAGATCACCCGCACCATGTGGGAATATGGCTGAATTACGGCGATGTTAACGGGCTCGATTTTTGGAACAATTCAGAAGCCATTCCTGCAGAAAATAAAGCGAATTATGGTGTTATCTATCATCAATCAGTAAAAAAAGCCAAAGGTGGAAAAGGAAAAGCAGTTCTGGAAACTGAATCGGTTTGGAAATCTCCTGATAATACGGCCATGCTTTCCGATGATACAGAATTCACATTTACGGCGAAAGAAAACATTCGAATAATCGACCGTACAACCACTTTAAAAGCACTTATCGATGAGGTGAAATTTACCGACAACAAAGAGGGTATGTTTGCCGTTCGTGTGGCTCGCGAGCTGGAGTTGCCCAGCGATAAACCAACCAAATTAATGGATTCTCACGGAGTAGTTACCGAAGTGAAAAACATGGACAACACCTATGTGAAAGGGAACTACCGGAGTGCAGAAGGAGTTGAAGGCGGAAAAGTATGGGGCACCCGCTGTCGCTGGATGAAACTTTCGAGCGAGATAAAGGGCGAACCTGTTTCGCTGGTGATTATCGATCATCCTAAAAACGTGGGATATCCAACCTATTGGCATGCGCGCGATTATGGTTTGTTTGCTGCCAATACACTGGGGCAAAAAATATTCTCGAATGGCGAAAAAGAATTGAACTTCAGCCTGAAAAAAGGCGACTCGGTTACGTTTAAATACAGGCTGGTGATTGCTGCTGCCGATTTAAGCGATGAAGAAATTAATAAGCTGGCAGATGAATATGCCGGAAAATAAAGGCCCGGATTAAAATAGAAAATAATGAATCAATCGCGTAGAAAGTTTATACAGAATAGTTTTATTGCCGGCGCCGGACTAAGTCTGGTCGACCCGATGGCTGCTCAGGCCATGCTGCGCAAATCGAAAATGAAACTGGGTTTGGTAACCTACCAATGGGGAAAAGACTGGGATTTACCAACCTTAATTGCTAATTGCGAAAAGACAGGTTTTATGGGGGTTGAACTGCGCACGGAACATGCCCACGGAGTTGAAACAACGTTGAGCCAGAAAGAGCGCCTTGAAGTAAAAAAACGGTTTGCCGACAGTCCGGTAACTTGTGTGGGTTATGGATCGAATTTTGAATACCACAGTACAGATCAGGCAAAAGTGAAACAGAACATTCAGGAAACAATTGAATACCTGAAATTATGCGCCGATATTGGAGCCAGCGGTGTAAAAGTGAAACCAAACGGCATTCCAACCGAAGTACCACGAGAAAAAACAATTGCCCAAATTGCAGCTGCTTTGAACGAGTGCGGTAAAGCTGCGAAAGATTTGGGGCAGGTAATTCGCGTAGAAGTGCACGGTAATGTATCGCAGGAAATACCAAACATGAAAGCCATTTTTGAGCAGGTTACGGAGAAAAGCGTTAAAATGTGCTGGAATTGTAACGAGCAGGATTTACTGCCACCGGGACTGGAAGCCAATTTTAATTCGGTGAAAAAATACTTTGGCGATACTGTGCACATTCGCGAACTTAATGTAGGCGACTATCCTTATCAGCAGCTCATGGATTTATTTGTGGGTATGAAATACGATGGATGGATGTTACTGGAAGCCCGCACTACTCCGGCCGATCGAATTTCAGCAATGAAAGAACAACTGGATATTTTTAATAAAATGATTTCCTAGCACAACCATTGGCAGGATCTCTACTTAGAATATTGTAACCACAGGAAAGGCGTGCATGCGTATGTACACCTTTCTTTTCTTTTTGGATGGTGTTTGCTTTGTTGCAAGTTATACCAATTGTATTTCAAAGTGAGCTTCGGCGAAACTTTGAGATTACAATGTTTAATGCCGATAGAAAATTAAAAAGCTTTGGGGGAGTTAGCGAACCTAAAGCTCAATTTAATTTCTAATCGGTATTATACCGCAAAACCACAGTGAGTTTACTTTAAACCTAGTTTCTTTCCTGATTTTAAAAGTTGTATCGATTCCGTAATCCGCTTTTCTTTTGTTTCGGCACGTTTAGCCATGTTAATCCAGGTGGTAAACTGGTTTTTGTGGTTTGCTGCCAGCGACTCGAAGAATAAGTTGGCTTCGGGATTTTCGTGAAGGGCTGTTTTAAATTCGGCAGATAGCGTAGTATCAACTTCAGGAGGTTGAATTACTTTATCCCAGTTGCCATTCTTTTTGGCTGCCTCCACCAGTTTTAAACCAGATGGTTTCATTTTCCCTTCTTTTAATAATTCGGCAACACGTTTTTTGTTGGATTCCGACCAAACACTCCTGGCATTTCTTGGCGTGAATTTTCGTACGTAACATTCATCATCGATACGTTTTACCAAGCCGTCGATCCAACCGTAACACAGTGCTGTTTTTACTGAATCATCGTAGGCAATACAAGGTTTACCGGTGTGTTTTTTGTAATAAATCAGCCACAATACTTTTTCTTTATCGTGGTTTTTTTCCAGCCACTTTCCCCATTCATTACTATTTTTAAAATACTCTTTCTGCATCACTTTTGTTTTCAGAATAGCAAGTTAAAAAAAACACCCGATGACTAAAAGCCAACGGGTGAATTACTTAAATGGTATTTTGTTTTCTGTTTACTTAAATTCTATAGGAAGTAAAAATTTTACCGGAACGGCTTTACCACGCTGTTTCCCCGGTGTCCAGTCTTCCAACTCGTTAGCAATGGCATAAGCACCTTTTGCTACGGCATCATTGTCTTTTTCTACCACTTTAATATCTGTTACTTTACCTTTAGGATTTACAGTAAATACAACTTTCGCCGAACCTTTAAGTTGTTTTTCTTTCGCCAATTTTTTTTGCATTTTCTGAACAAACATTGCCAATGCAGGTTGGCCTCCCGGATATTGCGGCATATCTTCTACAACAAAAAATACTTCTTCTTCTCCGTTAATCGCTGGTGGAGGTGGCGGTGGAACATTCTTTTCTCCTTGCTGAACAAGCTTCTCTTCTTTTGCCGGTACAGGCGGTGGAGGCGGAGGTACAAGAGTGGAAATTACAATAATTTCATCTTCCATTTTGAAAGTATGCTTCATGTTATCCACTGCTGAACCAGACGCAGTAATTGAATTCACAACGGTTTTCATGCCAACAAACGAAACCACAACTTCAGTACTTAAACTTCCATCAGCTTTTACAGTTGGGTTTTCATCAATCAGGGTAAAAGTTCCATCGCGGTCAGATACACGCCCAACAGTTGTTCCTTTAATAACAATTGAGGCTCCGGGAATTGCTTCCCCCGTTTCTTTCGACACAACTTTTCCGTGAATAGTCAATTGTTTTCCCGATTGAGTATCGGCAGGAATTAGCTCGTTCCCAACAATTTCCGTTTCGGTGTAACTGTATTGCGGTTCGGCAAAAGCGAACAACAACAGCGCAAGTGCGGGCAGTGCCCAGGTAAATCGTATCAGCCGGCGGGCCGATGTTTTCTTTTTCGTCATCATTTTTAATCGATTTGTGCTTAGGGCAAAATTCAGGTTATTGGTGATTCCAATAATTTGCATACCCATCAGCTGGTTTACTAATAAAGCCTGGTAGCGGCCCACAGTGTGTCCCTGCGCAAGAACACCTTTGTCGGCCAGGTACTCATGGTTTTGTTTAATTGCTCGTTCAAACATCCAAATAAATGGGTTGAACCAAAAGATGACTGTTAACAGTTCTATAAAAAGCAGGTCGAACCAGTGATTCTCACGAATGTGCACTTTTTCGTGAGCCAGAATTTCCGGCAGGTCGTCCTGTGTATGAAATTTCGGATTGATAAATACAACATTAAAAAATGAAAAGGGGAGTCCGTATTTCTCGTTTTTTACCACGCGCATGCCATGCAGCGATGTAACGCGGTATTTTATCATTAAATGAATGAGGACAAAAGTTTGTGTAAGCAAACGTAGCAGAAAAATAGCGGCCCCGGTGAGGTATATCAGCAGAATTGCCTGCTGCCAGCCAAAGGCTGCAGTACTTTCTTCGGTTCCTTTAAATACCGGAATATTTTTAAACGTATCGGCAATGGTATGAGCGCCGTTTTTGGCTCCTTCGCTGGCTTCAATTAAAACCTCGTAGCGAACCGGTATCAAAGGAAGCAGAATGGCCAAAAGTAGGGAGCCTATCAGAAACCAGCGGTTGGCTGCATGAAAGGTCTCGTTGCGAAGAAACAGCCAGTACACCAGGTAGAAAAGAACAATTCCTCCGGATGCGTTTAATAGATAAAACAGAGAAGTTTCCATGGCTAATCTTTCTTTTCTTTGTTTAATTCGTTTTCTGTCATCTTTAGCATTTCTTCCAGCTCTTCTATTCCCAGGTTGTTCTCTTTGGCAAAAAAGGTAGCCATTTTCGGGAACGAGCCGTTAAAATAATTTTTCAGTAGAGACGAAAACTGGACTTTTGTGTAATCCGTTTTACTAACCGCAGGCGAAAAAAGATTCGTATTGCCAATCTTTTTGTGGGTAACAAATCCCTTTTTTTCCAGAACATTTAAAACAGTTGCCACAGTTGTGTAGGCCGGTTTGTCCTCGCCAAATCCATCAACTACCTGTTTAACAACTCCTTCTTTTAAATTCCAGAGAATATGCATTACTTGTTCTTCTGCTTTTGTTAATGTCTTCATTTTATGAGTCGCTACAATTATCGTACTAAAATTATTTACTACTACAAACATAGTACTAATTTTTTAGAAATAAAACTATTTTAATAGAAAAACTACTATAAAAATAGTAAAAAGAAAAAGGGCATAAAAAAACCGCCTGTAAAACAAGCGGTTGTATTGGTTTGTATTATTTAGTCCTCGAAGATAAAATCCTCCGAAGCAATTGCAATGGTCTCTATCTGATAGAAAAAATCAGCATTGGTTGCATTGTCTTCAAAAACCATTGCCTGAACTTCAATAGTATAGGTTTCGCCGGTTGTTAATGATGTCTCCCATGATCCTGTACTTTGGTTAGCAGTGAAACTATCGGCATCATCTGATAGAATGTAGCTGTTAAAAATTATTTCATCGTCGTCATTTAAAATCTGAACAGCATAACCTTGCGCATCATCATTGTTGCTCCATTCAACATAAACCGATTCGCTACTGATTGTTACGCCAACTGAATCGATTGTAGGGATATCCACATCTGTAAAAGTGTGATTTTCAGTGGCTGTATATTCTACATTGTTGTTAAATGCCGTAAAATCATAATTTTCTGTTTCCGGAGTGGAAGTGGAAAAGTCTTCTGTTGCAGCGTCATACGAATAGGTAAGTTTTTGCGCATCTGCTGATGCAAGAGTAAGTGTTGAATCGCCGGGAAAGTCGACGCTGGCCGAATCCATTTTCATGTTGGCGTAGGCGTAATAGCTTAACGCAAATTTTTCTTCGCCGTCGATTGTTCTTTTAAAGGTAACAACCTCTCCAATAAAATTAAATGGTTCCGGATCATCATCGTTACATGCCCAAAACCCGGTTACAATAAACGCTAATAAAACTAATTTGCCAATTTTCTGAATGTTAATCATTTGTCTTTGTTTTTTAAATTTAATTTGAGTTATTCTGATTTCTTTTATCTATTGGTAGATGCAATTGGGCCAACAATAGTTGCTTGGCAAATTGTTTTTTTCGACTGGAATGAATTTCGGCGATGAGCTTACGAAAAGGCACAAAAAAAACCGCCTGAAATTCAGACGGTTGATCTATTGTTGTGAATTGTTTATTGCCATGTAACTTCTTGCTCGGTAACAGCAACTTCCTGAATATTTTTGGCCGCATCTAAACTGGTGGCATCATCTTCATATCTAATTGTCATGAATTCTATCGTGTAAACATTATTCGCTTCCGGGGTTTCGTACCACGCGCCTGAAGCTGTGTTTGTACCAATATCAAAACGAACCATTTGTTTTGGTAAGGCTACGCTAAAAAAAGCTATTTCGCCACTTTGGTTAATTAATCTGATTTGATAACCCTCTGCAACGCTATTGGTTTCCCACTGTACACTTAAAACGTTATTTAGCACAACTGCCGAAGAAATGGGTGTAAAATCAATATCATCAAAATCAAGCAAGTCAACATCTTCGTGGGTAATATCCTCGTTTATCACTAAAAACTGGTAATTGCCCTGAACCGGAGCAGCTGTGCCGTATTCGGCCAAAGCAGGCTCTTTTGCGTAAGTATTCAGGTTTTCAGAAGCCGGATCCAGAGTGAAATTTGCGGCACCGGGAGTTGTAACCTCTGCGTGGCTCATTGGTTGGTTACCCCAGGCTACATATGCGTTGGCGTATTGTACTTCATCGTTAACAGTACGTTTAATTACATAAACATCGCCAATCACATCGAAGGGTACTGAGTTGTCGTCGTCGCTGCAGGCAAAAAATCCTGCAACAATTAAAAAGAGTGTTAGTGTTTTTCCAATTTTCATCATTGTGTCCATATTTCTAATTTTAATAGTTATTTAGAGTTCAATTATTTGTTTGATGTAGTTTCTATCGATTTGGTTGTCTTGAAATGGCAATATCGTGAAATTTTTTTAAACAACATCTACTAAATGCATCTAATTGAGTGTATTGTAAAACGTTAAGCTTCCCGATAAATTGCATTTTTTGTGAAGTAGCGATCAACTTTTTGCTTCATCAATAATCTCCCGAAGTATATAATCAGCTGTTTCCACATTCGGAACATTTGAAAAACTGAGTGTAAGTTTTCCATTTGTTTCCTTCATCCGGCCTTTCGATTTTCCTTTTTGCACGTACTGCACAATTTTAATAAAATCGCCCGATTGGTAGAACGACGATTTTTGGTCGGAAACAAAGTAGCAGATCATTTTTTTGTTTTTCAGAATGATCCTTTCCATACTCAAATCAATGGCTTTCCAACGCAGTGGTAAAATGTCGATCAGTTCGCGGCTTTCGCGCGGAAGTTCTCCAAAACGGTCTTGTAATCCTTTGGTAAAATGGTCCAGCTCTTCCTTGTTTTCGATGTTATCCAACTCGCGGTACAACATCATGCGCTCCGAGTTTCCCGGAATGTAATCGCTTGGGAAAAGCAATTCCATGTCGGTGTCGATGGTACAGTCGTTTACGTATTTTATATTCAGGAAGGCCTGCGATTGTTCCTTATCTTCTTCGGCAAACAGATCTTTAAACTCGTCGTGCTTTAATTCCTGAATGGCCTCGTTTAAAATCCGGTGATAAGTTTCGAAACCAATGTCGGCAATAAAACCACTTTGTTCGGCGCCAAGCATATTTCCGGCGCCACGAATATCGAGGTCTTGCATGGCAATGTTAAAACCGCTGCCCAATTCCGAAAACTGTTCGATGGCCTGCAAACGCCTGCGTGCTTCGGCACTAACCGTTGAAAGCGGCGGAGCAATCAGGTAACAGAACGCTTTTTTGTTCGAGCGGCCAACACGTCCTCGTAGCTGGTGCAAGTCGCTTAATCCAAAATTTTGTGCGTGGTTAATTATTATAGTGTTTGCGTTTGGTATGTCAAGCCCCGATTCGATAATTGTAGTGGCAATCAACACATCGAACTTGCCATTTATAAAATCGAGCATCACTTTCTCCAGCTTCGGGCCTTCCATTTGTCCGTGGCCAACCACTGTTTTTGCATCCGGAACAATACGTTTTATCGTTTCTTCAACTTCGTAAATATTCTGAACGCGGTTGTGAATAAAGAAAACCTGACCGTTTCTGTCCATCTCGTACAGGATGGCTTCTTTTATCATCTGATCGTTAAAGCCATGAACTTCAGTTACAATGGGGTAACGGTTTGGTGGCGGTGTTTGAATAATCGACAAATCGCGCGCACCCATTAGCGAAAATTGCAAAGTACGCGGAATTGGTGTCGCTGTTAAAGTTAAGGTATCAACATTTACTTTAAACTGCTTCAGTTTTTCTTTTACCGAAACGCCAAATTTCTGCTCTTCATCAATAATCAGCAATCCCAGGTCTTTAAACTTAACGTCTTTACTTACCAAACGATGTGTACCAATAATGATATCGGTTTTTCCGTCGGCAACATCTTTTAATGCTGCTTTTACCTGGGCAGTAGATTTTAGGCGGCTTACGTAATCAATCTTTACCGGAAAATCCTGCAAACGTTCGGTAAAGGTTTTAAAATGCTGAAATGCCAGTATGGTTGTCGGTACCAAAACAGCTACCTGTTTGCTGTCGGTAACGGCTTTAAAAGCTGCCCGGATGGCAATTTCTGTTTTCCCAAAACCAACATCACCACAAACCAGACGGTCCATCGGCATAATTTTTTCCATGTCCTCTTTTACGGCTGCTGTTGACTTTTCCTGGTCGGGTGTGTCTTCGTAAATAAACGATGCTTCCAGCTCGGTTTGCAGGTACGAATCGTGTGAAAACGCATAACCTTTTTCAGCGCGTCGTTGGGCATACAGGGCAATCAGTTCTTTGGCAATGTCCTTCACCTTCGACTTGGTGCGGTTTTTCATTTTTTGCCAAGCGCCGGTACCCAGTTTGTTAATTTTGGGCTCGCCACCGTCTTTGCCTTTGTATTTCGAAATGCGGTGCAGCGAATGAATACTTACCAAAAGCGAGTCGTTATCTTTATAAACCAAACGAATGGCTTCCTGCATTTTGCCATTCACTTCAGTGCGCGCCAATCCTGCAAATTTTCCAATTCCGTGATCGATGTGAACCACATAATCACCAGGGTGCAGTTTATTCAGTTCCTTTAATGAAATTGCCTCGCGTTGCGCTTTTCGGTTTTTCAATTTAAAACGGTGGTAGCGCTCAAAAATCTGGTGGTCGGTGTAAAAACAGGCTTTTAGTTCGTGATCGATAAAACCTTCGTGCAACACAAAACTTACCGGGTTAAACGAAACTTTAACATCTGTATCGTTAAAAATCGATTGCAGGCGCTCTATCTGTTTTCCCTGGCTGGAAAGAATAAAAAGTTCGTAGCCGTTTTTCCGGTGTTCGGTCAGGTTTGAGCCCAGCAGTTCAAAATTTTTGTTGAAAACCGGCTGGCTCGAAGTAGCAAACTCAATCTTTTCATCAGGAGAAAAAGCCAGGTCGTTACCAAAATCTAAAACGGTTTTTGCCTTTAGTTGCTTTTCTAATTCGGCAGGAGTTAAAAGCAGATCAACAATATCTTCTTCTTCGCGCGCGATAATAGTTTGGCGGTGCAGTTCTGCAATCCGGTCAACAAACTGGTTGGTGTTATTGCCAAACCACAGGCTTTCTTTCTCCTGAAATTCGATAAATGAAACCCGCTCGCCTTCCACCGAACTGTTTTGAATGTTCGGAACAATCGTAATATGGTTTAAGCGCTCTTTCGAAAGCTGGTTTTCGATATCGAAACTTCGGATAGAATCTACTTCATCGCCAAAAAAATCAAGGCGAAACGGATCTTCGTGCGAAAACGAAAAGATGTCGACAATACTTCCGCGCACCGAAAACTGACCGGGTTCATACACAAAGTCTACCCGCTCGAAACCATATTCATATAAAAACTCGTTAATAAAATCGATAGAAATTTTATCGCCACTTTTTACCTGCAGCGTATTGTTTTCGAGGCTTTCGTTTGAGATCACTTTTTCAATGATCGCCTCGGGATACGAAATAACGAAGTAAGGCTTTTCTGCCGCCGAAAGCAGGTTTAACACTTCGGTGCGTTGCACAATGTTTTCCTGTTCCGGATTATCGTATTGCACCGATCGTTTGTACGACGAAGGCAAAAACAGTGTGTTTTCAGCAAAACCAAGGTTATTCAGGTCGTCGAAAAAATAGGCGGCTTCCTCGCGGTCGTTAAGCAATACAACACAGTTCTTCTGAATTTCCTGAAATACCCTTGCCAGTAAAACGGTTTTGGCAGACCCAATAATCCCATGCAGGTGAATTTTTTCACCCGGGGGGGCAGCAGCCTTTTTTACCACTCCGGCTATAGCGCTATGCCCCTCGAAATATTTTAGAAACGTGGTTGTTTCCAAAACCTGAGTTTTGCGCAAAGATAGTTTTTAAGGTAGAGATGGAAATAAAAAAGGGAGCTAATTTGCTCCCTTTTGTTACCATTTATTTAGTTGCCTTATCCTTGGCATTATAATGATATAGATAAGATAGTTTACCTTTACTGGTTAAAACTGCCCTATTGCTAGTAATGGTTTCTTTAACACCATCGCCATCTACATCTTCTTTCATGGTTAAATAGAGAAATGCAACAGGATTAGCATATTTCATAATCGGATGTTGCGGATCAATTTGAAAAGTAACTTTTCTAACGTAATTTGAAAATTGGGTAACCTGAACTTCTTCTATACCAGATGTTAAGGTAAATAACGTATCTTTTCGCCCATCTTCGTATGTTTTTGTCAGATAAACATCAATTTCAAAGTTGGTGCTTTTTTCAACTTGTGCACTACTATTTTTTACAGGAAGTAAAAAACACAGCAGGCCAATTACTAAAATTGCTCTTAATTTTTTCATCTTCACTTATTTATGGGTTTGTAATTGGTGCAATTTAAGAATTGTTTTTGAGAAAATCCAATATTTCGGCAGAGTCTTTACTTGCATCAACGTCTGTGTTCTTATAAACAATTGTTCCTTTTTTGTCGATTATGAATGTCCAGCGTGATGCTGTAGCTCCCCGAACCAAGTCAAAACTATGGCCATCAATTTCGCGTGTTATGGTACCCCCATCTCGCACAGGAACTCCGAATTTTTTGGCAATTTCACCACTTTCATCTGATAGTAACGGGAAATTCAGATCGTTGGCCTTTTTAAAAAGCTGAAGACCTTCAACATTATCGCCGCTAATTCCAACCACAACCGCATTGGCCGCGTCAATCTGTGTTTTCATGTCGCGGTAGGCACAGGCTTGTTTTGTACAGCCGCCGGTCATTGCTGCCGGGTAAAAATAAACCACAATAAATTTGTCGCCCAAATAATCGTTTACATTCCATGTTGAGCCATCGTCGGCCACAGTCGTAAACGCCGGTGCTTTGTCGCCAACTTTTAATTCCTGCGTAAAACCGGCAAAGGACAGGTTTAGTAAAAGTGCTGCAATTACAAATCGTTTCATCTGTTTAAAATTTTTTGATTTCTGAATGTTCAAAAAATTTAAAGACATTCAGGAACTCACATAAATTTTAATCATTCATCTTGGTGAATTTAGAATGAAGAAAATTCATGTTCGTTTCATGATTGAATATTTTAATCTATGTCATTAATACAGATTAGTTTAAAAAATGTTTCTGCCGAGTGTATTTTTTTATGAACCATACTTTATAACATTAAAAAGCCGCTCGAAAATATTTAATTTTAAACGATGGGACACGCATATTCATATCGTTGCGATCATTGTGGTTTTACCGAAAGTTTTAATCAGGGGCACGGATTTCTGGTTCACTCGCAGCCGGTAAGCGACTACCTGAAACAGCGCACCCGGATTTTTCATTACAAAACGCACAACCTGCTTCGAAAGATGGCACAAGCTTCCAAAAATCTTCATCTCAAAGCCGGTTTTCAGGTGTATAAATGTCCGCATTGTAAAACTTTGTATGATAAAATTGAGGTGACTGTTTTTGATGACGACGCAGTGATACATAAAAGCGAATTCCGCTGCCGCGATTGTAATGCGCGCTTAAAACTTACCAATATCCATCGGTTGAAAAAAGCAATCTGTCCACGGTGCAGGCAACGAACTTTTCATCGCGATTATGCACAACATGAGCTTTTTCCTTAAATTTTCTCCTCGCACTCTGCCTGGTATTCAGCAAAGGTTTTGTTTGTTGGGTATTTACCGGTGAGAATTTTAAAATGCTGCAGTCCTACTTCGGGTTTGTCCTCAATGTTCTGGTACATGCGTGCCAAAAAGAAATCGGCCACCGTATTTAAGATCACATTGTCTTCGGAAGCAAATTTCTCCATGCGCTTGAGTTTCTTTTCGCGGGCTTCCGATTTTTTGGCATTGGCAAAAAAGTTGATGTTTTCGATGTACTGATACATGATTACATAACTTTCGAAAAGTTTCTGTTCGTCGCCGGAAAAAGGCGGATCTTCTTTTTCTATAGCTGCAATAAGGTCTCGGATATCGGAGCGTGCCGAAAGCATGCCAAATATGTTGAGTTTCTTTTTGTCGTAGCGCAGTTGATAAGAGCGAACAATAATCTGAAGCATCTTTTTCTCGTAAGTATCGGTTTCGGGCAATAACGATGCGTCGATCAGTTCATCAAGCTGTTCCGATTTTTCTTTTGAGTAGGTGGTGCGGTATTTCCACCAATGCAGATCGAGGTTCAGAAAAGTACGGTAAAATTCGCTCAGTTCGTCCTTCCCGTTTGTAAAAGTTTTTTCAGCTTCGGTAAGGTTTTGCTGATAAATTAAGGTGAATATCCGGTTGGCAATGCTGTCGTTATTTGCATCATTTGCCCAGGTCGACAGGCTAAAGCACACAAGGAAGATTGAAAAAAATACCCGTTGAATCATCTCAAAAATTTTGTGTAAAGTAAAAAGTTTCTTTGATGAAAACTTACGTGAGAAACGGAAAATTGCGCAAAATGTTTGAAAACCTAGTTTAACTGCTTGTTGCACTCAGTCAATAGTTCATCGAATTTGATATTTTCAGGATAGATCTTATGAAGCCACTGAAAATATTCAATCGCATTTTCGGGATCGTTCTCGTATTTTAGCCAGGTTTTCCCCAGGAAATAGGCCACCAGCGTTTTTGTAATCCGGCTTTCCGACTGGTACAAACCGGTCATGGTTGTTAATGCATTGTTGCAGTTTTCTGTTTTGTCCGAAACAAAAAACGGCTTCAAGTAATTGTCGAAATATTGAAATAAAGCGGAATACAACTCGTACAATTCCAGCTGTTCAGGCGGTAGTGCTTCGTTTGGTTTTAGCAAGGTGAAAAGTGCCTTTGTTTCCTGCCGCGTTGAAATAGCTTTTATGAGCTTAAAACGTTTGAGTTCGTATCGCAATTGATACGACAAGGTAACCAGCCGAATCGCCTGTTGAGTGGATGATGTGGGATTAGTTGGCGAAAGCTGTTGTAAATCGGTTTCAAAGGCTGGGTAATCAGGCGTGTCGGTGCCGGTGACATTTTTCCAGTAACTCATGTCAACAGAAAGAACGGCGAAAAGAATGGAGTCGATATCGTCTTTATTGGTGCGAAGCATTTCCTCAGCCCGGGAATAATGCTGGTTGTACATTTGGTTAAAAATGCGTTCAACAAGGCTGTCCTGCGTTGAGGCAAAACTCTGGCTGCTAATGAAAAGAAATAGTAGAATTGTAAGTTTTCGCATCAGTTAACTGGCTTTGTTTATAAACAGCATTCCGTAGTGCGGAATGCCATCTTCAAGGTATTCATCGGTAACAACTTTAAATCCCAGGTCTTCGTAAAATTTACGCAGGTATTTTTGTGCGCTGATTTTTATTTTATCGGGCTTCCAGTTTTCCAGAATATAAGTTTTGGCTTCTTCCATCATCTGAAATCCCAGCCCTGTTCCGCGCTCTGATTCTTTCACCACAACACGCCCAATGGAGTAATCGTTAAAACGCGTACCCGGTTTTAGTAAACGCGAGTAGGCCACAATTTGTCCGTCTTTTACCAAAAACTGGTGGATGGCATCATTATCCAGTCCATCTATATCGTTGTAAACACAGTCCTGTTCAACCACAAAAATCTCGGCCCGAAGTTGTAAGATATCGTAAAGCTCGGATGTAGTGAGTTCTGTGAAATGTTTGAATGTAAAAGTCATAATAACAGCATGGAGCAAAGCGCCAGGCGCAAAGCGATTTGTTGTGCAATAATAATAATTTTTGAGCTGTGACTTTGTTTGTCTTTGCAAAAGTTGAAATAGAACGCAGCGAAGTTGAAGAAGCTAACGAAGGCTATTATCTATGATTTATAACCACCCCATTCGTCAACTGACGGATACCTCCCCTCCTGGCAGGAGGGGAAATTTTCGTGCAATTGGCATTATCGATAACTTCAAAGTTGAATCGAAATACGGTCATTTCTCCTCCTTTGAGGAGGAGTACGCAGCGCAGCTGTGGGAGGTGGTGATCTTAAACAAACATACTGGCCAACATCGTAAATGCCAGTCCGCAAACCGCAATTATCGATTCCATAACCGTCCAGCTTTGCAGGGTTTGTTTTTCGTTCATGCCAAAATATTTGCCAACCAGCCAAAATCCGCTATCGTTTACATGCGACAGCAGAGTTGCTCCCGATGCAATAGACAGAACCACCAATGCACGCTGCGGATCGTTTAACCCGAATTCGCTCAATATCGGTGCAATAATCCCGGCAGCGGTAATCATGGCAACGGTTGCCGAGCCTTGTGTTACCCGTACAATAGCTGCTAAAATCCAGGCCAGTAAAATAGGCGGGAGTGCAGAGTTTGCCATTGATTCGGCCATCATTTTACCGATTCCTGAATCGACCAATATTTGTTTGAGCACGCCTCCTGCACCGGTTATTAAGATAATAATACCCGCCGGGCCAAGTGCTTTGGTGCTTAGATCGAGAATCGTTTGTTTTGACATACCTCTTTTTACACACAAAACATAAATGGCAATTAAAGTGGCAATTATCAGCGCCGAAAACGGATGCCCGATAAACTCAACACTATCTGTCATCGCTGATTTTTCGATCACTCCTTTTTCAACAAGTAAAGAGGATAGGGTATTTAGTAAAATTAATACAAGCGGTATTGAAATAATGAATGCTATAACGCGAAACGAAGGAAGGTTTTTGGCTTCTTTTTCTTCTTCGGAAGAATTTAAAAACTCGGGGGGAGGTAAAATGTGTATCTTCTTTGAAATGTATTTTCCCCAGAGAGGTCCCGCGATTACCGCCGTTGGAAACCCAAGAATAACACCAAAAAATATCACCCAGCCCAATTGTGCATTCAAAATATCAGCAACGGCAACCGGGCCGGGCGTTGGAGGAATAAAACTGTGAGTAACAGCAAGTCCGGCTAAAAGAGGGATGCCGTAATAAAGCAGCGACTTTTGGGTGTCTTTCGACAGGGCATAAATAATAGGTACCAGGATGATAAAACCAACATCGAGAAAAACCGGAATGGCTACAATAAACCCGGTGATCACCATCGCCCATGATGCCTTTTCTTTTCCGAACTTTTTTACCAAAGAGTGGGCGAGCGAAATGGCACCTCCCGAACTTTCAAGCATTTGACCGAAGATGGCGCCAAGTCCAACCACCGTAGCCACAAAACCCAGCGTGCTTCCCATACCATCCTGAATGCTCTGGAGAATATCGTTCAACGGCATTCCGGTAAGAATTCCAACATAGATTGAAATGATAAGTAATGAAATAAATGCACTGATTTTTAATTTGAGCACCATGAGAAGCAAGAGTGCAACTGCCGAGGTGACCAGGAAAAAAATAAAAAATGTTGACATCGTTTTTAGGTTTAGTTTGTGTAAGTTCTGTTATAACAGCCTTCCGTCCATATCATCTCGCCCTGTTTCAGGTTGAAGTGGAAATTTCACCGGCCGGTTGTCGCGTGTTGATCGATAAATTGCAGTAAACAACTCCACTGTTTTTCGCCCTTCTTCTCCGCTTACCAACGGATCGGTATTATTGATTAAAGCCGTCAAAAAATCTTCAATTTGTTTTTCCATGTAATAAACCGTTGGATCTACTGATTGAAAAAAAGCAGCATCTTCTTTTTTCCATCGGTCGAGGTATTGCTCCTCCCCGGGAACCGTCCAGATATCGTTTACAGGAGGTTCCAGTATTCCCGACATTCCGGCTATAAACATGGCTCCTCCATCGGTTTGAACACCCACCGAGGCACCATTGTCGCCATGCACATGTACTTTCCCGTAAATTCCGGGTTTGGTCGAATTACTAACGATGATGTTGCCAATGCCGCCATTTTTGAATTTTATAATGGCCACCGCCGTATCTTCCACTTCGATGTAGGGATGATTCAGGTTTTTCGAAACGCCATAAACCTCATCAATTTCGCCCATGTACCATAACAAAATATCCAGTTGATGCGGCGCCTGGTTGACCAAAACGCCGCCGCCTTCCATTTTCCAGGTTCCCCGCCAGGCATCTGAATCGTAATAAGCTTTATCGCGCCATCCCAATATGTTTACGGTTCCAAAAACAGGCTTTCCGATTTTACCATCTTCTATCGCGGTTTTTATTCTTTTTACAGGCTCGTACCAACGCCGCTGACTGATAACGCCGAGTTTAACACCATGCTTTTTACAAACACTTATCATTTCGTCAGAATCAGCAAGTGTTGATGCCAGCGGTTTTTCAACCAAAACATTAGCTCCGGCCTCAGCTGCTTGCAGGGTTGGCCCGAGGTGAAATGGATGAGGCGTGCAAACAATGGCCAGATCAATTTCTTTTTCGGAAACAAGCTCTGAAATATCGGCAAAGGCTTCGATGTCGTATTGGGATGCGAAGCTTTTTGCCGTTTCCGGGGTTCGGCTCCACACTCCTGATAACCGGGCATTAGGAATGTTTTGGATGGCTTTCGCATGAAGATGAGCTACTTTACCGCAACCCAGAATAGCTATGTTGAACAAATTATTTTTCAAGATAAGTTGGTTTTATGGTTTCTTTGATTTAGGCATTTTCGGAAAATAATGAAGGATTTTATGGTACAAGAATAACTTTTTTCAAACCGGGTTCTTTGTTGTAAAGCCGCTTAAACCAATCGGCACCCTCTGATAAAGGTGCAACAGCCGAGATCATATCATTCACCTTAATTCTACCGGAATCAATGAGTTGAAGCACTGTTTCATATTCTCCCCTGATGGCGCAACTCCCCAAAACTTTTATTTCGCGGGTAACTACACTTTGCAGCGGAAAATTGATGTTGGCAGAAAGGTTTCCAACCAGTACCACTTTGCCTCCCTTTCTCACAATTTCAATAGCCTTATTAACTGTCGACTCAATGCCTACGGCCTCAAAAACATGGTCGATTCCGCGTGAATTTGTTCGTGCAAAAACCTCTTTTATCAGATCGTTTTTGTCAGGATTTAAGACTATTTCAGCACCAAATTTTTTGGCCATATCCAGTTTTGAACTTTCAATGTCAATAGCAAAAAGAGGTGAGGCATTGGAAAGCGACAAAAGTTGAACAAGGAATAAACCAATCATTCCGGCACCTACAACTGCAGCACTTTCGCCCAGTTGAAACCCGGATTGTTTAATGGCATGAAGCGCAACGGCAGCGGGTTCGACCATGGCCGCCTGTTCAAACGAAACATTATCGGGTAGTTTGTACAAAATATGCTCGGGTACTGTTACATATTCGGCAAAAGCACCGTGTTTTTTGTATGTTCCCGGCGACACGCCAAGTACTTGTCTGTTCTCACTTAAATTGTAGTGCCCATTCAAGGTGTACCAGTCATTTAAGGGGTATATCGTTGAGTCGAAGGTTACCCTGTCGCCAACATTCCAACCTGAAATTTCGCTTCCGAGAGCTGCGATAACCCCCGAAGCTTCGTGTCCCATAATTAGCGGTGGTTTTCTTCTTCCGGTGCTACCGTCCATCCCATGCACATCGGAGCCGCAAATTCCACAGGCTTTTACTTTTACGAGTACTTCATTTTTGGCCGGAACGGGTTCGGCAACCTCTTTATAAACCAATTCATTGTAATTTTCCAGTACCAGTGCCTTCATACTTTTTAATCTGATAGTTGGATTTAAATATAGATATATGGGCGGACGTTACCAAGTTAACAACAGAACTCTTTTTTTCAGTTTGCTAAATTCGGATACGATTTATTACATCCACTATCCTGTTGCTCTATTTGCCTGGTAATAATAAAACCGCTTACAACCATTGCCCTCAATGTCCGGTCTTTTCCAAATTTTTGAAGTAGGTAATGAGCAAGCGATTCGGCTCCGCCCAAGCTTTCCGGCATTTGCCCGAAAAGAACTTCCAGGCCCACTACTGTAGCCACAAAACCCGGAGTTCCGGCCTTGTCGTCCTGAATAGATTGGGTTACTAATAGTTTTGATCGAACAATGCCTGTGATATTGACTCAACTTTTTGCAATATAGTTGCATTATGAAGGTACCATGTTTTATCTTTGGCATAACCTTAATTTCTACTGCTTGAAATACTTCCTGATAATCATAGCATTAATTTTTGGCACATTATTCTGTTTTGCCCAGGAGAACCTGATGATAAGTAATGTAAAGTTTCAGGGGAATGAATATATGCAAAGCTCGCAGCTGAAGGATGAAATTGCCATTGAAGGAAGCTCGTGGGTTAAACGTAAGATTTTTGGGAAAGAACCGGTTTATTATTCCCGCACCTTATACAATGATGACATTGCCCGACTTCGAATCTTTTATCAAAAAGAAGGCTATTTGAATGTACAATTTGATGAGCCGGAGCTTACCGTAAATAAAAAGAACCAGGTTGCGATAACTTTTTTTATTCAGGAAGGTGAACCGGTAACCATTTCCAATATCTCGTTTCGGGTTGACAGCACTAAAAAATTGGACAATGTTTTGCACCCAAAAGACAAACGAAAACTTTTGCTGCAAACACAGGTAAATACTTCAAAAATATTTCGTGATGAAGCGGTGAATAATGACAAACAGCTAATTGCCGAAGCATTTTTTGATTACGGTTATCCGTATACAACGGTTGAACAAAGTTTGGATGTTGACACAATTACCAATACAACAGCATTGCAATGGGATATTGATCGTGGTAAGCTGGCTTATATTGGAGAAACAACCATAAGCGGAAACGATCGGGTGCCGTCAAAAAGTATACTTCGCCAGGTTGCTTATGTGGAAGGAGAGGTTTGGAGTAAAAAGAAAATCGATCAGACACAGAAACAAATCTACAGCCAGGGGAATTACAGGGTAGCTTCTATTCGCACAAAAATGGGTGAAGAACAAGCTGACACCATTCCGTTGCAAATATTTATCAGGGAGGCTCCGCGTTGGTCGGTACGGTTTGGTGTCGGTTACGGGCGCGAAGATAAACTCAGAGCTTTTACCGATGTGCAATACCTGGGTTTTCTGACTCACACGGGCCGTTTGAATTTATATGCCAAACGTTCGGGACTTGAACCCTACAACGTTTACCTCAAATTTTCGCAACCATCATTTCTGGTGCCCATAAATACTTTAACCATTCACCCTTTTATCCAGGAACAGGATGAGCCCGGATATAAACTACAACGAATGGGAGCCAGCCTGACTTTTCTTCAAAATTTCTCGAAAGAGCTGAATACTTCTATTGGGCTTATTTACGAAGATGTTGAGCAGGATACTTCCCAATATTTTGGAGAAAGTGGTGCTATATATGATGAATCGATATACAGCAAAACGGGACTGGTTGTGGGAGCGATTTACAATAACGCCGATCCGATCCTTGACCCGGTTCAGGGTTATTCTGTTTCGTTCAACATAAAAACAAACGATGTATTGTTTGCCGGAAACATTCCTTTTTACCGGATTCTGACCGAGTACAAAACTTATTTTGGAATACAGCGAGGAGTGGTGCTGGCATTTAAAGGAAAGATCGGGGGAATAAAACGAACCGACAATGCTGATTTTATTCCGGTGGAAGAGAAGTTCTTTGCCGGTGGAAGCCACTCGGTGCGCGGTTGGTCGAGAGGTGATCTTGGCCCGCACAACGAGTACGGTACTCCCATCGGAGGAAACAGTTTGCTGGAAGCCACCACAGAATTCAGGTTTGACTTAGGGCGAAGATTGAAGTTCAATTTATTTATGGATGCAGGTAATGTTTGGCAAAAGAGTTTTGAGTATCACATTACAGATCTTCATTACGCTGCCGGGGCAGGTTTGCGGATAAAAACGCCAATGGGGCCTGCCGGAATCGACTTTGCACGGCCGGTTTTCGACAGTGATACAAAATGGCAGATACACTTTAATATTGGTCACTCTTTCTAAAAAAAATGAGGAAATTGATAAAATATACGGCAATCGTGTTAGTAGGATTTATACTGCTGATTACCGGCTTGTTGCTGTTAACTCAAACTTCGTTTTTTAAAGAGCAGGTGAAATCTCGCGCAGTAAAACTGGTTGAAGCGCAACTACACCTAAAACTGAATATCGAAGACCTGGATGGTAATTTCTACAACAAAATCTTTTTGCGTAATGTAGAACTTCGCGATGCTGATTCCTTACTCGCATCATTCAGTGATTTAGAGCTAAATTATAAGTTATGGCCTTTGTTTTCAAATACGATCCGAATCGATTCGGTGGTTTTGCGCGATCCTTATGTAAACGTGTGGCAAAATGCCGATAGCATTTGGAATTTCACTACTATTCTGCCCGAAACGGAGCCATCCACATCAAGCCGCAAACCATTTAATTACACCATAGAAGCCGGGCGGCTAACCATTCGTAACGGAAGAGTTGATATTAACTCGCAAATTAATGGGATTCCTTCCGAGGTTAATGAAATCAATTTGTTTGCCGGAGGAAAATACAGCGAGGCAGAAACCTTGGTCAGGCTAAACAGTTTTCAATTGAAAAGCAAAGATCCAGCGGTTGAATTAAAAACACTGAGTGGTAAACTTGAATTAAACGATTCGGGAATAAAGGTCGACAGTTTTCTGTTTGTCGCCAACAACTCAGGCATGAATTTTCGGGGAGTCTATTTTTCGCCCGAAAATCTTAACGGGATAATCAGTGAAGGAACAATCGACAAAAACGATCTGGCCATGTTTGTTCCTTCATTCAAAATGCTTTGTTCTCCATCGTTAAAAGCGGATCTGCACGTATCGAATGATTCGCTCAAAGCAAGTGTTGTATTAAAAAACGGAAATGAACAGATCAATGCAAATCTTTCGCTGCAACCATTTACCAATTTGCACGAGAACGATGGAACGGTGCCTTATCAGGCCTATATCAAACTCGACAAATTTAATGTTGGCAACTGGATTGATTTGGGAGTTGAGAAAACACATTTAAACGGAGAAATAAATCTTGATGGTGAAAATTTGAAGGATTTTAAATCGGAAGCAGTTGTTAAAGCAAGATTTAAAAACTCTTCATTTGAAGGGGCCCGCGTAAAGACCCTGGACCTTGCGGGAACATATATGGGCGATAGTTTGCGAGCTGATATTGTTGTGCAATCGGAGGTTGGAAAAGCAGCGTTGAAAGGTAAATTAAATTTAGCCGATGAGCCGGAATACGATGCTGAGTTGGTGATGGATAAATTTGAGCTCAGCAAGATGATTCCGAATTTGGCTTATACCATGCTAAATGGTGTAGTTGTTGCCAAAGGCAAAGGTTTTGATACGAAAAAGCTGCTGGCAACTGCTGATATTTCTCTTTCGGGAAGCACGGTTTATGAGTATCCAATAGAAAGTATGAATTCGTTTATTCATGTTGATGGATCATCAATCCAGATAGATACATTAGAGGCAGTTGCCCCGGGCGTTGCCGTTTCGGGAAGTGGGCAGCTTGAGCTCGATTCAATGTATATCAACTCAAAATTATATGGTAACATCAGTTCTCTTCAACTCATCGATTCAATAATTGAGTTGCCTGTTACTTTCGATTCGGTATTAACGGTTGCAACGCTGGCAGGTTCGGTTTCCAATTTACAAATTGACGGAATTCTCGATCTGTATAATGCCGAAGGATATTCAGTTAGCGCAGATACCGCCCATGCAAATTACCGGGTTACGCTAATAAACGATTCTTTTAATGTTGCTGCTCAAGCCGATGTTCGTAATATTAAAACGGGAAGTATTGTGCTCGACACCGTTTTGCTGGATTATAACTTTGCAGGAGAAGAGATGGATTTGCAGGCCACGGTTAATTGGACTGATATGTTAGAGGCGAAACTAAAAAGTTCGATAATAGTGGGTGATACGATTTCGTTAACGGTTCCCGCATTGGAGGTAAATTCAAAATGGGCCGATGTTTACCTGGTAGATACCATGACCGCAACGCTCGATCAAAATCAGTTTTTGGAAGTTCATAACCTGACTTTAAAAGATCGGAATTTAGAAGATTTTATAATTGCTGTTGATGGAAATATATCGGCCAGCGACACCGGCAATTTTGAGATCAAAATAAATGATCTTGACCTGAATGAGCTGCATCGTTTTCTGGGAGAGGAAATGGTATTGGGTGGAAAGTTAAATTCCAATTTCAGGCTTTATGGTCGTTCCAATAATCCGTTAATCGATGGTCATTTGGAAATAACTGATCCGCGATATGGCAACTACGAGCTTCATTCTATTCGTTCTGATTTTGCCTACGCCAACAATAAAGGGAGCATTGAGTTAACGATTCCAGAGATGGGGAACTCATTTTTTGCAGGAATTAATGCTCCGTTTTCACTTTCACTCGATTCGCTTCAACTGGGATTTCATCCGCCTGAAACCTATGAGGGATTGTTTATTCTTGATTCAATAGATATCACTGAGAATATAAAATCATACGCTCCGAACGATAGTGTAAGAGGATTACTCGATGCACGGATTGAAGCACAGGGAACGCTTGATAATCCCCAATTTTTTGGCAACATGCATTTGAAAGACGGGATGTATAGCAACAAAAATTTCGGTATTGATTACAACGACATTTCTGCATCTGTAAGTTTTAAAGGAAACGAAATAAGTATCGACACCGTTTTGGTGAAACAAAAGAATGGTTTAATCTCGGTGAATGGCGAACTGGCTTTCGATTCCACCATCATAAATGGCAATATCAGCAGTTCGTCGGTTGAGGTAGATGCCAAAAACTTTTTTCTAACGCAGCATCGCAATTACGAGGTGCTGATCGACGCCAATACCTTTGTGAGGACTGAAAACGACAAACCGGAATTTGGGGGAGAGATAAAAGTACTTCGTTCTGATCTGTATTTGCCGGCCTTGATGAAAGAAACGCAAAACGATGTGGAAGCCGATGTTCCAATGTTGGTCGAGGCATTGAATGAATCAAAGGATTCAGTCGATTTGAAAAAGGAAAAGGCAGCCAAGGTGAAGCCCAAAAAAGAATCAGGACTGGTTGATCAGCTAACCGGCCGTTTAGAGGTTGAAATTCCGCGTAATACCTGGATAAGAAGCAACGACATACGTGCCGAGCTAAATGGAGAGCTGGAAATTGTAAAAGAAGGACCGCATTTCGAAGTATTCGGGAGTGTTAAAATTATTCGGGGATATTACATGTTGTATGGGCGTAAGCTAAATCTTAAGGAAAGCGAAGTAACGTTTCAGGGAGGGGAGGAATTCGACCCGATTTTAAATTTAGCCGCCGAATATGTTTACCGTGGCAGCAACAAAGAAAAACGTTACCTCGAAATGGCGATATCGGGTAATCTGACGGAGCCTGAGATCACTTTCTATCTCGACAATGTGGAGATTACAGAAACAGATGGAATTTCTGTTCTTGTTTTTGGTGCTACAAGCGATGAAATTGGTTATGGAGGAAACAATGGTCTGCTGAACTCAATTGGTTCAAATGCCTTGGCAAGTATGATCTCATCTCAGCTGAGTAAAACGATTGGTTCGAAATTTAATCTCGACATGATTGAAGTTACCACCACCGAAAACTGGCAAAGTGCGGCTTTTGTTATTGGGAAATACATTACCAACGACATTTTTGTGATTTACCAAAGGGGTTTCGGAGAAGTAAATGGCGACGAGATCACTCCCGAAACGATCGTTATTGAGTACGAAATCAATGATAAGCTTTTCCTGCGGCTTCAAAGTGGAAGTGCCAAAGAGTCGGGAATTGACGTGATATTGAAGTTTGAGCAGGAAATAGATAATTCTCCGCTTACGCGATAAATGCAACTATTTCGGTAGGGTTAATTAATAGCTTTTTTATACATTGTTCTTTGTTTGGGGCCTTTTCTGTGCCATAAAAAAGCCCGGAAACTTTTGATTTTTTCCCCAATCTAAAGCCAAGATTAAATCAGTTGTAGAATCATTTTAAATTAGCTATTTTAGAACCCCATTTTTGCTGGAATATTTGTGTTCGTCTACATTTGTGGCGCTTTAAGCAAAATTCGGAATCAACCAAAAATAAATAATAGATTATGAGCAGATTTTTAACAGCCTCGATTGGAAGGAAATTTGTGATGAGCCTCTCGGGATTATTCCTGGTAGTGTTTATTGCAGTCCACTTGGGCCTCAACTTATTACTGATTTTTGACAACAGCGGTGATTTGTTTAATCAGGGAGCTCACTTTATGGCTACTAATCCCCTGATTAAGATTATGGAACCCATCCTCGGATTGGGTTTTATCATTCACATTGTTTGGTCATTCTTCCTTGAGTATCAAAACTGGAAAGCACGCCCGGTTAAGTATGCGAAAAAGAACATGAGCGGAGCAAGCTCGTGGGCATCGCGTAACATGCTGGTTTTAGGCGGTTTGGTTTTGGTATTTCTTATCATCCACATTATTAACTTCTTTGTAAAGATGAAGTTTACCGGTGATCCGCTTTTGGCGGAAGTTACCATCAACGGCGAACACATGCACAATGCGTACGCTTTGGTTTCTGCCGCTTTTATTAACAGCACAGTACTGGGTGTTTTCTACATTCTTGGTGGTGCTTTGCTGGGATTTCACCTGTCGCATGGTTTCTGGTCGGCTTTCCAAACCTTAGGTTTAAACAACAAACATTGGTTAAACCGCTGGAAAGTTATTGGTACGATTTACGCAATTCTTATTGCAGTGGGTTACGCCGTTATTCCACTTTATTTCATGTTAGGATTGTATAAATAAAAAAGAGGAAAGAATTATGAGCATTTTAGATAGTAAGATACCTGAAGGGCCGTTGGCAGAGAAGTGGAGCAAACACAAAGCTGCCATTAAAGTAGTGAGCCCTGCTAACAAGCGTAAATTAGAGATTATTGTTGTAGGTACCGGTTTAGGTGGTGCCTCGGCAGCTGCTTCATTAGCAGAATTAGGATACAAAGTTAAGGCATTTTGTTACCAGGACAGCCCGCGCCGTGCGCACTCTATTGCTGCACAGGGTGGTATTAATGCTGCAAAAAACTATCAGAACGATAACGACTCGGTTTACCGTTTGTTCTACGATACCATTAAAGGTGGCGACTACCGTGCACGTGAAGCTAACGTTTACCGTTTGGCCGAAGTTTCGCCAAATATTATCGACCAGTGTGTTGCACAGGGTGTACCTTTTGGCCGCGAATACGGTGGTTTGTTAGATAACCGTTCGTTTGGTGGTGTGTTGGTAAGCCGTACGTTCTACGCACGCGGGCAAACCGGTCAGCAGTTGTTAATTGGTGCTTACCAGGCATTAAACCGTCAGATTTCGAAAGGTGCCGTTGAAATGTACAACCGCCACGAAATGCTGGATTTGGTTAAGATCGACGGAAAAGCCCGTGGTATTATCGCCCGCGACCTTGTTTCGGGCGAGATCAAACGTTTTGGTGCACACGCCGTTGTTGTTGCAACCGGTGGTTACGGAAACGTATTCTTCCTGTCGACTAACGCAATGGGAAGTAACGGATCGGCAGCATGGCAATGTTACAAACGTGGTGCTTTGATGTCGAACCCATGTTTCGTACAAATTCACCCTACTTGTATACCTGTTCATGGCGATCAGCAATCGAAACTGACTTTGATGTCGGAGTCGTTGCGTAACGATGGTCGTGTTTGGGTACCAAAGAAAAAAGAAGATGCAGTAAAATTGCAGAAAGGTGAACTTCATCCGAACGATATTGCAGATGAGGATCGTGATTTTTACCTGGAAAGAAGATATCCTTCGTACGGTAACCTTGTACCTCGCGACGTTGCATCGCGTGCTGCAAAAGAACGTTGCGATGCCGGATTTGGTGTAAACTCGGAAGGTAAAGCAGTTTTCCTTGATTTTAAATATGCCATCGATCGTTTGGGTAAAAGTGTAATTGAAGCACGTTATGGAAACCTTTTCCAGATGTACGAAAAGATTACCGATGTTGATCCTTATAAAGCGCCGATGATGATTTACCCGGCTATCCACTACTCAATGGGTGGTACCTGGGTTGATTACAACCTGATGACAACTGTTCCTGGTTTGTATTCAATTGGTGAAGCTAACTTCTCCGATCACGGTGCTAACCGCCTTGGAGCTTCGGCACTGATGCAAGGTTTGGCCGATGGATATTTCGTATTGCCATACACCATTGGTGATTATTTGGCTGATGAAATTATGACGCCTAAAGCCGACACAAACGCTCCTGAGTTTGCTGCGGTTGAAAAAGACGTAAAAGATCGTATCGAGAAATTATACAACATTAAAGGTTCGAAACCGGTTGACTATTTCCACAAAAAACTCGGACAGGTAATGTGGGATTACGTAGGTATGGCCCGTAATGCTGAAGGTTTGCAAAAAGCCATCGAAATGATTAAGGAAATTCGTGAAGAATTCTGGAAAGACGTTCGTATTCCGGGAGAATTGGATAACCTTAATCCTGAGTTGGAGAAAGCCGGTCGTGTTGCCGATTTCTTCGATATCGGTGAATTGATGGCTCGCGATGCACTCGACAGAAACGAATCGTGTGGTGGACACTTCCGTGAAGAGTCGGCTACCGAAGAAGGTGAAGCAAAACGTAACGACGAAAAATTCACCTACGTATCGTGCTGGGAGTACAAAGGAGAGGGCGCAGAGCCGGATATGCATAAAGAAGATTTGGTATTTGAGAATGTGAAGCTTACGCAGCGTTCTTACAAATAATTAAGAGAGTATAGAGTAGTGAGAAATTAGTATTGAGAAGAAGAAAGATCAGGAATCAATAAAAGCAAAGAAGATGCATCAGTTTAAAGAATTGAAAGTTTGGCAAAAAGGAAGAGTTCTTGTAAAAGAAATTTACCAGGCAACTCACACATTTCCAAAAGATGAGCTTTTCGGTATCGTTTCACAAATGAGAAGGGCTGCTGTTTCAATTCCTGCAAACATTGCTGAAGGTTGTGGAAGAAATAGCGACAAGGAATTGGGCCGTTTCTTAGACATTGCCAATGGTAGTGCATTTGAACTGGAAACTTTAGTGATTTTAAGTCTTGATTTAGAGTATCTTTCTCAAAACAAATTCGAAGAGTTTGATGCAAAACTTAATGAAGTCCAAAAGATGATTTTTGGTTTAAAGCAATCATTAAAAATTCACGATTAAGGTCTCATTACTCATATCTATAAATCTAAAAATCTAGAATAAAATGGCTGATAAGATTCTAAAAAAACTCAAAATAAAAGTTTGGCGTCAAAAGAATGCCAAATCAAAAGGTAAATTCGAAACATATACAATCGAAAATATCTCAACCGGGTCTTCTTTCCTTGAAATGATGGATATCCTGAATTTCCAGCTTATTGAAGAAGGAATCGACCCAATTGCTTTCGACCACGATTGCCGCGAAGGTATCTGTGGTACTTGTAGTCTGTACATTAATGGCCGCCCACACGGACCAGACACTGAGGTAACTACCTGCCAGTTGCACATGCGTAAGTTCAAAGATGGCGAAACCATTGTTATTGAGCCTTGGCGTGCACGTGCTTTCCCTGTAATTAAAGACCTTGTGGTTGACCGTACCGCTTTCGAGAAAATTCTTCAGGCTGGTGGTTTCGTATCGGTAAATACCGGTGGTGTTCCTGATGCCAACACAATTCCTATTCCGAAAGACGATGCTGAAGAATCAATGGATGCAGCAGCATGTATTGGTTGTGGTGCTTGTGTGGCAGCTTGTAAAAACTCGTCGGCGATGTTGTTTGTTTCGGCAAAAGTTTCGCACCTGGCAAAATTGCCACAGGGAAAAGTTGAAGCTGCAAGCCGTGCGAAAAACATGGTATCGAAAATGGATGAACTTGGTTTTGGTGGATGTACCAATACGCAGGCTTGCGAGGCCGAGTGTCCGAAGAGTATTTCCATTACAAACATTGCACGTTTGAACCGCGAATACCTGAAAGCAAGAATTAGCGAATAAAAAAATTCAAGCTATAGTTTTGAAAAGCCTTCTCAGTTTCTGGGGAGGCTTTTTTGTTTTAAGCTTAGTCGTTCAATTTTATTTCTCAATCGATCAAGCTATTTTCCCTTTGTAAGGGAAAATGTCTACAGTTGAGCTTGCGAAATCCCATACTTTACGTCGGGAACAAAAGGGTAGAGGACAGCTATTTTAAATTTAGAAAACTTTACCCCTAGCCCTGCCGGGGACTACCCTTTCTAAACAAATATTTTACGCCCCATTTCTAATTGAAGGTTAATATATGAGGCGCCTGCCTACCGTCAGGCAGGCATGACACGTTTAATTTTCAATTAGCTTTTGCATTTGCGCCTTTTCTAATGCTTAACATTAACCCCGGGCGACACTTTCGCCATCCGGCGGTTCGTTTGCCCGGGGCTAAATTATTACGGACTTTCAGCCCTATGATATATTTTCTGTTGGCTAATAGTAAAAAATAGAGCGCTGAAAGTGCGTTTTATTATAGCCCAGGGCAAAGTAATTCAGCGAATTACGTCGCCCTGGGTTAGGATAATTTGATTTGAATCGTCCGGCGAAAGAAAATGAACGAAGCTAATTGGTTCTTCTGGACGAAATTTAACGGCAATATCCATAAAAAGCATTTTAAATGTTCACCTTTCATTTAGGTTTTGATTTTATTTTTTGTTTCTAACCCTGTTAACTTCTTGCGAAGATAGAGACTGAAAGGTATTAAAATAAGGCCGTTCGCTAAAAGCAGCCTCCCGTTTTTCGCATTAATAAACAACCAGATGTGCATAAGTACAAGGGCGAACACATGAATTCCCCATGTACAATCCATAACTTCGCATAAACACAAAGGAACATTATGCCATACAGACGTTTACCCACAACGGATAAAGCCAGAATACGCGCACTTAACGCAGCGCTGGCAAAGGTGATTAAGAATGAACATAAACTGGCATTCTCCAATCATTCGGTTGAAGAACTTCAAAATGTAAAAAATAATTTTGAGAATCACCTTACGCAATACGAGTTAGACACACGCCTTCAGTCGGAAAATATAAAAGAGTACAAAGAAGCTTTTGACCGGGCTAAAATGTACGTCTCGCATTTTATACAGGTTCTGCAGTTTGCATCGGAACGCGGTGAAATTAACGGCGGAATTAAGTATTACGGAAATCTGGCATCTTTTGAAGGAAAAGTGCCGCCACTAAACACCGAGGAAGATATAATTGAGTGGGGTAAAATTATGGTGGAAGGCGAGCAAAAGCGTAAACAAAATGGTGGAAGTGCCATTTACAATCCATCAATTGCTCTCGTAAAATTTAAGGTGGAAGAATTACATGATGCTTCCGTATTTCAGCAAACCTTAAAACGAAATACTTTACGCTCGTTCGATAAAATGCAGAAACTGCGTAAGATTACCAACGACTTTATAAGCAAGCTGTGGACAGAGATTGAAGAGAGCCTTGAGGTGGAATCACCAAAAGCGAAACGTCAACTGGCACAGGAATATGGTATTGTTTATGTATTTCGCCGTAACGAGAAGAAAAAGCTTTCGGCAGAAGAAATGCAGACCGATCTCTTATTTGAATTTGCTTAAAGAATAATTATTGTATTGATATTTTAGATCCCGGGTTGGTGAAAACTGATCCGGGATTTTTTTATACAAGAATTTCTTTTCCTGAAAGTTTGAGAAGAGAATACAGTTACTTACCATAAGAAATATGCTTTTGCCTTATCAGGCTGATTATTCGCTGCCGGCTTAGCCCAAACAGGCCTGCGGCAGCAATTATAAACTTTAGAATTCTAAGAGTAATCCTCCGAATTTCACAGGTGGTTCATTATTTATACAGGTATTTCTTTTCCTGCATTGTGTCGTTTCAGCATCAGCAGAAAGACAAGTGTTAGTGCAAGGCTGATTCCGGCCATGTAATAACTGTCAGCGGTAGACCCGATTTCTTCATATTGCGGATTCATCAGGCCGTTATTTATAAAGTACATGGCAATTACGGCAATGGCGTTATTCAGGAAATGGGCAATTATAGGCAACCACATCGAGCCGCTCCAAACCAGCAGATAGCCAAACAAAGCACCAAGCAAAACACGCGGGACAAAACCATAAAACTGCATGTGCAAAGCGCTGAAAAGTATCGCCGAAATCCAGATTCCCCAATGGTGACTGCGCGTCATTTTGCTAAAAATCTTCTGAATAACTCCACGGAACAAAAGCTCTTCGCCAACTGCAGGTAGCAATGCAACCATAAACACGTTAAAGGCAAGTCCGCCAATGGTTTTTACATTCAAAAAGGCTTTGGTAATTTCGGCGGCATTTTCTTCGGCGTTACGCATCCATTCTTCCACACCCGATAGCCACTCGGGGAAACTCATGTTGCTGTTCAGTTCTCCGATAAGGTTAATAAGCGGAGCGGCAAAAAACATCATTACAACAACCAGAATTACACTTTGCGAATTGAAGGTTTTATCGAGATAAAGGTATTCATTTGATTTCCCGTGAAACAGGTAGCCTAAAATAAACGGAGGAACGATAAAAAAGCCGATCGCCTGAACAACCTGGATGAATTTATACAGGTTAATAATATTTTGTGGCGTTTCAGAATTTATGGAGGGAAGGTGCAAGACAGTGTTGAATCCCCAGATTGGAATGGCCACACCAAGCGACAATACAAAGAAGATTAAAATGCTGGCCACCACAACAAATGCGGCAAAGAATAATTGCGAGAAGGGTTTCAGATCTCTGAATGCAGTAAATTCCATTTTTGAAAATGTTTAGGGCAAAGATAATTTTTATTGAGAAACCCTGCTGTTACAATCAATTGTACTTATAAAGGTTGCAAAAGTTGAGTGAGATTTATAAGACCCCACTTAACTTTTCGCCAGTTGGCGGGGAGTAATTGTCCCCCTTTGGGGGATTTAGGGGGTCGAAATGATTAAGATACAATTTCAACTTTTGACAATTTTATCTTAGACCAATCTCTATAATTCCCTGATTTTAATATTCCGGAATATAGTTAATCCACCATGATCCTGCAGCCCAATATGGCCGGTTTTAGCCATGCCGTAGTCGGGTGCATCTGCCCACTTGCCAGCAGCTTTATTTTGCAGCCATTGGTCGGTCCATAGTTCATATTCCACTACTTTGGTGCCGTTTAGCCAGTGTTCAACGTGGGGGCCGTTAACAATTATTCGGGTGGTGTTCCATTCTTCAATCGGTTTTACTTTTGCATTTTTAGGTGCATTCATACCGTAGTTGGCGCCTGAACGCTGCCAGGCTTCCAGATTGTCAGGCCATCCATTGTCGTCTATCAACTGGTATTCCGGGCCCGATTCATAAATGACGTCTGTAAGTCCTTCCTGAACGTGATAAAAAACACCCGAGTTACTTTCCGGTGTTACTTTCCACTCCAGGAACAATTCAAAATTGGTGTATTGTTTTTTAGTTACAATGTCGCCGCCATGGTCCGCCCCGACGCCTGAATTGTGCAATTCGCCGTTAATTACCTTCCATCCGGTAACTGCGCCTCCGTTAAAAGTTTTCCAGTTGTTGGTGGTTTTACCGTCGAACAGCAATTCCCAGCCGTCTTCAATTTCTTGTTTTGTTAAGGTGTTATTGCTTTTTCCCGTCGAACAGGACGCAAAAATAAATGCGACAAACATTGCGAGCAAAAGGGAACTATTTTTCATCTTTCGTTTTTTTTTGACTTAGGTTATAGATTGTAAATGTACAAAATCAGTGGCAATCAAAACGATAAGTGAATTGTTTTTGGAGATCGGTAGAAATTCCCTCAATTCGGTTAACTTTAAGGAAACAAAATAATAAAGCGTGGATGTCAACAAATCAATAATCGGGATGGTGCATGTAGGAGCATTGCCGGGCACTCCCAAAAACCGCCTCACCATACCGGAAATTATTAAAGCTGCTATCAGCGATGCACAGAAACTCGAGCAAGGCGGGATGGATGCCATTATGATCGAGAACATGCACGACCGGCCATACCTGAACCGTAAAGTGGGCCCCGAAATTGTGGCTGCAATGACGGCTATTGCAACAAAACTGAGGCAGGAGGTTTCGCTGCCTCTGGGAATACAGATTTTGGCAGGAGCCAACAAACAGGCGCTGGCCGTTGCTCATGCTGCCGGTTTCGATTTTATCCGGGCCGAAGGATTTGTATTTGGGCATTTGGCCGATGAGGGAATGATGAACAGCGATGCAGCAGAACTTTTGCGCTACAGGAAACGAATAGGAGCCGACAATATTAAAATATGGACTGATATTAAAAAGAAACACTCATCGCATGCCATTTCTGCCGATGTTTCGATTTGTGATATGGCGAAAGCTGCCGGGTTCTTTTTAGCCGATGGGGTTATTGTTACCGGAAATGCAACGGGCGAAGAAGCATCGATAAAGGATGTGCAGGCTGTTGTTGAGGCGGTTCGGTTGCCGGTGCTGATTGGCTCAGGAATTACAGTGCAAAATATTGCAGGTTTCTGGTCGTATGCCGACGCTTTTATTGTTGGGTCATTTTTTAAATACGACGGCAACTGGCAAAATGATGTGGAACTGGAAAGAGTTCAGTCGTTTATGAGCCGGGTGAAGCATCTTCGAAACAATTATTGACATTCGTTTGATTAAATTGCTTAAAATCAGTCGTGTGTGTCTAGTCGGAGCAAGGATGATGGTGTTGAAGCATGGTTTAAAACGTCTGAAATACAATAAGATGCTAAAAATTTTTAATTTTATTTAAGTGTTAAATATCAGAATATTCTTTTTGCTGGTTGATTGATAATTAATGTTAATGCCATACTTTTGATTAACAAATTGATAGAACATCATTTCCAAACCAACTTCGTACTAAAACAAATTTTAAGATTGAAAACAAGAACGATTCAGGAGAGCGTGCCGGATCGGTGATTGAAAGAAGGCTGTTGAGTTTACATCAGGCGCCGGATGGCAATTCATAAAGCATTCTCTGAAAATCAAGGCCGGGAACTGTTCTGTTTCACAAAAAAACTTTGAATTATGAGTATAAAAAAACAATATTTAAAAAGTAAACCTGAGTGTAAAGTATCCTTTAGAGTGGCAAAAGAAGATGCTCCAAGCGCAGATACAATTAAAATTGTGGGTGAATTTAACGGCTGGAACGAAGAGGTTGAGCCAATGAAAAAACTGAAAAGCGGTGATTTTACACAAACGCTTAATCTTGAAACCGGTAAAGCCTACCAGTTTAAATATTTAATCGACAATTCGGTTTGGGAAACCGAAAGCGAAGCTGACAGCACTGCTCCCACCGGTATTGTTGAGGGCGAATTTAATTCGGTACTTGATCTGAATTAATCAAAAGACATTTAAAAACGGATCTGTAGCCAAACGAAGCAAAAGTCTTCGCAGAACTAAGTTTGGTGTTTTGGTTCTCCCGATTTCCAAAAGGGATGCAAATCAATAAGGTTGGTTTCACTTCAGATTGACAAAATAATTAGTCCGGACTGTCTGATCCGGATTTCCATAAAGGTATTCCACAAAGCCGCTTTATCTTTCCCGGTAAAGCGGCTTTTTCTTTATTGTTTTGCAGAAAAATCAGGAATCCACCAGTTCCGGGAATGTTTTGTTTTCGGTTTATCATAATAGCCACAGTGCTGATAGAGAGTTATTTCATATTCGAACTTCGTAAGTAACCACTTGGTCTCTTTCCCCTAAATCCCCTGAAGGGGACTTTGAGCCTTCCGCCAGCTGGCGGAGAGGTTTGGAGGGGTCAAACAAAAGTTACCAATAAATTGAAAGTTTCCTTTTGCATTTTAAGTGCTGAAATAAAAAGTTTATTCTATGAGATCGTTTGAAACTCATCCCTGTAACCATTTGCCCCATCCTGTTACAATCCTGTTTAACAGGACGCCCAAAAACTTAACAGGATGAGAAAAAAAGGTAACAGGACGCACCAAAATCGAACAGGGACACGAAAAAGTTAACAGGACGCCATAAAAATGGTACAGGACGCCGAAAAAGTTAACAGGACGACTCAGAATGTAACAGGATGCTATTAGTCAGTAAATTACAGAGCTGTGCATACGACTTCAAAAAGCTTTGGTCGCAATGTAAATTATTTGTAATAAGCTTATTAGTCCGTATTAATTAAGGCCCGTTCATCTTCCCCCGACCATCAAAATTTTTCTATATTTGCATGTTTTTTAAAATCAGTGGATTATAAGGTATTCTTATGAGTAATAAATTTCAGGAATATAAGCAGTTAGATTTAGCACAGATAAACAAGGATGTGCTTGCGCGTTGGGAGAAAGATGATACCTTTCATAAAAGTATTTCAACCCGCGAAGGGCACGAAACATTTGTATTTTACGAGGGACCGCCATCGGCAAACGGAATGCCGGGTATTCACCACGTTATGGCGCGTGCCATTAAAGATATTTTTTGCCGTTACAAAACCATGAAAGGTTTCCGTGTGCACCGTAAAGCCGGTTGGGATACGCATGGTTTGCCGGTAGAACTGAGCGTTGAAAAAGCGCTGAACATTACAAAAGACGATATAGGTAAAAAAATTACCGTTGAAGAATACAGCGATGCCTGCCGCAAAGAGGTGATGAAATACACCCGCGAGTGGGAAGAACTGACACGCAAAATGGGTTATTGGGTAAATATGGACGATCCGTATATTACCTACGAGAACCAGTATATTGAGTCGGTTTGGTGGTTGCTGAAACAAATTTATAACAAAGGCTTGTTGTACAAAGGCTACACCATTCAGCCTTACTCGCCGGCAGCCGGAACAGGATTGAGCTCGCACGAGCTGAACCAGCCGGGATGTTACCGCGATGTAAAAGATACAACAGCTATTGCCCAGTTTAAAGCCTTAAGAAACGAGAGATCGGAATTCCTTTTTGAAGGAGTGGAAACCGATTTGTATTTCCTGGCCTGGACGACAACTCCATGGACACTGCCATCGAACACGGCACTGTGTGTGGGACCGAACATCAACTATGTAAAAGTTCAGTCGTTTAATCCGTACACCGGCGATCCGGTTACTTTGATTTTAGCGAAAGACCTGTTCTCAGTTTATTTCAACTCGAAAAATGCAGAGCTGGCACTGGAAGATTACAATCCGGGCGACAAAAATATTCCGTACAAAGTAATGGCCGAGTACACCGGCGAGCAGTTAAAAGGTGTTCAGTACGAACAGCTGATCGACTGGGTGAAACCCGAAGGAAAAGCTTTTGAAGTTATAACCGGCGATTTTGTAACCATCGAAGATGGTACCGGAATCGTACACATTGCACCTACTTTTGGTGCCGATGACGACCGCGTAGCAAAACAACACGGAATTTCGCCACTGATTGTTGTGGATACAGAAGGAAAACGTCAGGCTTTAGTAGACAGGAAAGGACGTTTTTACCCAACTATCGATTTGGATCCGGCGTTTGTTAAGCAATACGTAAATACCGAAACCTATCACGAGTTTGCCGGCCGTTCAGTGAAAAACGAGTACGACGACAAGCTGGATGACGATGCTTCAACTGTTGATATCGATATTTCGGTAATGCTGAAACAGCAGAACAGAGCTTTCAAAATTGAAAAACACGTTCACAGTTACCCACACTGCTGGAGAACTGATAAACCAGTGTTGTATTACCCGCTTGATTCGTGGTTTATAAAATCAACTGCGGTGAAAGACAAAATGGTGGAGCTGAACAATACCATCAACTGGAAACCAAAGTCAACCGGAACAGGACGTTTCGGAAACTGGCTGGAAAACCTGGTTGACTGGAACCTTAGCCGCTCCCGTTTCTGGGGAACACCGCTGCCAATCTGGAGAACAGAAGATGGTTCGGAAGAGATCTGTATCGGTTCGATGGAAGAGCTGATGGCCGAGATCGACAAAGCGGTTGAAGCCGGATTTATGGCGGAAAATCCATTTGCTGAATTTAAAGTTGGCGATTACAAAAAGGCCAACTACGAAAAGATCGACCTGCATAAATCGCATGTTGATAATATTATCCTGGTTTCTCCATCGGGACAAAAAATGGAGCGCGAATCCGACCTTATCGATGTTTGGTTCGATTCGGGTGCGATGCCTTTTGCACAGCGCCATTATCCTTTCGAGTGGAAAGAGAATTTTAAGGATGTATTCCCGGCCGATTTTATTGCCGAAGGTGTTGATCAAACCCGTGGATGGTTTTTCACCTTGCATGCCATTGCAACAATGATCGATGAGTCGGTAGCTTTCAAAAATATTATCTCAAACGGACTGGTGCTGGATAAAAACGGCGTGAAAATGTCGAAGCGTCTGGGTAATGCTGTCGATCCGTTCGAAACAATCGATAAATACGGTTCAGACCCACTGCGCTGGTACATGATTACCAATGCACAGCCATGGGATAATCTGAAATTTGATATCGAAGGTGTTGAAGAAGTAAAACGTAAGTTCTTCGGAACACTTTATAATACCTACAATTTCTTCGCATTGTATGCCAATGTCGATGGCTTTAATTATGCCGAGGAAGAAATTCCTGTTGATCAGCGTCCGGAGATCGATCGCTGGATTATTTCATTGCTTAACTCGCTGATAAAGGAAGTGGGCGACAGCTACGAAAATTATGAGCCAACACGTGCCGGCCGTGCTATTTCGGAGTTTGTAAGCGAGAACCTGAGTAACTGGTTTGTGCGTTTAAGCCGCAAACGTTACTGGGGTGGAGAGTATTCTACTGATAAAATTTCAGCTTATCAAACACTGTATACCTGTTTGGAAGTGGTGTCGAAATTAATGTCGCCAATTGCGCCGTTTTATGCCGATATGCTTTATAACGATCTGAATAAAGCTACCGGTAAAGCCGAAGATAAGAGTGTGCACCTGGTTGATTTCCCTGCTTATGCAGAAGAGTTGATCGACAAAGACCTGGAAGAAAAAATGGCCATTGCGCAAAAAGCTTCTTCTATGATTTTGGCCCTGCGTCGTAAAGAGAAATTAAAAGTACGCCAGCCGCTGGGTAAAATTATGGTGCCGGTATTAAATCCGCACTTTAAAGAACAATTCGAGGCGGTTTCAAATATTATTCTGGCAGAAGTTAACGTTAAAGAAGTTGAGTTCTTAACCGATACCGCCGGGGTGATTAAAAAGAAGATCAAACCGAATTTTAAAGCGCTCGGTCCGAAATACGGTAAAATGATGAAACAAATTGCCGGAGCGGTAAATCAGCTCGATCAGAATGCCATTTCGGAATTTGAGAGCAACGGAGAATTTGAGTTGACAGTGGGCGACGAAAAAGTTATGCTGTCGCTTGACGATGTTGAAATTCAAACCGAAGATATTCCGGGATGGACAGTGGCAACCGAAGGACAAATGACTATCGCTTTGGATATCAATATTTCGGAAGAGCTGAAACAAGAGGGAATTGCCCGTGAATTTATCAACAAAATACAGAACTTACGAAAGGATAATGATTTTGAAGTAACCGATCGGATTAAGTTGCGTATTGCAAAGCACGAAGCGTATAATGTGGCGGTTGAAAACCACAAAGAATACATTTGTACGCAAACACTTGCTGATGCTCTGGAGCTGACTGGTAGTCCTAATTTGGCTAATGCAAAAGAGGTGGAAATTGACAAAGATGTAATGGCGCAGATTGAGATTGAAAAGGTGAATTAAATATTTGTCAACAGGCACCGCAAATGATGGACTTTTTTATTACTTTAGGGCCTTGTTGAAAAAATAGAGGAACTTAAAACCCACGAATTATGGGAGACAAAAACAGATATTCGGATGAAGAGTTGATGGAATTCAAAAAGATCATTCTTGATAAGCTTGAAAAAGCTCAGGAAGATTATAAAATGTACAAGAATTCAATCACTCAAAGCGATGGTAATGATATTTCAGATACCTCGCCAACATTTAAAGTATTGGAAGAGGGCGCAGCTACACTTTCTAAAGAGGAAGCCGGGAAATTAGCTCAGCGTCAGTTAAAATTTATTCAGCACTTACAAGCTGCTCTTATTCGTATCGAAAATAAAACATACGGTATTTGTCGCGAGACCGGCAAGTTGATAGCCAAAGAAAGATTGCGTGCAGTTCCTCATGCGACACTTTGTATTGATGCGAAACAAGGAAAATAATAAGTAAAAAAAACGAATTGGGATTGCTCTTCGAAAATGCTGTTTAGAATTTTCGAAGAGCATTTCTGTTATAAAGCGTAGCATATGTCGCGTTCCGTAAAATCACTGATAATTATATTCTCGATTTTAATTGTCGATCAGGTTCTGAAATTCTGGATTAAAACCAACCTGTCGATTGGTGATGAGATTGTGGTGTTTAAAGATTGGTTTATCCTTCATTTTGTGGAAAATAACGGTATGGCCTTTGGCTTTGAGTTTGCCGGCGAATACGGAAAAATGTTCTTAAGTGTTTTTCGTATTGTAGCGGTAATGGCAATTGGTTGGTACCTGTTTAAACTGGCCAGACAAAAAGAAGTGCCTTTTGGTTTTGTGGCTTGTATTGCGCTGATTTTTGCCGGTGCCATCGGGAATATTATCGACAGTCTTTTTTACGGAATGATATTCAATCACAGCTACGGTCAGGTGGCTACATTGTTTCCTGCTGAAGGCGGTTATTCCAGCTTCCTGCACGGAAGAGTGGTTGATATGTTTTATTTTCCGCTGCTTGAAGGTCGCTATCCCGAGTGGATACCAAAAATTGGAGGAGATCCTTTTATCTTTTTCCGTCCGGTTTTTAATATCGCCGATTCGGCAATTACAGTAGGTATCTTTTCAATTTTGCTTTTCTATCGCAAGTATTTTAACAAACTCGATCAGAGCAAAAGCGAGAGCGAAGAGGCCGAAGCAGAGCAAACAGCTTAGGCATTCAGAACCTCAGGTTAATTACGGTTTACCTTTATGCAGAGGGACTTGGTAACAGTCACAAAATCACTCATTTTGTTATACCTTTGCACAATCATACGATTTCAGAAAAAAATATGAAACGAGCATTTAAATTTATCCGATTAAAGGCGGTTATAAACCAGCGAGTTACATATGATACCGCTGAAAACGAACAATTTTAATCATATGAATCAACTTTATATCTATAATACGCTTAGCCGAAAAAAGGAAGCGTTTAAGCCACTTGTTGAAGGTCGTGTTGGTTTGTACGTATGCGGGCCAACAGTTTACAGCAACTCGCACCTTGGGCATGCCCGTCCGTTTATCACATTCGATTTGTTGTACCGTTACCTTACTTTTCTCGGAAACAAAGTTCGCTATGTGCGTAACATTACCGATGTTGGTCACCTTGAAGATGAGGTGGAAGGTGTAGGCGAAGACCGTATAGCCAAAAAGGCGCGTTTGGAGCAGTTGGAGCCCATGGAAGTGGTTCAGAAATATATGAACACATTCCATCGCAACATGGACGATTTGAACGTTACACCTCCAAGTATCGAGCCGCGTGCTTCAGGTCATATCATCGAGCAAATTCAGGTGATTGAAGGCATCCTGAAAAACGGATACGCCTACGAGGCCAATGGTTCAGTTTATTTCGATGTAGAGAAATACAACAACGATTACAAATACGGAAAACTTTCCGGTCGTAATCTGGATGATATAAAAACGAACACCCGTAAACTGGACGGGCAGGATGAAAAGAAGAACTCTTTTGATTTTGCTTTGTGGAAAAAAGCGGCGCCGGAGCACATTATGCGCTGGCCTTCGCGCTGGAGCGATGGTTTTCCGGGATGGCACCTTGAGTGTTCGGCAATGAGCACAAAATATTTAGGTGAACAGTTTGATATTCATGGTGGCGGAATGGATTTGACTTTCCCGCATCACGAGTGCGAAATTGCACAAAATACAGCTTGCAGAGGACAGGAATCGGTACGTTACTGGATGCATAATAACATGATTACCATTAACGGTCAGAAAATGGCGCGCTCGCTGGGTAACTTTATCACATTGGATGAGTTATTTACCGGCACGCACGAAATTCTCGAGCAGTCTTATTCGCCAATGACCATTCGCTTCTTTATTTTGCAGGCGCATTACCGAAGTACCATCGATTTCTCGAACGAAGCTTTACAAGCCTCGGAAAAAGGTTTGGAGCGTTTGATGGCTGCCATGAAAACTTTGAGTGAATTAATTCCTTCTGATGCTTCAACAGTTGATATCGTTTCATTAAAAGAGAAATGTTTTGCCGCGCTGAGCGACGATTTAAACAGCCCGATTGCCATTGCCCACCTTTTCGATGGTGTAAAAATGATCAACTCGATAAAAGCCGGTAACGAGAAAATATCTACTGCTGACCTGGAGGATTTAAAAGCATTTTACAATGCAGTGGTTTTCGATATTCTTGGATTGAAAGAGGAAGGTGAAACAGGAAGTGGAAACAACGAAGTATTGGGTGGAGCGGTAGAATTGCTTATTAACCTGCGGAAAGATGCCAAAGCTAATAAAGACTGGGGGACAGCCGATAAAATTCGCGACGAATTAAATGCTATTGGAATTGAGCTAAAAGACACCAAAGATGGTGTAGAGTGGAGTCTTAAGTGAATGACGAATGTAGAATGAAGAATGCCGATTAACGATTTATGATTGAGAATTGAAATCGGAATTCGCAAATCAAAATATAAAGCTATGTTTTCAGGAATTGTAGAAGAATACGGAACTGTAGTAGCCGTTGAAAAGGATCAGGAGAATGTACATTTTACCTTAACCTGTTCGTTTGCCGACGAGCTGAAAGTTGACCAGAGTTTATCGCACAACGGCGTTTGTTTAACCGTTGTTTGGGTGGATAAAGCCGAAAAGAAATACAAAGTTACTGCCATTAAAGAAACGCTTATTAAGTCGAATCTTGGCTTGCTGGAAGTAGGTTCTAAAGTGAATTTGGAGCGCAGCATGATGATGAACGGTCGTTTGGATGGACACATTGTTCAGGGACACGTTGATCAGACTGCAAAGTGTGTAAAAATTGAAGAGGCCGACGGAAGCTGGTACTACACTTTTGAATATGACTTTGATATTGATAAAGCCAAACAAGGTTATATGACCGTTGAAAAAGGCTCGGTAACGGTTAATGGTGTTAGTCTTACCGTGGTTAACTCAAAAGACAATTCTTTCCAGGTGGCTATCATTCCTTTCACCCAGGAAGTAACCAATTTCCACACCTTTGAAGTGGGATCGGTAATTAATCTTGAGTTTGATATTATTGGAAAATACCTAAGTAAATTGAATTCGTACAGCAAATAGAAAAAACATATAGTGTTTTTAAGGAGGTCCGTTTTGCGGGCCTTTTTTTGTGAACATAAGTCTGGCCGACCTGTTCTTATTAGAAAAAATAACTAACTTTTCAGAATGAAACGAACAGCTTTAATAACCGGAGCAGCAAAACGTATTGGTCGATCGTTAACAGAACACTTGGCAGAAAAAGGCTGGAATGTTGTGGTGCACTACAATTCTTCGGCAAAAGTGGCTGATAAGCTGGTTGAAGAACTTTCACTTAAATATCCCGGTCAGCAGTTTGTTGCCAGGCAAGCGAATTTGTCTGAAACTGATGAGGTGGTTGCATTGATACCTAAACTTGCTGCCGAAAAGATCGAGGTGAATCTGCTGGTAAACAACGCTTCAGTTTTTGATCGAGGTTACCTGAAAGACACGTCAGTGGAGCTTTTTGAATCGCAGATGGATGTCAACCTAAAAGCTCCGTTTTTTCTTATTCGCGACTTTGCCAATTATTTCAAAACAGGCAACATCATCAATTTTGTTGATACGCGAATAACCTCTAATGCATCGGATTTTGCCGCTTATTCCATCTCTAAAAAAGCGCTTTGGGAATTAACAAAAATGGCGGCATTGGAATTTGCTCCCGATATTCGCATTAATGCTATTGCGCCCGGTGTTACTTTGCCTCCTGAGGACGAGGATGAGGATTACCTGGAAAAGCTGGCGCAGGGCATTCCGATGAAAAAACCGGGAGGAGTGGAGCCGATTTTGAAAAGTTTGGATTATATTTTGGAAAATGATCATCTCACCGGGCAATTGCTGTTTGCCGACGGTGGAGAAAACCTTGGAAAAAATCGTTGAATATGGCTAAAATACGCGTTAAAGATTTGCTAATCAGAACCTACATCGGATTTAATCCTGATGAATTGGTGAATAAACAGGATGTGGTAATCAACCTTGAAATTGAAACCGATATTCCGGAATCGGCTTTGGAATCTGACGAACCCGAAGATATATTCAATTATAAAGTTATAACGAAAAAGATAATTACACTCGTTCAGGAGGGGCGTTTCAAATTGCTGGAAGTGCTCACCAAGCGTATTCTCGATACAATAATGGAAGACGAAAAAGTAAAGTGGGCCCGCGTTGAAGTGGATAAACCACATGCCTTACGTTTTGCCGAATCGGTATCGATGGAAATGGAGGCCAGGAGATGAATGAGGTGATAATTGGTATCGGTTCAAACATTAACGCAGACGAGAATATCGCCAAAATGCTTGAAATCCTGAAACGAGAGGTGACGATACTTGCGGTTTCTTCTATGATAAAAACAAAACCCATTGGAATTGAAGATCAACCCGATTATACCAACGGTGCTGTTAAAATCAGCACCAAGTTGGATAGAGATAATCTGAACAAACTTCTCAAACAAATTGAAGATCAGATGGGGCGCGACCGTTCGGGGCCTAAATTCGGACCACGTTGTATCGATCTGGATATAGCTGTATGGAACGGAGAGGTTGTGGATGAAGATTATTACACACGCGACTTCTTACGAAAAAGTGTGGAGGAGCTGGGAGGACTAACAAAAAAGTAAGGTCAAACCATCCATTTATAATTCGATAGTTTGACCTTCCGCTATTATTTTTTATTCTTTAAAAACAGTTCGTTTAAACCTGAAATTCCGCCAACTTCTTCAAGGTCGGTAACCACAAAATCGGCACCGCTTTCAGCCAATTCCTTCTCGTTGTTTTCGCGGGCAATACCAAGTGTTAATCCAAATTCGCCTTTTGCTCCGGCCTGAACTCCCGAAACAGCATCTTCAACAACAATGGCTTTTGCCGGAGTGGATTCAAGCATATCGCAGGCAGTGGTAAAAATATCCGGTTCCGGTTTGCCATGTAATCCCAACTCGGCCGAAACAACTCCGTCAACGCGGGCGCCAAACATTTTTAGCATGTCAACAGCTTCCAAAACCGGTGCACAGTTTTTACTCGACGATGCTACTCCCAGTTTTATACCTGCTTCTTTAAGGTCATTTAGCATTTTTGCTGTCGATTCGTAAACCTCAACACCATCTCGTTCAATTACTTCGTTAAAAGCTTCGTTTTTACGGTTGCCCAGCCCACAAATCGTTTCCATACCCGGTGCATCAGAAGGATCGCCAAATTCAATACTAATATTTCGCGACTCTAAAAACGATGCTACTCCTTTGTAACGTGGTTTCCCGTCAACAAAAGCCAGGTAGTCGCTTTGTGTAAATTCATTAAAAGTTTCCCCTGTTTCTTCAGCGTGTTTTTGCAGGTATTCGTCAAACATCTTCTTCCATGCTGCGGCGTGTGTTATGGCGGTTTTAGTTATTACACCGTCCATATCGAAAATAACTGCTTCAAATGCTAAGTTTCCCATTTTCTATTCCTTTTTCTTATTTGCCACAAAATTAGGCATTTATTACAGACGGGGATTTAAAATTGCTTAAAACTGATATTTATCGTGTTGCAAATCGGTTAAAGCGCATTAAATTTGTAGCGTAGTAAAATCATAAGGTCATGATCAAATTTTTAATGGCTATCTACCTCCACAACCGAAGCTTCCTGAATATCAAAAACAGGGACGCATACGCTATTCTGTAATTCTTTGCTTTCGTCATGCTGAACTTGTTTCAGCATCTTAGAAATGAGATTCTGAAACAAGTTCGGAATGACGTTCTATAACATTTCAATATTATTTCGGATAGAATTTTTCTGAAGTCTTTTTGCCTGAAAATCTGTCCATCAAAAACAAGAATTATGGAATTACCATTTGCAGAATCATATAAAATAAAGATGGTGGAACCCATCTATAAAAGTACGCGTGAACAACGCGAAGAGTGGATAAAACAAGCAAACTACAACCTTTTTAATTTAAGAAGCGAGCAGGTTTTTATTGATTTGCTGACCGATAGCGGAACCGGCTCCATGAGCCAGAACCAGTGGGCTGCAATTATGACCGGCGATGAAAGTTATGCAGGTTCATCTTCATATTATCACTTAAAAGATGCAATAAAAAACATACTTGGGTTCGATTATTTTTTACCAACTCATCAGGGCCGGGCTGCCGAGAATGTGTTGTTTTCGGTGCTGGTAAAAGAAGATGATGTAGTGCCGGGAAACAGTCATTTTGATACCACAAAAGGACACATTGAATACCGGAAAGCTTCGGCTGTTGATTGTACTATTGATGAGGCTTTTGATACGGAATCGTTGCATCCATTTAAGGGTAACATCGATTTGGAGAAACTGGAAGCCGTTTATTCAACACACCCGGCAGAACAGATTCCAATGGTTATTGTAACGCTAACCTGCAACACTTCGGGCGGGCAGCCGGTATCGATGCAAAACCTGCGCGACGTGCATGCCCTGTCGAAAAAATACGGAATAAAAGTGGTGTTCGATTCAGCTCGTTTTGCCGAAAATGCATGGTTTATTCAGCAACGCGAAGATGAATACCGCAATAGCACCATCAAAGAGATTGTGGCCGAAATGTTTTCCTATGCCAATGCCATGACCATGAGCAGTAAAAAGGACGGCATTGTAAATATTGGCGGATTTCTTGCTATGAAAGATGAAGAGCTTTTGAAACAGGCTTCGGTTTTTAATATCATGTTCGAAGGATTTAATACCTATGGCGGAATGGCCGGGCGCGATATGAATGCGCTGGCTGTTGGTCTGGACGAAGTAACAACAGGTTATTTCCTTGAAAACCGGATCCAACAAGTTGCGTATTTGGGAAACCGTTTAATAGAATGGGGAATTCCTGTTCAGAAACCTATTGGAGGACATGCTGTTTTTGTCGATGCCAAAAAGTTTCTGGGTAACGTCCCGAAAGAAGAATACATCGCACAAACACTGGCCATAGAGTTGTACCTTGAGGCAGGAGTTCGTGGGGTAGAAGTAGGAACATTGCTGGCAGACCGTGATCCGCTTACGCGCGAGAACCGTTATCCGAAACTGGAAATGTTACGTTTGGCAATTCCACGCCGAACCTACACCAATAATCACATGGATGTAGTCGCAGTGGCGCTAAAAAATATCTTCGATCGAAGGGAAGAGATTGATCACGGATACCGGATTAAAAAGGAAGCACCAATAATGCGTCACTTTTCAGTGGAATTGGAGCATGCCGAAAAGGTGCATAAGAAATAAGCCGGTTTTTATAATTGATCGGCGTAATGATGGGTGAATTCTTTAAAGCTTAAGGCATAGGATTCACCCATTGCTTTTTCATATTTTGAACGGAACGATTCGAAATTGAACTTCGCTAAATGCGAGTTATTGGCTTTTTGCAAGGCCCATATCTGCAGGTAAAGCGCTTCTTCGTTCAGGTCGTCGTAATCCAAAATGCGTTGCGAAACTTTTTCAACTTCTTTAGTTTTATTCTCCTTTTTATAATCCGAAGCCAGTTTTAACAGGTTGTCGATTACCTGGTTGCCGGTGAATCCTCTCACTTCGTCGAGCCATGGCCAAACCACTCCTTTTAATAACCGGCCTTTTTTTACTAAATGGAAAAATAGCTGCAACTGTTGCCGCGACATTCCTTCCGGAATTTTACAAAGTTGAAAAGCCTCCACGTAGTCGCAGAAAAAATCTTCCGAAAGATTTAATTGAAGGTAGCCATTCTGGGAGGTAATTTCTACCTTATTGAAATGTGCCAGAATTTTGCGCAATTTGTTGAGTGTAACCGCGCGGTTGTTGGCCACTTTTTTGTCTTCAATTCCGTACCACAGCGTTTCGTTAACATCTGGAACAGGCGCTCCAATTCCATTCTTCATACTATGGATAAGCGTGAAAATAAACAGCTCGCGCACTTTTGGAGTGAATAGATCGGTAACATCTTCGTTTTTGTTATTAATCGCCTTGAATTCGCCAAAAAGCTGAATTTGGTTTTTTGTTGGCGTTTCAGGTTTATTGACTAATATCGAATGTTTTCGTGCATTCATTTTCCGTAGCAGAACAAAAATCAATACCAGAAAAACAAAAGCGATGGATCCCAGAATGGCAACAATTGTTTTGGTAGACAGTAAGGTGGCCGGGGCTTCTGTCGTTTGGTAAGTGATTTCTTCATCGAGTGCCAGCCGGTTTATTTCTTCGTTACCCAGCGGGCGGTTCCAAATGTACAGGTTGTCGATATATCCTCTTAGGCTGGCTCCGCCGGAAAGGGCGCTACCAATAAAAATATCGTTGGTGCCTGAATAGGGCGGATGGCCATCGGAACCACCAACATATAGGCCATTAACAAAAATGGCTTGTTGGCCGGTTTCCAAAATATAGCGCCAGGTGAGGTGATACCATTTGTTGGTTTCCAGCAGTTCGTCCGACATAAAATCGTTGGCCCAAAGTCCGAAATACGGATGCCCCGAGCGCAATACCAGGTGAAGTCCTCTTCGGTATCCTGTTTCATCATTTCCGAGAATTGCATTGTCGCCAAATTCCAGAATATCAATAAATTTTACAAAACAGCTAATTGTAAAACTACTGTTGGGCAGTCCATACAGTTCGGGATGACCAAGGTTAATATTAGCATTTTCCGGCAAACGAAGCACGTTTCCACGGTCAATGTCCTGGCTAAAGGTAAAGCCGTTTCCGTCAAAAGTACGTTCGGGGTTCACCAAATCTGCCAGCTTGTTCTCGAAATGAAAACTGGCCATTAACCCGCGGTTAAGATCTAGCGGAGTTGCCAGTATTGAATACTGTTCGGGTTTTACCATTTCTGCAGTGATGGTAAGTTGCGAAGGTGTTAAACTAAACCCAGGAACAAATGGTGTTAATATCATTTCTTCGCCACCACGAATGGGAAAGCTGAATTTCCCTCCGGTAATTAACGTTTCAGCATTTTTCCAGAAAACGCGATCAAAGTTTTTTCCAACTGTTCGTACCTGTCCTTTTACTGCCTCGAAAGAATGTAGCTGTTCGATGATAAACCCAAAATTGTAGATGCTTCTTTCAACAAAAAGGAAATTGGGTTTCTTTCCGAATTTTGTCCAGCTTTCAAGCAGGAAGTTGATGTATTCAGGAAACATGTCGCGGTTAACCTGTGAGGTGGAAACACCGATTGGTAAACGGTCGAAGTTACTGATCTTGAAAAGTTCTTTATTGATGTTTGATTCCCTTTTCAGAATTGCAGAGTTAGGAGTGATCTGACTGGCTCCAATCTCAAGCGCATAGTTGGATATTTTATGCAGAATCCGGCTTTCGTTTTCTATATTTCCATCAACAAAAAATATTACCCTGCGGTTGGCCTGTACCAAATATTCTATCGAGGGCCATTTCTCCCCTTGTGGTAAAAAGAATATCTGATCTGAAAGACTGCTTGCGTTTATTACAGAGTCGAGTACATGTACATTACCCGAATAGTTAATAAAAACAGGTACTACCTTCGATTCTTTCTCTTGCAGTATCAATTCTATTTTTTCCAGAATATCTGAAAATGGAACTGCACTGTTTTGTAGACGTATTCCTACTGAATCAGAAATGACGACTAATTCTATTCCTGTCCAGTCATTATCTTTTATGAAATTTAAAAGTCGGTTGTTTTGGTATTCGGCAGGGGTTAACTGCCCTATCAAAAAGGAGTTGTCGGCAAAATCATTGGCTTTGCCTGGAGTACCAAAGGCAATTGAGGCTAAAAGTATTAAGAGTAGCTTCAGTTTAAGCTTATGCAGCATCTTATATGTTCCTTTAATTGGAATGATAACGTCCTTAATTTGATATTATTTTCAGCTCAAATATATTAAAATATACGGAAAATGATATTTTTTCATTAAAAATTATATTTCTTAAAATGCCTTTTAATCAATTAGTTACAAAATAAATTAAGATAAAATTAAGACGTCGATAAGACACATTTAGCACAAATATTAAGAAGCAGCTAATTGTGCGCGCGTATTATTGCCATTCAAATTGACGACGAATGACTGATAAGACGATTAAACGCAAACACTACATGCTGTTTATTGCGGGAGGACTGAGTGTTATACTCTTTTTGCTGTTATTTAATAAAACAGTTACCTACACTTCTACAGATGATTTTTGTAATTCATGTCATGTTCACCCACATGCTGAAACCAGCTGGAAACTATCAGTTCATCATAACACCCCCAGTGGTGTTTCTATCAATTGCGTTGATTGTCACTTACCACCTGAAGATCAAACAACCCGTTTTTTAACCCGTAAAGCTTATCATGGATTTCATGATTTGTATGCCTACCTTACAATGGACCCAGAAGAGATTGATTGGGCGGCTAAACGATCGGTTGAAGCTTCAAAACATTTTGTTTACGAAGATGGCTGTTTGAAATGCCATACCAATATGTTCCCGTCAACACTGAATGCACAGGGAAGTCAGCAACATATAAAATATATCCGTGATCCGGAGAATAATTCATGTATGCAGTGTCATCATGACGTTGGTCATTACCGTGGTGAAACCAATTTGCTGGTTGGATTGGAAGAAACGGTGGATCCGACTGAAATCTATACTGAGCCTGCTACAGTAAAAGCTTTTGAAACCTTTGAAGAGCAAATACCGGGAACAGCGGTATCGTTTAAAATGATTGCCATTCCTGGTGGTCAGTTTAAAATGGGAAGCCCGGCTGATGAACCTTACCGCGAAAGGGATGAAGGTCCGGTTCGCGATGTGGAAGTTGGTAATTTCTGGATGGCAGAAATTGAAGTTTCGTGGAATGAATACCTGGCTTTCTTTACGGCTACAGGCTCGCAGGGACGGAAAGAAGCTGTGGAAATTGATGAAGAAACTGATGGCGTTTCAGGAGCCACACCACCATGGGGAGCACCTGACCAGGGATGGGGAAAAGGAACACGCCCGGCCATCACTATGAGTCATCACGCTGCCGAAACTTATTGTAGGTGGTTGACTCAGGAGACTGGCAGGAAATATCGTTTACCAACCGAAGCTGAGTGGGAATATGCAGCACGTGGAGGAACACAAATGCCCTATTTCTTCGAGGGATCGCCTAAAGATTTTGAAGCCGATGGTTTTATCAAGAAATTATTTGGCAGCAATGAAGAAGTGATTAACCAGTATGTAGTATCTCACCTGAACAGTCCGAATAGAACCCAGCAACCCGATGTTGTTGAGGCCAATCCTTATGGTTTAAAAAATATGCTGGGTAATGTGGCTGAATTCTGTCTTGATTATTACGATCCGCAGGTGTATGGAAAATACCCGAAAGGTGTGGTGAAAAACCCGAGAGGACCAAGAACCGGAATGGAGCACGTTGTTCGGGGAGGTTCGTTCCGCAACTCACCTAAAGACTTGCGTGTGGCAGCCCGCGATTTCACCCAAACAGACGCCTGGTTAGTAACCGATCCGCAAATTCCAAAAAGTATTTGGTGGTATTCTGATACCAAAAGTGTTGGTTTCAGAGTGGTTTGCGAGTACAATGAAGAAATGTTTACATCAGAAAAAAATTAAAACAATATACAATGAGTAAAGATCAACTATCACGCAGGAATTTTCTGGAGAAATCAGCATTAATCGGTGCTGCCGGAGTAATTGGTTTAAATGCACTGAGTTCTTGTAAAAATACGGCAAAAGAGGTTGATTACGAATTTCCCCCGTTGCTTGATCAGGCTCCCGATGGAAAAGACCTAAAAGTAGGATTGGTAGGCTGTGGAAACAGGGGAACCGGCGCTGCATTGAACTTTTTGGCAGCAGGGCACGGTTTACATCTGGTAGCACTTGCCGATGTTTTTGAAGATAAGGTTTGGGATTGCCGCGATAAATTGTTAAAACAACGCGTTGAGGTGCCGGAAGCCAATTGTTTCTGGGGGTTCGATGCTTATAAAAGTTTGCTGGATGTGGATTTGGATGTGGTAATTTTGGCTACACCTCCGCATTTCCGCCCGATGCACTTTGATGCTGCGGTGCAGGCAAAAAAACATGTATTTCTGGAAAAACCTGTTTGTGTTGATCCGGTTGGAGCACGCCAGATTATGGCCACTTCTAAAAAGGCCGAGAGCATGGGCTTGTCGGTAATTACCGGAACACAACGCCGCCACAGCCGCGATTACCTGGAAACCTATAAACAAGTGGCTTCGGGAGCAATTGGCGATTTGGTAGCTGCAAAAGCCTATTGGCTGCAATCGCACGTTTGGTTTCGTACCCGCGAAGAAGGCTGGAGCGACATGGAATACATGCTGCGTAACTGGAACAGTTTCTGTTGGTTAGGTGGCGATCATATTTTGGACACACACGTGCACAACATTGATATTGTAAACTGGTTTATGGGAAAAACGCCTGAATCAGCTATCGGTTTTGGCGGACGACACCGTAGGTTAACCGGCGATCAGTACGATTTCTTTAGTATCGATTTTGATTTTGGAAATGGTATTTCATCTCATAGTTTTTCGCGGCAGATTGATGGTTGCGCCAACCAACTTGGCGAAGTGATTATGGGAACCGAAGGTTATACTAACTGTAAAAATACGGTCTTCAACCACGATGGATCTGTGAAATGGACCTACGAATATCCAAAAAATAAGGATGGCCGTTCTACCGGAGTTGTAGCGGTTTCTCCATACGTACAGGAGCACATTCACCTGGTAACTTCTATCCGTACAAACAAGCCGGTGGTGGAGGCATTCCGTACAGCCGAGTCTACATTAACAGCGATTATGGGACGAACAGCCGCCTACACCGGACAAAAAGTAACCTGGGAAGAAATGATGACTTCGAATGAAAAGCTTGGGCCGGATAAGTACGAAATGGGTCCGGTTGATATGGAATTTCCGGTACCAAAACAAGGAACTCAACATAAAGCTTAACACAGAATATGAAACTATCCGTTGTAATACCATTATTTAACGAAAGTGCCGTGCTATCGCTTCTGATAAACGAAGTGCACCATAGCCTGATGACTTTGGGTGAAGCTTTCGAAGTGGTGTGTGTTGACGACGGAAGTGCTGACGATACACTTCAACAGCTTCTTGAAATGAAATCGAAGAAGCCGGAGCTAAAAGTGGTATCGCTGTCACGAAATTTTGGATTGCAGGCTGCCATTGCGGCCGGTTTGGAATACACCAAAGGCGAGTATGTGGTAGTGATGGATGGCGATATGCAGGATCCGCCGGAGCTGATAAAAGAGCTTTTCCAAAAAATAAATGCCACCAAAGGTGACGTGGTTTCAGCAGTTCGTTCGGAGCGTGGCGAAAAGTTCAGTAAACGCTTTTACATCAATGTCTTTCATAAAATTTTCCGGAATATTTCGGAAGAGCAACAACTGGAACAGGCGGGTAACTTTTGTATAATGAGCCGCCGGGCTGTTTCGGCTATTTTAAAATTTACCGAGCAAAACCGTTATTTCCCTGGAATCCGGAATTTTATCGGTTTTCAGCACGATACCATTGTTTACGAGCGTCCGGATAGAGCTGAAGGGACCGCTAAAATGACCAGTAAAAAGTTGTTTGCGCTGGCGGCCGATGCCATTTATTCGTTCTCGAAATGGCCCATTAAACTGTGTTTGTACCTCGGTTTGCTTGGCGTGGTAGTTTTTCTGCTGGCAATTGTTTACACTCTGATCTCAAAGTTGGCACATTTCGCGCCAACAGGTTGGTCATCAACCTTTTTGGTTATCAGTTTTTTTGGGTCGGTGCAGCTTACTTTTTTGGGTCTTATTGGCGAATATATTTACCGTATTTACAAAGAGGTGCAAAAGCGCCCGGTTTACCTGGTGAAGGAGGTTTATGAATAAATTTGTCGAAATATTAACTGCACGCAATGTGTTTGGCATCAGCTTGTTTGTGGCTGCTGCGATTCTGCTATGGTTAGCGCCAAAAGCGGCTGTTAATGTCGACGAGATGTTGCATTACCCACATGCAAAACGTGTGGTTAACTGGTATTATACCGGTGGAAAAGATGCATCGTGCCTTGACACTCCTGTTGACAACTTAAAATATTATGGTCAGTCGGTTGATAACCTCACCGCAATGATCAACCGTGCATTCTCCATCGATAATGAATTTTTAACACGACATTTTACAGGAGCTGTATTTTTCTTTTTATTGCTGTTGTTTGCCGGTTTGCTGGGAAAAGAAATTAGTAATTCATATTGGGTGGCAGCAACCGTAGTTTTATCGCTGATGCTCACACCACGTTTGTTCGGGCAGGCATTTGGCAACTTAAAAGATATTCCGTTTGCAACCGGTTATGTGGCTGGTATTTACTTCATAATAAAATATTTAAAACAATTTCCTAACGTGAACTGGAAAACAGTGATTGGCCTTGGATTGGCCATCGCTTTTACCTGCTCGGTGCGGATAGGTGGGTTAATTATGTTTGCCTACCTCGGATTGGGAATTGTAGTTATCGTTCTTTCGAAGCCTTTTTTACTTAAATATATCGTTTCAACTAAATCTTGTTTTGTAAGGTTAATGGGCCAGTGGCTGGTAATAGTATTTGCAGGTTATTTCCTCGGACTATTATTCTGGCCCTATGCCTTGCAGGACGTGGTGCGTCATCCGCTCGAAAGTTTATCGGTAATGGAGCACTACAAAATCAGCATCAAACAGTTGTTCGAAGGCGAGGTAATCTGGAGTTCAGCACTGCCATGGCATTACCTGATTAAATGGATTTTGATAGCAACACCCGAGTTTATTTTGCTCGGGATCCTATATTTTGGAGCCTTTTTAACCTATAAATTTTCTAAACCGTACAGCGAACAACTCAATAAAGAGTTGTTCGTCTTTTTTACGCTGCTTTTCCCGGTGGTGTATGTAATTGTAATCGGATCGAATCTGTACAGCGGGATGCGGCAAATGTTGTTTGTTGTTCCGGTGATGGTTGTTTTGGCCGTTAGTGGAGTGTTTCAGTTTATAAAGTCTGACATTCGCAAGAAGGTGAAAATTCCGGCAATGGCCATGATTTTTGTTTTGATGATTTTGCCCTTTCAACACCAGGCGAAAACTTTTCCTGCCGATTATATTTATTTCAATGCTATTTCGGGAGGGAACAAAGCTGCGTGGAGCAATTATGAATATGATTATTATTTCCATGGGATGAAGGAGGCAACCGATTATTTAATCCCCGAAATTGGTGATGAAGAAGCGATAGTAGCGATGAATTGCCAGTTGCCCAATTATTTCGAGCAGCTACCCAACATCGATTTTCAATACACACGTTACCTCGAACGCAGTTCGGTAGACTGGGATTATGCCTTGTTTGGTGTGAATTATATTCATCCGTATTTGCTGAAGAACGATACCTGGCAATCGACGCGAATCGTAAAAACCTTTTACCACAAAGGAAATCCGCTGGTGGTGTTGTTGGAAAGGCAAACGAAAGATGATTTTAAAGGGATCGACCTTTTGAAACACCGAAAATGGGACGAAGCTGAAATATTATTAAAAAAGGAACTGGAAACAGACCCCAATAATGTTTGGATGTTTGTAAATTTGGCGAATTTGAAACTGGCACAACGCAAGTATGCCGAGCTCGACAAATTGTTGAAAGGCGGAAGAGCAATACATCCTTATTACGAGCCGTTGTATTTGATCGAGGCGCAAAAATTCTTTGATCAGGGCAAGTTTGAAGAAAGCTATGCGGTTTTGGAAGAGTTGATGCAAGTGAATCCGCGTTACAAAAATGCGGCACCACTATTGAAGAAAGTAAAAGAGAAATTAAATAAGTAATACGAATATTAAAATTTAGAGAGATGAAAAGAGTAATTGCAATGATCGGATTGTTTATTATGAGTTTACCAACAATGTTGCTAATGGCGCAGGACCAGGGAACATATATTGACAATTTGGGCGCTCAGGACAGTTCGTATTTGGAAGAAGTGCCGTTGGCCGGTCCAGAGCAAGCATCAAATTCAAACTTGCTGGTAATAATTATTATTGTTGCTGTTGTAGTTATCGCGGCGGCTGTTTTCTTTTTTATGAAGAAAAAGAAAAAGTAATACCAATTGTTCTTTAAAATGCCGTTAGGAATTTTAAAGTTACAATGGTTTATGCCGATTTTACAATAAAGGAGCAAACTGAACAGAGTGAAAGTGTGCGACAATTTATTGTTACATCGGTGTAATTTAGAGTGAAATCTTATTACGAAAAAACCGGCTTGATTCAAGCCGGTTTTTTTGTAATCAAAATTTTTTCATCTACAGTTCAGGAAGGTAATTCTTTAAAAAAGTTTTTAACGAACATACCCTGATGTTTTTTTGTAGCAGATAATTATCAGAAGAAGGTGTAATGACAAAGTTAGTCGGCGAATTTAAATCTTGAAATGCATTATGGTTTCCCTTTGTGAGTTTGGGCGAATTTGTATACTTTACTTCGATTCCTGCCACTACCTTTTCTCCTTTTGTTAATACAAAATCAGCTTCCGCTCCATGGTGGGTTCGGTAGAAAAATATTTTTATCATTCTTTTTTTTATTGCTAAAATTTGGTTTAACACAAAGGTTTCCCATGATGCGCCTAAACCCGGATGCCCAGCCAATTCATTGAAGTTTTCTGTCCCGATTAAGTGGTGAAGAATTCCTGTGTCTGTTAAATATAATTTGGGGCGTTTTACAAGGCGTTTTTTCATGTTAGGAGCAAATGCCTGTAGACTGTATATAAGAAAAGCGCCTTCAAGGAAATCGATGTATTTATTGATGGTAGGAGAGGACAGTCCCAAAGAACTTGCAAATGTTGATGTATTTAATATCTGTCCGCTGGAATGTGCCAACATAGACCAAAGGTTTCGAATTGTGCGTCCTGGTGCATTTAATCCTAGTTGTAGCAGATCGCGATTTAAATAGGTATTAACAAAATTCTCCATCCATTGCCATGTTAAATCAGGGGTGGGAGCAAGTAGTGCATCGGGGAAACCACCTCTTATCCATAGCTGGTTTTGATCCATTTCTAATGGAATTTCATCCATAGTAAGTGGATGTAGACGATGATAGGCAATCCTTCCTGCCAGTGTCTCCGAACTATCGCGAATTAAATCCGGAGATGCCGAACCCAGTAATATAAATTGCCCTGGTTTACGCGTTTCATCTACCAGGGATCTTAAAAGTGGGTAAAGATCTTCTTGGAATTGAATTTCATCGATAATTATCATTTTCTCGCGGTTCTGCGAAAAAAATAGTTCGGGATCTGTTAACTTGTTCAAATCGGATGCTCGTTCCAAATCCAGGTAGATACACTCTTCCATGGTGCTGGCAATTAGCTGTTTAACCAAGGTTGTTTTCCCAACTTGTCTGGGGCCAATTATTGCCACGATTGGAAAATAAGTAAGTGAGTTTCTTACTTCGTTAAGTAATTTTCGCGGAAGTGTAGCCATACCATGATTTTAAAAATTCACGGTTTAATATACAAAATATCCGTGAAAAATTAAAGTGTGAGTTTAAAATTTCACGGATATCTGATGTTGGAGAGCGTAATGAATACGTAATTCTAGATTTTTTCGATGGCTGTTTTTATACGGGCAATACTTTCTTCTTTACCCAGCAGCTCGCAAATAACAAAGAGATCGGGGCCCATATTTCCACCAACCAGCGCCAGACGCAGCGGATTCATAATGGCTCCAAATCCCCATTCTTTTTCTGTCATAAATGCTGAGAAAACTTCTTTTATTGCATCGGCTTTCCAGTTTTCAACGGTTTCAAATACGTTTACAATTTCACTTAACTGGCCGGATGTGTTTTCTTTCCAGCGTTTTTTTACTGTTTTTTCGTCGTACTCGGTTGGAGCTACAAAAAAGTAACTGCTCTGATCCCACAGTTCGGCAACAAATTCGCAACGTTCTTTTATCTCAGCAACTACAGCATTTACTTTTTCATCTGAAGCTTTTACTCCCTTTTCTGCAAGTAGCGGTTTGAATAACTCTGCAAGTTCCTCAACTGACTTCTGCTGGAAATAATGTTTGTTAAACCACTTTGCTTTTTCCGGATCGAAACGAGATCCTGATTTTACCACACGCTCCAAACTGAAGATTTCTCCCAGTTCTTCCAGTGAGAAGAATTCCTGTTCAGTTCCCGGGTTCCAGCCCAATAATGCCAGTAGGTTGATAAAAGCCTCAGGGAAATAACCATCTTCGCGATAGCCACGAGAAACATCGCCTGTTTTCGGATCAGTCCACAGTAAAGGAAATACCGGGAATCCCAGTTTGTCGCCATCGCGTTTGCTGAGTTTGCCTTTCCCAACAGGTTTTAAAATTAGCGGAAGATGCGCAAAACGTGGTTTGGTTTCTTCCCAACCCAACGCTTTGTACAATAAAACATGTAAGGGCATCGATGGTAACCATTCTTCGCCACGAATAACATGAGAGATCTCCATTAAATGATCGTCAACCACATTGGCAAGGTGGTAAGTTGGCATTCCATCCGATTTAAAAAGCACCTTGTCGTCGAGACTTTTTGTGGTGTTAAAAGTTACGTTGCCACGAATCAGATCGTCCTCTGAAACGTCGGTATCGGCAGGCATCTTAAAACGAATTACGTATGCTTCGCCTGCTGTTATTTTTTGTTGAACTTCTTCTTCCGATAATTTGAGCGAGTTATTCAGGTTGTCGCGCGTGGCAATTCCGTAGGAGAACGTTTCCTTGTTGGCTTCCGCTTCTTTTCGCAGCGCATCAATTTCTTCGGGTGTGTCAAAAGCATAATACGCCCAGCCGCTTTCTACCAGCTGATCGGCATATTTTTTATACAACTCTTTCCGCTCGCTTTGACGGTATGGGCCAAAATCGCCACCGATTCCGGGACCTTCAACCGGTGTTAGTCCGCACCAGTTCAGGCTTTCAATTATATAATCTTCGGCACCCGGAACAAAACGGGTTTGGTCGGTATCTTCAATTCGGAGTATAAATTCGCCACCGTGTTTTTTTGCAAACAGGTAATTAAATAAGGCTGTTCGCACACCACCCATGTGCAGTGGTCCGGTAGGACTTGGGGCAAATCGTACCCGTACTTTTCTTTCGCTCATTGTCAAATTTTTTATTCGCTGCAAAGATAGAAGAAATTAGTGATCAGTTGGCAGTGGCAGTAAGCAGTTTTATTGATGTAACTTTTGAACGAATACTGCAAACTGGGACTGCTTACTGTCAACTTGAAATTTCTGCCTTTTATCAATGTTTAATACTATTGCTTTCCATTACTTTGTGTAAAGTTTAAAACAACTGGAATCATGTACGGAAAAATTAAGAACGACCTAAGAAACACGCTCGAAGAATTAAAAGAGCAGGGATTATATAAAAGCGAACGGATTATTACGACATCGCAAAGCTCTGAAATTGCAGTGTCGACAGGAGAAACGGTGCTGAATTTTTGTGCTAACAATTACCTGGGACTGGCCAACAATCCGGAGGTGGTTAAAGCTGCGCAAGACATTATGAACGACTGGGGATTCGGACTTTCATCAGTGCGTTTTATTTGCGGAACACAATCTATTCACAAACAATTGGAAGAAAAGGTTTCTGAGTTTTTGGGAACGGAAGATACCATTTTATACTGTGCCTGTTTTGATGCTAATGGAGGAGTTTTTGAGCCACTTTTAGGTGCTGATTCGGCGATTATTTCTGATGAGTTAAACCATGCGTCAATTATCGATGGAGTGCGTTTGTGTAAAGCACAGCGTTTTCGTTACAAACACTCAGATATGGCAGAGTTGGAGCAATGTTTAAAAGATGCATCTGGGGCGAAGTACCGTTTAATTGTGACAGACGGAGTTTTCTCGATGGACGGAGATATTGCCAACTTGCCCGACATTGTTAAGTTGGCCAAAAAATACGATGCACTGGTAATGGTCGACGATTCGCATGCAACAGGCTACATCGGAAAAACCGGCCGTGGTACAGCAGAACATTACGATTTACTTGGCGAGATAGATATTATAACCACCACTTTCGGGAAAGCCATGGGCGGTGGAAACGGCGGTTGTACATCCGGTCGCCGCGAGATTATAGACATGTTGCGTCAACGTTCGCGTCCGTATTTATTCTCGAATACATTAGCCCCGGCAACGGTTGGAGCAACATTAAAAGTTATCGAAATGCTTTCGGGAGGAGCCGATCTGCCGGCCAAAACAATGGCTAACGCGGCTCGTTTCAGAACGAAAATGGAAGCTGCTGGTTTCGACCTGGTAAAAGGCGATACTGCTATTGTCCCGGTAATGGTTTACGACGAGCCACTGGCCATCAAATTTGCCGACAAACTGTTAAAAGAAGGCGTTTATGTTATCGGATTCTGTTTCCCTGTAGTTCCACGCGGAAAAGCAAGGATTCGGGTTCAGCTTTCGGCAGCACACTCGTTTGAGGAAATCGACAGGGCCGTTGAAGCCTTTATTAAGGTGGGTAAGGAATTGGGAATTATTTAATGTTCTGTCATTTCGAACATAGTGAGAAATCTGTTACTTTCAATCTCTGAAGTAACAGATTTCTCAGTCGTACCTTCTTCGAAATGACACTTCTATTTTATCCCCCGAATAGACTGTGTTGAAATATCCTGACCAATTTTATCAGCTGCTTTTTTGAATTGTGCAGCAGTGATTGCCTCTACAGAAACACATATTGATCCTCCGGCATTGTGAATACCAAATTCGGCAATTGCATTAAACTTATCTTCTTCATCTTGCTCCTCCCTGAATATCGCTGAAAAATTCTCGCTTCTAATCTTTGAAAGATCTCTGAATTTTATGGAGAAAAAACCTTCTGTTCCCTGGTAATAGTAGGTTTTGTTTTTAGGATTATAAGTGGCTTTGGTCATGGTTTCGTGTTTGGGCTTTTCTTTGATGTATTTACCTTCTTGTTGCGGAAATACTAAAAGTAATTTGTAGCTGCCTTCATCGAGGTGTTTAAAGCTCACTTTTCCTTTTTCGCCGGTAGCCTGAAAAGCCATAAGTTGGCCACCTTTTTCAAGGTATACTTCGGTTTTTTCGGCCGGTTTGCCAATGAAAACAGACAGAATGCTAAAAAAGAGTACGATAAATAAGTTCATATTGAGTTTAAAGGTCGGGAAATTGAAATTGAATGAGAATGTGTGGGCGGAATTGTTTTAAACAGCGGGGTGTCAACAAGAGAAAAGATGTTCAAAAAGTAAACCGGCTACGTCATTCTGAACTGGTTTCAGAATCTAAATTACAGAGACCCTGAAATGAATTCAGGGTGACGTTCTTAAAGTCGTTTTACTCTTTGAACATCCGGAACTATTATCGATTAAAAAGCATCATCCAAAGTACGAATGGTAAGTACTTCGTTCAGCTTTTCTTCCGAAATGTCGGTTTTTAAATTGATCGATACCTTTTCGTTTGGTAGCAAATCAAAGTAATTGTCGGAGAAGAATCCATCTTCGTCACCAATTTCCATGAACAGGTTTTTCGCCAGCTTGTTGGTTTTCAAAACAATGTCAAAACCGTTATCGGCTTTTGTAATAGCGTATTCAATCTCCGGAGCTTTAACGTTTAGGTTTTTAAATGGCAGGAAGTAATAATTGTTTTTCGAAAGTACTTTACCATTCTCAACCAGCTCGGTGGTGAATACTACGTTTTTCAAATTTTTTCTGTATTGGTAACGCCACTCGTTTTTATTTACATCGAAATAGTCGTCGCTTGAATTGGCCGGAATATCAACAAGGTGAGCTTCTTCCCAAATCATTTGTCCGTCGAAATCAACCATTTGCATACGAAGCTCAGCTTGAATTGGCTCCAGTCGGTCGTTAACAATACCTACTTTAAACTTAATTCCTTCTTCGTACGGGCTAACCAAAACCTGGCTGAAACCCTTTTTTACGTAATATTGAAGTGCTTTCCATTTTTGGTAGTAGTCGGTTGAACTCCACGACGCCACCGGCCAAACATCGTTGATCTGCCAGTACAAACTACCCATACAAAACGGCATTGCGCGGCGGTGTCCTTCCAATCCGAATTTAATTCCGTCGGCTTGCAGCACGTGGTTTACATACAGGAACGACTCAAAATCTTTTGGTTTTTTGTATTCCTGAAGCATATAATATTCTATGGTTCCGTTACCGATTGACGAACGTTGGTGCGACTCCATCACTTCCGAGTAAATATCGTAATCTTCCGGCTCGGCATATTTACGTACCGACGCCATTTCCGGGAAACTCTGGAAACCGTATTCGCTCATAAAACGCGCCAGGTGAGTGGCGTAAGTACTGAACGGCTCTTTAGCCCACCAAACACCCCAGTAGTGTTCATCGCCATTAACAAGGTCGGCTTGGACGCCAAGTCCAGACGACGGACTAGATCCCCAGTAGCTGCGCGAAGGATCGTATTCATTCACCACGTCGGGTAGCGTTTTATGGAAAATATCAACATAAGCCTGCCAAACTTTTTCCGAAACATCGTCGCCCTGATCGGCAGCAATTTTCTTCCATCCCCAGGTGTTCCAGGCGGTCAGGATTTCGTTGTTTCCGCACCACATGGCAATACTTGGGTGATTGCGCAGGCGTTTTACATTGTCGATCGCCTCGTGTTTAATGTTATCCAAAAACTCAGGATTATTTGGGAACATGGCACAGGCAAACATAAAGTCCTGCCAGATTAGAATTCCGTTTTCATCACACAGGTCGTAGAAAATATCGTTTTCGTAAATACCACCACCCCAAACACGCAACATATTGTTGTTTGCATTTTTGGCATTTTCAACCACTTTGCGGTAATTTTCGTCGGTAACGCGTGGCAGGAACATATCGTTCGGAATGTAGTTGGCACCTTTCATAAATACCGGGTGCCCGTTCAGTTTAAAATAGAACGAAGTACCATCGTCGTCTTTTTCGCGCACCAGTTCCAGCGTGCGAATTCCAATTCGGGTATTTTCTGTAACCGTGCGGCCTTTAACATCCAAAACTCCTGAGAGGTTATATAAATGAGCCTCTCCCAAGCCATTGGTCCACCAAAGTTGTGGATTGGCAATTTCAAAATCAACGGAATATTTATTTACACCCGGAGTCAAACTAACTTCGCTTGAAGCCAGACTTTGTCCGTCATTATTAATAGTAATTGTAGCTTTTGTTTTCTTAACGGCATCTACTTCGAAAACAGCTGTGAATGTTGCTTTTTCTTCCGAAACTTCGTTCTGAACGATTTGCAGGTTCCCGATAGTTGCATTGTCCCAGGCTTTCAGGTAAACCGGTTTCCAGATTCCACTGGTTACGAGTCGCGGACCCCAGTCCCAACCAAAATGGTAGCCGGCTTTACGGGTGTAAATGCTAACACGTTTGTTGCCTTCAACCTCACCGCGTTCGGCCTGGTCGTTTTCGCCACCCGGATAAACAAATCCGTTGGCATCGTATTTTTTTAATCCTTCAACGATTGGCGAGCGAAAAACAATGTGTATCTCGTTATCCCCTTCTTTTAGCAGGTCTTTTACATCCACCTGCCACTCGCGAAACATGTTATCGGCCGAAAGTACTTTTTCGCCGTTCACCGAAACATCGGCATACGTGTCGAGTCCTTCAAAATCAATAACAATTTTATCGCGGGTTAAAAATGTTTTGTCAACCGTGAAAGTGCTTTTGTATTCCCAGTCTACTTTGTCGATCCATTGCTGATCCAACTCATTCAATCGATAAAAAGGATCTTCAATCTTTTCGTTGGCCAGTAAATCGGTGTGAACTGTTCCCGGAACGGTTGCAGGCAACCATTCATTTTCTCCCACCTGGTTAAAGGTCCAGTTGGTGTTCAGTTCTTTTTGTATCATAAGGTCGGGGCCAGATTCATTAGTATTACAAGCTACCGAAAAGAGCAGCGCAAAAATGGCCAGAAACGGCCAGCGGTTAATCGCATTCATAGTATAATAGTTTATTACTTTTCAAAATTGATAAAAACACAAGTAATAACCTAAAGATAGCCCCTAAATAAATTCAGTTTTCTTGTTTTAGAGATTCTTTGTTTTGAGATGACAATAAAAAAAGTTTCGATAATAGTTTGGCATTTAGCATCATTTGGAATGAGTGCTGTTAATTTGTTTAGTGGGCAAGCTCAACTATAATTCGACGTGCAAAAACCGTGGTTGTGGTTTATTCGTCTTTTCCGGTAGTAGAAATTTTAAGCGGGAAATACATCGGACAAAACCTAAAAAGTCCGGTGGCTAATGGAATGATACCAATCAAGCCCCACCAGCTGTCGAAAATAACTCCGATAATAGCAATTATCAATCCAACAATTATTCGTATTAACCTGTCAATTGATCCTACGTTAGCTTTCATTTTTTGCTGTTTTAGTTTGTTATGAAACAGTTGGGTGTGGTGTTATGTTCAAGGGTGGGATTGATAGACAAAGAAAGTCGTAGATTAGAAATTTGACCCATTCTTAGCTTTTTTATGCAATCAGTTTAAAGTTTCTTTCGGTTTTTTCGTCCGGGGCGGCGAACCATCTCCATCCAACTTCCTTCGCCGGACGAGTTCGACTTCACTCACTTTTCCGGCGCTTCCTGACTGCCGTCAGTCGCACCGGGTTATTGCTTTTCGCCCCTTTGGGGCTCTTAATTAAAGCGCTGAAAGTGCTTTTTACTTTAGCCCGGGGCCGAGTAATTCTTTGAATTACGCCGCCCCGGGCTAAAGGTTGTCGTGTAAATCGTCCGGCGAAGAAAGTAGTTCAACGCTCATGGTTGTCCCGGACGAAAAATAGCTGTCTTCCTTTGATCGACTTCCACACAAAAAAGCCCGGTCCGAAACGAACCAGGCTTTTCAATGTATTGTTGTAGTTTTTGATTATTCGCCACGAACAGCAGCAACACCAGGAAGCGTTTTTCCTTCGAGGTATTCCAACAATGCGCCACCTGCAGTTGAGATGTACGAAACACCATCGGCAAATCCCAGTTGATTAACCGCAGCTACCGAGTCGCCACCGCCAACAAGCGAGAATGCACCTTTTTTTGTTGCTTCAACAACAGCTTCTCCAACGGCTTTTGTTCCTGCTGCGAAAGCTTCCATTTCGAAAACACCAATTGGGCCATTCCAAAGAATTGTTCCCGATTTCTCGATTACTTTTTTAAAGCTTTCAATGGCGTCAGGACCGGCATCCAATCCCATCCAACCGTCAGGAATTTCGTTTGCCGGAATAGTTTTAACATTGGCATCGTTGCTAAACGCATCGGCTGCAACAACATCGCTGGCCATGTATAAATTCACTCCTTTTTCTTTCGCCAGCTTTTCAATGTTTAATGCTGTTTCCAGGAAATCGTCTTCACAAATTGAGCTACCAACTTTACCACCGTGTGCTTTAATAAAAGTAAATTTCATTCCACCACCCAAAATCAGGTTGTCTACTTTATCCAACAGGTTTTCGATAATGGTGATTTTCGAAGAAACTTTTGCTCCACCCATAATTGCAGTAAGAGGACGTTGCGGTGCTTTTACTACTTTGTCAAGACTTTCAACTTCGCTTTCAATCAAGTAACCAAACATTTTGTCGTTCGGGAAAAACTTAGCGATAACAGCTGTTGAAGCATGTGCACGATGAGCTGTACCAAAAGCATCGTTTACCCAGCAGTCGCCGTTTTCAGCTAATTTAGCAGCAAATTCTTCGTCGCCGGCAGTTTCTTCTTTGTAAAAACGCAGGTTTTCAAGAATAAGAACTTCACCCGGTTTTACCGACTCCGCCATTGCTTTTACTTCGTCGCCAATACAGTCAGGAGCGATTTTTACAGTAGCACCACCAAGTAGCTCGCTCAGGTGATTTACCAATGGTTTTAGCGAGAATTTTTCTTCCGGACCGTTTTTCGGACGGCCAAGGTGCGACATGATGATTGGCGAACCACCACCTTCAATAATCTTTTTAATTGTTGGAAGCGCGGCACGCATACGTGTGTCGTCGGTAATCTCGAATTTGTCGTTTAAAGGCACGTTGAAATCAACGCGGATAAGAGCTCTCTTTCCTTTAAAGTCATAGCTGCTAATAGTTTGCATGATATTATATTTTTAGTGTTTTTTGAAAAATCCAACCAAAGATAGAAATTAATAGCACGAAAAAACAGTGGAATTTTAAGGCCTTTCATAATTTAATGTTGCGGTAAGATTTAGAGGAGTGTTGGAGTTGTTGAATATTAGAATATTAGAATGGGGAATGATGAGTAATTGAATATCGATTGCAGATTAACGATTTTAGATTTTAGAAGTGGGAAGAAAGTTTACAGTTTTCAGTTCTACAATTTAGCGATAGTACAATTTAGAAAGGTCTAAATAGGCAATAGGCAAATAGCAATAGGCAAACAGTTAAACCTTGAAGTGTTTAAATACTAATGTTTTCTATGTGTCTAATGTGGTTTAATTCTTCGTGTTTTCGAGTCTTTGTGTTTAAAAGTTTCTATCACAAAGAAGATTAGCTCGAAGCTAGTGGCTCGTGACTTGAAACTTTGCCAACTGTATTTTGCATATTGCCAACTTTCAGAATTAAGTACTATTTTTGGCTTATGTTTTTCAATGACGTAGTAGGACAAGAGAATATAAAAAGCCGCCTGATCAGGTCGGTTCAGGAGCAACGCATCAGTCACGCACAGTTATTTTCCGGCCCGTCGGGAACCGGCAAGCTGGCCATGGCTTTGGCTTATGCACAATATGTTTCGTGCAAAAACCGTAGCGAAACCGATTCGTGCGGCACCTGCCCCTCGTGCCACAAATACCAAAAAATGGCGCACCCCGATTTGCATTTTGTATTCCCGATTTTCAATGCCAAACAGTTTAACAAACCGGTTAGCGACGATTTTCTTCCGCTGTGGCGTGAAAAAGTTTTGGCCAATCCGTATTTCGAACTTAGCGACTGGTTGAGCCACATTGACGCCGGAAATGCTCAAGGTGAAATTTACGAACGCGAAAGCGAGTCGATCCTGCGAAAACTAAACCTCAAATCGTTTGAGTCGGAGTTTAAAGTGATGATCATTTGGTTGCCCGAGAAAATGAACATCGCCTGCTCGAACAAACTCCTGAAAATGATTGAGGAGCCGCCCAGCAAAACACTTTTCATTTTGGTTACCGAAAACGAAGAAGGTGTAATTGGCACCATTCGTTCGCGGGCACAACTGGTAAAGTTTCCGTTTGTCGATAATCAATCCATTAAAAATGCCTTGCTGAAAATTGATGGAGTCGATCCGGCAATTATTCCCGATGCGGTTCACCTGGCTTCGGGAAGTTACCTGAAAGCACTCAGTTATTTATCGCCGTCGGACGATGAGCAGTTTTATTTCCAGAAATTTCAGGAAATGATGCGTTTTGCCTATGCCCGGCAGGTGAAAGAAATGATTGACTGGGCCGATGAAATGGCAAAGATTGGCCGCGACAAACAAAAGGCCTTTTTTGCGGCTTCCCTGCGTTTGGTGCGCGAGTATTTTGTGTCGAACATGAAACGCAGCGAAATTGTGTATATGAACCGTGCCGAAAAAGACTGGGGCAAAAAATTCGCACCTTTTATTAACGAGCGCAACATTGTGGCTTTTGCCGACGAATTTGAGCTGGCCATAAAACACATCTCCATGAACGGAAATCCGCGTATTGTTTTTATGGATACCGGTTTGCGGATGGTGCGGTTGATTAAGCGGTAGTTATTCCGTCGTGCCATTTCCCTTTTTAGATTCATTTTAAAAACCAAGCCATTAGCTATCAAATTGCTATTAATCATTACTTTTGTGAGGTAAATGATTATCTTGGCATTGCCGGATAAAACAGGCCTTTGAAGAATACTGAAAGCCGGGGACTTAAGCCTAAAGAATGAAAGAAGTAAATACCACAGATAGAGGGATATGTCAAACGAAAGTTGGAAACTGCGGAAAACTGCAGGTAACCGACTGGCTTGGCGATGTTCAGCCTGCCTACAAAGGCGAAGACATTGTTGAGGTACGTTTTAAAAATACCCGAAAAGACTACTACAAAAACGTAAATAACTTAAAACTAAAAGTTGGTGAACTGGTGGCTGTTGAAGGAAATCCTGGACACGACATTGGCATTATTTCGCTAAAAGGGGAGCTGGTGTTTGAGCAAATGAAACGCCACAAAGTAACCCTGAATAACGGCGAATACCGCAAAGTTTACCGCCACGCCAAACCGGTTGATATTGACAAGTGGAAAGAAGCCATTTCGCTGGAGCATGAAACCATGATTAAGTCGCGCCAGATTGTGAAAGACCTGCGCCTTGATATGAAAATTGGCGATGTGGAATACCAGGGTGATAGAACCAAGGCTATTTTCTATTACATTGCCGATGGACGTGTTGATTTTCGTCAGCTGATAAAAGTGTTGGCCGAGACTTTCCGCATCCGCATCGAAATGAAACAGATTGGTGCACGCCAGGAAGCCGGCCGCATTGGTGGAATAGGCCCTTGCGGGCGCTCACTTTGCTGCTCAACGTGGATGAGCAATTTTGTGTCGGTAACAACCAATGCAGCACGTCATCAGGAGATTTCGCTAAACCCACAAAAACTGGCCGGGCAATGTGGTAAATTAAAGTGTTGCCTCAACTTCGAGGTGGATGCCTACATTGATGCACAAAAAGATTTCCCGCCAAACCATATTCCGCTCGAAACGGAACACAAGACCTATTCCTTTTTGAAAGCTGATATTTTTGGAGGAATATACTGGTATGCTCCACGCGGCGAAGGTCCCGGAACATTGGTGGGAGTTCCTGTAAAACGGGTTAAAGAGGTGTTGCGATTAAACCGTAACGGCAAAAAACCCGAGAAACTGGTAATTGAAAAATACGATGCCGGGGCACAGAAGGAAGACACATTCCATAATGTGGTAGGGCAGGAAGATTTGGATCGTTTCGACCGGGCTAAGAAAAGCACCCGTTCGAAAAAACGAAGTAACCGTCGTAATCCTAACCGGGGCAGAAATCAAAATCAGCCCAGTGCGCAGGGACAGAATCCCGATCGCAGGCAAGATAACAGTCAGGGAACCGGACAAAACCGCAAACCGAATCAAAACCGGGGGGGCAATCAAAACCGTCGATCCAATCAAAATCGTAGCCAAAACCGTGATTAGAGAAAACAACTTACGTTTTACAGCGTTTGATGTATTGATCTTTCGAAAAAAAAATAGTTGAAGCAGAATGAGTCGTTTTTTTCAGATTATACTTTTTGCGGGAATTGTGGTGTTGATGGCAGCTTGCGAATCGCATAGCGTTTTCGATAAATACAAACCAATAAACAAAGGCGTTTGGAACAAAGATTCGCTGGTAGTGTTTAAGGTGCCGGTTACCGATACCCTTCAAAATCAGAATCTTTATATTAATGTGCGCAACAATGTGGATTACCGCTACAGCAACCTGTGGCTGTTTGTTACCATTGAGCAACCCGGTGGCGAAACGGTGAAAGATACTTTCGAAATGGTGCTGGCCGATCCGTCGGGGAAATGGCTGGGTGAAGGTTTTGGCGGATTAAAGACCCGTGAGGCCATTTACCGGCGCAATGTGTTTTTCCCCCATTCGGGCGATTATACCATAAGTTTGCAGCAAGGCATGCGAAGCAACGAGCTAAAAGGAATTTCCGACGTGGGTGTGCGTGTGGAAAAAATCAAATAGGAAACCAAAAGAATTTATTAATACAAGCAGTTTATTTTTGAAAAGTGGGAAAAGGAAAGCTGAAGAAATTTGATGAAATGCAAGGCTTTGAACACGTTGTTCAGGCGCCGTTTCATAAGGTTGGACACGATGATTTTCATTTAAAAGGAAAATGGTCGGCCGAATTTTTTAAAAACGATCAGCCCCTGATTTTAGAATTGGGTTGTGGCAAGGGTGAGTATACTGTTGAGCTGGCGGCAATGAATCCGAACATCAACTACATTGGTGTGGATATTAAAGGCGCGCGGCTGTGGAAAGGCGCAAAACTGGCCTTCCAGCGCGAAATGACAAATGTGGGATTCCTGCGTACCAACATCGAATTGATTCCGCAGTTTTTTGGCAAGGATGAAGTAGATGAGATCTGGCTCACTTTCCCCGATCCGCAAATGCGGAAAGCGCGCAAACGCCTTACCTCAACAACGTTCCTGAATAAATACCGGAAGTTTTTGAAACCCGGCGGTGTGGTGCATTTAAAAACCGACAGTAATTTTCAGTACCACTACACGCTGGAGATGGCTAAACTCAATCAATTCGAAATATTGGCCGAAACCGATAATTTGTACGAGTGGGAAGGTTTGACCGATGTGCTGCGTATCCGTACGTTTTACGAAAAACAGTGGCTCGACCGTGGAATACCAAGTAAATACCTGGCATTTATTCCACACGACGGCGAATACATAGAGCCCGAAATTGATATTGAACGCGACGAGTATCGCAGTTTTGGGCGTAGTGCAAGAGACTTATAAAAGAGTTTGAAATTATCAATAATCAATATTCAATGCCCAATATTCAAGTTAAGAGCAGTTGGTAATTGGAAATTGAGGATTCTACATTGGATATTGAAAACAAAATTTCCAATAATCAATATTCAACGCCCAATATTCAAGTTAAAAGCAGTTGGTAATTGAGAATTGGAAGTTCTACATTGGATATTTTAAATAGAATTTCCAATAATCAGTATTCGATGCCCAATATTCAAGTTAGGAGAAATTGGTAATTGGAAATTCTGTGTTTTGCATTGGCATATTCAGAACGATTGCTTTAAATTAGCTGAAAATCAAACTATGAAAGACCGAACATACGATTTGGAGGAAAGGCTAATTATTTTTGTTCTGTTAGTTGATGGAATAATCGAAAAACTTCCTTCAACACGATTAGCGAACCATTTGTCAGGACAGATGATAAGAAGTTCAACTTCTCCTGCACTGAACTATGGAGAGGCACAGGCTGCAGAGTCTCAAAGGGATTTTGTTCATAAAATGCAAGTTGTTTTAAAAGAACTCAGGGAGACCAAGGTGTGTCTGAAAATTATGTACAAGAAGAAATTTGTTGCAGATGAGGACATTTTATCTGTTTTGAGAGAGAACGAAGAATTATTGGCCATTTTCGCTAAAAGTGTTAAAACAGCCAGATCAAAACTAAGTCATTAAAATGGGGAAGTTTCCACCATCAAAGTTCAATGAAGAATATTCAGGTGGGAGTTGAAAATTGATTGTTCTACATTGGATATTTATTATTGAAAAATTTCCAATATCTAACGGTCGATATAGAATATCTAATTGGTAACTAGAAATTTATAAATTAGTCTATGAGCGATTTTTTTAACCAGGTTTACGAAGTAGTAAAGCAGATACCACCGGGACGGGTAACATCGTACGGTGCAATTGCCGCCTGCCTTGGGTCGCCGGGAGCAGCTCGAATGGTGGGCTGGGCAATGAATGCCAGTCATTCGCATCCCGAATTTGTTCCGGCACACCGGGTGGTAAACCGCAACGGACTGCTAACCGGTAAACATCACTTCGATAATCCCAATGCCATGCAGGAGTTGCTGGAAGCCGAAGGGCTGAAACTGGATGGTGACAAGATCCTCGATTTTAAAGAAAAATTCTGGGACCCGACGAAGGAACTCTAACTGCTTTTATTGCACAACCCAGTCCCGTAGGGACGAAACAACGGTAGGCTATTTAGGCAAGGCAAATTGAAGTGCCGTAGGTACGATACATATTCCTCTGGGTTTAAGTCAATCTATGTGGTCAAAAGTTCAAATTAATAATCAAAACATTTCTCTGTTTAAACTGTTCATCTAATTGCAATTATTAAATTTGCAGCTACAAATAATTTTTCAAAAAAGTCAAAATAAGCATTTTAAAATGGCAGATATACCAAGAAAATTAATTGTCCCGAAAGATGTTACCGATGCGCTGCGCACCGTAAAATATCCGGGAAGCGACGAAGATGTGGTGCAACTGGAAATGCCACAGGAAATCCGCATTGCCGGACAACGAATCAGTTTTTCGCTGGTTTTTCAGAAAAGCAACGACCCGAATATTGAGGCACTGGTTATAGCGTGCGAAGCAGCCATAAAAAAATACCTTGGCGAGCAGGTTGAAATTGAAGACAACATAGCCGTGAAATTCATTCACGACATGGAGCGTCCGGTTTTGCCCAACGTTAAAAATATTGTGGCCATTGCTTCGGGTAAAGGTGGTGTTGGTAAATCAACGGTTGCTGTTAACACAGCTGTTGCGCTGGCAAAAGGTGGCGCAAAAGTGGGTTTGTTGGATGCCGATATTTTTGGTCCCTCAATTCCAAAAATGTTTGGTGTTGAAGGCGAACGTCCGGCAGGAGTAAAAATCAACGATCGCGAAATGATCAATCCACTGGAAAAATACGGTGTAAAATTCTTATCAGTAGGCTTTTTTGTTGATCCCGACAGTGCCATTATCTGGCGCGGGCCAATGGCATCAAACGCTCTGAAGCAGCTGATTTCGGAAGGAAACTGGGGCGAACTGGATTATTTGCTGATCGACCTGCCTCCTGGCACCAGCGATATTCACCTTACCCTGGTACAAAGCGTTCCGGTAACCGGAGCGGTGATTGTAACCACTCCGCAGGATGTGGCTTTGGCCGATGTTGTTCGCGGAACCAGTATGTTCCAAAGTAAATCGGTTGATGTACCGGTATTGGGTTTGGTAGAAAACATGGCCTGGTTTACACCGGAAGAACTGCCTGAAAATAAATACTACATTTTTGGAAAGGAAGGTGGTGTAAAACTGGCCGATAAGTTAGGCTTACCATTGTTGGGGCAAATTCCGATTGTTCAGAGCATTCGCGAAGGTGGCGATGAAGGTACTCCGGTAGCTGCCAACGGCGACACAATTACGGGGCAGGCTTTTGCCGATGTAGCTGAAAAAGTGAAACATCGTGTGCATGTGCGCAACATACAAATGGCGCCAACCAAAAAGGTAAAAATTTCACGAAAATAAATTGAAAGAGCAGAGGTGCACAAAGCGCGCATCTCTGCCTTTTTTCCGGGGCATAATCCCTTTAAAATGTATTATCTCCCCCATCCGGTAATTAATTCTGTTGAACATTCATTTTTTCTTATTTTTACAGCGTTTACAAAATGCAACAATTCAGGAACAACAGGCAATAATCTTGTGATTCCTGAGTTTATTCAATGAGTTAACAAAAAACTGCTTGAAGAAACGATTTTTACATACCATATTCCTGTTCTTATTGGTTTCGATTTTTGCCGGCTGTTCTACTGAAAAAAATACCCGTGCATCACGAACTTTCCATAATGTTACTTCGCGTTACAATGTTTATTTTAATGCCAACGAGGCAGTAAAAGAAGGTGTTGCAACGATTGAAGAACGTATTGAGGACGACTTTACCCGTATTTTGCCCATCTACAAAGAAAGCGATCCATCGGCTACGCGAATGGTAAAATCGGATATGGATTATGCGGTTATAAAATGTTCGAAACTAATCGAGATTCATTCCATTACCAAAAAGCCAAAACGTAAAAAGGGTGGTGGTTCGCGCAAATACCAGGAGTTTGCCAGCCAGGATGAGTTTAACAATTGGATCGACGACAGTTACCTCTTAATGGGGAAAGCCTATTTCTATCAACATAATTTTTATGCGGCCATCGATAATTTCTCGTATGTGGTGCGTAAATACCCCGACGAAGAAACCGCTGATGAGGCGCAGGTTTGGCTGATTCGGGCCTATACCGAGCTGGAACGTTATATTGAAGCCAACGAAGTTATTCAGGCCATTCAGTCGTACGATGATTTCCCTAAAAGCCTGGAGCGCGATTTTGCCATTGCAACGGCTTTCTATTACAAGAAGCAGTTTGAATACGACAATGCTATTCGCTTGCTCGATATTGCCATCGACAAAACCTTATGGAAAAAAGATAAGGCCCGTCTGCAATATATTGTAGCGCAACTATACCAGGAGCTTGGCCAGAATGAGGCGGCAGCGACAGCCTTTAAAAAGGTTACTAAAATGAATCCTGATTATACCATGGCGTTTAACGCGATGATAAATAGTGCAGGTGTATTCTCGGGCGAAGGAAATACGGAAGATTTGAAAAAGCAGTTGAATAAAATGCTGCGCGACAAAAAGAATGTCGATTTCCGCGACCAGATCTATTATGCTTTAGGTAACATTTTTTTCCGCGAAGGAAACCGCGATGTGGCCAAGGATAACTACAAAGAATCGGTAGCTACAAGTTTTAAAAATCAATACCAGCGGGCATTATCGTCGATTACGCTGGCCGATATTTATTTCGAGGATTTGAATTACCGCGGCGCACAGTCGTACTACGATAGTGCAATGATCATTATCGACGAAACGTATCCGAATTACGACAATGTGTCGGCACGCTACCGGAGTTTAACAAATTTGGTTGATAATATACTTTTGGTTGAACGTGAAGACAGTCTGCAAAGAGTGGCTCAAATGTCGGATGTAGAGCGCGAAGCTTTGATTGCCAACCTGATGAAAGAAGAACAGGAGCGACAGCGAAACATGGAAAATGTGGCCATGCAGGATGCACAAAGTCAGGGGTATTTCCGCTCAAACCGTTACCGCATGGGAATGGGAAATTCAGGTGGCGGAGGCTGGTATTTCTATAATCCGCAAACCGTGTCGTACGGGCGGGTAACTTTCCAGCAGCAATGGGGGCGACGAACGCTTGAGGACGATTGGCGACGATCGAACAAGGCCATTGTGTCGATGGAAGAAGGCGAGCAAATGGCTGAAGCCGAACCCGAAGAACAGCGTGTGGAAGACCCGTTGAAAAAGGAATTCTATACACAGGATTTGCCTTTAACCGATTCGATGATGACAGTATCGCACGCACGAATTCGAGACGCACTTTACAACGCAGGAAAAATATTTAAATCGGAATTTGAAGATTACGAACGCTCGGCCGAGGCTTTTGAAGAGCTGATAAAACGTTATCCAAACAATATTTATCTCTTGTCGGCTTATTTTGATTTGTACGATTTATATGAGTTATTGGGCGACAAAGAAAAAGCAAACTATTACCGGAATCTCATTATTTCTGAATATCCGAAAAGTAAGTTCGCGCAGTTTCTGCAAAATCCAAATTTCTTTGTGGAGATGGCAGCCAAAACCGACAGCATGAACCACTTGTACCAGGAAACATTCCGAAATTACAAGCAGGGAAGGTACCAAAACGTACTGTCGCTTACCGGGCAAATGAAAAACATGGAGCCGGATACGGTGATCCTTCCGAAAATTGATTTTATGGAAATGGTTGCCAATGGGGTGTTAACCGATGTACACAATTTTGAAGCCTTGCTAAAAGGGTACCTGACAGAATATCCGGCAAAAGAACCATCGCCGCTGGCGAATGAAATACTTACGCTTATTCAGGACAGCACGCTTACCGATTACCAGAAACTGGTGGAAATGGGATACATCAGCGAAGAGATTCAAAACGAAGAACTGTTGCCCGAAAATTTCTTTGCCGACGACGAGTTTGGTGGTAAATTCAGTTACGACGAAGATCTGTTGCATTATTTTGTTATTGCCTATCCGCGCGACGAAGAGGACAATATCGATTTGAATCGTCTGAAGTTTGATATTGCCAATTACAACATCGACCACTATACAAAAATTGATTTCGATATTGAGACGGAATACCTCGACGATAAGCTGGCTTTTGTGTTGGTGCGCTCGATGACCAACAAAGAAAATGCCCTAATCTATCACGGAGCGATTATCAGAAAAGCATCGGTTTTCAAAACCTTACAGGGAATTGATTATATGAACTTTGTGATATCGTCGACCAACTACCGGGCGGTTATGGAAGAACGCTCAACAGCCGATTACATGAAGTTCTTTGTAAAGAATTACAGCCGTTTTATCCGCTCAAATTTCAGCGACGACGAAATGGATATCTCGCCTGAAGAGTTGATGGCGCGTGCCGCAGCCGAAGACAACGCACTGAATGAGCGTGGTACCTTTGTTACTGTAAACGCAGGTCCGGCAGGATTATACGATACAAATGTTGATACCACTCAGAATTTTGTGATTGCCGTTAAAGACAAGAACCTGTCGTTACGACCCTTAATGCGTGGATTTGCCGATTTTAACCGCGACCAATTCCGCTCGTGGGGACTGGCGCTGCAGGCAAAAGAAGTGGGCGATTATCGCTTACTGGTGGTTCACGGAATTCCGGCAATTAACGAATCGATGTCGTATTTCCGCAGGGCAATTACTACACGTAGTTTGTTCGAACCACTGGGGCAATCGACTTACCGCAACTTCCTGATTACCGATGATAACCTGAAGGCTTTACTCGACGAGAATAAAGTGGATGAGTACATCGTTTTCTTCCGCGACAATTATATTCAGCGCAGGGCTTCCGATTCGTCGTCGGATACCGAAAGCCAGACTACAACACCAACAACAGCTACACAAGCAGCTGAGCCAACACCGGATGTTCAGGCTGAAAGGGCTTCGCTGGCCGATTCGCCGTACAACCAGAACATTGAAGGGCCGCACCGAATAGTGTTTGTTATTCCGGCAACAGGTGTATTTAAAGATGCCTTTATTAACGGAATTGCTGCGTATAACCAGTCGAATTTTGCCAACTCGGGCTTTACCATCGAAGAGCAGCAGCTGGATCAGGTTCGTCAGCTCATCATTGTTAAAGGTATGGAAGATGAGGCAACGGCACGTCAGTATTTTAGTGTGGTGGTGCGCAATCGCGATCTGTTCGATCCACTCGGAACGGCTCAGTACCGTAATTTCCTGATTTCGGATGAGAACTTTGGTATTTTCCTCCGCGAGAAAAATATTACCGAATACATGGATTTCTACAAAGCGATCTATTTGGGGAATTAGTAGTTAGCGTGTTTCTGCAATAACAATCTTTTACCACTAAGTACATAAAGGCTCAAGGAGACTGAGGAGCTAAATCTACGATCAACCATAATCAGGGCGTCACCCTGAACTCGTTTCAGGGACTAAAATTTTAATAGTTGATTTCCCGGGGCGAAAGATGTTGATACAAGTTCAGCATAAGGTAATATGGACATTTAAAGTTGAGGATTCAATTTGCTTTGTACGCTTCGACTTAATTATCTAACGGATTGAACGAGGGCTTGTGAAGAGTACCTGAGAGTGGTTAAAGTTTGTTAAGCGCATACTTTAACGGCACTCATTTTGTTCTTATCTTTAACAGATTGGAACGAACGAAACAGAAAACGAAAAAAGAATTGTAAATGAAATGAGCATGATTTTATTAATCATTAAATTGAAAAAGAAAATGATTCAAAAAATTATGCGAAAGCGAAGCGGTTCCATGAGTTTTAAATTTTTAATTAACTCATGGGCCGGTAATTATAAAATTTAAAACGAATGAACAAGCCAAGAATACTTTGGACAGACGACGAAATAGATCTCTTACGCGCGCACATCATATTTTTACAGGAAAAAGGTTACGAAGTTGAAACGGCTAATAACGGTCTCGATGCGATTGAGAAAGTGGAAGCCGGTTACTTCGACATTATTTTTCTCGACGAGAATATGCCGGGTCTGACAGGTTTGGAAACGCTGACTAAAATTAAAGACCTTGCGCCCAATGTGCCGGTGGTAATGATTACCAAAAGCGAGGAGGAAAATATAATGGATGAGGCAATTGGCGCTAAAATTGCCGATTACCTGATAAAACCGGTCAATCCAAAACAGATATTGCTGACACTGAAAAAGAACATCGATCAGAAACGCCTGGTTACCGAACAAACCACATCGAAATACCAGATGCAGTTTGCCCAGATCGGGATGAAACTAAACGACCGGCTGACTTTTGATGAATGGAAGGATATTTACCGTAAGTTGGTGTACTGGGAACTGGAGTTGAGCGAGTCGGAAGATTCGGCCATGGACCAGGTTCTTTCGATGCAAAAAGAGGAGGCCAATAAGGCTTTTTTCCGGTTTATAAAAGAGAACTACCAGGATTGGTTTACCCGGGATTTTGAAGACCGCCCGATGTTGTCGCCCGATATCTTTAAACACAAGGTTTTTCCACACCTCAACGAAGGAAAAAAAACTTTTGTATTGGTGGTGGATAATTTGCGTTACGATCAGTGGCGGATATTTAGCCCCGAGATAAATAACTATTTCCGCACGGTAACGGAAGACCTGTATTGTGGAATTTTGCCTACAGCTACCATGTATGCCCGTAATGCCATGTTTGCCGGTTTAATGCCATCAGAAATTGAAAAGTTGTACCCGCAATTGTGGCTCGACGACGATAACGAAGGCTATAAAAACCGTAACGAAGAGGAACTAGTGCGTAAACAACTGGAACGTTTTTCGCGTAAAGAGAGCCTGTATTTCGAAAAAGGATCGGGAGCTAAAAAGGAGCGCTGGGTAACCGATAATCTGAATAATATTTTGAAAAGCGATCTTTCGGTGATGGTGGTGAATTTTGTGGATATGATTTCGCATGCCCGCACCGAAATGGATATGATTCGCGAGTTGGCCAACAACGAAAAAGCGTATCGTTCGCTAACCTTAAGCTGGTTTAAAAACTCGTCGTTGCTGGAGTTATTAAAGTCGCTTGCTGATGAAGACATTCGAGTGGTAATTACTACCGACCACGGTGCTATTCGTGTTGATAATGCGGTGAAAATTATTGGCGATCGCGAAACCAATACCAACCTGCGTTACAAACTGGGTAAAAATCTGAACTTCAAATCGAAGAATGTGTTTGAGATTCGCGACCCGCGGAGCATTTATCTGCCATCGCGAAATGTGAGTACCAGCTATGTTTTTGCGCAGGGAACCGACTTTTTTGCTTATCCGAATAACTACAATTATTACGCTAATTATTATAAAGATACGTTCCAGCACGGCGGTATTTCTATGGAGGAATTGATTATTCCGGTGGTTACTCTCGATCCTAAAAAGTAGTTTTAAACACGAAGCTCACTTATAGAAATCTCGAATGATGATTAACGATTTTTGATTGCAGAACCGGGAGAAAAGTAAACAGTTTTCAGTGACAGTTAACAGTTTTGCAATTTCGCTAGAGAACAATCTAGCTGCGGTCAGCAAAGGCTTAAGTTAAGAAACAATCTAATGTGACCTATGTGTCCAATATGTTTCTAATCTTTGTGCCTTAGTGTCTTTGTGTTTCAACTCGTGCTTCGTTTTACCACAAAGTCTCCTTTTTCGGCACCAACCTTTTGACCTATAACAGGGCATTTTATCATCAGCAGGTAAAACAGGCGCGGATCGTTTTCATCCATCAATCCTTCAAAATTTCCCATACCTTTTGAAATGATGAGGTCGGCCGAGCGATAGATTTCCAGAAACTCTTTGCTTACCCGGTGCAGCAAGGTTGACGGCGTATTATCGCCATTTGTGATTAACGAAGCAACTTCGTGCAGACCTACTTCATGGGCTTCTTTTAAGGTAGCATCGTTTAAAACGGGCTGGCCGCGAACGGCAAATATTACATTCGCGTGCCCGATGGTTTCCAGGAAGAGTTTGTCCATTACAATTTCGCCGCAGTTATCGCCGAGGTACAAAATGGTTTTAGCTTTTTTTATTTCGGCTTTTAAAGCTTCCGAATCATCAATGGCAAAATGGGTTTGAAAGACCTTATCAATTGTTTCATCTACATCAAAATGATGCGTTGGGCCAAAATCGATAATGTTTCCGGCAATGGCGTAACGCAATGCAGTGTCAAATTTATCAACGGACGTTTCTACCTTTGTTCTGAATTCGCTGTAACGACTCAACAATGCCTGGTTGCTTTCTTCTTTTTCAGCGCTATACGGATCTTTTATATCCGATTCTTTCGCCAGTTCCCTTAAAATATTGCTGGTAATTTCGGGCGAAAAACTTTTGTCGAGGTCAATGCCGGCAATGGTTGAAATGGCCTGACTCACAATCTTATTTCGTTTTTCCTCTGCAATTTCGTATTTGTCCATACGTTTTTGCAGTGCTTTTACCTGGCAGATTAGGCATTCGTAGTTCATGCTAAAAAAGTTTGAAGCCGGAAGTCAGAAGACAGAAGTTCTGGTTCCGAATTTTTTGGTAAAAGTAAAAGAAGTTTTTGTTTTGCAATATGAACTAATGATTATTAAGAGTTGCAGTATAGTGTATTTTACACTACTGCCCCTTCTTCATTTGCGCATAAAGTTTATTGGCAAAAATAAAATCATCCAGTTTTTGGTTCCCCGAATCCAGGATTTCGTTTTTGGTGCCTTCCCATTCCTTTTCGCCATGCGAAATAAACAGCACCGACTCGCCAATTTCTATCACCGAGTTCATGTCGTGTGTGTTAATAATGGTGGTCATCTGAAATTCTTTGGTAAGTGTTTGAATGAGTTGATCGATAACCGTTGCTGTTTCGGGATCGAGGCCCGAGTTGGGTTCGTCGCAAAACAGGTACTTCGGATTCAACGCAATGGCGCGCGCAATGGCAACACGTTTTTGCATTCCGCCGCTTATTTCGCTGGGCGAGAGTTTAAAAGCCTGCTGGTCGATATTTACGTGATCAAGGCAAAATTCAACACGCTTTTGTTTTTCGGCTGAGCTCATTTCGGTAAACATATCGAGCGGAAAGCGCACATTGCCTTCAACAGAAATGCTATCAAACAAGGCTCCGCCCTGAAAAACCATTCCCACTTCGCGGCGCAGAATTTTTCGTTCCTTTTGATTCATCAGGGTGAAATTGCGGTCGTTGTACCAGATCTCTCCACTGTCAACCTCAAAAAGTCCCAGTGTGGATTTTAGCAAAACCGTTTTCCCCGAACCGCTTCGGCCAATAATCAGGTTGGTTTTTCCCTGCTCAAATACGGTTGAAATGCTTTTCAGAACCGTATTCCCGTCAAAGGTTTTTACTATGTTTTTAAGTGTAATCATGTTAATAGCAGGCGGGTTAATATTAAGTCGAAAAACAGGATGAGAATATTGGTATTTACTACAGCTTTTGTACTGGCTTTACCTACCTCGAGTGCGCCGCCCTGCACGTAATAACCAAAATAGGCCGGCACCGAAGCCACCAGAAATCCGAAAAACAGTGATTTTATTATCGAGAAAGTAATGTAATAAGGGTAAAACAACCACTGGATACCGGCAATATAATCCGGAATAGATATTACCCCTGCAATTGGCCCTGTTACCATACCGCCCAGCAAACCAAAAAATACACTGATGATATACAAAAACGGAAAGACAAAAACCACTGCAATAATCTTTGGAAGAATAAGGTAGCTTGCCGAGTTGACGCCCATAATTTCCAGTGAATCAATTTGCTCGGTAACACGCATGGTGCCTATTTCGGATGTAATATTTGAACCCACTTTTCCGGCCATAATCAGCGCCAGCATGGTTGACGAGAATTCGAGCAAAAGTGTATCGCGTGTACCCAAACCTACCAGTTCAACAGGGTAAAGTGGGTTTGCCATACTATAGGCGAACTGGATGGTCATAATTCCGCCAATAAAAATCGAAATGATAATTACGATTCCCACTGAGTTTACGCCCAGGTTATCGATCTCGTGAAAAAGTTGCCTGAAATACAGCTTGTGTTTCTCGGGTCGTGCAAAAACCCGTTTCAGCATTGCAAAATAACGGCCTATATGAAAGAAAAACCCCATTGTTTTAAGTTTCTTGCTAATGTAATCGGCTAAAATTACAACTTAATAACCGGAAACAAAATTTTTATGAATTTGAATCGGGCTAAGGCAAGAATAACAAAATAATTCTGTATTTTCAAAGTTACAATCTCAGGGAAGATTGATATTAAGAACAAAACACAGACAGATGGCTAACAATTTTTGTGTGATAATGGCAGGTGGTGTAGGAAGTCGTTTTTGGCCACTTAGCCGCACAGCACGCCCAAAACAATTTTTAGATATACTAGGAACAGGGAAAACATTTATTCAACAGGCATACGAGCGGTTTCAGGAGATTGTACCCAAAGAGAATTTTATTGTTGTTACAAACGCATTGTATAAAGATCTGGTAAAATCGCAGCTTCCGGAGCTTCACGATGAACAGATCCTGCTGGAACCCCTGCGACGCAATACCGCACCATGTTTGGCTTATGCAGCCAATAAAATTGCGCTCATCGATCCGGAGGCCAATATCATAGTAACACCATCCGATCATTTGATTTTGAAAGAGGAGGAGTTTAAAAGGCAAGTCCGAAACGGGCTTGAGTTCGTATCTGAAAAGCCAGCTTTGCTAACACTGGGTATTAAGCCAAACCGCCCCGAAACAGGTTATGGTTATATTCAGGTGAAACGAAAAAAGGAGTTTAATGATCTGGACAACCTTTATAAAGTAAAAACCTTCACGGAAAAGCCCAACGAAGAAATGGCGAAGATTTTTATCGAAAGTGGAGAGTTTTACTGGAACTCGGGAATTTTTATTTCGTCGTTATCTACCATGCTCGAGTCGCTGCAGCAGCATTTAACCGAAATTGCCCTGAAATTTGAACATGGCCGCAGCAAAATGAACACATCGAGTGAGGAACCTTTTATACGGAAAACATACTCCGAGTGTCAGGCTATATCAATTGATTATGGTATTATGGAAAAGGCAAAAAATGTGTATGTGTTAACAGCCGATTTTGGATGGAGCGACCTGGGAACCTGGAGTTCGTTATACGAAAACAAAGAAAAAGATGAAGAGGGCAATGTAATTCGGGCAGATAATGTGATGTTGTATGATACCGAAAACTGCATTGTAGATATTTCGAAAAACAAAATGGCAGTAATTCAAGGACTTGATGGTTTTATTATTGCCGAGCGAAACGATACTTTAATGATTTGCCGGCGCGAAGATGAAGATCAGATAAAGAAGTTTGTTACCGATGTACGAATTCAGAAGGGCGATTCGCTGGTATAACATTATAAATTAACGACACGCAGATAATCCAGATCGAAGGGGACTAATAGGATCTGGTCGGGGATAATTAGTGTAATTCGAAGGAAATTTATTGCGATAAAAAAACGGGTAGCCATTTTTGACTACCCGTTTTCTGTTAAAAGCACCGGTTTATTCCGATACTTCCGGTTTTTTCGGCATATTGTCTTCCGGCAAATTACCGGTCCATTTTTTTATACTGTAGTTAATCCGGATGGTAATCATATACATCACCGGAGAAATTAACAGCGTTAAGAAAGTGGCAAAGGTAAGACCAAATATTACAGTCCACGACATTGGCCCCCAGAACGCTACACTTTCGCCACCAACCGATATCTGCGGATCGAAGCGCGAGTACAGCGTAAAGAAGTTAAAGTTTAAGCCAACGGCCAGCGGCAGCAAACCTAACACTGTAGTAATTGCTGTTAGCAATACAGGGCGTAAACGGGTTTTCCCGGCTTCTACCAGCGCATCAATCTGAACCTGTTTTGGTAAGAAAGCTTTTTCTGAATAGCCGAGTTCTTCACGTTTGCGCTGCCGGGTCAGGTCAATGTAGTCGATTAGTACAATACCGTTGTTTACCACAATCCCCGCCAGCGAAATAATTCCAATACCCGTCATAATTACTACAAACTCCATCTGAAAGATTCCCAATCCAAGGAATACACCAATGGTGCTGAACAAAACGGTGGCAATAATAATTGCCGGGCGGATAAAGGAGTTAAACTGTGTAACCATAATAATCATAATCATGGCCACGGCGATAATCAATGCATAAATCAGGAACTCCATACTTTCGGCCTGTTCTTTTTGCTCGCCCGAAAACTCGTAGGTATAACCCTCAGGCATTTCATAATCTTCAAGAAGCTGTTCAATACGACTGTTAATTTCGTTGGCATTATAGCCTTCCATAACCCCCGATGTAATGGAAATTACACGTTTGTTGTCAATCCTGCTGATTTTATCATACGAAGTGGAATACTTGAACGATGCTACCGACGAAATAGGAATTTTGCTATCGTTAACCGGAATTTTCTGGTTCATTAAAGTAGAAACATCGTTGCGGTATTTTTCATCCAATCGAACAAAAATATCGTATTCATCCTCGCCATCTTTAAACTGACTGGCTTCGTAACCATAAATCGAATTCCGGAATGCCATAGCAATTTGTTGGGTCGAAAGCTCGTATAAACGTGCCTGTTCGCGATCAACCTGAATAAGCATCTCGGGTTGGTTGGTGTTAATATTGAGTTGCAATTCGTCAATTCCCGGAATATTGTCTTCTTCAATAATTCGCATAAAATCGTCAGTGATATGGATAAGCTGATCGAACTCATCGCCTGACACATCAATACTAACCGGATCTCCTGTTGGCGGTCCCTGATCATCCTTTTCTACGAAAATTTTTGCACCAACAAAGCCGTCAAGATTTTTGGCAATATCCTGCATAACAATCGCTGTGTTGATGCCATCGCGCAGTTTGTATTCAACAAACGATACAGAAGTGAGCGATTTATTCGGGCTTTCCTCATTATTCGAGAACATGCCACCACTCATACCAACACCAACATTGGTAGTAACCGATTTCACAATGTGATTAACCGGTTTAATCGTTTCTTTTATAATATTTTCCACCTCGCGCGAAACTTCATCGGTTCTTTCAATCGAAGTTCCCAGCGGCAATTCTGTGGTAACAAAAATGGTTGTTGGATCGGTACTCGGAAAGGTAACCACTTTGGGATTGCTTACGAAGAAATAAAAATAGATAGAAAATATTAGCAATAAAGTAGTTCCGCCAAAGTAAATGTAAGGCCATGGTCCGGTTAATGCATGCCTCAATTGATTGGTATACATTTTCTCGAGCCAAACCAGAAACTTAGTTTGAAACCAGCGTGCCACCGGTCTTAACACAAACAAATTGGCTATCATTAAAAAGGCTACGGTTGCCAATAGATTTCCCAATAAGAAAATTTTGGCCACGTAAAACAAGACGGAGATACCGGCAAATATTGCAGCATTTCGCAACACTTTTTTCACATTGGCTTTCCGGTTTATATCATCCACTTTCATAAAGGATGAAATAAACGCCGGATTAATTATAAGTGCCACAAACAGGGATGAGGCTAGTACCACGATTAATGTTTGCGGTAATATTTTCATAAACTCACCAATAATACCTTCCCACGCCAGTAGCGGGAAGAAAGCGGCAAGTGTAGTTAATGTTGACGAAATGATGGGGAAGGCAATTTCGCTTACCCCTTGTTTGGTGGCTTTTTGTAAGGGATTTCCCTCGCTTAGGAGTCGGTATACATTTTCAACCACAACAATGGCATTGTCTACCAGCATACCCAGTGCAAGTATCAGTCCGTAAAGCACCATGGAGTTTAAGGTAATTCCGCTTTGCTGCAGAATAACAAACGACAGGAACATGGACAATGGAATGGCCAAACCGGCAAAAAGTGCGTTACGGAAACCCAGGAACAGGAATAGTATAAAAGTTACCAGGATCATTCCCAGAATAATACTGTTTTCGAGGTTCGAAATGGTATCTTCAATGTATACGGTCATGTCGTCGGTAACAACTACATCAAGGTCTTTGGGAATTTGGCCACGTGCTTTTAGCTGGTCAATTGCATTGATAACATTTTGCGAAGCAGCAAGGATGTTCTCTCCCGATTTTTTGGTAACCGACAAGGTAAGTACCGGTTGGTCGTTCAGGCGGGCAATCGTTGCCTGTTCTTTATAGCCGTCAACTACGGTTGCCACGTCGCGGATATAGACCGGTTTGCCCATGTTTACCTTAATAATGGTATTGGCAATTTGATCGATACTTGTATAATTGGCATCGGTACGAATGGTACGGCGGGTTTGGTCGGCAGTAAACTGTCCGGCTCCCATGCTGATGTTTTCCAACTGAATGGCGAAAGCCACATCTTCAAAAGTTAGCCCAACAGCATCGAGTTTATATGGATCGATGTTAATCTGGATTTCGCGTTCTTCAATACCCCGAATGTTGGCTTCTGATATTTCCTTGAAGCCTTCAAATTCGTCCTGCATTATCTCTGCATACTTTTTCAGGTCGCGCATGTTGTATTCGCCCGAAACGTTTACATTCATAATCGGATATTCCGAAAGATCGAAATCGGTTACATACGGATCGCTGGGCAAGTCGCCGGGTAGCTCCGATTTTGCCTGGTCAACACGGTCTTTAGTATCCTGAAGCGCCTGTTTTATGGTAACAGTAGTGTTAAACTCAACAATAATGGTACTTACATCCTGGTACGATGCCGACGTAACTTCTTTCACGCCTTTCAGCCCTTTCAATTCTTTTTCAATGGGGCGCGTACACAGGTTTTCAATATCAACCGGCGAGTTTCCGGGATACAATGTTTGAATAAAAATATACGGAACAACAATCTCGGGCATGGCCTCGCGGGGCATTTGCTGATACGAGAAGATTCCGAATAAAACCAACAGTGCCGTAAAAATGTATACCGTGGTTTTATTCTTTAGCGCAAGAAACGTTGGTTTAAACTTGCGTGTTATTTCAGATTTATGTTTTTCAGTTTCTTTCTCCATTTTGAAGAATTTTTAGGTAGTGGTTTAATTGATCTTCACAACAGTTCCGTTAACAACCTGGTTGTAACCTTCGGAAATAACCTGAGTTCCGGCTGTTAGACCTTCAGTAATCTCGGTCATGTTGTTATTGCTAACGCCCAGTGTTACGTAAACTTTTTTAGCGACATTTTTCCCGCCGGCCTTTTCAACAATATACAGGTAGTGTCCTTTAAAATCTTCCTTAACGTAAAGCGAA